>OZ223239.1:3387500-4054789 GCA_965140495.1 uncultured Novosphingobium sp. | reverse complement strand
CCGACGGTCAGGGGGAGGCAGGACAAGCGTCGACTGCCGGTAGCCGGTTGCGCAAGGCACGCGAGGCGGCGGGGCTCAGCCGCGCCGATATCGCCTCCCAGACCAAGATCGCCGAACGTCACCTCATCGCGATCGAGGAGGATCGCTTCGGGGATCTTGCCGCCCGGACTTATGCCGTCGGTTTCACCCGCGCCTATGCGCGGGCTCTGGGGCTGGACGAGACCGAGATCGCCGACGATGTCCGCAAGCATCTCGACGCCGAAGAAGCCTACCACACCCAGCCCGAAACCCATTTCGAGCCGGGCGACCCGGCGCGGGTGCCGCCGGTACGACTGGCCTGGATCGCCGCCGGCGCCGCGGTTGTCGTGATCGGGGCGCTGCTGCTGTTCTGGAGCAACTTCCTCTCGCCCGAAGGCAAGCTGCCCGATCTCATCGCCGAACAGACCGCCGCGCCGCAGCCGGCGCCGGTGGCCGCGCCCGCTGCGCAGGTCGCCGCGCCGACCGGGCCGGTCGTGCTCACGTCGACGTCTGATCGAGTGTGGCTGCGCGTGACCGATGCCGACGGCAACCGGCTGCTCGAAAAGGAAATGTCCAAGGACGAGCGCTGGACGGTGCCGGACGATGCCAAGTCTCCGGAACTGCGCACGGGCCGCCCGGATGCCCTGCGCGTAAGCGTGGGCAGCAAGGACCTGGGCGCGCTCGCCAGCGAGCCGCAGACGGTATCGGGCATTTCGCTCGTGGCAGCCGATCTGCTGGGCGTGGAGACGCCGGAAGCTACGTCGCAGCCCGCACCGGCGGCGACCACGGCGCCGCGCCGCGAGGCGCCATCGGCGCGGACCACGCCTTCGCCCACCCCGTCGCCGACGGCAACACGTCCAGCGCCGGTGCCGAGTTCCGCGACAACGCGGGCTCCGACACCCACGCCGACGCCGAACCCGCGCCCGCGTGCAACCGCGCCTGCGCCCACGGCAAGCCCGACGAGCCGCGCTACCGCGCAGCCGACGCCGCGCCCGACAGCGACGCGCAGCGCCGCTCCCCAGTCGACGCCGAGCCCGAGGCCCACGCCTTCGCCGAGTGCGACGGCTGCGCCGCCGCCGCCGAGCGCAAGTCCGGCTCCTGCGCCGCAGACCTCTGCTCCGGCGCCGGTTTCCACGGATTCCGAATAGCGGGCCTCGACAGGCGCTGGCGCTTGCGGCAACACCTTGGTTAATTCCCCGTTCCGCCGGTTTCTGCCAGCACGGCGCACATAACGGGCAGGCAACGGTCTGATACGGAGTTGTATTGGTGATGAAAGCTTCACTTGGGGATGTGCGGTTCGCACGGCTGCTGGCAACGGCAGCCGCGGGGGCAATGCTGGTTGCAGGCGCTGTGCCGGCAATGGCCCAGGACAATGTCGATAGCCGGCTGAAGAAGGTCGAGGCCGAAGTGCGCGCGCTGCAGCGCAAGGTCTTCCCGGGGCCGGACGGCAAGTTCTTCGAGCCCGAAATCGCAGCGACGCCCACCCCGACCGGGACGCCGGGACAGCCGGCAACGACCGCGGTTTCCGATCTGTTGACCCGCATGGATGCGGTCGAGGCGCAGATGGCGCGGCTCACCTCGCAGATCGAGCTGAACACCAACCGCATCGATCAGCTCGAAGCGAAGCTGGCCGGCGGTTTCCAGCCGGCAACGACACCGTCGTCGACGACGCCTGCGGCCACCGCGCAGCCCGCGGCACAGTCGAACCTCAACGCGATGACCGATGGCGCCTCGGCACAGCCTGCGGCGGCTGCGCCTGCCGAAACCAAGCCGGCGGAACCGTCGTCCTCGCGCGTCGCGGCGGTGCAGGCCATCGTCAAGCCGCAGACCGACGATCCAGGCGACGACGAGTACGTCTATGGCTATCGCCTGTGGGACGCGAAGTTCTATCCGGAAGCCGAGCAGCAGCTGAAGCTGTTCCTGCAGAAGTATCCCAAGCATCGCCGCGCGAGCTGGGGCCGCAACCTGCTGGGCCGCGCCTATCTCGACGATGGCAATCCGGGGGAGGCGGCCAAGTGGTTCCTGCAGAACTACCAGACCGACAAGCGCGGTGAGCGTGCGCCCGACAGCCTGCTCTATCTGGCCGTGACGATGAAGCAGATGAAGGACACCAAGCGCGCCTGCATCGCGCTCGCCGAATTCAGCGAGACCTATGCGACCGAGGCCGCCGGGCGTTTGGAGAGCCTCTACAATTCCACGCGCAATGGGCTCAACTGCAGCTGATCTCGGCCTGACCGAGGACGCGCTGAACCGGTTTCGCGCCGGTCTGGAAGCGCTCTGGCCGGAAAGCATCGAGGAACCCGCGATGAAGCTGGGGCTTGCCGTGTCCGGCGGGCCCGACAGTCTTGCCCTGCTGGTGCTGGCCCATGCTGCCTTGCCCGGCCGGGTCGAGGCCGCGACGGTGGATCACGGTCTGCGTCCCGAAGCAGGTGCCGAAGCTGCCGAAGTCGCGCGGGTCTGCGAAGGACTGGGCGTGCCGCACGCGATCCTTCCGGTGGATGTGGCACCGGGTAACCTGCAGGCCGAGGCGCGCATGGCCCGCTATGCCGCGCTCGCCGAGTGGGTGGAGGAACGCGGGCTTGCCGCACTCGCTACCGCGCACCAGGCCGACGATCAGGCGGAGACGCTGCTCATGCGGCTCAACCGGGCGAGCGGCGTTGCCGGGCTCGCCGGGGCACGCGCGCGCGGCCGGGTGCCGGCGACCGCGATACCCTTGCTGCGTCCGGTGCTGGAGTGGCGACGCGCTGAACTGGGCGATGTCGTCCGCGCGGCAGGTCTGACCGCAGCCGAGGACCCCAGCAACAGCGACGACCGCTTCGACCGGGTGCGCATGCGCAAGGCGCTCGCCGAGGCCGACTGGCTGGACGTCGATGCTGTCGCCTGCAGCGCGGCCCATCTTGCCGAGGCGGACGATGCGCTCGAATGGATGGCCGCGCTCGAATGGCGCTCCTGCGTCAAGAAGGAGCCGATGGGCCTGAAATATCGTCCGCAGGCGCCGCGCGCCGTGGTGCTGCGGGTGATTGCGCGCATCGTGCGCGATCTCGATGGCGAGGAACCGCGCGGGAGCGGCGTGGCCCGTCTCTACGACACGCTGGCGGAAGGCCGCCCGGCCTCGATCGGCAATCTGGTGGTGCGCCCCAATGCGGGCGGGTGGAGTTTCGCCAAAGCCCCCGTCAGGGCGGCGAAGCGCAAGACCTGAAGCTTACGAGGAGCCTTCGAGGTTGTCGCCGAGGCCCACCTGCTTACCGCGGGTGATGTAGACCTTGTCGCCCAGCTTGGTGAGCTTGTAGAGTTTGGCCGCGAACGGATCGGGCATGCCGATGCAGCCGTGGCTGGCATAGCCCAGCTCCACGTTGGATCCGTGCAGGGTGATGCCGTCGTCGGTCAGCCGCTGCATGTAGGGCATCGGCGCGCCGGTGTAGATGTTCGAGACGTGATCGATGTCCTTCTGGGTGATCGGGAACACGCCCAGCGGGGTCGGCTTGTCCTCGGTGCCCAGCAGCACCGCGGTCGCGCCGATCTCGTAGCCGTTCTTGAATACCGAGAGCACGCGCGCATCGAGATCGACGGTGATCACGATGGGGCCGTCGGGCACGTTCTTGTCGTCCCAGTGCCATTCGCCGTACTTGATCGGCCCGTCGATCGGCAGGATCCGCTTGATAACGAAAGGTTCGTCCTTGGCGGCGACTTCCGGTTTCGGTTCGGGCTTGGAAACGAGGGCAGGGGCTTTCGCTGCCGGCTCGGCAGCCTTGGTGGCAGCGACATTCGCTTCGGCCAGCGAGGCGGGCTCCGGTGTCGACGGCGATGCCGCCATGACCAGCACGCCGGCTACGGCAGCGAGGGCGATAAAGCCCGAGGCGAGAAAGATGCGTCCGTCCACTTGGCCCGTTCCTTGGCGAATTCCTGAAGCGAATCCCTGGGGTTTCCTTGCAGCATCATCGCCTAAGACGGCGTAAACCGCCAGTGTGGAGACCCGGGCGTCCCGCAGCAGGACTGGCTGCGGGAAAAAGTTAACGGCAAAGGCCGTCATCCCAGCGCAGGCTGGGATCGCTTTCGACGTGGCGCGATGTTGTCAGCGGTCCCAGCCTTCGCTGGGACGACGTTGGGGCCTAGGCCTTCACCGCATACTGTGCGCGCAGGGCCTTCTTGTCGGGCTTGCCGACCGGCGTCTGCGGGATGGCCTCGACGAATTCCACCGACTTCGGGGCCTGGTAGTTGCCCTTGCGCGCGGCGACGGGGCCGCACAGTTCTTCCTCGCTGGCGCTGGTGCCGGGCTTGAGCACGATCACCGCGTGGACGGCTTCGCCCCACTTTTCGTGTGGGACGCCGATCACGGCGACTTCGGCAACGGCGGGATGCTCGGCGATCACGTTCTCGATGTCGCGCGGGTAGATGTTGAAGCCGCCCGAGATGATCATGTCCTTGGTGCGGTCGACGATGCGCAGGAAACCGTCGGGATCGCGCACCGCCACATCGCCGGTGTGCAGCCAGCCGCCCTTGAAGGCCTCGGCGGTCAGCTCCGGATCGCGGTAGCCGTCCATCACCAGCGGGCCCTGCACGACGATCTCGCCCGGCTCGCCATCGGGCACCGGATTGCCGTCGCTGTCGTGCAGTTCGAGGCGGATCCACGGGCTCGGCAACCCGCAGCTGGCGAGCCGGTTCAGATCGTTCGGGTCATGGTCCGCCTTGCGCATGTAGCTGATCACCATCGGCGCTTCCGCCTGCCCGTAGAACTGCGCGAAGACCGGGCCGATACGCTCGATCGCTTCCTTGAGCCGCGCCGGGCTGATCGCCGAGGCGCCGTAGAAGATCGTCTCGAGGCTCGATAGGTCGAACTCGTCGAAGCGCGGATGATCGAGCAGGGCATAGATCATCGTCGGCACCAGCATCATGCAGTTGATGCGCTGCGCCTCGATCATTTCCATCACCTGCACCGGATCGAAGCGGGGCAGAATCAGGAAGGTGCCGCCGCGCAGCAGCGCGGGCATGAACATCGCGCCGCCCGCATGTGTCAGCGGCGCGCAGGAGAGGATGTTGGGCTTTTCGGGCCATTCCCATACCGCCTGCATGTAGAGGCCGGTGAGGAAGCCGGAGCGCTGGCAGCTCGGGATCGCCTTGGGCTTGCCGGTGGTGCCGCCCGAATAGCCGAGCCGGGTGACGTCGTGTTCGTCCACCTGCGGGGGCACCAGCTTTTGCGGCGTGAAGCTCGCGGCGAGTTCATGGATGTCCTGGGCCAGCTCGCTGCGGCCGATGGCGAGCAGACGGATGCCCGGCACCTCGCGCTGGATTTCGGCGGCGCGGCCTTCGAAGCGTTCGGCATCGAAGAGCATGACCTTCACGCCGGCATCGCCGATCACGTTGAGCTGGTCCGACAGCGCCGAAAGCGGGTGGATCGGGACATAGAGCGCGGCGAGCAGCTGCAGCGCGTGGGTGATGTGGAGGCACTCGGGTATGTTCGGCGCGATCAGCGAGACGCGGTCGCCGGCCTCCACGCCCACGGCCTGCAGCGCCTGCATGAAGCGGCTGGTCTCGTCGCGCACGTCGTTCACCGAAAGCGTCGGCCCGTCGAGCTGTTTGAGGAGGGGGCGGCTGCCGCCGGTGTTCAGCGCATTGGCCACGACATCGGCATTGAAGAGAGGCCGATGGATCGTGTCGGCCGCATTGGTGGTGGTCATCGCTCAGGTCTCTCCCGCTCCCGTTCGGAACTAGACAAGTGTCTAGAAACGGATCATGGGTAGAGTCAATCTTCCATAGCCGGGAAGCCTGTCTGCAGCGGCACTCGGTCTTGGCGGAAGAGGGGGCTCAGCCCTCGTTCGGTGCGCGCGGGGCGATGCCGTCGCGCAGGATCGAATTGGCGAGTTCGGCCACTTCCTCGGGCGTGGCCTCTTCCGACCAGACCGCATAGCGCAGGCCCAGGAACACGTTCATGCCCATGATCGCCCAGGCGTGGGCCTCGCCCAGGCCTTCGCGCAATTCGCCGCGGGCCATGCCTTCCTCGAGGCGCTCGTGCATGCGGTGGGCGGTCGTCTCGTAGTGGTGGCGGAAGCTGTCCGGATCGACGAATTCGCACTCGTCAATGATGCGGTAGATTTCCTTGTGCTCGCGCGCGAAGCGCAGGAAGGCGGTCAGCGCCGCGCGTTCGGTGTCCAGTGCGGGGGCTTCGTGCTGCAGGGCGTCGCGCGCGGCCTCGCGGACCTTGCCGCTGAGGTCGTCCACCAGCGCGCGGAAGATCTCGTCCTTCGAATCGAAGTAGGTGTAGAAACTGCCGAGCGCGGTTCCGGCGCGGCGGGTGATCCCGGTGATCGACGCTTCGTGAAAGCCCTTTTCCCCGAATTCGATAGCAGCTGCATCGAGCAGTTTACGGAGGGTCCTGCGCCCCCGTTCGGTGCGCGGCGCCTTGCTGGGCGGGGTGGATTCGCTCGCGTCGGATGTGGTCACGAAGCCACAGCTATAGACAGATCGACGGCATGGCAAACATTCAAAGTTGAAACATGGTTCAAGTATCAATATGAGAGGCGCCAACGACAAGGTTCATTGGGAGTCTGAGTGATGCGTAAGGCGCGTATTTTCGCGATCGGTTCGAGTGTGCTGGCGATGGCCGGCGGTCTGGCGGTTCCGGCCATGGCGCAGGATGCGCCGCCCGCAGCCGAAGCGCCGCAGGAAGGCGGCGAGATCATCGTCACGGCCCGCCGCCGCGAAGAGCGGTTGGTCGACGTGCCGATCGCCGTGACCACCTTCAGCGGCGACCAGCTCGCCAAGTCGGGCGCGCTCGACGTGACCGACATTGCCCAGACCACGCCGAACGTGACGCTCGAGCCCTCGCGCGGCACCAACTCGACGCTGTCGGCCTTCATCCGCGGCATCGGCCAGCAGGATCCGGTCTCGGGCTTCGAGCAGGGCGTCGGCATCTATCTCGACGATGTCTACCTCAACCGTCCGCAGGCGGCCGTGCTCGACATCTACGACGTCCAGCGCATCGAAGTGCTGCGCGGTCCGCAGGGCACGCTCTATGGCCGCAACACCATCGGCGGCGCGGTGAAGTACGTGACCAAGCCGCTCTCCGACGTGCCCTACCTCAAGGTTCGCGCGACCTACGGTACTTACGATCAGGCCGACGCCGTCGTCACCGCCTCGGCGCCGATCAGCGACCTCGTGCGCGTCGGCGGTTCGCTGGCGCGGCTCTCGCGCGGCGGGTTCGGCAAGAACCTGACCACCGGCGAGGACAACTACAACAAGGACATCTGGGCCGCGCGCGGCACCTTCGAACTGGGCGGCCATGGCGAGCCGGTGCTGATCCGCATCTCGGGCGACTATACCCGCGACAAGTCGAACGCGCGCGGCGGCCACCGTCTGATCCCGGGCTACACCTCGGGCGCGCCGGTGCTGGACGACGTCTACGACACGCGCGGCGGCCTGATCGATCCCAAGCAGGACGTCGAGGCCTATGGCTTCTCGATCAATGCCACGGCCGATCTGAGCGACGCCTTCACGCTCCGCTCGATCAGCGCCTGGCGCAAGGACCACTCGGCCTCGCCGATCGACTTCGACGCGCTGCCCGCCGTCGATCTCGACGTGCCGGCCTACTACCGCAACGAGCAGACGAGCCAGGAATTCCAGCTCCTCTACGACGACGGCGGCATGTTCCAGGGCATGATCGGTGCGTACTACCTGTCGGCCAAGGCGGACACGCAGTTCGACGTGCGCCTGTTCACGACCTTCCCCGGCTTCACCGCTTTCACCCAGGCCGATGTCGATACCGAGACCTTCGCGATCTTCAGCGATGTCACGCTCGACTTCACCGACCAGCTCAGCCTCGCGCTGGGCGGCCGCTACACCTGGGACGAGCGCAAGGCGAACATCCTGCGCCAGAACTACCTCGGCGGCGGTTCGCCGGTCTTCGGCGGTCTCGGCGTTCCCTTCGGCGCACCCAGCACCGACTTCTCGGGCAAGGCGACCTTCAAGAAGTTCACCCCGCGCGCTTCGCTCAGCTACAAGCCGACGCCGGATCACAACATCTACGCCAGCTTCTCGCAGGGCTTCAAGGGCGGCGGCTTCGACCCGCGCGGCGTCGGCGTCAACGCGCCCGACCTCAATGGCGACGGCATCCGGCAGGACAGCGAAGTTGCCGATTACCTCAGCTTCCGTCCGGAATCGGTCGACAGCTACGAGATCGGCTACAAGGGCAACCTGTTCAACGGCGGGCTCTACGTTGCCGTGGCGGCCTTCCACATGGACTACAACGATGTGCAGATCCCCGGTTCGCAGGGCTGCACCGTCGATGGCATTGCAACGTTCTGCGGTGTCATCACCAACGCCGGCAAGGCCAAGATCGACGGTTTCGAGCTTGAGACCAATGCCCGCCTCGCCCGCGATCTCGCCGCCATGGGTGACCGCCTGAGCTTCACCGGCTCGCTCGGCTACATCAATGCGCGCTACAAGGAATACATCACCAACTCGGCAACGGGCCCGGTCGATGTGGCCGACCAGCGCGAGATCCAGAACACGCCGAAGTGGACCGGCAGCGCGACGCTCGCCTACGAAACCCCGGTGGGCGACGGCGACCTCTCGTTCAGCTCGACGGTGTCGTACCGCTCGAAGACCTACCAGTTCGAGGTGCCCAACCCCTACATCGACCAGAAGGGCTATGCGCTCGTCGATGCCAGCCTGGTCTACACCGCACCGGGCGGCCTCTGGAGCCTGGGCGTCCACGGCAAGAACCTGTTCGACAAGCAGTACAAGACCTCGGGCTACTCTTTCGTCGCGCCCGACGGTGCCGGCGGTCTCGTCCCGACGCTGGGAACCGAAGGCACGCTGACGGCCTTCTACGGCAATCCGCGCCAGGTTTTCGTGACCGCGACGCTGGAACTCTGAGCCGGAGCGATCCGGTTCCGACTGGCGGGCTTCCCGTTCCCTCACACCCCCAGGGAAGCCCGCCAGCCTTTCACGCCTGAAAAGGAATTCATGGTCATGGAATACCGCGACCATCGCTATCGCAGCGCCTGCGGGCGGCTCGAGCTGGCCGCGCGCGACTATCCGGCCGCAGATCCCGCGGCGCCGGTGGTGCTGATGATGCACGGCCTCACGCGCAACAGCGCCGACTTCGAACCGCTCGCGGCGCACCTTGCCGGGCGCTACCGCCTGATCGTGCCCGACCAGCGCGGGCGCGGCCTGTCCGAGTGGGATCCCGATCCCGCGCAGTACCGGCCCGATGTCTATGCGCAGGACATGCTGGCGCTGCTCGACGGCCTCGGTATCGAGCGCGCCGGGTGGATCGGCACGTCGATGGGCGGGCTCATGGCCATGGTGATGAACGCACTGCGGCCGGGCATGACGCAGGGCGTCGTGTTCAACGATGTCGGCCCGGTGCTCGATCCCGCCGGGATCGCGCGCATTCAGGGCTATGTCGGCCCATCGGGCCCGATGGCGGACTGGACCGAGGCCGCTGCCCGTTGCCGCGCCGTCAATGCACCGGCCTTTCCCGACTTCGGCAGCGCGGACTGGCTGGCCTTCGCAAAGCGCACTTGCCGCGAGCAGGACGACGGCAGTGTCGTTTTCGCTTATGATCCGGCGATCTCGGAGAGCATCGCGGGCGACGACCCGCAGACCGTGCCGCCCGATCTCTGGCCGCTGTGGGACCTGCTCGATGCGGTTCCTGTCCTCGTCGTGCGGGGAGAACTGTCCGATCTGCTCAGCCGCGAAACCGAACGCGAGATGGCGCAGCGGCATTCCGGGCCCTATGCCAGTGCCGAAGTGCCGCGCGTCGGCCACGCCCCCATTCTCGACGAGCCGGTGGCGCTCGCCGCTATCGAGGCGTTCTGCAAGGACCACGTGAGCTGAGATGAACACGACGAAACGGGCAGGGGGCGCGAGCCCCAATATGGTTCTGGCGATGCTCCTGCTCGTCTATGTGTTCAACTTCGTCGACCGGCAGATCCTCGCGATCCTCGCGGCGCCGATCCAGGCGGATCTGGGGCTGAACGATGCGCAGATGGGCATGCTCGGCGGTCTGGCCTTCGCGATTCTCTATTCGACGCTCGGCGTCCCGCTGGCCTCGCTGGCGGACCGCACCAGCCGCTCATGGGTGATCACCGGATCGCTGGTGGTGTGGAGCCTGTTTACTGCCGTGTGCGGTCTGGCGCAGGGCTTCTGGCACATCTTCCTCGCACGCCTCGGCGTGGGTGTGGGCGAGGCGGGGGGCGTCGCGCCCTCCTATGCGGTGATCGGCGATCACTTTCCCAGCCACCGCCGCGCCTTCGCGCTTTCGGTCTATTCGCTCGGCATTCCGCTCGGCTCGGCACTGGGCGTGCTGGCGGGCGGCTATGTCGCGGCGCGGGTGGACTGGCGCGCGGCGTTTCTCGTCGTCGGCTTCGCCGGGTTGCTGATCGCGCCGCTGTTCCGCATGGTCGTGCGCGACAAGCCCAAGCCCGCCGCCGGGGAGGACATGGTGCCTTCGGTCCGGCTGGGCGCGGTGGCGGCGGTGCTGGCACGCAAGAAAGCGTTCTGGCTCCTCAGCTTTGGTGCGGCGTCGAGTTCGATGCTCGGATATGGTCTCGCCTTCTGGCTGCCGAGCCTCCTGCAGCGCAGCTTCGGCCTCGACCTTGTCCATACCTCCTGGTTCATCGGCGCCGTGCTGCTGCTCGGCGGAACCGTGGGCGTGCTCTCGGGCGGGGCGCTGGCCGACAAGCTCGGCACCGGCGACCGCGCGTTCTACGGCTGGGTGCCGGCCACGGCCTTCATCGTCGCGGTGCCGCTCTTCGCGGGCGGCATCTGGACGTCGAGCGTGCTCTTGGCCTTTCTGCTGTTCCTCGTGCCGCAGGCGCTTGCCTACGTGTGGCTCGGCCCGGTGACGAGCGCGGTGCAGCATCTTGTCGATCCGCCCGCGCGCGCGACCGCATCGGCGCTGTTCCTGCTCATCAACAACCTCATCGGCCTTGGCGGCGGCATTTATGCGCTCGGCGCGTTCTCGACCGCGCTGACGCCGCTCTACGGCAACGAGGCGCTGCGCTATTCGATGCTGTGGTCGCTCGGGCTCTATCTGATTGCCGCGGTGCTGATGGCGCTGGCCGGACCTGCCTTGCGGCGCGAGTGGGTGGCCGAAGGCTGATCGCAGCGTTACACTCGCGTGACAGCTAACGAGAGGACACGCGATGAAGCTGCTCAGGTGGGCGGTCGGCGGTGCTTCCGCCTACGTCATCTACAAGTATTCGATCGGCCGGAAGGCCAGGGGCGAGGATGTCTTCCCGACGCCGGAAAAGGCCGTTGGGGAAGCGGCGCCCGTGAAGAAACCTGCGCCGGAAAAGCCTGCGCCCGAAAAGCCCGCAGCGGAGAAGCCGTCAGCAAAGAAACCCGCCGCGCGCAAGACGCCGGCGCGCAAGCCGGCTGCAGCGAAGACGACGAAGGCCACCACGACTTCGGGTCGGACGGCCAAGCCCAAACGCCCGGCGCGCACAAAGCCCGAACCGCAGTGATCGCGGTCCGCCGTCACGCGTGCGACGGCGGCGGATCTCCGATCTGGCGCAGCGGCTTGCCGGCGCTTTCTTCGGTGTAACGCAGCGCCAGCAGGCCGACGAGGCAGCTTGCCATCATCACGTAGGCGGGCATCAGCGCATTGCCGGTTTCGTCGATCAGCCACGAATTGAGCGCGGGCGCGGTGCCGCCGAACAGCGAGGTCGAGACGTTGTAGGCCACCGCGAAGCCGGCGAAGCGCACCGGCGTCGGGAAGAAGGCCGGGAACGTCGCCGAGATCGTCGCGAGCTGCGGCACGTAGAGCAGGCCCAGAATGACGAAGCCGATCACCGCGCTTGTCATGCCGGTGCCGATGAACATGTAGAGCGGGATAGCGCCGATCAGCAGCCCGATCAGCGAGACGCGCCACAGCGGCTTGCGGCCCACCCGGTCGGAAAGGGCACCCGCAAAGGGCAGCAGCACCATCATGAACAGCATGCCCGCGATGGGCACCATCAGCGAGGCATCGGTCGACAGGCCGAGGCGCCGTTCGAGGTACGTCGGCATGTAGCTGAGCAGGGTGTAGTTCACGACGTTGAGCGCGACCACGAGCCCACCCATGGCCAGCAGCGGCGTGCGGTAGAGCGTCAGCAGGTGGCGGAACTCGACCTTGGCCGAGGGCTCTTCGGTGTGTTTCTCCTCGACTTCGCGGAACAGCGGCGTTTCGGCCATGCGCGAACGCAGATAGACGCCGACGAACCCGAGCGGTCCGGCGAGCAGGAAGGGCAGGCGCCAGGCCCAGGCCTGCATCGTGTCGTCGCCCAGCAGCAGCGAGAAGCCGAGCATCAGCAGCGCGCCGCCGCAGAAGCCCGCCAGCGTGCCCACTTCGAGGAAGCTGCCGTAGAAACCGCGCCGTTTGTCCGGCGCGTATTCGGCCATGAAGATCGCCGCGCCGCCATATTCGCCGCCGGTCGAGAAGCCCTGCACCATGCGCAGGATCACCAGCAGCAGCGGCGCCCAGAAGCCGATGGTATCGTAGGACGGGATCAGGCCGACGCCCACGGTGGCAGCCGCCATCATGACGATGGTGATGCCCAGCACCGCCTTGCGGCCGTAGCGGTCGCCCAGCGGGCCCCAGAAGAACCCGCCGAGCGGGCGGACGAGGAACGAGATGGCGAAGGTGGCGAGAGCGAAGAGCGTCGCTTCGGCGGCTTCACCGGGAAACAGCGCAGCCGAGATGTAGGTCACGCCATAGGCGTAGATGCCGTAGTCGAACCACTCGGTGGCGTTGCCGATAGCAGATGCCGCGATGGCGCGGTGGAGGACGCCGGGCGGGGTCGCTTCGGGGTGGCCGCTCGGAATGTCGGCGCCGTAGTCGTGATGGTGATCGTGGTGGCCATCGGTGGTCACGTGGAATTCCCTTCTAGGTCGGACGCTTCGTCCGGCGCCACCGGATCAAGTGAGGCTGACATGGGGGTCGTGCGCGGCAGGATGACGTAGTCTTCCTGCTGATGCGCGGGGACCGGCTTGGACTGGGTCTGGCGCCAGAGGCCGAAGGCCAGCGCCGCGCCCGCGCACAGGGCGATGAACAGGAACAGGCCCATGGCGCCGCCGATCGCCATGGCAAATGCGCCGGTCGACGGGCCGGCGGCCGCGCCGAGCGAATAGAGCATGACGAGACCGCCGCTCGCTCCGACGCGCTGTTCGGGCTGAAGGTGGTCGTTGGTATGGGCGACGCACAGCGGGTAGAGCGCGAAGCTGAGCCCGCCGAAAAGGAAACCGAGCGTCATCAGGATCACGCCGGGGGTGCCAAGCAGGGCGAGGGCGACAGCGGCTGCGAAAGTGCCGCCGAAACTGAACACGATGACCTTGCGTCGATCCAGCTTGTCGGAGAGCCGCCCGAGCGGCCATTGCAGCGCGACACCGCCAAGAATGACGATACTCATGAACAGGGCGGTGGCGGACAGGTTCATCCCCAGCCGGCGGGCATAGACGGCGCCGAGGGCATAGAAGGCGCCCAGCATCACGCCGGTAAGGCAGGCCCCCACAATCCCGAGGGGGGAGACCTTGTAGAGTTCGCGGAAAGGCACGGCATAACCCTCATCGGGCAGCGGTGCGATGATGCGGGTCAGGACGATCGGAATCGAGGCCAGCGTGATCAGGATCGAGGCGATCAGCAGCGGCAGCGCGGGATTGGTCTCACCGAGCCCCAGCAGGAACTGGCCTGCCGCCTGTCCACCATAGAGCGCGATCATGTACCCGGCGATCACCGAACCGCGCGTTTCCGCCTCGGCCCGTTCGTTGAGCCAGCTTTCCAGACAGATGTAGACGCCCGCGAGGCAGAAGCCGTCGGTGTAGCGCAGGACGCCCCAGAGCATCGGGTTGCGGTACACGGCATAGACGAGCGTGGAGGCGCTGATGACCGCGACGAAAGCGGCGAAGGCGCGGATATGCCCGACGCGGCGGATCAGCGCCGGCACCCGCAATGCGCCGATGACGAGCCCGGCGAAGTAGGCGGTGCCCACCAGACCGATGACCATCGCGCTGCTGCCGGCTCGCTCCAGCCGGACACTGACGAGGGTGTTCATGAAACCCCCGCCGGCCATCAGCATGAAGATGGCGATCAGGAGGCTGCGGACGGGAAGGATGGCCTGTAGCATGATGGGCAGACGTAAAGACAGAAAGCCCGGGCGCAAAGAGCGGCGCCCGGGCTTTCTTCCATTATCGTTCTATCAGGCTGCGGCGCGGCCCGGCTGGTCGGCATCCTCGACAAGCGCTTCGTGCAGGGCGCGGACCGCGGAGTTGAAGTCCTCGGAGCCGACGATGAACTGCACGTCGACGTTGCGGATCTGATGCTGCATCGCGATCATGTCGATCTCGGCATCGGCCAGCGCCGTGAGGGCGCGGGGCACGAGCCCGGGTTCGGACAGGTCGCTGCCGATCACCGAAACCATCGCCACCGGCTGGCTCGACACCGCAGCGCCCGGATAGGCGGCTTCGAGGTCGGCAATGATGCGCGACATCTGCGCCTTGCTGGTGCCGCTCAGGTAGTGGGTGATGGTGTTGGCGTTCGAGCTCTTGCTGACGATCCACGCGCGGTGCTTGGTCAGCACCTCGAGGATCTTGGCGTCGTAGCCCTTCTCGCCGACCATGTCCTGCTCGAAGAACTGCAGAGCCTGCACCGAGCCGAGCCCGGTGACGATCTCGACGCGCGGCTTTTCCGAAGCGTAGTCGCCGCAGATCAGCGTGCCTTCGTCGTGGCGGTCGAAGGTGTTGCGCACGCGCAGCGGAATGCCCGACTGGCGCAGGCCGCGACCGGCGCGCGGGTGGATCGCTTCCATGCCGAGGTTGGCGAGCTGATCGGCCACATCGTAGTTGGTACGGCCGATCTTGCTGGCCTTGTCCTCACCGACGACGCGCGGATCGGCGCTCGAAAGGTGGAACTCCTTGTGGATGATCGCTTCCTTGGCCTTCGTGGTCACGGCGATGCGCGAGAACGTCATCTCCGAATAACCGCGGGCATAACGACGCACCATGCCGCCTTCGCAGCCGGCATAACCGGTGACGATGGGCATCTGCGTGGCAAGATCGATCTTGCCGAGCGCGTCGGTGATGCGGTCGTCGAGGCTCACGAGGTCCTCGTGGTTCCACACGGTGAGGTCGACGAAAACCGCGTTGACGCCGCGGTCGCGCAGCAGCAGCGCGGTCGAGTGCGCCGAATGCGCTTCACCCAGGCCGGCCAGCATCTCGCGCACCGTGATCATCTGCTCCTTGAGGCAGAAGCGGCCGTGGCGGCGCAGGCGGTCGAGGTCGTCGAGGCAGGTTTCCAGCGCCTGGACGCGGTCATCGACGAAGCGGTTGGCTTCCTCGAGGCTCTCGCTGCGCACGAACATCTGGCCGTTGCGCTCGCGCATCGCCTTGCGGACGGTCTCGAGCGCGCCGCGCCAGGCGCCGGGCGTCTCGTTGCCCTCGAAGTGGGCATAGACGCCGGCATCGCCGGACTTCTTGTGCTCGAGCAGCAGGTCCGTCATTCCGGCATAGGCCGAGACGACGAAGATGCGGTTGTAGAGATCGGCGCCCTCGCGGCCGGCGATCAGGACATTGTCGAAGACGGTCGACGTGGCGGCCATCGACGTGCCGCCGATCTTTTCAACGGAATGATTACCGGTCATGCGGGTACTCCTTCGCCTCGCAGATTGCCCCTCACGGGCTTGATCGGCTCCACCTCGCGCGCGGCGATAAAGTCGGGGCGGGGCTTGGAGGCGGCAAACGGGGCCACCAGCCTGTTGCTCACGGCATTGAACACGAAGAACGCGTTCGAGCGCGGGAACGGCGTGATATTGCCGCTCGAGCCGTGCATGGTGTTGCAGTCGAACAGCAGCACGGTGCCGGGCTTGCCGACCGGCGCATAGATGCCGTGCTTGTAGGCAAGCTCGGTCAGGCTCTGTTCGTCGGGCACGCCGTATTCCTGCTTGCGCAGCGACTGCTTGTAGTGGTCATCGGGCGTTTCGCCGATGCACGAGACAAACACGTGCTGCGAGCCGGGGATGAGCATCAGCGGCCCATTGTCCGGCGTGTTCTCGGCCAGCAGCACCGACATGGACAGCGCACGCATGCGCGGCATGCCGTCTTCGGCGTGCCAGGTCTCGAAGTCGGAGTGCCAGTAGAACTCCTTGCCCTGGAAGCCCGGCTTGTAGTTCAGCCGCGACTGGTGAAGGTACACTTCATCGTCGAGCAGGTAGCTGGCCGCGCCGGCAAGGCGTTCGTCTGCGGCCAGACGGGCCATCAGCCGGCTCTGGCCGTGAATCTCGAAAATCGAACGGACTTCCTTGCTGCCGGGTTCGGCAACAACGGTTTCGTCCTTCAGGCCGGTCGGATCGGACAGCAGGTGCCCGGTCTCGGCCTGCAGCAGCTCCATCTCGTCTTCGGAGAACAGGTTCTCCATGACGAGGAAGCCGTAACGGTCGAACTGATCGATCTGGCTTGCGGTAAGCGGCGCGCCCGGTTCCCAGGCACGACGCGCGACAGGTTCTGCACGGGCGAGCAGGTGAGGCTCGCCCATGGTTCGCGTCGGATAGATATCTTGCACGTCTACCCCCTTATTTTTTGAATTTTATCAGGAGAGCGCGGGCTCGCGTTCTTCGCTGGTGTCTGCCGGATAGGCGCCGTTCTCGTCGTGGACTTCACGGCCGGTGACCGGCGGGTTGAACGTGCAGGCGCACAGGATCTCTTCCTCGACGCGCACGATGTGCTTGTCGTGGTTGTTGAGCGCATACATCACGCCCGGCTTCAGCTCGTGCGTTTCGCCGGTGCCCAGGTCCTCGATGGTGCCTTTGCCCTTGAGGATCAGCACGGATTCGAGGTGGTTCTGGTAATGCATGTGCAGTTCCGCGCCCGTGTAGAGCGTGGTGACGTGGAACGAGAAGCCCATGCCGTCGTCCTTGAGGAGCAGGCGGGCGCTTTCCCAGCCGTCGGACTTGATGTTCTTGGTGTCGTCCTGACGGATGTCCTTGAGCTTGCGAACAATCATTTTTGTATTTTCCTTATGTCGTGTGCGGGAGGATCGAAGCTCAGGCGGCGAGGCCGAGCTTGCGATCCGTCTTGCTGCCGGTGACGTCCGAAGCATCCACGGGCGCGATCGTTTCGGCGATCGCCTCCTCGAGGATGTCCAGACCGGCGTTGAACGTTTCATCGTCGATCACGAGCGGCGCGAGGACCTTGACGATCTCGCCGTGGGCGCCGCTGGTCTCGATGATCAGGCCTTCGTCGAAGCAGGCGCCGGTAATCTTGTCCGCGATTTCGCCGGTTTCGACGTTGATGCCGCGCATCATGCCGCGACCGCGGGTCGAAAGGCCGTGACGCTTGGCCATCTTGTCGAGGCGCTCTTCGAGAATGCGGCCGCGACGGGCGACGTCCTCGGCGAACTTGGGATCGGCCCAGAATTCGCGCAGGGCAGCCGTGGCGGTGACGAACGCGTGGTTGTTACCGCGGAAGGTGCCGTTGTGCTCACCCGGCGACCAAACGTCGAGATCGGGGCTGAACAGAGTCAGCGCGAAAGGCAGGCCCATGCCCGAAAGCGACTTGGCCAGCGTGACGATGTCGGGCTTGAAGCCCATGTCCTCGAAGCTGAAGAAGCCGCCGGTGCGGCCGCAGCCGGCCTGGATGTCGTCGACGATCATCAGCGCGCCGTGCTTCTTGGCGAGGGCAGCGATCTTGCGCAGCCACTCGGGCGATGCGGCGTTGAGGCCGCCTTCGCCCTGCACGGTTTCGACCAGGAAGGCCGCCGGCGCGTCGAGACCGCTGGAGGGGTCTTCGAGGCGCTGTTCGAGCAGTTCGGCCGTGTCCACGTCCGGACCGTAATAGCCGTCGTAGGGCTCGTGGCTGACGTGGCTGAGCGGAACGCCGGCACCGCCGCGCTTGCCGGCGTTGCCGGTGCAGGCGAGGGCGCCCAGCGTCATGCCGTGGAAGCCGTTGGTGAAAGCGACGACGGTTTCGCGGCCGGTCACCTTGCGGGCCAGCTTGATCGCGGCTTCGACGGCATTGGTGCCGGTCGGGCCGGTGAACATCGCGCGATAGTCGAGGCCGCGCGGCTTGAGGATCACGTCCTCGAGCGTCTCGAGGAACTCGGCCTTGGCATCGGTGTAGAGGTCGAGCGCGTGGGTCACGCCGTCGCTGGCGATGTAGTCCATCAGCGCCTGCTTCAGGGCCGGATGGTTATGGCCGTAGTTGAGCGAGGAGCAGCCCGACAGGAAGTCGAGATAGCGGCTGCCGTCGTTGCCGTGCATCCACACGCCCTGCGCCTTGTTGAACTGGCGGGGCATCGAACGCGAATAGCTGCGGACGCCGGATTCGCGGCGCTCGTAAATCTTGGTGTCGGGCGTCTTGGCGCTCGGCTTGGGGGTGCTGGTCATGTCGGATGTTTCCCTGTTCAGTTGGACGGAGCGGTGGGCAGCGGAGAAATGCTTGCCTGCCATTCCGTGTCGTGCGCACCGGCGAAGTGCGCGTCGCGCTTGAAGCGCTCGGATCTGGTGAGTTCAGCGCCATGGCGCTTGGCAAAAGCCGTGAAGAGACCCCACGAGGCAGGGTTCTCTTCGGTGATCGTGGTCGTCAGCGTGGTGGCGCCGCGGACTGCGGGGCGGGTCAGCAGCTCATCGAGCATGCGGCCGCCAAGGCCGATCCCGCGCGCGGAACTGTCGACTGCAACCTGCCAGACGAAAATGCGTTCCGGATGCGAAGGCGGGCGATAGCCCGAAATCCAGCCGACGATGCGGCCATCCTTTTCGGCCACGATGCAGGTGTCGGCGAAGTCGCTGCATTGCAGAAGGTTGCAATACGCGGAATTGGGATCGAGCGGCGGGCAGGCCGCGATCAGGGCCGTGATGGCGGGGCCATCCTCGGCGACAGGACTGCGCATGGTGAGACCTGCGCAGTCGGTCGTTCGTTTAGGGCTCTCAGTCTCGTTCTGAGCGCTCGATTCGCTCGCTTCCGAATTAAAAATTGCTTTATCCTCCGAAGCACATTGTGTGTGCTTGGCTACTGTTTGTCAGTGCTTGGTGTGGCGCATGTAATAGTAATATCCTGCATTTTTGCAACCGCGAACGCCGGGAATGGTTCCCGGGCGCCAGCCTGCGCACGTATATTTCTTCGAAGATGAAAGTATCTGTTCTCTTGGCTGCAGCCTGCGGGAAAGCTAGCGTTCGAGGATGGAAGCCGACCTCACATCAGCCGCTTTGCTGGCTCTGAGAAAAATTCTTCTGGCCGCGGAGATCGAGACCCGCAAAATGACGGCCTCGATCGGTCTGGCGCCGTCGCAGGTTCTGATACTGCGTCAGATCGCCAGTCGCGACGCGGTCACGCCGAGCGCGCTGGCGTCCGCAGTCTGGTTGGGTCAGGCGACGATTACCAACATCGTCGATCGGCTGGTTTCCGGGGGGCTGGTGACCCGCAGCCGGAGCGAGCACGACAAGCGTCAGGTGATTCTGCGGATAACCGACGCCGGGCGCGAAAAGCTCAAGACTTCGCCATTGCCGTTGCAGCTGCGAATCAGCGAGGCCTTCAGCGAACTGCCGACCTGGGAACAGGCGATGATCCTCGCCAGCCTCGAACGGCTGGGCTCGCTGCTCGATAGCGACGACGCGGCAGGCAGTGCGCCGAAATAGGCGGGAGGTGCCTGCCGCAGCCGCAGGCCGTCAGCGGCGAACGGCGTTCACCAGCATTTCCGGCACCGAGGGATCCTCGATGGTCGCGGGCGTATCGAACGGCTCGCCGTTGACGATCTTGCGCAGCAGGTTGCGCAGGATCTTGCCCGAGCGGGTCTTGGGAAGCTGGGGCACGACATAGACCGTGCGCAGCGCCGCCACCGGGCCCAGATCGGCTCGAACGGCAGCGATGACGCGCGAGGAGAGGGTGTCGTCGCTTTCCGCGCCCGCGCGCGGGACTACGAAGCCGATCGGGATCATGCCCTTGATGGCATCGTCGGCACCGATCACCGCGCATTCGGCGACGCCGTCTTCCTGCGCGACGATCTGCTCCATCTGCCCGGTCGAGAGACGGTGTCCGGCGACGTTGATGATGTCGTCGGTGCGGCCCATGATGTGCAGGAAGCCTTCGTCGTCGAAGTGACCCGCATCGCCCGTCTCGTAGTAGCCCGGGAAACCGGCGAAGTTCTTCTCGTAGCCCGCCTTGTTGTTCCATAGCGTGCGGAAGGCGCCCGGAGGCAGCGGCGAGCGGATCGCGACCGAGCCGCTTTTGCCCTGCGGGACCGGCTGGCCGTCCTCACCGAGGATGGCGAAGTCGTAGCCGGGAACCGGGAAGCCGGCACTGCCACGCTTGCGGCGCAGGTCGCCCAGCGCGACGCAGCTGGCGATGGCGGGCCAGCCGAGTTCGGTCTGCCACCAGTGGTCGATCACCGGCAGGCCGGACTTGTCCTCCAGCCAGCCGATGGTGTCCGGATCGGCGCGTTCGCCGGCCAGGAAGATCGCTTGGCACTGGCCGGTGCCGATTTCGCCGAGAAACTTCGCGTCCGGGTCTTCCTTGCGCACCGCGCGGATGGCGGTGGGGGCGGTGAAGAACGCCTTGACGCCATGGCGGTCGATGGTGCGCCAGAAGGTGCCGGGATCGGGAGTGCCGACCGGCTTGCCCTCGAACAGCACCGTCGTCGCGCCGACCAGCAGCGGGGCATAGACGATGTAGCTGTGGCCCACGACCCAGCCCACGTCCGAAGCCGCCCAGAACACGTCCCCGGCGCCGATGCCGTAGATGTTCGCCATCGACCAGGTGAGCGCGGTGGCATGGCCGCCATTGTCGCGCACGACGCCCTTGGGGGTTCCGGTCGTGCCCGAGGTGTAGAGAATGTAGAGCGGATCGTCCGAGGCGACCGGCACGCAGGCGGGGATCGCGTCCGCAGCCGTCTTTTCGCGCAGCTCCAACCAGTCGAGGTCGCGCGGCGCGGCAAGCTCGGCCGTGACCTGTTCGCGCTGGAACAGCACGACATGGTCCACCCCGTGCTTGGCGAGCCGCAGCGCCTCGTCGACCATCGGCTTGTAGGGGATCACCTTGGATCCCTCGATGCCGCAGGAGGTGGTGAGCAGGGCCTTGGGTGTGGCATCGTCGATGCGCTTGGCCAGTTCGTGCGGAGCGAAGCCGCCGAACACCACCGAGTGGATCGCACCCAGCCGGGCGCAGGCGAGCATCGCGAAGACCGTCTGCGGGATCATCGGCATGTAGATCACCACCCGGTCGCCCTTGCCCACACCGAGCGAGGCCAGCATGGCGGCGACGCGGCCCACTTCTTCCAGCAGGTCGCTGTAGGAGAAGGTCGCGATCGTGCCGGTGACTGGGCTGTCGTAGATCAGCGCCGCCGCGTCACCGCTCCCGGCCGCGACATGGCGGTCGACCGCGTTGTGGCAGGTGTTGATTTCGCCGCCGGGAAACCAGCCGTCCGCCGCGTTCCAGCCTGCTTGGGGTGCCACGGCCCAGTCCAGCGTCTTCGCGGCGTCCAGCCAGAACCCCTGCGGGTCGTCGATGCTGGCCTTCCAGGCTGCAGTATAGGCGTCGCTCATGCCGGTCTCCGTATGCAAATGTCGCTTAGCGCAGGGTCTTCGAAAGCAGAACCAGCGTGCGGTCGTCCTCGAAGGGTTCGGGAGTGAAGCCCTTTTCGCGTTCCAGTTCGATGGCGGCATGGTTGTCGCGGCTTTCGATCGAGATGACGCGGCGTACCCCGCGCTCCTTCGCTTCGCCGGCAAGGAAATCGAGCAGCGCCCAGCCCACGCCCTTGCCCTTGTAGTCGCTGCGGATCGAAACCGCGATTTCGCCGGTGTCGAGGTCGGCATCGCAGGCCAGCAGCGCCGAGGCGACGAGTTCGCCGGTGGCATCGTCGAAGGCGAGGAAGCTCTCGGAGCGGAAGTGGTCGGCGTGCAGCAGCGGATCGAGCTGTTCGTGGCTCACGTGCTCGCTGGCGGCGAGGAATCGAAAGCGCCGGTCCTCGTCGCTGACGGCATCGAAGAAGGAGCCCAGAACGCCTTCGTCGCCCTCGGTGGCGGGGCGAACGGAGAGGCTGAGGCCGGTGCGGGTGGAAAGCTGTGATGTCTTTGTCATGATGACTCCGTCGGCTGGACCAGAAAAGGACGCCGCGCCTTGATCGGGGGCAATTTGCTCCCCGGGGCGCGGCGCCGATGGACAATCAGGCGTCGATATTTCTCCTGAATGTCTCGGGGAGGAAGAGCAGGCCGATCACCACCGTGGCCGCGGCCACCACGACCGGGTACCACAGGCCGTAGTAGATATCGCCGGTGGCAGCGACCATGGCGAAGGCGGTCGTCGGCAGGAAGCCGCCGAACCAGCCGTTGCCGAGGTGGTAGGGCAGCGACATGGAGGTGTAACGGATGTTCGTCGGGAACAGTTCCACCAGCATGGCGGCGATCGGGCCGTAGACCATGGTGACCAGGATCACGAGGTAGAACAGGATCGCGACGACCGTCACCTTGTCCATACGGTCGGGATCGGCGGTGGCGGGATAGCCGGCATCGGCCAGCGCGCCCTTGATGCTGTCCTGATAGGCGGCGATGGCCGCGGTGCGGTCCGCACCGGTCACTTCGGCCGGGTTGGGCGCGGTCAGCGTCTGCCCGCCGATGGCGACCGAGGCGATCGTGCCGGGCGCGGCGGCCTGGTTGGTGTAGTTGATGCCGCTCTTGGCAAGGAAGGCCTTGGCGATATCGCAGCTCGACGCATCGAACTTGTTCTTGCCGATGGGGTCGAACTGGAACGAGCATTCGGCATCGTTGGCGGTGACCACCACCGGAGCGTTCACCGTTGCGGCGGCAAGCGCCGGGTTGGCAGCGTTCGACAGGGTGTGGAAGGCCGGGAAGTACGTCAGCGAGGCCAGCGCGCAGCCGCCGAGGATCAGGTACTTGCGACCGATCTTGTCCGACAGCCAGCCGAAGAACACGAAGAACGGCGTACCGAGGGCCAGGGCGATGGCGATGAGGTAGTTGGTCGTCGCCCCGTCCACCTTGAGGATCTTTTCAAGATAGAACATCGCGTAGAACTGGCCGGTGTACCAGACCACCGCCTGACCCGCGACGGCACCGAACAGCGCGATCAGCACGAACTTGAGGTTGCCCCACTTGCCGAAGGAGTCCTTGATCGGCGACTTGGAGGTCGTGCCCTCGTCCTTCATCTTCTGATAGACCGGACTTTCGTTGAGCTGCATGCGGATCCACATCGAGACCGCGAGCAGCACCGCCGACAGCAGGAACGGCACGCGCCAGCCCCAGCCGGAGAACGTGTCCTCTCCCATGCCGGTGCGCACGCCCAGCACCACGAGCAGCGCGGCGAAGAGGCCGAAGGTCGCGGTGATCTGGATGAAGCTGGTGTAGAGGCCGCGCTTGTTGTTGGGCGCGTGCTCGGCAACGTAGGTCGCCGCGCCGCCGTATTCACCGCCGAGCGCGAGGCCCTGCACGATGCGCAGCGTCACCAGGATGATCGGCGAGGCAATGCCGATGGTGTCGTAACCGGGCAGCAGGCCGACCGCGAATGTCGAAAGACCCATCAGGCCCATGGTGACGAGGAAGGTGTACTTGCGGCCGACGAGGTCGCCCACACGCCCGAACACCAGCGCGCCGAAGGGCCGCACCGCAAAGCCCGCCGCGAAGGCGCCGAGCGCGAGGATGAACCCCGTGGTCTCGTTCACGCCCGCGAAGAAGACCTTGGAAATGAAAGTGGCCAAGAGGCCGTAGAGGTAGAAGTCGTACCATTCGAACACGGTGCCGAGCGACGATGCGGTGATGACGAGCTTCTCGTCGTGCGTCGCCTTGTGGTGCTTCGGCATGGCATCATATGTCGTAGCCATTGCTCACTCTCCCAAGTGGGGCCGACCCCGTCGTTGCAGGATCGGCTGGTTCATTTTCAGAAGCTGTACTTTGCGGCAAATTCGATGCGGTCGAGCGCGCCGTCGGCGCCGCTCACCAGTTCCCGCTCGCCGTGCCGGTATTCGATACCGAGATCGACGTGCTTCACCGGCGAGTAGAAGAGGTTGGCCGCCGCGCTCCACGCCTGCTTGTTGTAGCTGGCGATGGCGAGCGTCCCGAGCGCATCGGCGTAGTCGACATGCTGGTAGCTGCCCATCACGTTGATGCGCCAGCCCGGTGCGATAGCGATGCGGGCCGCCGCCAGCGCGGCGATCACGTTGACGCTTTCGAGCTGGTTGGTCGCCGGATCGTAGACCGCGTCGGGCGCGAAGTTGAGGCCGATGTAGCGGCTGGCGTTGTGGCCGTAGGTCACCATGGCGCGCACGTCGCTCGTCTTCTTCTCATTGAGCCAGATCTTGCCGCCGGCGCTGACGCCCCAGCCGAAAGTGTCCGCGGCGACGCCGGCATTGTCGACGCGGACCTGCCGCGCGAGCAGCGCCAGCGAGCCTTCGCCGATCTTGCCGGTATAGGCCAGACGCGCCGCGAAGTCGGGCAGGCGGTCGTCGCCGTTTTCCATCAGCGCGGGCGAACCGACCGTGGCCGTGCCCGATTCCGGTTCCTCGATAGAGGCGTGCAGCGTCATGCCCTGCGCGAGCGGCATGGAATAGCGGATCAGCGGCTGGCGGACGAAGACGGTGCCTTCGGTCGCGCCCACGAAGTCGGTGCTTTCGGGCAGGGCTCCGGTGTACTGGAAGCTCGACCAGTCCTGACCGATAGTCACGCGGCCTACTTGCATCCAGGCGCGGCGCAGCGCGAGGTTGTAGCCGTTGGTGGTGCGCTGCGAGCCCTGCGTGCCCGGCGCGGTCTGGAAGTCGACTTCGACAAGGCCCTTCACGCTCTGGCCGCCGACGGCGGTATCGAGGTTCAGCCAGAAGCGCGACTGCTTGGCGGTGAAGTCCTCCACCTTCTGCGCGGCGCCACCGCCGGTGGGGATGACCTGCGGCAGATAGAAATCGCGGCCCAGCGAATTGGTGGCGACTTCGCCGTCGGAAAAGCGGCTCGCCGAGGCGACCATCTTGATATAGCCGCCAAGCTTGATGGTGGTATCGCCGGACTTGAAGCCGTCGCCCTGCGGCTGGCTTTCGATCGCGGCGACCTTGGCGGTGGCTTCTTCGGACTTGGCATTGGCGGCAGCGATGGCGGCTTGTGCCTGCGCCGCGCTTTCCGCCTGCTCCTGCCGTGCGGATGCGAGGTCGGCGCGCAGCAGCCGCATTTCAGCTTCGAGCCTTTCGAGCCGCGCTTCGAGTTGTGCTTCCCGGTCGGTGGCTGCCGCTGCGATCTGCGGTGCGGCAAGGCAGCTTGCCGCCAGCAAAGCGCCGATCAGCGGCCTCTTGTTGTGCTTCATCACCCTCTCCTTTTCGGACCCGGTTGCCGCCTAGTGAGCTGGTGCATTCCGGGGCCGGAGGGATCATCGGATGAATTGCATGCTTGCAGCCATCCCGACCATGGTGGAGCATCTACGACCAATGTCTAATGCCCCGGTTCGATTCGCTTTGTGCTAGGCTGCCCGGAAAGCCGGGGCGCCGGCGACAACACCGGAGAGGAGATCAAGAAATGGCCGACGCCGTATATCCCGTTCCTGGAGACTGGGCCGAAACGGCGCTGATCGACGAAGCGCGCTATCAGGCGATGTACCAGCGCTCGGTGGATGACCCCGAGGGTTTCTGGCGCGAGGAAGCGCAGCGCATCGACTGGATCAAGCCCTTCACCGGCGTGAAGCAGACCAGCTTCAACGAAGCCGACTTCGGCATTTCCTGGTTCTCCGACGGCACGCTGAACCTTTCGGCCAACTGCCTCGACCGTCACCTCGCCGAGCGCGGCGACGAGATCGCGATCCTGTGGGAGCCCGACGATCCGAAGAACCCGGAACGCCGCATCACCTATCGTGAACTGCACGAAGCCGTCTGCAAGTTCGCCAACCTGCTCAAGAGCCGCGGCGTCAAGAAGGGCGAGCGCGTCACCATCTACCTGCCGATGGTCCCCGAGGCCGCCGTTGCGATGCTGGCCTGTGCGCGCATCGGCGCGATCCACTCGATCGTATTCGCCGGCTTCTCGCCCGACGCGCTCGCGGGACGCATCACCGACTGCGACAGCAATGTAGTGCTGACCGCCGACGAAGGCTTGCGCGGCGGCAAGAAGGTCCCGCTCAAGGCCAACGTCGACGAGGCGCTGACGCATTGTCAGGGTGTCGATACCGTCATTGTCCTCGAACACACCGGCGCGGGCGTGCCGATGACCGAAGGCCGCGATATCGACTGGGCCGGCTCGGTCGCGGAGATGCCTGCCGAATGCGAGCCGGAGGAAATGGCCGCGGAAGACCCGCTGTTCATCCTCTATACCTCGGGCTCGACCGGCAAGCCGAAGGGCGTGCTGCACACCACCGGTGGCTATTCGGTCTGGGCTTCGATGACGCACGAATACGTCTTCGATTACCGCCCGGGCCAGATCTACTGGTGCGCCGCCGACATCGGTTGGGTTACGGGCCATTCCTACGTCGTCTACGGCCCGCTGATGAACGGCGCGACCACGGTCATGTTCGAGGGCGTGCCGAACTTTCCCGATGCCAGCCGCTTCTGGCAGGTCGTCGACAAGTTCGAGGTCGAGATCTTCTACGGCGCCCCCACGGCCCTGCGCGCGCTGATGCGCGAGGGCGACGAGTGGGTAAAGAAGACCAGCCGCAAGTCGCTGCGCCTGCTCGGGTCGGTGGGCGAGCCGATCAACCCGGAAGCGTGGGAATGGTACCACAAGGTCGTGGGCGAGGGCCGCTGCCCGATCGTCGACACCTGGTGGCAGACCGAGACCGGCGGCGTGATGATCTCGCCGCTGCCCGGCGCCACCGCGCTCAAGCCCGGCTCGGCCACGCGTCCGATGTTCGGGGTGAAGCCCAAGCTGCTCGACAACGACGGCGTGGAGATCGAGGGGCCGGGCGACGGCTGCCTTGTCATCACTGACAGCTGGCCGGGACAGATGCGCACCGTGTGGGGCGATCACGAGCGCTTCTTCCAGACCTATTTCAGCACCTTCAAGGGCACCTACTTCACCGGCGATGGCTGCCGGCGCGACGAGGACGGGTATTACTGGATCACCGGTCGCATCGACGACGTGATCAACGTCTCGGGCCACCGCATGGGCACCGCCGAAATCGAGAGCGCGCTGGTCGCCCACCACAAGGTGGCCGAAGCCGCGGTCGTCGGCATGCCGCACGAGATCAAGGGGCAGGGCATCTACGCCTTCGTCACCTGCAATTCGGAAATCGAGCCGGATGAGGCTCTGCGCAAGGAACTGGTCCAGTGGGTCCGCCACGAGATCGGCCCGATCGCCACGCCCGACGTGATCCAGTTCGCGCCTGGCCTGCCCAAGACCCGCTCGGGCAAGATCATGCGCCGCATCCTGCGCAAGATCGGCGAGAACGATTTCTCGAACCTCGGCGACACCTCGACGCTTGCGGATCCCTCCGTCGTCGATAACCTCATCGCGAACAGGCCGCAGCCGGCCGACGCGTGACGAGAAGGGCTTGAGCGACACGATCCTGATTGCCGACGATCACCCGCTGTTCCGCCAGGCGCTCGCGCTGGCGGTGCAGAAGGTGATGCCCGGTGCGACCCTGCGCGAAGCGGGGACGCTCTCGGCTGCCGCTCACGCCGCCGTCGAGGCCGAGGACCTGCGGCTGATCCTGCTCGATCTCAAGATGCCGGGTGCGGTGGGCTATTCGGGTATTGCCCTGCTCCATGCCGAGCGACCGTCGGTTCCCATCCTCGTCGTATCCAGTGCCGACGGGGCCGGGGCGGCGGAGGAAGCGCGCGCCTTCGGAGCCATCGGCTTCCTGCGCAAGGACAGCGATCTTTCGGCCATCGAAGCCGCGATCCGCGATGCGCTCGGCGGCAAGGCCGCGAGCGGGAGCGCGTCGGGCGATGCGCAGATGGATACCGTCCGCCGCGATGTCGCCAATCTCACGCCGACGCAATTGAAGGTGCTCCTGGCTGTGCTCGACGGCCAGCTCAACAAGCAGATCGCCCATTCGCTGGGCATTACCGAGGCCACGGTGAAAGCGCACATGACCGCGATCATGCGCAAGCTCGACGTTTCCAACCGCACGCAGGCGGCACTGGTCGCGCGTTCGCTAGGGCTCGATCTGCGGCACTGACAGACCGGCCAGAAAGGCCTCGATGGCCGACGCCGAAGCCGGTTTCGCCAGCACCGATACGCCGAGCGCGGCGGCGCGTTCGCGCAAGTCGGGGCCATCCTCGGCGCTGATGATCACGGCAGCGATCCCCGGTGCTTCTTCGCGCATGGCGGCAATCAGCGAAAGGCCGTCCTCGCCGTTGTCGAGCCGGTAGTCGGCCAGCACGGCATCGACGCGGCGGCTGTAGGGCAGCGCTTCCGCCATGCCGGTGGCACCGATGGCGCGATGCCCCATGCGTTCGAGCAGGGCGAGGCTGGCCTCGACGATGCGCGGGTCGTTGTCGATGACCAGAAGGTCCAGCCTTGTCTGCGTTGTGGATGCGGAACCGGACTGCGCTGCGGGCTGTGCATCGTCCGGCGTTTCGGACATGGCCGGCAGCCAGAAGCTGAAGCGGCTGCCGCGCCCCGGCGTGGACTGCACAGTGATGGTGCCGCCCAGCAAGCGGGCGATGCGTTCGGACAGCGCGAGGCCCAGTCCGATGCCTTCCGCCTCGACCGTACCGAGCCGGGTGAATTCGCCGAAGATCGTCTCTACCTGTTCGGCCTCGATGCCGACCCCCGTATCGATCACGTCGATGCGCAGCCCGCCGTCGCGGTGGCGCACGCCCACCAGCACGCCGCCGCGTTCGGAATAGCGCACGGCATTGGCGAGGAAGTTCTGGATCACCGAGCGCAGCAGGCCGGGGTCGGTGCGGACATGGCCCGGCAGCGGCCCGAGCCGGAGCGTCAGGCCCTTGCGTTCGGCCATCGGGCGAAAGCTCTCGGCCAGATCGCTAAGGAACGGGCCCAGCGCGACGGGCTCGGGGCGCGGCTCCACGCCGCCGGCATCGAGCTTGCTGATGTCGAGCAGCGCGCGCAGCAGGTCCTCGGCGGCGCTGATGGCATTCTCGACGCGTTCCACGAGCGGACGGGCTTCTGCGGGCACATCGCGCTCGATGGCGGCGGTGAACAGGCGCGCGGCGTGGAGCGGCTGCAGCAGGTCGTGGCTGGCCGCGGCGAGGAAGCGGGTCTTGTCACGGCCCGCTTCGGCGAGACGGCGGTTGGCGTCGCTCAACTCGCGGGTGCGTTCGGCGACGCGCTGTTCGAGCGTTTCGAGCGTGCGCCGCAGCTGCTCGCGCACGCGCGCGTCTTCGGTAATGTCGGTGAAGCTGGTCACATAGCCGCCGCCGGGCATGGGGCCGCCCACGGTCTTGATCACGCGGCCATCGGGGTGCTTGCGCTCGAAGCTGTGCTCAAGGCCGCGGCGGAAGTGTCCGAGGCGCTTGTCGACGTGGAATTCGGGGTCGCCTTCGCCGAAATCGCCGCGCAGCGCGTTGTGGCGGATCAGGTCCGCAATCGGCACGCCTACGCGCAGCAGGCCCGGTGGATAGTCGAACAGCGCTTCGTAGCGGCTGTTCCAGGCCACGAGGTTGAGGTCCGCATCGATGACGCTGATCCCGGCATCGAGGTTTTCGAACGTTGCCGCGAGCAGCTGCCGTGAAAAGCCGATGCTGCGGCTTCCCTCGTCGAGCAGCCGCGTGACTTCGGGTAGGCGCATCGTCCCGCCCTCGAGCGCCGATGAAATCAGCGCGCGGGCCGAGGAGACGCCGACGACGCGGGCGATCAGCTCTTCGGCGCGGCGGGCCGAGGTGCGGTCGACCGGCGTGCCGGCCTGCGCCGCGGGAAATTCTTCCTGCGCGCGCTCCTCGCCGACGAAGCTGGCGGTCAGCGCCACCAGATCGCCGAGGTCCGCCACCTGATGCTGCCCGCGGCGGAAGCGCGGCAGCGCGGAGGGCTTGATCCCGCGCGCGGCGACGAGAGCGTAGATCGCCAGATTGGCGCCGAGGCTCCAGAACACGCCGTGCACCAGCGGCGTTGCCTGCCCGATGCCGAACAGGTGGAGCGGATCGAACGGGGTCGGAACCAGCGCCGTCAGCCATGAGGGCGGCAGGATCGGCGGCAGCGCCAGCGTGTAGAGCCACAAGGCCAGCCCCACCGAGAGGCTGGCGCGCGCGGCAATGGCATCGCGTCCGGCGCTGTAGGTCGCCAGCAGCAGGTGCGGTGTGAACTGCGCCATGGCGGCGAAGGCGATGAGGCCGATCGATGCCAGCGAGTTCTCGGAAGAGACCAGCAGCGCCCAGACCAGCGAAAGGGCCATGATCGCGAGGATGGTGACGCGCCGGATGCCGAGCATGCGCCGCCCCATCTCGCCCGACTGCCGGGCTGGGCCGCGCCGGAACACCGACGGGAACACAAGATCGTTGGAGACCATCGTCGCCAGTGCAGTGGAATCGACGATCGCCATCGACGCCGCCGCACCGACACCGCCGAGCAGGGCCGCCGCCAGAATCCAGGTGCTGTCCGTGATCTCGGGAAGTTGCAGCACGTAGCGATCCGGCACCATGCTCGATGGCAGCAGGGCGGTCCCGGCGAAGGCGATCGGCAGGATCAGCGCTGCCATCAGGCCGATGTAGGCGGCCAGGCCGAAGCGGGCGCGCACCAGATCGCCGGGCTCGCGCGCTTCCACCAGTCCCATGTAGAACTGCCGCGGCAGCGCGACGATGGCCATCGCCGAGATCAGGGCGATGACGGCGAATTCCATCGAGAGATGCTGCGGTCCGAATTGCTCGGCTGCCGCAGCCCAGCCCCGGCTCAGGTCGGCAGGGCCGGCATGGAGCAGCAGGAATCCCGCGAGCGCGGCGACGGCCGCGAGCGCCAGCAGCTTGAGCAGCGAATCCAGCCCGATGGCATAGACCAGCCCTTCGGCGCGGCCCGCCACTTCATAGCGTCGCGCGCCGAACAGGATCGCGAAGAGCGCGAGCAGCAACGCCGCGACCATCATCACCGGCTCGGTTACTGAGCGTGCCGAAACGATCGACATGGCACTGCCGATGGAGCGCAGCTGCAATGCGATATAGGGGATCGAGCCGAGCAGTGCGGTCACCGTCACCAACCGGGCGACGACGACATCGTGCCCGAAACGCGCGGCGATAAAGTCGGAAACGGTCGCGGCCTTTTCGGTGGCGACCGCGCGCGTCAGCTTCGCCAGAAAGCGCGGGGCAGCCAGCAGCACCAGCATCGGCGCGGCATAGATCGGCAGGTAGTTCCACCCCTCGCGCGCGGCGGTGCCGACCGCGCCGTAGAAAGTCCAGCTGGAACAATAGACGCCGAGCGACAGCGTGTAGGCCCATAGCCGCAGGCGCGGGCGGTGCTGGAACGTGCTGCGCCGCGATTCCACCATGGCGGCGATCCCGAACCGGATCGCCAGTAGCGCGAGCGCCAGGATCGTCGATGCGCGTAAAGGCATGCGCAGCCCCCAAAACCTATCCCACAGGCACTAGCGATGGTTTGCCGCCGTGCAACTGCAGATCGCCGCGCAGCACCGGTAAGGTCCGGTTTCGGCACGAGGTTTCCGGTGTCCTGCGCGGCCTTCGTACCGTTTCGGCAATGCCCGTCCCGATCGCGCAGCAAAATCGCAGCCGCTTCCCGCCGGGCCTTGCCCTGTGCATGCCTAGCCCGGTTTCCTCCTCGCTTCGGGCCGGAAGGCGGGGCGGAGATAGCGAATGGCAGAACTTTCGGAGCAGGTGGCTCGGCGCGAGGTGCGCGGCTGGTACGTGGTGGCCATCTGCATGCTCGCCTATGTCTTCTCCTTCGTCGACCGGCAGATACTCGCGCTGATGATCGGCCCCATCGAAGCCGACCTCGGCATCAGCGACACGCAGTTCGGACTGCTGCACGGCTTTGCCTTTGCGATCTTCTACGCGACCATGGGTATCCCGCTCGCCGGCCTTTCGGACCGCGTTTCGCGTCCGGGCGTGATTGCAGCCGGTATCGCGGTGTGGAGCGCGGCAACGGTGATCTGCGGATTTGCCCGCAGCTTCGCCCAGCTCTTCGTCGCGCGTGTCTTCGTGGGAGCGGGCGAGGCTGCCCTTTCACCGGCGACCTATTCGCTGATCAGCGACCTGTTTCCCAAGGAGAAGCTCGGCCGGGCGGTCGCGGTCTACTCGATGGGCTCGTTCTTTGGCACCGGGCTGGCCTTTCTTGCCGGGGGTGCCGTTTCGGCGCTGGTCGGCGCGAGCGGCGAGGTGTCCTTCCTGGGATCGCAGATGAAGGCATGGCAGGCGGTGTTCATCATCGTCGGCGCTCCGGGCTTTCTGCTGGCGCTGATCATGGCGCTCACCGTGCGCGATCCGGGCCGTTCGGGCACGACGTCCGCGCCGCCGCTGGCCGACGTCCTGCGCCTGATCGCGCGCGACCGGGCGATCTATGCGCCGCATATCATCGGCTACACGCTGGCCGCGGCGGCACTTTTCGCGGTGCTCGGCTGGTCCCCGGCGGTGCTGATCCGCGGCTTCGGCATGACGCCTGCCCAGGCGGGTGGCTGGCTGGGGGCACTGGCGCTGACTGCCGGCGTGGGCGGCGTCGTGTCGAGCGGCTGGATCATGGATGCGCTCACCCGCGCGGGTTATGCGGCCTCGCCGTTCCTGACCGGCGTGATCGGGAGCGCGGGCACGCTGGTCTTTGCTGCGGCGTTGCCTTTCGCGGGCGGGCTTTCCGGCACGCTCTGGGTTCTCGGCGGGTTGCTGTTCTTCGCCTCGTTCCCGATGCCGCCTTCCACCGCGGTGATGCAGATCGCCGCACCGCCGGCGATGCGCTCGCGCGTCTCGGCGCTGTTTCTGTGCAGCAATTCGCTGATCGGCGCGACGCTCGGCGCCTTGCTGGTCGGTCTGTTCAACGACCGCTTGTTCGGCGCGGCCGGCAGCGGTGTCGCCCAGTCGCTCGGTCTGGTCGCGGGCGCTGCCGGGCTGCTTTCGGCGATTATCCTGTGCTTTGGCTGCAAGCCTTTCAGCCGCTTGCGCCCCTGACTGCTTTGCTGCGGATTTCGGTCCCCGTGTGCGGATAGCGAATAGAGCGCGGCCCCTCCCTCCCGCATGAAAGCATCAGATTGGATTGCAAAGAGGTTCCGGAATGCGTGTTGCCGTATTGGGGGGTGGGCATGGTTGCTACGCCGCTGCTGTCGAACTGAGTGAAAGAGGCCACGAGGTCTGGTTCTGGAGGCGCGACGCAGCGGCGTTCGGCCCGGTCATGGATACCGGCGCGATCCGGGTGAAGGATTACAAGGGAGAGCGCGAAGTCGTTGTCGCGCATCCCACCACGTCGCTCGAAGAGGCGATCACCAACGCCGACCTCGTCGTCATTCCGCTTCCGGCGACCACGCACGACGATCTCGCCGTGCAGTGCGCGCCGTACTGGAAGGACGGCCAGGTGGTGTTCCTGCCGCCCGGCACGCTTGGCTCGCTCGTCTTCGCGCAGGCCGCGCGCGCTGCTGGCAACAAGGCCGACGTGAGCTTTGCCGAGACGGGTACGCTGCCCTATCTCGTGCGCAAGCATGGTCCGGCGGAAATCGTCGTCAGCGTCTATGCCACGCGTCTGCCGACCGGCGTCTTCCCCGCGAAGAACGCGGATCACGCCTTCAAGCTTCTGCAGCAGGCTTTCCCGTCGGTGGAGCCGATCCAGGACGCACTTGCCGGCGGCCTGATGAATGCCGGGCCGATCATCCACCCGCCGCTCATCATGATGAACGCCGGGCCGCTCGAGCACTTCCCCGCCTGGGACATTCACAACGAAGGCACGCAGCCCTCGATCCGCGCGGTGACCACGGCGCTCGACCACGAGCGCATCGCCGTGCGTGAGGCGCTGGGCTACGGCGCGCCGCACTTCCCGCTCAAGGACCACTACGCCAAGGGGCCGGAAGACGGCGACGAGTGGATGTACGGCTATGCCGCCCACGAGAAGCTGACCGACAGCGGTGACTGGCGCGAGAAGATCGACCTGCACACCCACCGCTACATGCTCGAGGACACGCGCCTCGGCCTCAGCATGATCGTCTCGATCGGGCGCTGGGCCGGTCAGGAAGCGCCGATCGCTTCGGGTATCCTGGCCATGGCGAGCGCGGTTACCGGCCGAGACCTCTACGCCGAGGGCCGGACGCTCGAAAGCCTGGGCATTGCCGACCTCGATCGCGAGGCGATGAAGCGCTATCTCCACGAAGGTATCTGACATGACCGATAATACAGGATCGGGCCCGGTCGCCGCCGTCGGCGCGGGCCGCATGGGGCGCGGCATCGCGCTTGCCTTTGCCGCGATCGGCACGCCCGTCTTTCTCATCGACATCAAGCCGCGCGATGCGGCCGCGACGGAAGCGCTGGCCGAACAGGCCATGGCGGAGATCGAGGCCGATCTTGGATTTCTCGTCCGTTTGGGGCTTTTGGACGAGAAGGGGGCCAGTGCCGCCAAAGGGCGCGTGCGTTTCGTGGGCCGCGACGCCGCACCCGAGGCGCTGGCCTCCACCGCCATCGTCTTCGAGGGCGTGCCGGAGACCATCGAAGCCAAGCGCGATGCGTTCGACTTCATGTGCAGCCATGTGAGCGAGGCGTGCATTCTCGCCTCGACCACGTCGACCATCGATCCCGACGACATAGCCGCTCTGGTGTCGCGGCCCGGCCGCTTCCTCAACGCGCACTGGCTCAACCCGGCCTATCTCATGCCGCTGGTCGAACTGGCACCCGCCAAGGAAACGCGTTCCGAGGTGCTGGACCGGCTGAAGGCGGTGCTCACCGCAGCCGGAAAGGTGCCGGTCGTGTGCCGCGGCGCGCCGGGCTACATCGTCCCGCGCATCCAGGCCCTGGCGATGAACGAAGCGGCGCGGATCGTCGAGGAAGGCGTAGCCAGCGCCGAAGACGTCGATCTTGCGGTTCGCACCGGGTTCGGCCTGCGCTTCGCGGTTCTCGGTCTGCTCGAGTTCATCGACTGGGGCGGCGGCGACATCCTGTTCCACGCGAGCAACTTCCTCTCCTCGAAGCTCGATCCGGACCGCTTCGCGGCGCCGGCGGTCATCAAGGACAACATGGCGCAGGAGCGCCGGGGGCTTCGCGACGGCCAGGGCTTCTACGACTACAAGGGCATGGACACCGAGGCCTATCGGGCGGAGCGGCTTTCCGACTTCGTGCAGATGCTGCAGCTTCGCGGTCTGGTCCCGCCCTTCGAGAAGGGCGCCTAGAGTTGATCCTTTCGGAGCTGGAACGCATTCTCGGGCCGGGCGGCGTCATCGCGGGCGATGACATCGAGCCGCGCTATCTCGAGGACGAGACCGCGGGCACGTGCGGACAGCCGCTCGCGCTCGTGCGTCCGGCCTCGACCGAGCAGGTCGCCTCGGTGCTCTTCGCCTGCCACGCATCGGGGCAGCCGATCGTGATGCAGGGCGGGCGGACCGGGATGACGCGGGCCACGCTCCCGCGCGACGGAGAGCTGATCCTGTCGCTCGAACGCTTGAATACCATCGAGGCGGTCGATCCCGAAGCGGGGACCATGGTCGTCGGCGCCGGCGTTCCGCTCGAAGCCGCACAGAACGCGGCGGAAGATGCCGGGTGGAGGCTTGCCGTCGATATCGGCGCGCGTGGCAGCTGCACGATTGGCGGCATGATCGCGACCAATGCCGGGGGGCACCAAGTCTTTCGCTACGGCATGATGCGCGATCAGGTGCTCGGTGTGGAAGCGGTGCTGGCCGACGGCATGGTGGTCAGTTCCATGCAGCCGATGCTCAAGAACAACACAGGCTATGACCTTAAGCATCTGCTGGTCGGGTCCGAAGGCACCCTGGGCGTCGTGACCAAGGCCATGCTGCGGCTGCGCCCGAAACCCGCCGGGTTCGAAACGGCGCTGTGCGCGCTGCGCAGCTACGATGCGGTGACGGAGCTGCTCGCCTTGCTGCAAAAGCGCTGTTCGGGGCGGCTTGGGGCGTTCGAGGTGATGTGGCACGATTTCTTCGCACGCGCCACCTCGTCGGGCAGCTTGCGCGATCCGTTCGATGCGGCTCATCCCTTCTACGTGCTCGTCGAATCCGAAGGGTTCGAGGACGGGCTGCTTCCTGCCGTGCTGACGCTGGCGATGGAGCGCGAGATCGTCGACGACGCGCTGCTGGCGCAGTCGGGAATGGATCGCGAGCGCTTCTGGACCTACCGCGACGCCATCGGCGAGATGACGCGGGCGATGACGTTCGTCGAGCCTTTCGACGTGGGCGCACCTATCGGCAGGCTCGGCACTCTGGCGCAATGCATCGCTGATCGGCTGGAGCGGGAATTGCCGGGAACGCACACGGTGTTCTTCGGCCACATCGCGGACGGCAACCTGCATCTGGCGCTCGAACTGGCGGAGGAAAGCCAGCGGGCCGCAGCCGAAGTCATTGTCTATGATGCGGTGCGCGATGTCGGCGGCACGGTTTCCGCCGAGCACGGCATCGGCATGCTCAAGCGTCCGTGGCTGGGGCACAGCCGCTCCGACGAGGAAATCGAGGTCATGCGCCGCTTGCGCGCTGCCTTCGATCCCAAGGGCATCCTCAATCCGGACCGTATTTTCTGAAGGGAGTTGGCATCTTGTCGTCGAGAGTTCGCATAGCACTGGCCGCAGGTGTGGTCGTGGCCGGTTGGGGCATGGCACTGTCGGTGCCCAAGGTTTCCGCCGCTTCGGGCAAGTCGGCGGCGGTTGCGTCCGGTGAGGAACTGTACCGCAAGCGGGCCTGCGCGATGTGTCATTCGCTCGAACCGGGCAAGAACCTGGTGGGTCCCTCGCTCGCCGGCATCTACGGCAAGCCGGTCGGTTCGGTTTCCGGCTATACCTATTCGCGCGGTCTAGCCGCCATGAAAGGCACCTGGGACGAGAAGCGTCTCGATGCGTGGCTGGCCAATCCGAGCGCCGTCATTCCGGGCACCAAGATGGCGATCAAGGTCGCCTCGCCGCAGGAACGCGCGGCGATCATTGCCTACCTCAAGGCGAAACCGGTCAAATAACCCGGCGCTTGCGCAGCGTTTCCGAAGGGCTGCACCCGTACTGCTGGCGGTAGTACTGGGCGTAGCGTCCGAAATTCACGATCCCGCATTCCAGCATCATCTCGGTGACGCTGGCTTGCGGGTCGCTGTTCGTCAGGGCCTTGTGCAGGCGCTCGAGACGGTGGCGGCGGACATATTCGACCGGCGTCAGGCCCATGAACTGGCGGAAACCGTTCTGCAGGCTGCGGACACTCACCCCCACCTGAATGGCCAGATCCGCGACCGAAATGGTTTCGTCGATCGAATCGTGGATGATCTCGCGGGCGCGCCGGACGTGCCACGGGGCGACATCGTTGCCGTGGAGCGAGATCTGGTCCGAATAGGTGTTGCAGTAGTGGTTGAGCAGCATCTCGACCATCAGCATCGCGTACTGCTGCTGCGTGTGGACGGTGGACATCAGCCTGGGGGCGATCTCCATCTGGGCGATGAGGTGCGAGAGCAGGTTGCGCCAGACCTGTGGCAGTTCGCGGCCGCGCTCGTCGCCGACATGGAAGCGCACCGGGCGGTTGACTGGGATGTGCAGGCACTGGGTGAGATAGTCTTCGAAGGCGCTGGCGGCGATGCGTACGGTCAGGTGCCGGCAGTCCTGCGTCATGCGGATGCGCGTTCCCTTTCCGGGACAGGTGATGTGCAGATTGTCCGGCCGCATCACCCCTTCGACGCCGTCCGACCAGACCGAAGAGCTGCCCTGGAGGGCGGCATGGATCAGAAAATGCGAATCGAGATCAATTGGATCGATGGTGACTTCCGACCCGTACTGGATGTCCACCAGTTGCGCATGGGCCAGGTCGAAGCGTTTGAGCTTGACCGCCATCGACGCCGGATCGCGCATGTTCATGCCGTGTGGAGCGAGTGTTCGGCCAACAAAATCAACGACTTCATCAGGGTTGTTGGATTGAAAGCTGCGAACGGGTTCGCGCACTGGATTGCCGGTTAGCGTAAGCATGGCTCCTCCTTCCGCCGAACGTGCCGGCGGTTTGACCAAGTCAGTACTGGACCTCTGCTCCCGAGAAGGAGTGAAGAGAATTTAATTTAGTTGAATTGTCAAGCGCCCGTCGAAAATTGGTCATGCCACGTCCGGGGCGCCGGTTGGCTGCCAAATGCGTACCGTTGCTGCGCGTTCTGAATAGCGGGGCCGGTGCCCCCGATCATATTCCCCGGGTTCCATTGCAGGTCCCCGGAGTTTTTATGACAGCTGTAATCGACGACCAACGTTCAAAGCTTTCGGAGGCGGCCCGCGAGTTCGTTTCCGGCCCCCTCGGCATGCTTGTCGATGGCGCATGGGTTGAATCCGAGACCGGACGCACCATCACCGTGAGCGATCCGGCCACCGGCCTTCCGATCACCACCGTTCCCGCCGGTTCCGCCGGCGATGTCGACCGTGCCGTGGCCGCTGCCCACCGCGCCTTCGAGGGCAGCTGGGCCAATGTCCGCCCCGTCGAGCGCGAGCGCATGCTGCTCAAGCTGGCCGACATGCTCGAAGCGCGCGCCGACGAATTCGCCGAGCTTGAAACGCTCGACAACGGCAAGATCCTGATGATGGCGCGTCATGGCGACCTCAGCCTTGCCGTGGACTCGCTGCGCTACATGGCGGGCTGGGCCACCAAGATCGAAGGCACCACGATCTCGCCTTCGTTCGCCTATGTGCCCGACATGCAGTTCACCTCGTACACCCTGCGCGAACCGGTGGGCGTGGTCGGTCAGATCATCCCGTGGAACTTCCCGCTGGTGATGGCCGTGTGGAAGATCGCCCCGGCTCTCGCCGCTGGCTGCACCGTGGTGCTCAAGCCCGCCGAGGACACGCCGCTGACGGCGCTGCGTCTGGGCCAGCTGATCTGCGAGGCCGGTTTCCCCGAAGGTGTCGTCAACATCGTCACCGGCGATGCCGAGCCCGGCCAGGCGCTGGTCGATCACCCCGATGTCGACAAGATCGCCTTCACCGGCTCGACCGAAGTCGGCAAGATCATCCAGCAGCGCGCTGCCGGCACGATGAAGCGCCTGTCGCTCGAACTGGGCGGCAAGTCGCCGGTCGTGATCCTCAAGGATGCCGACATCAACATGGCGGTCCAGGGCGCGGCGCAGGCCGTGTTCTTCAACCACGGCCAGGTCTGCACCGCCGGTTCGCGTCTCTTCGTCGAGCGGCCGATCTATGATGCGGTGATCGACGGGCTGGCGCAGGTCGCCGATGGCTTCAAGGTCGGCTCGGGTTTCGATCCCGAAGTGCAGATGGGCCCGCTGGTCTCGCAGGAGCAGTGCGCTCGCGTGCAGGGCTACCTCGACAAGGGCATTTCCGAAGGTGGCCGTCTGGTTGCCGGCGGTACCGCGATGGACGGTCCGGGCTACTTCCTGCGCCCCGCGGTCTTCGCCGACGTGAAGCCCGAGATGACGATCTACCGCGAGGAAATCTTCGGCCCGGTGCTCGCATCCACGCCGTTCGACGATCTCGACGAAGTGACCGCCATGGCCAACGACAGCAGCTACGGCCTCGGCGCCAGCATCTGGACCAACAACCTGCAGTACGCGAACCGCTTCATTCGCAAGCTGAAGGCGGGCAACGTCTGGGTCAACGCCCACAACCTGCTCGATCCCTCGGTGCCGTTCGGCGGCTACAAGATGTCGGGCTACGGGCGCGAACTCGGCCACGCGGTGCAGGATCTCTACACCGAGTCCAAGTCGGTCACGATGGCTCTGTAAGGGGGCTGCGTCGATGGGACCCAAGGCAGACGAACAGCTTGCCCGGGCCCGGACGCTCAACGCCATTGCGGCAATCGATGAAGGCGCGCTTTCCCGGGAAGGCGCGCCTTCTGTCCTTGTGAAGGACAACATTGCCGTGGCGGGGATGTCCTGGACTGCGGGAAGCCCGATCTTTGCCGGTACCGTTGCCCGGCGCGACGCGGCTGGCGTGCGGGTGCTGCGCGAGGCGGGGGCCTGCTTCCCGATCCGCACCACGCTGCATGAGCTGGCCTTCGGCGTGACCGGCGACAACGGCTGGACGGGGGCCATTGTGAACCCGCACGACGAAAGCCGTGTCGCGGGCGGTTCGAGCGGTGGCTCGGCAGCGGCGCTCGCCCTGGGTCTCGGCGACCTCTCGCTCGTGACCGACACCGGCGGGTCGGCCCGCGTTCCAGCGGCATTTTGCGGAGTGATCGGCTTTAGGCCTTCGACCGGGCGCTATCCGGCGGACGGCATGATCGGTCTTTCGCACAGCCGCGACACCCTCGGCCTCATGGCCCGTACGATGGCGCCGATCCTCTGGGCGGACGCGGTGCTGGCGGGCGACGACGGGGCGGAACGGGACGCTCCCGCCCACGCGACCATCGGCGTGCTGAACGAAGACCAGCTCGGCGCTATCGAGCCCGATGTGCTGCACGCCTATCGCCGCAGCATCGCCGTGCTGGAGGCGCAGGGGCATCGCATGGTCGAATGCGATCTGTCCCAAGCCTTTGCGCTCGATGAAGCGTGCGGTTTTCCCATCGCCTTGCACGAGACCGGGCAGGCGCTTCTCTCCAGCGTTCCCGCTCTGACCGGGCGCGCTGTCGACGATGTGCTGGATCAGGTTGCAACGCCGGACGTGCAGCATCTCCTCGGGCTCGCGCTCGACGGGCAGACCGTACCGGCCGCCGTATATGCCGATGCCATCGGTCGCCAGTGGCCGGCGTTGCGCAAGGCGTTCGAAGCCGTCTTTGCAAGCGGGCCAGACTTCCTGTTGCAGCCCACCGCGCCGTTGACGGCCCCTGCCCTGGGCAGTGCAGAGACCGTCGATCTGAATGGTGAGGCGGTGCCCACGTTCCCGACCATCACGCGCTTCACGCGGCCGGACAGCATGGCCGGGCTTCCGGCAATCTCGCTGCCGTCAGGATGCGATGGACGTGGGCTGCCGATCGGCATGATGCTCACGGCCCGGCGTGGCGCCGATGCCATGCTGCTGCGGTTTGCCGATGCGCTGGGCGGCAGCCTGGCCGAGACCGCCTGATGCCGACCGGCATTTCGCTGCCGTTTCTGCATTTCATTCCCAAGACGCACAATGGTTACGCAAACCGGATAGCCCGAATGGAGCGCCCCTGACAGCATCCGCATCAACATCGGCAAAAGACCGACAATCGCTCGCAGGAACTCCACACAAGGTTTCAAGGGGGAAGTACATGGTACGTTCTAATTCACCTATGCGTCGCGTGCTCGGGTTGCTCGTCGCATCCACGGCTCTCGCAGGCATCGCCACACCGGCGGTTGCCCAGGAAGGCGACAACGAAAACGCCGGTCTCGAAGTCATCACGGTTACCGCGCGCAAGCAGACCGAAGATCTTCAGTCGACGCCGATCTCGATCACGGCCTTCAGTGCCGAGAGGCTGGAAGCGCAGGGGATCACGCAGGTCAACCGCATCCAGGATTTCACGCCGAACCTGACCTTCGCCAACATCCCCTCGAACAGCGGCATCGCGTCCAACGCGGCCGTCTACATTCGCGGTATCGGCCAGAACGACTTCGCGCCGACCGTCGAGCCGGGCGTCGGCATCTACATCGACGGTGTCTATCTCGGCCGTACCGCCGGCGGTGTCTTCGATCTGATCGACGTCGCTTCTGTCGAAGTTCTGCGCGGTCCGCAGGGTACCCTGTTCGGGCGTAACACCATCGGCGGCGCCATCAATCTCACGACGATCCAGCCGGACGGTCAGCTGCGCGTGAAGATGGACATGAAGTACGGCACCGACGATCTCGTCAATGTCCGTGCCATGGTGGCCGGTCCGATCACCGACAGCCTTTTCGGCAAGATCAGCGGCGGCATTTCGCGTCAGGACGGTTACGTCGACGCCCCGAATCTCGGCGTGAAGTTCGGCAACAAGGACACCCAGACGATCCGCGGCGCGCTGCGCTTCGCACCGGTGGGCAGCCCGATCGATATCACCGTTGCCGCCGACTACACCCGCGACAAGAGCAACGGCGCGCCGGTCGTGGTGACGGGCATCGACGAGACGGCCGCCGGCAGCTTCGTGACGCTGAACAACCTGATCGCTTCGGGCATGACCAATCCGGGCTACTGCCTGACGCCGGAAGCCATCTCGAACACGCAGTGCTACAACCAGCGCCTGTTCAGCAAGGACACCAACTACGCGACCGGCGACACGTTCTCCGATCTCGAGCTGTGGTCGGCCTCGCTGACGGTCTCGTACGACATCACCGACCTGATCGAGTTCAAGTCGATCACCGCTATCCGCCGCATCAACGGCACCTTCGCGCAGGACCGTGACGGTTCGAACCTGGGCATCAACTACGTCTACGACGACTTTACCCAGAAGCAGTTCAGCCAGGAATTCCAGCTCGTCGGCAAGGCGCTGGAAGATCGTCTGAGCTGGGTCACCGGCTTCTACTACTTCACGGAGAAGGGCCGCGACATCAATCCGCTCAACTTCCTCGTCGTGTCGGCGCAGTCGGGTGGTTACTACGACTACAAGAACTGGGCCGCCTTCGCGCAGGGCAGCTTCGAGGTGGTCGACGGCCTGACCGTCACCGGCGGCATCCGCTATACCGACGACCAGAAGTCCTACCTGCCCGACCAGTACGTCATCTCGACGCTGGAACCGTTCCTCAGCCTGCCGCCGGGTACGCCGCTGGTGCCGAACGAATGGGTCGAGGCGAAGGTCAAGAAGTGGACCCCGATGGTCAACGTCTCCTGGCAGGCGACGCCCGACTTCATGCTCTACGCAACCTATTCGCAGGGCTTCAAGGGTGGCGGCTACACCCAGCGCATCTTCCCGCCCGAAGAATCGCTGCCCAGCTTCGAGCCGGAAGAAGTGGATTCCTACGAAGCCGGCTTCAAGCTCATGGCGCTCGGCAACATGGTCCGCCTCAACGGTGCGGCCTTCTACACCGACTACAGCAACATGCAGCTGCTGGTCGCCGACCCCACCCGCGTCGGTCCGTTCATCACCAACGCCGGCAAGGCGCGCATCCAGGGCTTCGAGCTCGAGACGAACATTGCCCCCGGTGGCGGCTTCCGCGTGAACGCGGCGCTCGGTCTGACCGACGCCAAGTTCAAGCAGCTCGATGCGGGTGTGCAGGGTCTTACGCTGGATTCGAAGTTCGTCTTCGTCTCCAAGTGGACCGCCAGCGCCTCGGCCGAGAAGGAGTTCCTCCTCTCCTCGGGCAGCATCACGCCGCACATCGACTGGTCGTACCGCTCGGGCTTCTTCACCAATGCCAACGGCATCAACACGCCTGAACTGTACCAGCCGGGTTACAGCGTCTTCAACGGCAACATCCGTTGGCAGGACGAGGACCAGCAGCTGTCGTTCACCGTGGGTGTCGACAACATCGGCAACAAGAAGTTCCGTACCTTCGGCGACTACCAGCCGTCCTTCGGCTTCTACATGCAGGCCTATGATCGCGGCCGGCAGTACTATGCGAAGGTAGGGTATTCGTTCTGATGGTTGGCGTGTCGATGAATATCGCTCTCACTCGGCGCGCCATGGTCTGGAGGATGGCGGCAACCGCCATCCTCCCGGCTGTTGCCTCCAGTCGGCTGGCGGCGGCAGCTCCGGCCGAGGAAGACCCGCTTTCCCCGGAAGAAGCCACCACGGCGACGCTGATGTATGTCGCGTTTCCGCATCCGGGGCTGACTTCGGATTTCTATGCCGGCGTGGCCAGGACCTATCTCGGCGAGATCGCCGACAAGCCCGCCATGGCCGAGCATCGGCGCGGTCTGGACCTGCTTGACGGTTCCTACATCGCACCGTTCACCGATCTGCCCGGCGTGATCCAGCGGGCCATGGTCGCCAAGTACGACCAGGAGCCCTTCTTCAAGGCCCTGCTCGCCCGCGGCGCCGAGCTTATCTACCGCGACCAGAAGGTCTGGGACCTCGTGGGCTACGAAGGCTCCTCGGTCGAATACGGCGGCTACATCGAGCGCGGCTTCAACGACATCGACTGGCTTCCTGCCGAAGGAGGGGTTCAGTGACGACCTTTTCGCTCGACGACAGTTCCGTTTTCGTCGTCATCGGCTCCGGTGCAGGCGGCGGCGTTCTTTCCAACGAACTGGCCCAGAAGGGCCACAACGTAGTCTGCCTCGAGGCGGGTTCGCGGCTCGATTTCTCCGACATCGTCAACGACGAAGCGGAGATGTTCGGCAAGCTGACCTGGCTCGACAAGCGCATGGCGACCGGCAAGCCCGATCCGAACTTCCCCGTCTGGGGCTGCAAGACGGTCGGCGGCACGACGATGCACTGGACCGGTGCCTGCCCGCGTTTCGAACCCTACGAAATGACCGCGCGTACCACCTATGGTGAAATGCCCGACACCACGCTGGTGGACTGGCCGGTAACGCCCGACGAGATTTCGCCGTGGTACGACAAGGCCGAGATGCGCATGGGCGTGACCGGCAAGCACGGCATGCCGTTCCTGCCCGGTGGCAACAACTACAAGGTTCTGGCGGCGGGCGCGCGCAAGTGCGGCTACTCCGACATCGACACGCACAACATGGCGATCAACTCGATCGACCGGGACAACCGTCCCTCGTGTCACCAGCTCGGCTTCTGCACCTCGGGCTGCGCCATCGGGGCCAAGTGGTCAACGCTTTACACCGAGATCCCGGCGGCCGAGGAGACCGGGAACTTCGAACTGCGTCCGGGCTGCATGGTCGTTTCGGTCGAACTCGGCGACGATGGCCGTGTATCGGGCGTCACCTACGTGCACGAAGGCAAGCGCATCACCCAGAAGGCGCGCGCCGTTGCGGTGGCGGGCAATGTCGTGGAGACCACGCGCCTGCTGCTCAACAACACCAGCGAGCGTCATCCTAACGGCCTGGCCAACAGCAGCGGCCTCGTCGGTCGCAACTACATGCGCCACTTCACCATCCAGGTGATGGGCGTCATGCCGGGCAAGGTCCACTTCTACCGCCAGACGCACCTTGCCGGTGTCGTGCGCGACGAGCGCCGCCATGCTCCCGAGCGCGGCTTTGCCGGCGGCTTCCTGATCTCGACGGTGCCTTTCACGCCCGAGATCCTCGCCAAGAACATGATCGTTGGCGGCTGGGGCCGCGAGCTGACCTCGGTGCTCGACAAGTACGACTATCTCGCGGGCCTGCTGATGACGGGCGAGGACCCGCCGCAGCATTCCAACCGCATCACGCTTCACCCCGAAGAGCGCGACGTGAACGGTCTGCCGGTGCCGGTGATCCACTACGAGGATCACCCGAACACCATCGCGATGAAGGAATACGCCTGGAAGGTCGGTCGGCGCATCTATGAATCGCTGGGTGCCGAACAGGTCATCGAGATGGGCGACTACATTCCCGCGACCCACAACATGGGCACGGCGCGCATGGGCGACGATCCCAAGTCGAGCGTGTGCAACCGCTATGGCCGCACGCACGACGTCGAGAACCTGTTCGTCTCCGACGGCAGCCTGTTCCCGACCGCGGGCGGCTGCAACCCGACGCTGACGATCGTTGCGCTGGCCATGCGCCAGGCGGAACACATCGATGGCGAGATCCGGGCAGGAAGGCTCTGATCGCATGATGCCCGGTCCGGCCGGTTCCGACTATCGGGGCAGGTGCAGGGCCGGGCAGCCATGGCGCGCGATCTCCGCGCGCCGTTTATTCCACGATATTGCGGGTAACCGTGCGCAGCAGCCGGTTCAGCGTCGCGATTTCTTTCGGCGTCACATTCTCGAAAGCGCGGGCATAGATGCTGTTCGCGGCCGCCCAGGCCTTGTCGCTCGCTTCCAGGCCCTGCTTGGTCAGGCTGACTTCGGTCACGCGCTGGTCGGTCGCGCGCGGCGTGCAGTTGATCAGGCCGTCCGCTTCCATGCGCTTGATGATCTTCGTCATCGTCGGCAGCTTGGCGATCGCGTGGTCGGCGATCTCGCTTACGCTCAGACGTTCGCGGTCGCGCAGGGCCATCAGCACGCGCCAGTGCGGGATATCCAGCCCGATCGGCTTGAGCGCGCGCTCCATCTGCTGGTGATAGCGTCCGGAAAAGCGGGTGAGCCAGTAGAACGGCCACTCCTCCATGTTGAAGGCGGCGTCGTCCATGCGGCTGCCATGCTCTTCGAGAGCCTCTCCCATCTTTTCCGTTCTCCCTTGAAACCGTGCCGCCCGGCGCCCTGGCCTGTAGCTCGCACCGTTCGTCTCGGCAATCGGAATAGTACGATATCATTACTTGACAATTCAAGTAAGATGCAACAAATTCGCTCTCAACGCAGGGCGGCCGGTCGCGAGGCCGAAGGCCGCTTCCCGCAGAGCCCGATTTCAGGCCGCAGGGGCCTACGGGCCGCAAGCTCACAACGATTGGGGAAGAAGCGCTTATGAATACGATGACCGCGCCGACTTTGAACCGGAGTGCCGAAGGCATCGGGGAGATTCCCGAGGCGTTCCTTGCCGATGTGCGCGCCCGGCGCCGCGAATTCGCCGACCTCGGCCAGCTGCCGAAGGACGTTGTCGAAACGCTGCGCAGCATCGGCGCCTACCGCGCGCTCGTCGCCAAGCGTTTCGGCGGTGTCGAGGCTTCTCCCACCGAATTCCTCAAGTTCGTCGAAAAGCTGGCCGAAGCCGATGGCTCGGTGGGCTGGGTGGCGAGCTTCGGCGTTTCCAGCATGTATCTGGCCGCGTTGCCCGAAGAGACCCTGGCGAAGATCTATGCCAACGGTCCCGACGTGATCTTCGCCGGCGCGCTGTTCCCGCCGCAGCAGGCGGAAAAGACGCCCGATGGCCTGAAGATTTCTGGCCGCTGGCCCTTCGGCAGTGGCTCCACGGGCGCCGATCTCATTGGTGTGGGCTTCAAGATGGAGGATGCCTCGGGCGGTCTTCCGCGCATGGCGGTCATGCCGGCGGAAAAGGCGACGATCGAACCCAACTGGGATGTGATCGGTCTGCGCGGCACCGGCAGCCACGACATCGTCGTGAAGGACGCGCTCGTCACCGAGGACTGGACCTTCATTCGCGGCAGCGCGCCGTGCCTCGATTCGCCGCTCTATCGCTATCCGGCGATGGCGCTGGCGGCGCAGGTGCTGGCGATTGTCGGCGTCGGCGTCGGCCGCGCGGCGGTTGAGGAAATCCTCGCCATGGCGGCGGGCCGCGGCTCGATCACCGGTGCGCCCACCCTGGCCAACCGTCCTTATGTGCAGAGCGAGATCGCCAAGGCCGAAGCCAAGCTGCGCTCGGCGCGCGCCTTTTTCTACGAGGCCACCGAGGAGGCCTGGGAAACGCTGTGCGCCGGCGATCCGGCCAGCCAGAAGCAGGCGATGATGCTTCGCCTCGCGTCAAGCAACGTCGCGAAAGTGGGCTGCGAAGTCGCGCAGACGGCGTTCACCCTGTCCGGCACGACCGGGATCTACACCGACCACCCGCTGGCGGCCTACGTTCACGACGCGATGGTCGTGGCGCAGCACGCCTTCCTTTCCGAAGGCACCTGGCAGAGCGCGGGCCGCGTGATGCTCGGGCTCGATACGCCCGCTGGCTACCCCTGATTTTCTAGAAGGACCTTTTCATGACCGATACGCCCCCCAAGAAGCTCCGCGTGATGTTCTGCGGCGCCGTTCTTCAGAACTTCTTCGATCTTCCCGCATCCGAGATCGGTACCGTCTGGGCCGCGACCGGCGAAATGCTCAAGGGCATTCGCGATCTGCCCGGCGTGACCGTGCTCGGCACGCTCGATGATGACGAGACGATGGTCGGCACTTCGCCCACCGGCTGGCCCTGGACCTTCTACATCCTGGCCGAAGTGCCCGATCGCGAGACGGCCGTGGCTGCCTGCAACCTGTTCCGCACCGTCGAGGTGGGTGAGCACCGTCTGTGGAAGTACATGCGCGTCGAAGCGCGCATCGGTCGCGAACTGGTCATCCCGGCATGAGCGATGCCATTGGCATGCGCGTCGTTCTCATAACCGGTGGAGCCAGAGGGCTCGGCGAGTATCTGAGCCGGGCCTTCCACGATGCCGGATATCACGTCTGCATTACCGATATCGACGGCGCCGGGGCTTCGGCCCTGGCGGAGAGCCTCGATCCTTCCCTGCAGACGACGATCGGCATGGAGCTGGATGTGCGCAAGCAGGACGCGTTCGAGGCCGTGCGCGACCGCCTGCTTGCCGACTGGGGGCAGGTCGACGTTCTGGTGAACAACGCCGTCGTCACCCGCGCCCAGCCGGTGCTCGATATCGATCCGGATGATTTCGATGCCGTGCTCGGCGTCAACATGCGTGGCACCTTCGTCGGCAGTCAGGTCCTCGGCCGGTACTTCCGCGATGCGGGGGCAGGGCGGATCGTCAACATCGCCTCGCTTGCCGGCCAGAACGGCGGAACCGCCACCGGCGCGCACTATGCCGCCTCGAAGGGCGGGATTATCACGCTGACCAAGGTCTTCGCGCGCGATCTGGCTGCGTTCGGTGTGACGGTGAATGCCATTGCACCCGGCCCGCTCGACCTGCCGTCTGTCCGCGAGCTGGTCCCTGCCGACAAGCTCGAAGGCCTGATCGCCGGGATTCCCGTCCGCCAGCTCGGTTCGCCCGCCTATGTCGCGCGGACCGCTGTCCACCTCGCCGCCCCCGATGCCGGATTCGCCAATGGCGCGATCTGGGACATCAACGGCGGCCTCATGATGCGGTGACATCCATGATCGACAACACCCTGTTCCGATCCGCCATGGCGCAGCTTGGCGCGGCGGTGAACATCATCACCACCGATGGCCCCGGCGGACGCTACGGCATCACGGCATCCGCCGTATGCAGCGTGACCGACGAGCCTGCCTCGCTGCTCGTCTGCATCAACCGCAGCTCGCGGATGAATGCGGCCATCACCGAAAACGGCGTGCTGTGCGTCAATGTCCTCGGCGGCGAGCACGAGGGGCTTTCGGGCACTTTCGCCAAGCGTGGCCTCGATATCGAGGAGCGCTTCGGCCAGGGCGAATGGCGCACGATGGAAAACGGCGTTCCGGCTCTGGTCGGCGCGCTGGTGACCTTCTCGTGCCGCGTCGAGGCCGTACAGGACGTGGGTACGCACGGCGTGTTCATCTGCCGGGTCGAGGAACTCGACATGCGGGCAGAAGGGGAAGGCCTGGTCTATTTCGGCCGAGCCTTCCACCGCCTTCCGCTCAAAGTGGCGTGACTGTGCAGGCGAGCGTCGCCCCCGGTTCGAAGCGGGCTTCGCAAGCCTGTCCCGCATGCACCGCATGCACGCCGGTGATCGCACCGGTGGAAATCAGCGTTCCCTCCGGTATCGCGTGACCCAGCGCCTGCAGCTTGTTCACGGCGAACGCCACGGCGGCCAGCGGGCCGCCGGGCAACATGCCGGCGTTGCGCGGCCCGAATACCTCGCCGTCGATAACGGTCGTGCACTGTGCGGCATCGGGATCGTCGATGGCGACTTCGGGGCCGAGGATCAGGCCCATGTTGTTGCCGAACCCGGCGATCGAGGCGAGGGGGCCGAGATCGTTGATGGGGGCCAGCGGGCTTCCGGCCACTTCGATGCCGACATGCCACGCCTTCACCAGCGCGGCGCAGTCCGCCGGAGTGTAAGCCTTATTCGCTTCCGGAGCGGCGATGACCGCAACGAGTTCCGCTTCCAGCGCGGCAAAGCCGCCTTCGATGCGGGGGAACGGGGCGCCGTCCGGCCATATGCTGTCCGCGAACATCGGACCCACGAAGCGGTTTTCGCCGAACTTCGTTTCCAGCTCGCCGCCGATGCGGCCGACTTTCCATCCGGCAATGGGTCGATCCCACAGCGCGATGGCCGCGTTCTGGATGGCGTAGGCGTCTTCGAGAGTCTCGGGAACGGGGCCGGGAAACGCGGCGAAACCGGTGGCGGCGCGGCGGTTGTCGGCGAATTGCTGCGCGGGGGTATTCGGATCGAAAGAGGTCATGAGGGCTCCCGTGCCAGTGGGTCTGATTGCAGTGATTCTGGATTTCGGTCGGCGTCAGCGCAGGTTTTCGGCGACGTCGCCGAGCAGGTCCTTGAGCAGTTGCAGGCGCTCGGGCGCGATGCCGGCGAAGGCGCGGTTGAAGACGTGCCGGGCAGTTTCCACCGCCACGCCGACGAGTTCCTTGCCCTTGGCCGTCAGCGAGACTTCGGTCACGCGGCGGTCGCGCGGGCTTTCGCGCAGGTCCACGAGACCGCCGGCCTCCATGCGCTGGACGGCCTTGGTCATCGTCGAGAGCTTGGTGTTGGCCTGGGTCGCGATCTCGCTGACCGCCATCCACTCCTGCTCCTTGAGAATCATGACGATACGCCAGGATGCCGCGTCCATTCCGGTGCCGGCGAGCGCCGAGACGAGCGCGTCCTGGTAGCGGCCGTGGGCACGCGTGAGCCAGTAGAACGGCCACGCGTCGTACGAGAGCTGGAGATCGTCATCCATCGCGAACAGGTCGCGGATGTTCAGCATCGGAACAAGTCCTATAATCGTTGACTATTCACGTGAATCATGTTGTAAATTGCATATGTCAAGCCTTGATGCCTCTTCCATCCTCGTTGCCTCGATCGATCTCGGGAGCGATGGCCCGACCGTCGCGGTGAAGGATTGCCTGGATATCGCGGGTCAGCGCACCGGATGCGGCAGCGCCGCTTTCGACGACGCGCCGCTGGCCAAGGCCAATGCCGCCGTGGTCGATGCACTGCTCGATCACGGCTGCCGCATCGTCGGCAAGGCCAACATGCATGAACTGGCCTATGGCGTGACCGGGATTAACGGCCACACCGGGACGCCTCTCAATCCGCGCTTTCCCGCGCTTATCGTCGGCGGATCTTCCAGCGGTTCGGCCGCTGCGGTGGCTTCGGGAATGGTCGACTTCTCGATCGGCACCGATACCGGCGGTTCGATCCGCATGCCCGCGGCCTGTTGCGGTATTTTCGGATTGAAGCCGACTTTCGGAACGATTTCCCGCGAGGGCGCAGTGCCGGTAACGAGCTCGCTCGATTGCATCGGGCCGTTCGCGCGCGACATGGCAACGATCGTCCGCGCCATGACCATGATTTCGCCGGGCTTCGAGGCGCCGACCAAGCCGGGCCGCGTGGTCCTCGGGCGCGTCGCGTCCTCTGCTGACAAGGATGTCGATGCCGCGCTCGCAAAGGTCCTTGAGCGTGCGCCTGCGGATGTGAAGCCTGTCGAACTGCCCTCGCTTAGCGCTGCGCACGAGGCGGGGATCACGATCATGGCGGCGGAGATGGCGGCACTGTTCGGCGATCTCGTCGGCACCGGCAAACTCGGCGCCGACATCGATGCGCGCATTGCTGCGGGCATGAAGGTCTCGCTTGAACAGGTGGCTGCCGCCGAGGAGGTCCGCGCGCAATTTACCGAGGAGGTCGAGGCTGCGCTTGCCACGTGCGATGCGCTTGTCCTGCCCACGCTTCCCAGCGTGCCGCTGCGGGTCGTTGATGCCACCGATGCGAAAGCGGCGCTGCGACTGACCGAACTGGTCCGGCCGTTCAACCTCTCCGGACATCCGACGCTGAGCCTGCCGACGCTCACCGTGCAGGGGCTTCCCGCGGGCGTGCAACTGGTCGGGGGCATGGGCGGCGATGCCGCGCTTTGCGGTGTCGGGCTGGCTCTGGAAGGAGCGCTCTGATGGCGAGTGTCGAAGAGAGGCTGGCCCGCTTCGAGGCGGAGAGCGATATCCGGACGGTCATGGCCCGCTACATGGAACTGTGCGACGATCTCGGCCCCGATACGCCGATGGACGAGCTTGGCGCGCTGTTTACGCGCGATGCGGTCTGGACCGGCGTTGGCCCCCGCTATGCCGGGGCGTTCGGCGGGCACCAGGGACGCGAGGCGATCGTGGCGATGCTCGGGAAGTATCGCGGCCCGCCCGCCCACTTTGCCATGAATGCGCACTTCCTGTGTTCGGAAACCATCGCCGTCGAAGGCGAGCAGGCGACCGGGCAGTGGATGATGCTCCAGACATCGACATACGCCGACGGGCGCAGCGACCTGCGTTCGGCGCGCCTGCGCGTGTCCTTCGCCCTAGAGGACGGCGCCTGGCGGATGAGCCGCTTCGAAACCGAAAACCTATTCAGCCGGCCGGTGGACCGATGGGACGATCCCACACCTGTGCCGGTGCCGGACAAACAAACAGGAGAATGAACGCCATGGATATGCCCACCGGGGGCGCCGGCTTCGGCGACCTCGTGCAGGACGATCGCGTCCACACTTCGCTCTACAAGAATCCCGCCATCTTCGACGAGGAGATGGACCGGATCTTCAAGAACACCTGGGTCTGGGTCGCGCATACCAGCGAGATTCCGGAAAAGGGCAGCTACAAGAAGTCATGGGTCGGCCAGCAGCCGGTGATCGTGACGCGCGGCAAGAACGACGAGATCAACGTCCTTCTGAACCGCTGCCGCCACCGCGCGGCGTCGGTCTGCGAAAAGGCCAAGGGCAAGACCTCGGTCTTCGTCTGCCCCTATCACGGCTGGACCTACGGCCTCGACGGGCAGCTGCGCGGCGTTCCCCATGCGGCGGTCTATGGCGAGGAGTTCGACAAGTCGGAGTTCCCGCTCATCTCGCTGCGCGTCGAGCAGTACAACGGCATGATCTTCGCGACCTTCCGCGACGATATCGAGCCGCTGGAGGACTTCCTCGGTGCCGCGAAGAAGTGGATCGACCTGTTCATGAAGCAGGGCGCCGGCTACCCGGTGAAGGTTCTGGGCGAGCACCAGTTCCGCTTCGAGGGCAACTGGAAGATCCAGCTCGAGAACACCACCGACGCTTACCACTTCCCGATCGTCCACAAGACCTTCATCGACTCGCTCGACGAAGAGACCGAGAATGTCTTCGACGTTCTGGGCCAGGGCGGCTGGGTCGAGGATCTGGGCAACGGCCACAGCCTCATGGTGATGATCCCCGATCTCGTCGATCTGGAGGAAAATCTCGAAGCACCGATCCCCGAGCGTTTCTCCGCGCTGGCGCAGGAACTGCGTGACGAGGGCTATTCCGACCTCGAGGTCCGCCGCATCGTCCGCGCCGTCGGCGGTGGCGGGTTCAACCTCAACCTGTTCCCCAACGTCGCCTGCTCGATGGCCTTCTTCCGGGTGCTGCGCCCGGTGTCGGTCGAAGAGACCGAGATCCGCCACATCGCGATCGGCATGGATGGCGGTCCCGAAGCGGCGAACCGCGTGCGCATGCGTCTGCATGAACACTTCCAGGGCCCGATGGGCTTCGGCTCGCCCGACGATGCCGAGGGCTGGGAACGCGTGCAGCGCGGCGCTTCCGCCGGCGACGATCTGTGGATTCTCGTCAACCGCGGTCAGGACCCGCTGGTCGGACATGTCGCGGGCAGCAACGTGACGGACGTGAGTGCCGAAACCGGCATGCGGGCGGCCTACCAGCAATGGAAAAGGATGATGACGGCATGAGCACGCTTGAACAGACCCGTGAAACCGCGACCGGTGCCGCCGACGGCGCACCGATCACGATCGAGGAAGCCAGCGCCTTCATCTGGCGCGAGGCCGAAATGCTCGACCGACAGGAATACGCCGACTGGCTGAAGCTGTGGACCGAGCAGGGCATCTACGTGATCCCGATCGACCGCGAAGAGGGCGACTACGCCAGCGAACTGAACATCGCCTATGACGATGCCGCCATGCGCGAAATGCGCGTGAAGCGTCTGAAGAGCGGCTTTGCCATGTCCTCGGCCCCTTCGGCGCGCACTGTACGCACCACCTCGCGTTTCGTCATCGACGGAACCGATGGTGATGCCACGGTGGTGCGCTGCGCCCAGATGCTCGTCGAGTTCAAGTTCGAGCGTACGCGTGTCGTCGGTGCGGACATGATCTACCGTCTGGTGCGCCGCGATGGCGGTCTCGCGCTCGATGGCAAGGTCGTGCGCCTGCTCAACTCCGACGATCCGCTCTGGGGCATCGGCTACCTCTTCTGAGTTCTGCGAGCCATCCTGACGGGTGGAATCCCTCACCTGGTCCGGCGTCTCCCCCCAGCAGGCGCCGGACCGTTTTTTACGCGGTCTCCGCGGTGTTCAGCCCAACCGCCCGCTCGGCGAATACGGTCCGCGCCGTTTCGCGAAACAGGACCGCTTCCGGGCTGTCGTCGCTGGAGCGCTGGCTGAGGATGACGGGAGAAATGGCCTCCGTATGCGCAAGCGGCACATAAGCGACATCGCCCGGCCGGACCTGCCGCATGGAGTAGGGCACGATGGCGATACCGGCCTCCGCAGCAACGAGGCCCAGCGCCGTCTGGATTTCGCGCACCTCGGTGGTGCGGGCCGCGTTGAGCCCATGATCGCGCATCAGGTCGAGGATCTGGTCGGCGTAGCTGGGGCGGGGCGAGCGCGGATAGATGATCAGGGTCATGCCTGCGATATCCGCAAGGTCGAGCGACGCGCGTTCGGCGAGCGGATGATGCGCGGGCAGGGCGGCGACGAGCGGCTCTTCCTGCAGGATCTCGCGGCGGATACCCGGATCGGCGATGCGGATGCGGCCGAGCCCGGCATCGATGCGCCCGTCGCGCAGCGCTTCCACCTGTTCGAGCGTGGTCAGTTCCACCAGTTCGGTCTCCACGCCGTCGGTGGCGTTGCGGAACTGGCGCAGGGTTTCGGGCAGTCCGCCCTGCATGATCGAGCCGACGACGCCGATGACGAAGCGGCGCTGACCGGACGATCCGAAGCGGCGCATCGTCTCCTTGAGCTGCTCGACATTGTCGAGAATCTGGCTGGCGCCCTGGAAGAAGACGCGGCCCGCCTCGGTCAGGCGGATCGGGCGTTCGTTGCGGTCGATGAGGATCTGGCCGAGTTCTTCCTCCAGCGCCCGGATCTGCCGGCTCAGCGGCGGCTGCGCGACGCCCAGTTCCTCGGCCGCGCGGGTGAAGTTGCGGGCCCTCGCGACGGCTTCGAAGTAACGCAGGTGACGCAGTTCCATGATACCTCTCAGGTATTGAATGAGACCGAGATAGTGTTTCCGCAGCGCCTTGAACAGTCCTATCGATAGGGCAACGGAGATTGCGCTGAACATGGCAACAATACGGGAAATAGAGGCTATAATCGTCGATGTGCCGACGATCCGGCCGCACGTGCTGGCCATGGCCACGATGCAGACGCAGGTCCTGTGTCTTGTGCGCATAGAATGTTCTGATGGTATCGTTGGCGTCGGCGAAGCCACCACCATCGGTGGGCTGGCCTATGGCCCGGAATCGCCCGAAGGCATCAAGCTCGCCATCGACACCTATTTCGCGCCGTTGCTGGCCGGGCAGGATGCTACGCGTCCGGCGGCCTGCATGGCCGCGCTCGGCAAGCACATCGTCGGCAACAACTTCGCCAAGTGCGCCATCGAAACCGCGCTTCTCGACGCGCAGGGCATTCGCTGCGGGCTGGCTGTCAGCGAACTGCTCGGCGGGCGGCTGCGCGATCGCCTGCCGGTGCTGTGGACGCTCGCCAGCGGCGATACCACGCGCGACATTGCCGAGGCCGAGGCAATGATCGAGCAGCGCCGCCACAATGCGTTCAAGCTCAAGATCGGCAAGCGGCCGATCGCCGACGACGTCGCGCATGTAGCCGCTATCAAGAAGGCGCTGGGCGACCGTGCTTCGGTCCGCGTCGACGTCAACATGGCCTGGGACGAGACCGGCGCGCGCAAGGGCATCGCCATGCTGGCCGATGCCGGATGCGATCTCGTCGAACAGCCGATCCACCGCAGCAACCGCGCCGGGATGGCCCGGCTGCGCGCGACCGCCGCGATCCCGATCATGGCCGATGAAGCCCTGCAGGGTCCGGCCAGCGCCTACGACTTCGCGGTCGATGCGGCTGCCGATGTCTTTGCCGTGAAGATCGAACAATCGGGCGGCCTTCACGCCGCCTGCGAGGTCCAGACGATTGCCGATGCCGCCGGGGTCGCACTCTACGGCGGTACGATGCTGGAGGCGGCCGTCGGTACGGCGGCTTCGGCGCATGCGTTTTCGACCTTCCCCGCACTTGCCTTTGGAACGGAGCTCTTCGGGCCGCTGCTCCTGACCGAGGAAATTCTGGAGGAGCCCCTGGAATACGGCGACTTCGGAATGGCGGTTCCCGCCGGGCCGGGGCTTGGCGTGCGGATCGACGAGGATCGCCTCGCATTCCTGCGCCGCGATGCCACCCGGCGCACCATCAGTGTCGCTGCAAACGAGAAAGGCTGATCCATGCTGTTCATGGTCGAAATGGACGTCAACAAGCCGCTGGACTTCGATCCGGAGCGCTTCGAGGAAATCAAGGCCGCCGAGAAGGCCTATTTCCAGGAACTCCAGCGCGCCGGCACCTGGCGCCACATCTGGCGCGTGGTCGGCCAGTACAGCAACGTCAGCATCTTCGATGCGCCCGGCAATGCCGAGCTGCACGACATCCTCATGAACCTGCCGCTCTATCCCTTCATGGACGTCAAGGTGACGGCGCTGTGCCGCCATCCTTCCTCGATCCATGACGACGATCGCTGAGTGACAGGCCCCAGCACCGGGAGAGACGAGCAATGAACACCGATTTCGTGAAGACCCAAGCGATCCAGACCCTGCTCGATACCGCCAGCGGCATCGGCCAGGACGGTGGCGACGAGCGCATCAAGGCGATCCATCGCGACCTGATCGAGGCGATCATGACCGTGATCGTCAAGTACGACGTGACCGAGAGCGAGTTCTGGAAGGCCGTGAAGTTCTTTCAGGATGGCGCCGGTGAACTCGGCCTCATCGCGCCGGGCACCGGGCTCGAGCACTTCATGGACCTGCTCATGGACGCGCGCGACGCCGAGGCCGGTCGTGGCGGCGGTACCCCGCGCACGATCGAGGGACCGCTCTACGTCGAAGGCGCGCCGCTGGTCGAAGGCGATGTCTGCCTGACCGACGATCCCGACGACACCGACACGCTCTACATGACCGGTCAGGTGACCGGGCCCGACGGCGAGCCGGTGCAGAACGCGATCCTGCATGTCTGGCATGCCAATTCGAAGGGCTTCTATTCGCACTTCGATCCGACCGGTGAACAGACGCCGTTCAACAACCGCCGCCGCATCCGCCTTGGCGCGGACGGACGCTATGCGTTCCATTCCAAGGCCCCGAGCGGCTACAGCGTGCCTCCGGGCGGTGCGACCGAGAAGCTGATGCATGTCCTCGGCCGCCACGGCAATCGTCCGGCCCACGTTCACTTCTTCGTCGAGGCGCCGGGCTATCGCAAGCTGACCACGCAGATCAACTTCGGCGACGATCCCTTCGCCAAGGACGACTTTGCGTTCGGCACCCGCGAAGGCCTGCTTCCCGTGCCCAACCGGCAGGGTGACAGCACCTACATCGCTTTCGACTTCCAGGTCGAACGCGCCGAAAGCGAAGGCGAAGAAGGCTTCTCCGAACGCGCCCGCACCGCGGCCTGAGCCTGACACCCCATGGACAAGATCTTTCCCTCTCCCAGCGCCGCCCTTGATGGGCTGTTGTTCGACGGCATGACCATCATGTCTGGCGGGTTCGGGCTCTCGGGTAACCCCGAGAGCCTGATTCCCGAAATTCGCGCCTCGGGCGTGAAGGACCTGACGGTGATTTCGAACAATGCCGGGGCGGACGGGTTCGGCCTGTGGATGCTCCTCGAGAGCCGGCAGGTGCGCAAGATGATCTCGTCCTATGTCGGGGAGAACAAGCTGTTCGAGCAGCAGTACCTCTCGGGCGAGCTCGAACTCGAGCTCAATCCCCAGGGGACGCTGGCCGAGCGGATCCGGGCCGGCGGCGCGGGTATTCCCGCCTTCTACACCAAGACGGGCGTCGGCACGGTCGTCGCCGAGGGCAAGCCGGTCGAGGTGTTCGAGGGCGAGGAATACGTGCGCGAGACATGGCTGCGCGCCGACCTCGCCATCGTCAAGGCATGGCGCGCGGACCCTGCGGGCAATCTCATGTTCCGCAAGACCGCCCGCAACTTCAATCCCAACATGGCGACCGCCGGCAAGATGACGGTCGTCGAGGTCGAGGAACTGGTTCCGGAGGGCTCGTTCGATCCCGACGCAATCCACACGCCCGGCATCTACGTCGATCGCATCGTGCTCTCGACGATCAACGAGAAGCGGATCGAAAAGCGCACCGTTCGCGAGAGGGAGGCCGTCTGATGCCATGGACCCGCGACGAAATGGCGGCCCGCGCGGCGAAGGAACTGCGCGACGGCTACTATGTGAACCTCGGCATCGGCATTCCCACACTGGTCGCGAACCACGTTCCCGAAGGCGTGACCGTCACGCTCCAGTCCGAGAACGGCATGCTGGGCATCGGCCCTTTCCCCTATGACGGGGAGGAGGACCCCGACCTCATCAACGCCGGCAAGCAGACCATCACCGCGCTGCCGACCTCGAGCTTCTTTTCAAGCGCGGACAGCTTCGCGATGATCCGCGGCGGACATATCGACATGGCCGTTCTGGGCGCGATGGAGGTCTCAGCAAAGGGCGATCTCGCCAACTGGACGATCCCCGGCAAGATGGTCAAAGGCATGGGCGGGGCGATGGATCTCGTCGCCGGGGTCAAGCAGGTCGTCGTGGTCATGGATCACGTATCCAAGAGCGGAAGCCCCAAGATCCTCGACGCCTGCACGCTGCCCCTCACGGGTAAGGCGGTGGTCGATCTGATCGTCACCGATCTCGCGGTCATCCGCGTCGACCGCAAGGCCGGCGGCCTGACGCTGGTCGAACTGGCACCCGGTGTTGCCGTTGAGGATGTCGTAGCCAAAACCGGCGCGCCGCTCGCGATCGAACTGGAGGCGGCATGACCACGCAGGCATTCCTGTGCGATGCCATTCGCACCCCCATCGGCAAGCTCAACGGCTCGCTCTCGCCGGTCCGCGCCGACGATCTGGCTGCGCTGCCGATCCGCGCGCTCGTCGAACGCAACCCGGACGTCGACTGGGCGGCGCTCGACGATGCGATCCTCGGCTGCGCCAATCAGGCCGGTGAAGACAACCGCAACGTCGCGCGCATGGCGGTGCTGCTGGCGGGCCTGCCCGAAGTGGTGCCCGGCACGACGGTAAACCGGCTTTGCGGATCGGGGCTCAATGCGCTGGGCTTCGCGGCGCAGGCCATCCGCGCCGGTGATGCCGACTTCGTTCTGGCCGGCGGCGTCGAAAGCATGACGCGTGCGCCCTACGTTCTGGGCAAGGCCGGTAGCGCGTTCGGCCGCGACCAGAAGATCGAGGACACCACGCTCGGCTGGCGCTTCGTCAATCCGGCGCTGAAGGCGGCCTACGGCGTCGATACGATGCCGCAGACGGGCGAAAACGTGGCCGAGGAATGGAACGTCTCGCGCGAAGAGCAGGACGCCTTTGCGCTGGCGAGCCAGGAAAAGGCCGCCAGGGCGCAGGCGAGCGGCCGTTTCGATGCGGAAATCGTCCCCGTCACCATCCCGCAGCGCAAGGCGGATCCGATCGTGTTCGCGCGCGACGAGCACCTGCGCTCCACCAGCCTCGAGGCGCTTGCCAAGCTCAAGCCGGTCGTGCGCGAAGGCGGGACGGTCACGGCAGGCAATGCCTCCGGACTCAACGATGGGGCCGCCGCGATGCTGGTGGCTTCCGAGGACGCCGCCGCCCGCCACGGACTTACTCCGCGGGCGCGGATCGTCACCATGGCCGCTTGCGGCATAGCGCCGCGCGTTATGGGTGTCGGCCCGGTGGGGGCGGCGCAGCGCGTGATGGCGCGTGCCGGCCTGACGATGGCCGACTTCGACGTGATCGAACTCAACGAGGCTTTCGCCAGCCAGGCCATCGCGACGCTGCGCGATCTCGGCGTCGCGTCGGACGATCCGCGCGTCAATCCCAATGGCGGCGCGATTGCACTGGGCCATCCGCTCGGCATGTCCGGCGCGCGCATCGCCATGACCGCAGCCGAGGAACTGCAGCGGAACGGTGGAAAGCGCGCGCTCGTCTTCATGTGCGTGGGCGTGGGGCAGGGCATCGCCATGGTTCTGGAGCGCGTCTGATGGCCACGGAAAACGTTGAAAGCGGCGTCATCGAAACCGGCGATCACTGCCGGATCGCCTGGCGCGCCGATGGACCTGCCGATGCGCCCGTCGTCATCCTGTCGAACTCGCTCGGCACGGCGATGGCGATGTGGGATCCGCAGGTAGCGGCACTGGCGCCGCATTACCGCGTAATCCGCTACGATACGCGCGGGCATGGCGCATCCGGTGTTCCGGCAGGTGGCTACGGCCTCGACCGGCTCGGCCGCGACGTGCTGGAACTAGCCGATGCCCTCGGCATCGAACGCTTTGCCTTCTGCGGTCTGTCGCTGGGCGGCATGACCGGCCAATGGCTGGGATGGCGCGCGCCGGAGCGGCTGGAGGCTCTGGTCATTGCCAACAGCTCTCCCTTCATGGGCCCGCCGTCGGGTTGGGATACCCGGATCGATAATGCTCTGAGCAAGGGCATGGGCGCCCTGAGCGATGCGGTGGTCGAGCGCTGGTTTACGCCCGAATTCCGCAGCAATCCCGACAATGCGGCTGCCATCCTCGAAGTTCTCGCGGCCACCGATCCGGTCGGTTACGCGGGCTGCTGCGCGGCCATCCGCGACATGGACATGCGCAAGCTCCTGCCGCTGGTGAAGGCGCGCACGCTGGTGATCGGCGGCAGCCAGGATCCCGCGACCCCGCCCGAACACACCCAAGCCCTCGTCGGGGGCATTGCCGGCGCGCAATGCGTGATGCTCGACGCGTCGCACCTTTCTAACCTCGAGAAGATCGAGGGCTTCAACCGGGCGCTTCTGGAGTTCCTCGAGCGCGACGCCTGACCGGACGCGTACATTCCGGATGATGCGCGGGCCGGGCCCTGCTGGTAGGGTCTGCTTCCCGGAACGGGATTCACAGGCATGGTCTGGAGAGGCAAATGCGCCGTCGGTCGAAGAATTTGTGCGCGTCCATTTCGCAGTTGGTGGTCATAGGCGTGCTTTCGGCGTGCACCCCGAACCAGCAGGACCCCGCCCCAGGCGCGGAACCCACCAGCTACCATATCGAGAGCGCAGATCTCGCGGCGGCCGAGCCCGGAGACATCTGCCGTTCGAGGGATGCCGCATTCCTGCGCAATCTCCTCCTGCGTGTCACCGCGATCCTGCCCGCCGGCACCAGAGCGTTCGAGTTCGTGAGCTTCGATGTGGAAGACGATCCCGAAGGCGATGGCAGCCTCGCCACTGTGCGCTTTCGCGCAACATTGCCGGGTGAAAAGCCCGAGGAAATGTACGCTGCCGGCGCATTCGATGCACCGAGTTGCGCGGTCGGGCCGCTGGCTTCCGGCCCCGATCGTCCCGCTCGTCGAAGAAACGGCTTAAAATTCAAGGAGGTTTGGGTGGTGCCGGTTAGAGGATTCGAACCCCTGGCCTGATGATTACAAATCAACTGCTCTACCAACTGAGCTAAACCGGCGTGCCGTGAAGCAAGTCCGGCGCCCTTACCGCGAGGCAGGGGCGCCGGTCCAGTCGATTTTGCGCTTATTTTCAGAAGACCGCGTGGGGTGCGTCTTCGTCCATCATCTCCTCGCGAACCAGCGGGATCGGCGGGCCGCCGTAGCTGAGGAACTGGTCGTGGAACTGCTTCCATGCTGCCCGGCCGCCGCGGGTGGCGGTCCAGTCGTCGCGCAACTTCATGATCATCAGCTTGCCCAGCGTGTAGTTGAGGTAGGCGGGATCGTAAGTGCCGCGCGCGGCCTGCTGTTCGGCGTTGCCTTCATCGATGTAGCACTGGTCCATGAACAGCTTCTTCGACTCCTCCTGCGTCATGCCGCGCGCGTGCAGGCCGATCGCGGAGACGAAGCGGCAGTCGCGCAGCAGGGCGTTGGAGAGCTGGCCGATGTGGACTTCCGGCTTGCCGCCGCCGAGCCCGGCATCGAGCATCATCTGCTCGGTATAGTGCGCCCAGCCTTCGGCGAAGCCGTAGCCGACGAAGAGGCGGCCGACGATCGAGGGCGCCTGGTTCGAATGCAGGAACTGCAGATAGTGGCCCGGCATCACCTCATGGACGCTGGTAAACAGCAGGTCGTCCTTGGCCGGGATGTACGCCATCTGCTTTTCCCTGGACCAGGTCGGGTCCGGCGGCGAGATGTAGTAGACCGAGGAGGGGTTGGTCTCGAGCGGTCCCGGCGGGTCCATGTAGGCGGAGTTGGCGCGGTTGTAGGGCGGGCTTTCCTCGACCGCGGCCATCTTGTCGCCGGGGATGGTGACGATGTCGTTCTCGCGCACGAAGGCAACCAGTTCGGGGATCTGGCGGCGCGCTTCGGCGACCGGGCCGTCCTCGGGCTTGTCGGCGCCCATTTTCTCGACGCATTCGGGGACGGTCTTGCCCGGAGCGAACTGCGCGCAGGCGGCGACGAGGGCTTCGCGGTTCTTCTTCAGGTCGGCGCTGCCCACGGCTTCCAGCTTGTCGAGCGAGATGTCGACCGCCTCGGTCGTGGCGAGCATGCGCGAGAAGCGGTCCGCGCCCAGCGCGTAGTCCTGGTTGGTGGGCACGTCTGCGATCCAGTCGGCGAGGTCCTGCATGGCCGCGCCGGCAGCTTCCGAGGTCTCCTTGAACTCGGCCTGCAGTGCCGGGTCTTCGACATCGGCAAAGGCCGCGCGGGCATCGCCGCGGTAATAGTCGGCATAGCCGGCGAACGCCGCGGTCCCCAGCTTGACGAAGCTCTCCGGCATCGGAGTCTTCAGGTTCGCACGGATGTGCTCGGCGGCCTCGGGCACGCCCTTGAAGAAGGCGATCATCGCCTTCATCCGTGTCGGCTTGTCGGTGTAGTTGCGGCTGACGTAGACGTTCGGGTCGAGCCCGCCATTGATGTAGTAGGCGGGGTTGGTGTGCGGCTGGTCGGCATCCTCGAGCCAGAACAGCTGCCCCTTGGCGACCTGCACCATGTAGTCGCGCTCGAAAGCCTGCTGCGGCGTCAGTCCTTCGAAGTTTCCGGCATCGGCAATGATCGAGCGCAGGAAGTCGCCCTTGGCCTTGAGGCCCGCCTCGCTCCAGTCGGCCAGCTTGCCGTCGTAGGCGTGCGCGCCTTCATAGACGGCGAAGGCCGGGTCGATGGCCAGCCACTTGTCGATGGTGGTCTTGACGTACTGGTCCCAACCGGAAGCCTGCTGGGCGGCTGCGTCGGTGGGGGCGGGAGCGGGGGTGGCGAGCGCCGAAGTGCTCAGCGCAAGGCAGGCCAGGCCTGCCAGCAGTTTGTGTTTCATGAGGTCGCGTGCGTCCCTGTTGTTATGGCCGGTGTGGCGCCGGGGTTTGGGGGGTGGCGCCTCCGATGGGGCGGGTTGTGCGCTATGGCGCGCCGAAGGTCCAGCCCTCGGTTCGTGCCAGTTCATCGGTCAGTTCCGCCGGGTGCCAGAGCTCTTCGCGGTGTGCCGCGGTGCGCAGCCATGCGGCGGTGACGAGGGCATCGGTGCTGTGATCGTCGATGGCGCCGCTGCCGGGTACGGGTGGGGAGCCGAGCGCTTCGAGCGCCGCGTTCAGGCTTTCGCGATCGGTCATCTTGGCGCGCGATGCCCTGCGGCCCGCCGCGACGGCGGCGAGCGTGGTGTAGATCTCGACAACGACCGAGCCTGAGGGCGGCGGCGGGTCTATCGGCCAGACCGGAACGCGGCCGTCCAGCCGGTGCAGCAATCGCATGCCGGTGAGGCTCGACTTGCCGACCTGGGCGGCGCCGACGAGGTTGAAGTTGGAATAGGGCTTGCACCCGGCCCTTGCCTGCGCCTCCTCGGTCACGCGCATGCGCCCGCGCCGGTGCGCGGCGTCGGGCAGATGGAAGTGCGCCCCCTCGCGTCCGCCGTGCCGCCGGAAATAGGCGCTGGCCTCGGGATGATCGACGAAGCTGGTGGCGGAAAGGTGCGGGTCGTCGCGGCAGATCGTGTCGATCAGCGCCCAGAGCTGGCGAGCATCCGCAGGGCTGTCGTCCCAGCCGGGAAAGAAGGCGCCGGCGTCGGCGAAGGGCAGCGAGATACCGAGGTCGAGACCGACGAGCGTGTCTTCGGGCAGCCTTTCCAGCAGCAGCGCTAGAACCTCTTCGCGCGACCAGTGCACGTAGCCTTCAGGTTGCAACAGACGCGGGGCCTCGCCGGCATCGCTGCACAGGGCGACGGCAATGCCCTTCTGCCGCGCGCCTTGGGCGCCGGACCAGTCGATTGCCATGAAGTGCTGGAAGCGGGGCTTGTTCAAGGGTTCTGGCGTCACTGGCCCCGCCGCTCGGCGCGCTTCTTGTCCCACCACTCGATGCGCTTGAGCACTTCGCGCTCGAAGCCGCGCTCGACCGGTTGGTAGTAGGTCTGCGGCGCCATGTCCTCGGGCCAGTAGTTGTCGCCGGAGAAGCCGTCCGGTGCGTCGTGGTCGTAGGCGTAGTCCTTGCCGTAGCCGATGTCCTTCATCAGCTTGGTCGGGGCGTTGAGGATATTGGCGGGCGGGGCGAGCGACCCGGTCTCGCGCGCGGACTTGAACGAGGCCTTTTGCGCGGCATAGGCGGCGTTCGATTTGGGCGCGGTGGCGAGATAGAGGCAGGCCTGAACGATCGCGAGTTCGCCTTCGGGCGAGCCGAGGAACTCGTAGGCATCCTTGGCGGCCAGGCACTGAACCAGCGCCTGCGGATCGGCGAGCCCGACGTCCTCCGAGGCAAAGCGCACGAGGCGGCGCAGGACGTAGAGCGGTTCCTCCCCGGCGGTCAGCATGCGCGCGAGATAGTAGAGCGCGGCCTGCGGATCGGACCCGCGCAGGCTTTTGTGCAGCGCTGAAATCAGGTTGTAGTGCCCGTCGCGGTCCTTGTCGTAGACGGCGACACGGCGTTGCAGGAACTGGCCGAGCCCGGCGGGATCGAGCGGTTCGGGGATCTTCGCGGCGTAGAGCGTCTCGGCCTGATTGAGCAGGAAGCGTCCATCGCCGTCGGCTGAGGCGATCAGCGCTTCGCGGGCATCGGCATCGAGGGGCAGGGGGCCTTCCAGCACCTCGGCCTTGTCGAGCAGCGCGCCCAGCGCTTCGGCATCGAGCCGGTGCAGGATCAGCACCTGTGCGCGGCTGAGCAGCGCGGCGTTGAGGGCGAAGCTGGGGTTCTCGGTCGTCGCGCCGACCAGCGTTACCGTGCCGCGTTCGACGAAGGGCAGGAAGCCGTCCTGCTGGGCGCGGTTGAAGCGGTGGATCTCGTCCACGAAAAGCAGCGTGCGCTTGCCCGCCTTGGCCATGGTCTCGGCCTCGGCGAAGGCTTTCTTGAGATCGGCGACGCCCGAAAACACCGCGCTCACCGCGGCGAACCGCATGCCCACGGCATCGGCCAAAAGCCGCGCGGTGCTGGTCTTGCCCGTGCCCGGTGGGCCCCAGAGAATCATCGAGGACAGGCGCCCGGCCGCGACCATGCGCCCGATCGCGCCTTCCGGGCCGGTCAGGTGCTCCTGCCCGACGACATCGGCCAGCGTGGCCGGACGCAGCCGGTCGGCCAGAGGCGCGTCGTCGCGCGGTTCGTCGGGGGAAGCAGCGGGCAGGTCTTCGGCAAAGAGGTCGGCCATGGGGGCTATCTAGCGACTATTGCGCGCGATTGCATCGGGGGAGGCGCAGGGATATTGTTCACGCCTTCATCACGTGCGGGGGAGAAGCACGATGGTCGATGCAATCGGTACAAGCTCAGGCGCAAAGGCGCCGGTGTCCTTCTGGATCATCGCGGTCCTGTCGCTCCTGTGGAATGCCATGGGCTGCGCGGACTTCACCATGACGGTGACGCGCAATGTTGCCTATCTAGAGGCCGCGCAAACAACGCCTGAGATGATCAACTGGCTCGACTCGGCACCGACGTGGACGCTGGTACCTTGGGCGCTTGGCGTGTGGGGGGCTCTGGCCGGATCGCTGTTCCTGCTCCTGCGTTCGGGCTGGGCGGTAATGGCTTTTGCGGCCTCGTTGATCGGTCTGGCTGTCAATCAAATTTGGCAATTGTCGACTGAACTGCCCGCAAGTTTGACGACACCAGGCGCTATAGCTTTCAATGTCACGATCTGGATCGTGGCGTTCGCGCTGCTCTGGTATTCCGTGAAGATGCGCCGGGCGGGCGTGCTGCGCTAACCGCGCGGCTTCTGCCGGATCAACCGCAGGTAGGTGTCGGCGACGGCCTGGTTGATCCGGTCCCAGCTGAACTCCGATGCGCGGGCCTCGCCGGCGCTGCCATGGGCATGGCGCAGCGCGGGATCCTCGATATAGGCCTTGAGCGCTTCGGCGAACTGGTGGACCGCGCCCGGAGGCACGAGCCGCCCCGAGACCCGGTCGTCGACGAGGCTCTGGCTGCCGGTGGCTGCGGCGGCGACTACGGGCAGGCCGCAGGCCATCGCTTCCAGCGTGACGTTGCCGAAAGTCTCGGTAACCGAAGGGTTGAACAGCAGGTCCATCGAGGCGACCGCGCGGCCGAGATCGGCACCCTGCTGGAAGCCGACGAAGGCCGCACCGGGAATGCGGGCTTCGAACCACTCACGCGCAGGGCCCTCGCCGATGACGAGAACCTTGTGCGCAACGCCGCGGCGGCGCAGTTCGTCGATGGTATCGGAAAAGACGTCGAGGCCCTTTTCCATCACCAGCCTGCCAAGAAAGCCGATCGCCACCTCGTCGTCACCGATGCCGTGCGAGCGGCGCCACTCGAGGTCGCGGCGTCCGGAATGGAAGATCTCGCGGTCGACGCCGCGCGACCAGATCGACACGTCGTAGTTCATGCGCTGGTCGCGCAGGACCTGTGCCATGCTCTCCGACGGCGCGACGAGGGCGTCGCAGCGGCGGTAGAAACGGCGCAGGATCGCCTCGATCACCGGCTCGCCCCAAGCCATGTTGTAATAACGCAGGTAGGTCTCGAACCGGGTGTGGACCGAAGCCAGCACCGGCAGCTTGCGCTTGCGGGCCCAGGTCACCGCTTGATGGGCCACCGGATCAGGCGAGGAGACGTGAACGACGTTGGGCTGGAAGGCGTCCAGATCGCGCCGCGCCTTGCCGGCAATCCGCAGGGGAATACGATATTCGGAGCGGGAGGGGATCGGCACGGCGCCCACGCCGACGAGGTCTCCTGTCGGCTCGAACGCCGGATTCTCTACCACGGGGGCATAGACGCGCACTTGCGCGCCCTGGCCCAGAAGGTAGCCCACAAGACGGTTGAGCGCCTGATTGGCGCCGTCGCGAACGTAATTGTAATTGCCCGAGAACAGGGCGATGCGAAGGTCGGCAGTGTCCATTATGGACAGCGCCATAGCCGCACCGGTCCCACTTGGCGAGAGGCCATCCCTCCGGACGACCGCACCGCGAGGGCGGGCCATCCGGAGGCGTGCCTCAGGCCTTGGCGCAAGGCGTCAGCGGCGATGCCGATCGTAGCGACGGTAATCGCGGCGCCTCTCACGGCGTTCATGCCTGCGATCGCGCCGCCAGTCGCGGCGATCATGGCGCCAGTCGCGGCGCGAGTAGTAGTGACGGTCGTAACCCCGGCCCCAGCGCTCCCGGTAATACGGCGCGTAGTAGCGGCTGTAATAGCGGTCGCGGTAATAGCGGTTGGGATAGCCGTCGTAGTAATAGTAGTAGCCGGGATAGCCGCGTACGGTCACGTAGCGGCGGGCCGGATACCAGCCACGGTCGTAGTAGCGGCGATCGTGGTTGTCGGCGATGGCTGCACCGATGGCGAGGCCGATGATGCCCGCGCCAATGGCAATGGCGGCATCGTTGCCGCCGCGGTCGCGGTAATGATCGCGCGCCGAGGCCGGTGAGGCGGCCAGCAATGCCGAAGCCGCCAAGGCTGCACCGAGCCCGAGTTTCTTCAATCCGTTCAACATGTCATGCGTCTCCCTTGCGTAGGGCCAACCGGATGACGGCGGTTTCGGCAGGCACGTTAGCCAGGCCAGCATGCAAACGCGGACTGAACTCGCGGTGAATTTGTCGCAATATGTATCGACGAAAACCGCCTGTCGCCCTCACCCTTGCGGGAAAGAGCGATGACGAGCGGCGGCAGGGCGATGAACCTAGTCGCGTCGATCCCGGCGGTCGCGGCGATCCCGCCGGTCGTCGCGGTCGCGCGGCGGCTTGAACCGGGGCATGCTGGTGCCACGCGGCGGCGGCCGCAGCGTGCCTTCGAAACGGCGGAAGCGGGAGTCCGGCGGGCGCACGGTCCCGCGCCGGAAGTGCAGCGGATCGCCGCGGCGGAATGCGCGGTCCTGCGGGCTCAGGCGGAAGTAGAAAATGCTGTCCACCCAGTACCCGTCGTAGATCGGGCCGTAGAAGCCATCGTACCAGCCGTAGTAGGGATAGCTCGACCAGCCGACGGCAACGCGGCTGCCATATCCGTCATGGCAGGCAGTCAGAGACAGTGCCGATGCGGCCAGGCACGTCAGGATCAAGGGACGTTTCATAAACACCTCCATCGTCTGCTCCCGTCGCCCGCTGTGTGCATTACTGCACCCGGCGCGAGTCGTACGTTGACCGGGATCAAGCCGGTTGATGTTCCGAGATGAAAGGCGCACGAAAAGACGCCCGGCCAAGGGGAAGGCGCCGGGCGTCAAGGGGGCCGGGAAGGAGGAACCCGGCGGTCAGTTCAGGGTTGGGCGATCAATATCCGCGATACCGGTCGCGGCGGTCCCGATCGTAATCGCGGCGGTCGCGGTTGCGGTCATAGCGATAGTCGCGGTGGCGGCGATTGTACTGGGCGCGGTTGTAGCGGCGGCCGTCGCGGTCCCAGTAGTAACCGTCGCGATAGGACCAGCCGGAGTTGTAGGCCGGGGCATAGGCATAGCCGCGGTCGTAGTAACGATCACGATAGCGGTCGCGGTCGTTGTTCGACGAAGCGATGATGGCGCCCAAAGCGAGGCCGACCACACCGGCCCCGATGGCGATAGCGGCCGTATCGTCACCGCCGCGATGACGATCGCGGGCGGCAGCCGGGGTCGCGGTGACTGCAGTGGCGACCAGGGCCGTGGCGGCCAGCGTGCCGGTCAGTATGCTCTTCTTGAAGATGCTCATGGCTGCAAGTCCTGTCTCGGGGCCTTGGAAAGACGGGCCCTTTCGTCCTGTTGCGTCCGTTATAGGGGCAGCTGGCTGAACGAGGCCGGAGCAGGTCGAGCAGGAATTGTTCAGGTTTGTCGATTTTTGTATGAATGGATTTCAATAGCCGGTGTAGCGCCCGGGGCGGTGCCAGACATAGAGAATGCCTGCCGTGGCGGTAACGCCGAGCAGCGACCAGAGCACGCGCACGGGATCGAGTGTGACGAGCGAGAACAGCAGCACGCAGCCGTCGATCAGCATCTGGGTGCGGCCGGCGTTCCAGTTGCGCGTGCGGTAGAGCCACAGCACGATCGCGCCAGAGCCGCCGGTGCCGGCGCCATGGCGGGCAAGGGCAAGCGCGCCCATGCCGATCACACTGCCGCCGACCAGTGCGGCTACCGGCCTGCTGATCCAGTCGATGTCGATGGTGTGGGCCGCGACCTCGGTCATGGCGAAGAGGCTGAAGGTGACGATCAGCGTCTTGACGATGAACAGCCAGCTCATCGTGCGCAGCGTCACCGCGAGCATGGGAATGGTGAACGCCGCGTAGAACAGACCCACGGGAAGTCCGGTGAGATAATTGAGGATCAGCGAGATACCCGCGACCCCGCCCGTCGCGAGCCCGGCGGCCTTCAGCAGGACCAGGCCGAGCGAGAGCTGGATGGCCCCCACGAACAGGGCATAGGCGTCTTCCGCGGGACTGTGCGGGACACCGGAAGCGGAATTCGAAGGCGAAGTAGGGTCGGACAAGCGGCGCACCTTGCGATGGACGTGGGCTTCAGGCGATGTCTCTTCCCGGTTTTTGCGATGTGTAGTGCGCTGCGGACCGGGTGCAAGCCCTGTCCGTCCTTGCTGGCGCGCACATGGTTCCCGTGTGTCGGTGATTTCAGGACGGATTGCATCGCTCATCGGACAAGGCGTGCCTGCCGATCGTCGAGTGTGTTTATCAAGTAACATATTGTTCCTGAAATGAATTTTTTCATTTCCCCGGAAACTGGATCGGTGGTGGGGGCGTTAGTCCACCCGAAAGCGCCGCTCTCCGGCGTCCCTCAATCGGGAAGGAAATCATGAGGATTCTACACAAAGCGTGCGCCGTTTCGGCGCTCGCCACCGCTTGCGCGCTGACGGCCCAGCCGGCCCTTGCTCAGGACCGCAGCGATGACTTCGATGGCCCCTACATCCAGATCGTCGGCGGGCTGTCCACGCAGAACAATGACGGCGGCGACACGCTGGTGTTCGATACCGATGGTGACGGCAGCTACAACGATACCGTGCGCACGCAGACGGGCTCGAACGCGTTCAGCCCCGGCTTCTGCAATGGCCGCGCTTATGGGGCCACGCCCGACGGCGGGTGTCGTGGCGACCGCGACAAGCTCGAGTACGGCGGGCGCATCGGGTACGACAAGCGGATGGGCAACTTCGTGGTCGGCGCGCTGGTCGAAGGCATGATGAGCGACGCCAAGGACGCCACTACCGGTTTCAGCACGACGCCCGCCAGCTATGCCATCGAGCGTCAGCTTGACTATGCCGTCTCCGTGCGCGGCCGTGCCGGCTATACGCCGGGCGGCGGAGCTTTGTTCTATGCGACTGGCGGCGCGAGCCTCGCCAAGATCGATCACACCTTCACGACGACCAATACCGCCAATGCCTTCGATCCGCAGCGCAACGGCGCGCATGTCTGGGGCTGGCAGGTCGGTGGCGGTGCCGAAGTCATGCTGACCGACAATGTCAGCCTCGGCCTCGAGTACCTCTACAACCGCTACCACGACTACAAATACAACGTGGAAGTCTCACAGGGCAGTGCGCCCGCCAGCAACCCGTTCCTGCTCGATTCCGGCACGACCCGGATCAAGGCGAGCGATGGCAATTTCGACTATCACTCGCTGCGCGCGACCGTCGGCTTCCGCTTCTGATCGAACACCCAGTTGAGAGGAGCCTGCGGGCGACGGATTTCGGTCCGTCGCCCGCTTTTTTGTGCGGAAAGGCTTTCGCCCTCTAAGGTTTACGCAGCGTCCTTCTTGCGGCTGGCGCGCTTGCGCTCGTGCGGGTCAAGGTGGACCTTGCGCAGACGGATCGACTGCGGCGTCACTTCGACCATCTCATCGTCGTCGATGTAGGCGATGGCCTGCTCGAGCGTCATGATCTTCGGCGGCGTCAGACGGATCGCGTCGTCCTTGCCCGAGGACCGGATGTTGGTCAGCTGCTTGGCCTTCATCGGGTTGACTTCAAGGTCGTCCGGCTTGGCGTTTTCGCCGATCACCATGCCCTCGTAGAGCTTTTCCTGCGGGGCCACGAACAGGATGCCGCGGTCTTCCAGGTTGTTGAGCGCGTAGGCATTGGCTTCGCCGGTGCCGTTCGAGATCAGCACGCCGTTGAGACGGCCTTCGATCGCACCCTTGTAGGGGCCGTACTTCTCGAACAGACGGTTCATGATGCCGGTGCCGCGCGTGTCCGAAAGGAACTCGCCGTGGTAGCCGATCAGGCCGCGCGAGGGCGCCGAGAAGGTGATGCGGGTCTTGCCCACGCCCGAAGGCCGCATCTCGGTCAGCTCTGCCTTGCGGCGCTGCATCTTCTCGACGACGGTGCCCGAGTGCTCGTCGTCCACGTCGATCACGACGGTTTCGTACGGCTCGGTGCGGTTGCCCGCCTCGTCGGTCTTGAACAGCACGCGCGGGCGCGAGATGCCGAGTTCGAAGCCTTCGCGGCGCATCGTTTCGATGACGACGCCCAGCTGCAGTTCGCCGCGGCCGGCAACCTCGAAGCTGTCCTTGTCCTCGCTCTCGGTGACGCGGATGGCGACGTTGGTTTCGGCTTCGCGCATCAGGCGGTCGCGGATAAGGCGGCTCGTCACCTTGTCGCCTTCGCGACCGGCGAGCGGGCTGTCGTTGACCGAGAAGCGCATGGCGAGCGTCGGCGGATCGATCGGCTGGGCCTGGATCGGTTCGCTGACCTGCGGATCGGCGATGGTGTTGGCCACGGTGGCCTTTTCGAGGCCGGCGAGCGCGATGATGTCACCGGCGCGGGCTTCTTCCACCGGCACGCGGTCGAGGCCGCGGAAGGTCATCAGCTTGGAGGCGCGACCGGTCTCGATCACCTTGCCCTCGCGGTCCATCGCGCGGATCGGGTCGTTGATCTTGAGCACGCCCGACTGGACGCGACCGGTGAGCACGCGGCCCATGAAGTTGTCGCGGTCGAGCAGCGTCGCCAGGAACGAGAAGGGCGCATCGACGTCGAGGTCAGGAGCCGGAACGTGGTCGCGGATGAGCTTGAACAGCGGCTCCAGCGTGCCTTCGCGCGCTTCGATGTCTTCGCTGGCATAGCCGTTGCGGCCCGAGGCGTAGAGCACCGGGAAGTCGAGCTGTTCGTCGTTCGCATCGAGGCTGACGAAGAGGTCGAACACTTCGTTCAGGACTTCGTCGGCGCGGCCGTCGGGGCGGTCGATCTTGTTGACGACGACGATCGGCTTTAGGCCGAGGCCCAGCGCCTTGCCGGTGACGAACTTGGTCTGCGGCATCGCGCCTTCAGAGCTGTCCACCAGCAGGACGACGCCGTCGACCATCGAGAGGATGCGTTCCACCTCGGCGCCGAAGTCGGCGTGGCCCGGCGTGTCGACGATGTTGATGCGCAGGCCTTCCCACTCGATCGAGGTCGGCTTGGCGAGAATCGTGATCCCGCGTTCCTTTTCGAGGTCGTTGGAATCCATGGCGCGCTCTTCAACGCGCTGGTTGTCGCGGAAGGTGCCGGACTGGCGGAAAAGCTGGTCGACAAGTGTGGTCTTGCCGTGGTCGACGTGCGCAATGATCGCGATATTGCGCAGGGGAAGCGGGGCGGACATCTCTAGCCTTACGTTTTGAGGGGGCCTGTTCGGCACAATCGCGGCTACATGTTGCACCGCAAAATTTTGCGCGCCCTTAGACGATCCCGATGATTCCGGCAAGCGCGCTTGCGCTCTGCAATTGTGGCGCTTTGGCCACATGGGGGCAAATACGCCATGCGCAAGAGGGCATGCTGATTGTCGGCCAGCAAGTTAGTTTCTAAGACTGGCAGCATAACAAAAACGGCGAGCCCGGTGAATAAACGACACGGGCAGTCGTGCAGGAAGGGACAGGGGTCATGAAGGCTACTTGGACGGGTGCAGCCGTGCGTTCGGCTGGCATCGCAGGAATCTATACGCACAAGCATCGCTATCTGATGACGGGCGCAGCCTTGGCTGCGCTGGCATGGGCTCCGGCTGCGCTGGCGCAGGACAGCGGGCAGGCATCGGCGGATGAGATGTTCTCCGACGGGATCATCGTCACCGCCACCAAACGCGAGCAGACATTGCAGGACGTGCCCGTTGCCGTGACGGTGACGACGGCCGAGACGATCGAGCGGGCGCAGATCCGGGATCTGAAGGATCTGCAGTCGGTCGTGCCCTCGCTGCGCGTCAACCAGCTGCAGTCGAGCGCGAATACCAACTTCTACATCCGCGGCTTCGGTAACGGTGCGAACAATGCCGGTATCGAGCCCTCGGTCGGTCTCTTCATCGACGGTGTCTACCGGTCGCGCTCGGCGGCGATGATCGCGGATTTCCCCGATGTGGAACGCATCGAGGTGCTGCGCGGCCCGCAATCGACGCTGTTCGGCAAGAATGCCTCGGCAGGTGTCATCTCGATCGTCACCAAGAAGCCGGAGTTCCGGTTCGCGGGCAATGTCGAGGCGAGCTACGGCAACTACGATGCCATGGTCCTGAAGGGGCGCGTGACCGGGCCGATCAGCGACACCATCGCGGTCAGCCTGGCCGGCGGCCTCAACAAGCGCGACGGGATCGTCAAGGACCTTGCTACCGGCGACAGTACCAATCAGCGCGACCGCTGGTTCGCGCGCGGCCAGGTGCTGTTCGACAACCATGACAACCTGCAGGTTCGCCTGATCGGGGACTACGGCAAGATCGACGAGAACTGCTGCGCGGTCGTGAACCTTCGCCAGGCATTGCCGACCGCCGCGATCTTTGCCGTCGGCGGGGCCGTGAACCTGCCGTCGGAGAAGTACGACAACTTCGCCTATTACAACTTCGAAAGCTCGAACAAGATCGAGAACTGGGGTTTCTCGGGGCAGCTCGACTACGATCTCGGCGCGGCCCAGATCACGTCGATCACCGCCTACCGGCGCACCAATTCGCTGACCAATCAGGATTCCGACTTCTCCAGCGCGGACCTGCTCGGCCGCAATTGGCAGGATCTGCGGATCAAGACCTTCACCCAGGAACTGCGCGCCAACTTCGACATCGGCGATCGCCTGCACGGCCTCCTGGGCGGTTACTACTTCAATGAGAAGATCGACCAGAACAACGAGGTCTTCTGGGGCGACGATGCCCGTCCTTATGCGAACCTGCTGGTCCAGAGCCTGTCGGACGGCGCTCTCAGCATTCCGATGCTGGAGTCCACCTTTGGCGCGCTGGAAGGCGATCCGACCAAGTATGCGGGCCAGTTCTTTCTTTCCGGCACCGGTCTGACCGAAGCCTATGCGCTCAAGAACGAGGCGTTCTCGCTGTTCGGCCAGCTCGATTTCGAAGTGGCGCCGGGCCTGACCATCACCGGCGGCATAAACTACACGCACGACAAGAAGCGTTTCGCCACCAACACGACTTCGAACGACGTCTTCGCGGGCATTGATCTCGACAGCGCTGCCTATGCCCCGTTCCGCCAGCAACTCTTGCTGGGCGGCGCGCTGCAATCGGTGGGCATCGACCCGACCAACCCGGCGCAGGTCTATGCCTTCGCCACCAATCCGGCGACGGCGCCGATCTATCAGCAGCTCGTGGGTTTCGCGACGGCCAATGCCAGCAATCCGGCAGCCAACCCGCTCAACCCGCTGCGGGCACTGCAGTACTTCCCGCCGTTCATGAACGTGCCCAATGCGGTCGAGCCGGGCAGGGTGAGCGATGGCGACTTCAGCTACACCGCCCGCGTGGCCTGGGACGTGACGCCGACGCTCAACGTCTATGCGGCCGTGGCCACCGGCTACAAGGCGGCCTCGATCAACCTCTCGCGTGACAGCCGTCCGACCCCGGCCGATCTCGTCCAGCTGCGCGAGCAGGGGCTGGCGGTAACCAACCTGACCGCCGGCAGCCGCTTTGCCGATGCGGAAAACTCGACCGTCTACGAGGCCGGTCTCAAGGGCAACTGGGGCCTGGTTTCCGCGAACGTCGCGGTGTTCAAGCAGGTCATCAAGGGCTTCCAGTCGAACATCTTCACCGGATCGGGCTTCTTCCTTGCCAATGCCGGCAAGCAGTCCGCTTTCGGTATCGAGTTCGAAGGATCGGCCAAGCCGGTCGAGCCGCTGACGCTGACGCTTGCGATGACGTACCTCGATGCGAAGTACGACACGTTCCAGCTTTCCGCTTTCGGCGATCTGTCGGGCACGCGGCCGGCCGGTGCCTCGCCGCTTTCGGTGACCTTCGGCGCGGAGTTCGTGCAGCCGGTGGGCAACAACGGCGACCGGCTGATCCTGCGCGGCGACTACCACTACGAAATGCCGTTCAAGCTGGTCGAAGGCCTGCCGGGGCTCGTCGTGCGCGATCCTTCGGGCAACGTCACCGATGTGAGCGCGGCGCTGGCAGCGGCGCGCGAGTTCAAGCAGGACATCAACGACGTCAACGCCTCGCTCACCTATTCGATGGCCAATGGCCTCGACCTGTCGGTCTGGGGCCGCAACCTGCTCAACGACCGTACGATCCTGCAGATCTTCGACAGCCCGGCGCAGCCGGGGTCGATCTCGGGTTATCCAAACCAGCCGCGCACTTATGGCGTGGCGGCGCGCTACCGTTTCTAGAAACGGAGCGTGATGCGTCCCGGCCGGCGGAGAAGCGGTCGGCGGCGCAGCCTGAAACGGGGGCTCGCTTATTTAACGGCGTGCCCCCTTTTTGTTGCCCGCTCCGGACAATTCCGTATAGCTCGGCCGGTCACAGGTCGGGAGGGCAGTCATGCTCGAACACATGATAACGCCTTTCTACCGGTACGCCGATTTTACCGGGCGTTCACGGCGGCTGGAGTTCTGGTCGTTCGCGCTGCTCAACCTCATCGTCACCGCAGTACTTGTCAGCCTCGCGCTTTCCACCGGCCTTTCCTATCGCGCGATCCTGCAGAAGGCTGAGTTCGGCGGGGGGCTGGGCGTGGCAACCATCGCGTTTTTCGCGATCCTCGGCATGTACAGTCTCGCGGTGCTGGTTCCTACGCTGGCTGTGAACGTGCGGCGGTTGCACGACCGGAACATGAGCGCCTGGTGGTACCTGGGCTTCATTGCATTGAGTGTCGTGCCGGTGATCGGCTGGGGCACCAACATCGCCTATCTGGTGCTGATGGCCATGCCGGGCACTTCCGGCCCCAACCGCTTCGGGGAAGATCCCAAGGATCCGGCGGCTTCGGAAGTTTTTATCTGAGTTCGCCCGCGGCGCTTGCCGTGGGCGCCGCCGCTCCTATGCTGCCGCCATCGAAGCCGGCTGGGGAAGGCCGGCTATGCGTTCCGGCGCATGATACGGAAATATAGGGGAATTTCATGCAATCTTATGGTGGCTTCTGGCGGCGTGTGCTCGCCTATATCATCGACACGATCCTGTTGAACATCGCGGTGAGCGTCGTCGGCGGTTTCCTCGGGCTGGGAATGGGCGCCAGTATGATGATGCTCAACCCGGAACAGGCGAACGGGATCTATTCGAGCACAATTGTCGTGAGCAGCCTGCTGAGTCTGGTGGCCTCGTGGCTCTACTTCGCGCTGATGGAAAGCTCCAAGCTGCAGGCGACCGTGGGCAAGCTGGCGGTGGGCGTGATCGTCACCGATCTCCACGGCAACCGGATCAGCTTCCTGCGCGCGACGGGCCGTTACTTCGCCAAGATCCTTTCGGGCCTGATCCTGATGATCGGCTACATCATGGTCGCCTTTACCGAACGCAAGCAGGGCCTGCACGACATGCTGGCCAGCACGCTGGTATGGAAGACCCGCGATCCGCGCACCGTCGTCTCGCACGAAGACGTGTTCCGGTAATTACAGTTCCCTGAGCGCTCGGGCCGGTTTCGCCCGCAACAGCGGCAGCGAACCGCCGAGCGCGAAGGCCAGCACCAGTACCAGCCCGGCGGCCAGCACCATCAGGATGCGCGGCCAGTCGGGCATCCAGTCGAACTCGAAGAGCTTGACGATCACCGCCCAGGCCATGCCGCTGCCCGCCGCCAGCGCGACAAGCGCGAGGGCCAGTGCCAGCACGCCGTACTCAGCCAGTTGCAAAACCAGCAGTTGGCGGCGGCTGGCGCCCAGTACCCGCAGGATCACATTGTCGTAAGTCCGGCTGGCCCTCGCTGCGGCTATCGCGCCGAGCAGCACGGCAAGGCCCGCCAGCACCGCAACCGAGGCGGCAGCGAGGATCGCCGTCGACATCTGATCGAGCAGCGCGCGGGCATCGCGCAGCAGCGTTCCCGTTTCCACGACCGAACTCGAGGGGAAAGCCCGCGCCAGCTTCGGCAGCAGGCCGGAGGTCGGCGTGCCCGGCGGGACTTCGATGGTTGCGGCGAGGTGATGCGGTGCGTCGGCCAGCGCGTTGGGCGAGAAGACGAGCACGAAGTTGAAGCCCATCGTGTCCCAGTCGATCCGGCGCAGCGCGGCCACGCGCGCCGTCCGCTCGACGCCGAGGATGCCGACGGTCACGTAGTCGCCGACCTTGAGCCCTACGGCATCGGCGAAGTTCTCGTCGAGCGAGACCAGCGGTTCGCCGCGATAGACTTCCGGCCACCATTGGCCTTTGGTGATCGTGCTGCCTTCCGGGATACCGACAGAATAGGTCAGGCCGCGCTCTCCACGCAGAGCCCAGGCGCCTTCGGGAAGATCGTCACCCAGACTGGCGACGCGGGTCATGTCGCCCTTCGGACCGTAAGCCAGGATCTTGCCACGCATGTTGGGCACGATCTTGGTCACGGCGCCGGGCAGCGTCTGCTCCACGGTATCGCGGAACTTGCTGGCCCCGTCCTGCGGGACGTCGAGCACGAAGAAGTCGGGCGCGCGTGCAGGGACGGTCTTGCGGATATTGGCATCGAGGCTGGTCTGGACCGCCGCGATCAGCACGAAGGCGGAAAGCCCGAAGCCGAGCGCCGTCACCAGCGCCCCCGTCTGCGCACCGGGGCGGTGCAGATTGGCAAGCCCCGCGCGCAGCATCGGCCCCTTGGGGCGCGGCAGGCGTGCAGCTGCTTTGCGGATCGCCAGACCGACGAGGGCCAGCAGCCCCAGCATGGCGGCGGCTCCGGCAAGGAACCCGATCGTTACCAGCGGCTGCGCCGCGTTGATCAGCGCCAGCGCGACAATGGCGGCAAGACCGAGACCGACGGGTAGCAACAGCGCACGCCGGTCGGTCGCAAGCGGCGATACCCGTGCGCGCATCAGTGCCATGGCGGGGAAGCTGCGGGCCCGCACCAGCGGCGGCGCAGCGAAGACCAGCGCGACCAGCAAACCATAGGCGGCCGCCGTGACCAGAGCCGCAGGGGAAACGGTGAAGCCCGTGCTCACCGGCAGCAGCTCTCCGAGCGCACGCGCCAGCAGCGGGGTGACAAGCACGCCGGCCAGCAAACCGGTCACGCTTCCGGCCAGCGCCGCCGCGCCGACCTGCAGCAGGTAGATGCGCGCGATATCGCCGCTGGTGGCGCCCAGCACCTTGAGCGTCGCAATCGACTGGCGCCGAGCCTCGAGATAGGAGGAGACGCCGCCGCCGATCCCGATCCCGGCGATCACCAGCGCGGCCAGTCCGACCAGTACGAGAAACTCGCCCATGCGGCTGACGAAGCGCTCGGTGGACGGTGCCGCCTTGTCGCGGGTGCGGACGCGAAAGCCCGCATCGGGGAACTTCGCTTCGATTGCATCGGCCACGGCTTTGGGATCACGGCCCGGATCGGACAGCTTCACCCGCACGGCGCTGCGGTACATTGCGCCCGGAGCGGTCAGACCGGCGCGGGTGGGCAGATCGAGCGGGACGATGGCGACATCGCCGAGCGCGAAGCCTTCGCTGAGCTGTTCGGGGTCGGTCTTGAGGATTCCGGCGGCCGTTACCGTCTGTCCGCCGATTTTTAGCGTATCGCCCTGCGCAATGCCGAGCCGCGCTGCGGTGCCCTGCGCGATCCACGCCGTCCCTTCGGACGGAGCGCCGACCATGCGGCCGTCGGTGAGTTCGAGGCGTCCGTAGAGCGGCCAGTCGCTCGCCACGGCCTTGAGCGCAACGGGGGCAGTCAGGTCGCCCTTGGCGGCAATCGCCTGCATGCGCAGGCCCGGCGAGACCTCTCCGAGAGGTTCCAGCGCGGCCAGTTCCGCATCGGTCAACCCACGCTGCCAGACGCGCAGCTCGATGTCGCCGCCGAGGATCTGGCGCCCGCGCACGGCCAGCTCCCGCTCGATCGAGCCGGTGAGCGTGCCGATGGCCGCAATCGCACCGACGCCGAGGAACAGGCAGACGAGCAGCAGCCGCAGACCGCGGAATCGCGCCGAAAGGTCACGCCGGGCAATGGTCCATGCCGTGCGCCAGGGAAGGGTGTCAGCCAAGCGTATCGCTCGCGATCTTGCCGTCCGCCAGCGTCACCACCCGCTCGCAATGCCGGGCGAGGCCTTCGTCGTGGGTGATGATCAGCAGTGTGGCCCCGGCCTCGGCGCGGCGGGCGAAGAGCAGGTCGATGATCGACGCACCCGTCGTGGCATCGAGATTGCCGGTGGGTTCGTCCGCGAAAACCAGCGAGGGGCGCGGGGCCAGCGCGCGGGCGATGGCGACGCGCTGTTGCTCACCACCGGAAAGCTGGGCGGGATAATGCGAAAGACGGTGGCCAAGGCCGACAGCCGTCAGCTCCGCCTCCGCGCGTTCGCGCGCTTCGGGCATTCCGGCCAGTTCGAGCGGTGTCGCCACGTTTTCGAGCGCGGTCATCGTCGGCAGCAGGTGGAAAGCCTGCAGCACCACGCCGATCCGGCCGCGACGGGCCCGCGCCAGCGCATCCTCGTCCATCCCGGCAAAGTCCTGTCCGGCGACCTGGAGCGTGCCGGACGTCGCGCGTTCGAGCCCCGATAGCACCGACATCAGCGAGCTCTTGCCCGAGCCGGACGGCCCCAGCAGCGCCAGCGTCTGGCCGAGCGGTACGGAAAGGTCGATGCCCTTGAGGATTTCGACGGCACTGCCGCCGCTGCCCAGCGTGAGCCGCAGGTCGCTGGCGACGACCGCATGTTGGGGGACAGCATGTTCGGGGGACTGGGAAGAACTTGTCACGTGCCCCATATGGGATAGCAAGGCATAGTCCGACAAGCGCTTCTTACGCGGAGAACCCCTTGCGCCTTTTTCGTATGGCCCTGCTGGCCGTTCCCATGCTGATCCTTTCCGCCTGCGACAAGCCCGCGCCGCCCGCGCCGGAGCCGTCGCTGAGCGTCGTGGATGCTCCGCCGGAAATCCCCGTCATGGGGCCCGAGCGGCACATTCTCGCTTTTGGAGACTCGCTGCTTGCCGGCTATGGACTGGAGGATGGCGAGAGCTATCCGGATCGGCTGGAGCAGGCCCTGCGTGCGCACGGCGTCAACGCCAGCATCGCCAATGCCGGCGTGTCGGGTGATACCACGGCGGCAGGTCTCGACCGGCTCGACTTCACGCTCACCAGCCAGGAAAACAAGCCTGAGCTGGTGATCATCAGCCTGGGCGGAAACGACATGCTGCGCGGCCTTCCGCCCGAGCAGACCCGCAACAATCTCGATGCCATCCTCAAGCGCTTCACCGATGCCGATATCAAGGTCGTCCTGCTCGGCATGCTGGCGGCGCCCAATCTGGGGAAGGACTACGCCGCGCAGTTCAATCCGATCTATCCGCAACTGGCGCAGAAATACGGCGCGACGCTGGTGCCGTTCTTCCTTCAGCCGGTGATCGACAAGCCCGACCTGATGCAGGACGATCACGTCCATCCCACCGCCATCGGCATCGATGCGATCGTTTCGGCGACGGTGGACGATGTCGCCGATGCGCTGCGCGAGACGGAAACGCCGATGGCGTCGGAAGCAGCCGACGAAGCTACAACCGGCGCAGCGATCCCGCGCTGACTTCCCAGATCGCCGCTTCCTTCTGGATGGCGTCGAAAGGGGAAACCTCGGTACCGGTCAGCCAGACCTGAGCCGAGCCCGCGCGCAAGCGGTCGAACAGCGCTTCGCGGCGCACCGGATCGAGATGCGCGGCGACTTCGTCGAGCAGCAGCAGCCGCGGGCGGGTCTCGCCATCGTTTTCGACAAGCTGCGAATGGGCGAGGGTGATGGCGATCAGCATCGCCTTCTGTTCGCCGGTCGAACACTCGGAGGCAGGCTGGTTCTTGCCGGCCATGGTCACGGCCAGCTCGTCGCGGTGCGGGCCGGTGAGGGTGCGCTGCGCGGCCCGGTCGCGCGGGCGGCTGTCGTGCAGTGCTACCGCGAGGGCATCGGCGGCGATCGGCCCGCCCGGTTGGTAGGATAGCGATGGCCGCGCGAACGGTGAGTCCGGCAAGGCGGCCAGTGTCGCTTCGAGCCGCGTGATCAGATCCGCACGGGCCGCCGCGACCGCCGCCCCCGCCTCGACGATCTGCATCTCGATGGCATCCATCCAGTGCGGATCGGGCGCGCGCTCGTCCGAGAGCAGTCGATTGCGCTCGCGTATCGCGTTCTCCAGCCGCGAGGCGTTGCTGGCATGATCGGGCCGGATCGCCAGCACCAGCCGGTCTAGAAAGCGTCGCCGCGCGCCCGCGCTCTCCACGAAGAGCCGGTCCATCGCCGGGGTCAGCCAGCCGATCGAGAGCCATTCGGCCAGCCGAACCGCCGGAGCCTCTGCGCCGTTGATCTGCACGATCCGCCGACCGGGGCGTTCGGACGAGACGCCGGTCCCCAGCCGCACGGGTTCGCCGCGGGGAGCGGTCAGAGCTGCGCTGACCGCGAAGCCACCGTCCAGTCCTTGGCCCGGCATGTCGGTCAATTGCGCGCGCCGCAGCCCGCGCCCTGGCGCCAGCAGGCTGATAGCTTCGAGGACGTTAGTCTTGCCCGCGCCGTTCTCTCCCACCAGCAGGTTGAACTGCGCCGTACCGTCCACCGCGGTCTCGCGGTGGTTGCGGAAACGGGAGAGGAGAATGCGGTCGAGCATGGTCGCGCGGGCCTAGCCGCTGCAGGCTGTCGTGACCACCATGCTCGGAACTTGGCGGATCAGACGGCGTCGGTCTTGGCGAAGGGTGAGAAGTCCGTGTCGTCGTCGTAGACGTCCACGCCCTCGCGCCGCTTGAGCGCACCGACGACCAGATAGGTCACCGGCGTCAGCACGGCTTCCCACAGCGTCTTGATGATCCACTGCGTCAGCGAGAGCATCAGCACCATGTTCAGCGTGAAGCCCGGCACGCCCAGAAAGGCGAGCGGGTAGAACAGCGCGCTGTCCACGCCCTGGCCGAAGATCGTCGATCCGATGGTGCGGGTCCAAAGGTACTTGCCCTTGGTCATCACCTTCATGCGCGCGAGCACGACGGAATTCACGAACTCGCCCGCCCAGAAGGCCACCAGCGAGGCGAAGACGATGCGCGGGGTCTGGCCGAAGATCGAGTAGTACGCGGCCTGGTTGGGGGCGGTCACTTCCTTGCCGTCGACGATGTAGGTCGCCGAGGCCATTGCCCATTCGGGATTGGCCGGAATGTTCACCACCACCACGCTCATCAGCACCATGAACAGCAGCCCGAAGAAGCCCGCCCAGATACAGCGGCGGGCATTGGCATAGCCATAGACCTCGGTCAGCACGTCGCCGATGATGTAGGAGATCGGAAAGAACAGCACGCCCGCGCCGAAGGTGATCGTGCCCAGCACCGGCAAGTCGATCTGCGCCTGCTTGGCCGCGCCGATCAGGTTCGACAGCAGCAGGATCACCACGAAGGCGACCATCACGTAGTCGAAGTAGCGGAAATGGCGCCGGGCGCCGGCCTTGCCGTGAATACGGGAGAGGTGCTGATCGCTCATGGGCGGCAACCCTAACCTGTCCGCGCGCCTCCGCCTAGCTGGCTTGCGAAGGCGCGCAGGTCTTCCACGAAAACATCGGGAACTTCGATGGCCGGAAAGTGTCCGCCGACCGGGTAACGCTCCCAGCGCACCACGTTGTAATGCCGCTCGGCCCAGGGGCGGGGAATCATTACCGGCTCCGCGGCAAAGTGCGCCACGGCGGTGGGGACTTCGACATGGCGTTCGGGCGCCGGATCGCGCACCGCCTCGCGGTAGAGCATGCCCGAGGATGCCGCCGTGCCGGTGAACCAGTAGAGCGAAAGCACCGAACATATCCATTCCGGCGACCGCCCCGGATTGTCGGCAAGTGCAGGGTCGGACCAGTCGTTCAGCCGTTCGCCGATCCATGCGGCAAGTCCGGCAGGCGAATCGTTGAGGGCATGGGCTACGCTCACCGGGGTTTGCGCCAGCAAATTGAAGTGCGGCCAGCCCAGCAGCGTCGCGTAAGTGTCGGCGATGGCCCGGTCTTCGGGTGAGAGCGCCGGTGGGTCGTCGACGGGCGCACTGCCGTTCACGGTGTTGAGATGCAATCCGATCACCCGCTCGGGCGCCTGCCGGGCCATTTCAGTACCTATCGAACTGCCCCAGTTGCCGCCCTGCACCAGGAAGCGCTCGTGCCCCAGGGCCGCCATCATCTCCAGCATCAGCGCGGCGATCCGGCGCGGGCTCAGACCGGGCGCGTAAGGCGAAAAGCCATATCCGGGCAGGGAAGGAGCAACGACATGGAAGGCCGGGCTGTCGCCAGCCGGTTCGGCCAGAGCGTCTGCCACGCCGGCAAATTCCAGAAAGGCGCTCGGCCAACCATGAAGCAGCAACAGCGGAACGGCATCGCTTCGCGGGGAGGGCCGCAAACAGGCATGTATGGGAACGACACTCGTAGGGACCAGCACCTGCTCGCGCGAGGATATGCTCCGCTCGAAAGCCGACCAGTCGAACGCTTCGCGCCAATGGCGGCAAAGGCCCTGCACGAACGACAAAGGCGCGCCGCAGCCCTCCTGCGATGCCGTTTCGCCCGGCAACCAGCGGGTTTCGTCCAGCCGCCGACGCAACTCCTCGATGGCACCGGCTTCCAGCCTGAAGTCCAGTCTCTCCACATCCCCACCTGTCTGATTGTCTGTGCCGCACTCCTCACTAACGCCGTTTGCGCAAGGAGCGAAGCACGCTATGGGGGCCGAACGCGCGCCCGTAGCTCAGCTGGATAGAGCACGAGCCTTCTAAGCTTGGGGTCGCAGGTTCGAACCCTGCCGGGCGCGCCATTTCCGAACAATAGAGAGAACTCCTGCGCAGGCCTCGCCCGCAGCATTGGCGGTCCGTTGCGCCATGGCAGAGATTTCGTTGGCGAGTTCAACGCGGCGGAAGCGAACGGCGACCATGCGCTCCCGAAGAGCCGGAGCGGTCACGTCCATCAGCCCCTCTCTCCTATAATCCAGGCTGATGGACAAACCGATTGGTCTTCTTCCATGCGCAAATGGTCGAAGCTGCCGTTCGTTAGCCGAGGCATCTCCCGGTCGGGGTGTCAGAGGAAAAAGGCCGTCCAGAATTGGCCGAGCCAGGCCATATGAGCTGCCACTCCACTGGGCGGAGTAAAACCTGAATTCTGCCAACACACTTTTGCAGCGCAGGGCCCGAGCGGGGGATTCCCTTGCCGGTTGTACTTCCCCAGCCGAATCCAGCTCAGACGATCTTCTGATCCGGCGCCGGGCCGAGTGACTCGGAATCGTCCACCGTTTCGACTCGGCGCATCTCGCGGTGTTGCGAATGATCGAAGCGGCGGCCGCGATGGACGGTGGCGCGATTGTCGTACATCACGAGGTCACCCGCCCGCCACTTGTGGCTGTAGACACGCTCGCGCTGCCCGATGTGCTCGATCAGTTCATGCGCCAGGGCACGGCCTTCGGGCACCGACATGCCCTCGATCGCGCAGACCTTGCTATCGCACCACAATACCTTGCGGCCCGAGCCGGCATGCGTGCGCACAAGCGGCCATCGGGTCTTGGGGAAGGCGGCGCGCTCTTCTTCGGAATCGGCAATCTTGAGCTGGTCGCGCGTGTTGTGAGACCAGAAGATGCCCACCTTGTCGGCGACCAGATTCCTTGTCGCCTCGTCCAGCGCATCCCAGGCAGCACGCAAGTCGGCGTACTGGGTCTCCCCCCCATGTTCAACGACCCTTACGGCGTTCAGGATCGAGTAGCGGATCGGGGTGTGCTTGTACGAACCGTCCGAATGCCAGAAGCGGTTTCCGACCGTGGTGATGGTCTGCCAGTGATCCGGTCCGGCAACGTTCCCCTCTGCATCGAGATTCGAGATGTCGGTCACCTCGTCTGTGCCAAGCCGGTTCTGAATGCGGTGCATCAGCTTCTTCTGCAATGTCGTGTCCACTTCGCCGAAGGCATGACCGAACGCCACGAGTTGTTCTTTGGACAGGTGCTGTACGGGGAAGATCAGCACGGCATAGGCGTCGCTTGCCGCCACGATCGCCTCCTTGTCGCCGGCAGAAAGCGGTTGGCGCAGATCGATGCCGGTCACGCGGCAGGCGAAATCGGAGGTTACGGGACTCAATTCTATCGGCATTGGCGCTCCATCCGGCTTCCTGGCCGACGTCCCTAGCACCGCTCTCCGTCAGCGCGCGGCGACTATTGTTTTGCATTCCCGCGCGAACAGCAAATTTCCGGCGCGCGCGCTCTGGCGTTCAAACTGCGTAGTCGCAACAAGGAGGCGGTAATGGATGCGACCCCGGCAATATCGCAAGTTCATGGGCTGACCTGGCAGCTTGCAAACTTCGCTGCGGCGTGCGCTGTTCCGCAGCCCGCGCGCGAAGCTGCCCGTCGCGCGATCATCGACACGATTGGAGTCATGTTCGCGGGACGCGGCGAGCCGCCCGTTGCTTTGCTGGGGGCGACGCTGGAAGGCGGTCAGGAAGCCCTCTCGCTATGCCTGGGGCGGACCTTGCGCGCGCCCGACGCGGCGCTGGCCGACGGGATGGCCGGCCATGTCCTGGACTATGACGACGTTGCCCGGCACGGACACCCCAGCGTCGTCATCGTTCCCGCACTGTTGGCCGAGGCTCAGCGGCTGCGCGCTCCGGGCAAGGCGCTGCTCGATGCCTGCGCCGTCGGACAAGAAGTCTGGGCCGATCTCGCTCGGCGTGAAACCGGCGCCTGTCATATGGGCAGCTGGCATCCGACATCGGTGCTGGGCATTGTCGCCGCGGCAGCGGCACTATGCCGACTGAATAGCCTCGACACGAAGGCCAGCAGCAATGCGATCACGTTGGCGGCCAGTTTCGCGGGCGGGCTGATTGCCAGCTTCGGCACGCACGCCAAGCCGCTCCAGGCCGGGCGCGCCGCTGCATCGGCCATCGAAGCGATAACGCTCGCTCAGGCCGGTTTGAATGGATCGGATGAGGCTCTTGAGAGCGAGCACGGCCTGCTTCACGGTATCTCGTCCGAAGGCAATGTCGATTGCCAAGCACCGATCTGCGCGGCATCCGGCACATGGCAGTTTCTTAAAGACGGGCTTTCCGTCAAGCGCTACCCGGTGTGCTACGCCTCGCATCGCGCGATCGACGCGACACTCACGATCGTCGAAGGCGGAGCAATCAGAGCCGAGGACGTGTTGGCGATCACGGTATCTATCGGCCCGGCACCGTCAGCTACTGTCAACAACGCCAGGCCCGCCACCGGGCTGGAAGCGCGCTTCAGCCTGCAACACAGTCTTGCAGCAGCCATCATCGACAAGGAAGTCGGCTTTGCACAGCTGACGGACGGCTTCGTCCAGCGCGCGGATGTTGCCGCGCTCCGTCGTTTGACCCAGATCGAAACGGTCGCAGGCGACTGTCCAGACCAACCGGGCATGGCCAGATACGATCGCGTCGTAATCGAAACGCGCGATGGCCGCACGATAGACAGCGGGCCCATCCGGCATCCACGCGGACATGCCCGACTGCCGCTCGGCGACAACGAGCTCGATGCCAAGTTCCTTGACTGCACCCGCCACGGGGGCGTGACCGAGCCCGAGCGCGTGCTGAACTCGCTCCACCGGCTGGAGAATATTTCCAACATGCGCGAGGAGCTGGCGCAATGGTGAATGCGGTATCCGCCGGGAAGCGTTTCAAGGCATTGCTCGCATCAGGCCAATGCCTTGTCACGCCGGGCTGCCACGATGCGCTGTCTGCGAAGCTGGCGCAGGACGCCGGCATAGAGGCCCTAGCAATCAGCGGGTTCGGAGTGGAAGCTGCGCTGCTGGGCAGACCAGACATTGGCCTGCTGACGCTTTCGGAGCTCGTCGATCAGGCGCGTCGCATCGCCGGCGCTGTCGATATCCCGGTCACCTGCGACGGCGAAACCGGGTTCGGCGGCGTCCAGAATATAGCCCGGTTGGTGCGAGACATGGAAGCTGCCGGTATTGCCGGAATCCAGATAGAGGATCAGGCCAATCCCAAGCGGTGTCCCGCACTCGAAGGCCGCAGCCTGGTATCGTGCGAGGAACAGATCGTGCGTATTCGCGCGGCCCTTGCCGCCCGGCGCGATCCGGACTTCCTCCTTATCGCTCGCTCGGACGCTGACACCGTCTCGTTCGCCGAACTGATCGAGCGCAGCAACCGCTACCTGGCAGCTGGGGCGGACATGGCCATGCCGATCTGCTTCGTGGTCGATGGCCGCCCGATAAACGACATGGATGCAGATGGGCAAATGGAGATATTCGCTCGCCTGGCGGCTGCAATTGACGGTCCGGTGAAGGCAGTGATGATCCCGCAAGGCTACACAGCACGCGACATGCAGGCGATCGGCTATGGCGTGGTCGGATTGACCGGAGGCCCGATCGAAGCGGCGGCGAGCGCGATGCGCGCAGCTTATGCGTCATTGCACGAGACCGGGAGCGAAGAAGCCTATCGCGACGCACATCCTCCCACGGTCCCGGCCCCGGGAGGGATCATGCGCATCCTCGGGATCGAGGCGCATCTCGCGTTCGAGCGGGGCTTCGGCACGGACAAGGACAGCTGATGGCCCCGCTATCCCATCATGCGAGCAGGTTGCCATGCCTCGACTTCGATTGCCGCCTGTCCCGCCAGCGCCCCCATCAGCAACAGGCGATTGCCGTCGATCATCACCTGGCGCAATTCATCCGGCGTGCCGCCCTGCGCCCATTCGTACATCATGAAAGTGTTCAGCCGGGTAATGTGTGCGCCCAGCGCCTGCGCATCGACGCCCTCACGCAACATGCCGCTTTGGGCCAGCGACCGCAGGTGTGCAGACTTGATTGTAGCGCCATGGCGCTGCGACAGCGCGAGCGGACGGGTGCCAGCCATCGCGCACATTACCATCGCGCGCAGAAAATGCGGCGTTTGCGTGGCACAGCGATGATAGACCAGCGCGAGGTCGAGAAACAGGAGCGGGCCGCGCGACATGCGGTCAAGCGTGCGCCATACCGCGCTGGTGTGGTCATTGAACGCTGCGACCAGCAAGTCCTCTCGCCGACCAAAGCCGTTGCGCAAGGTCTGGACGGTCACCCCGCATTCCTCGGCCACGCGGCGCATGGTGAACTGTTCGGGAGATTCGGCGAGGACCTTTCGGGTAACAGCCAGCGCCATCGCCCGGCGCCTGCGTTGCCGGCGCAGCGAACGGCCACCGCCTGGCTCCTCCTTGGCGAGCAGCGTGGTGAAGGGGTCGATCCCCAGAGTCAGTTCGCCTGGCTTACTTGTCTCGGCCCTGCTCGCCATGTTCCGTGTTTCTCCCAAGCGGGAGGATCGACCCACTTGCGCAGTCGAGTCAAGCTGCCGGAGGCATCGCGATGCCCGCGCTGACACTTCCCGATGCGTCGATCTTTCACAAAGTTGCCGGCACCGGCGTTCCGCCCATCGTCCTAGTCCATGGCGGTATGTGCGATCATCGCGACTGGGAGCGACTGGTCCCACTGCTCACTGTCCGTCACCGTGTGGTTACGCTCGACCTGCGCGGGCACGGCCAGTCTCTCGGAAACATGGCTGATTGCACCATAGAAGGCTGGGCGGACGACCTTCTCACGCTGGTGAAGGTCCTCGAATGCGAACGGCCTATTCTTGTCGGCCATAGCCTCGCCTCGCGGATCGTCGTCGAGGTTGCAGCACGGGCGCCCGAAACGATTGACGGGGTGGTGCTGCTTGATGGAAGTCGCGGCCACGGAGGGAACGCCGCCTCGCCGCAGGACGTGCAGCCCCAGACGATGAGCCTCCACGCCGTCATCGATCAGACGATCGGGCCCCATGCCGATAGCGATATCCGCGATGCCGTGCATCGACGCATGGCATCGGCCTCTCCGGCGATAATGCAAGCCTGTGTCGATGCCATGCGGCAGTGGGATATGGAGCGCGCCGATACAGCTTTCGCCGCGCTGGCCGGGACGGTTCCGCTGCTTGCGGTCCAGAGCACCTATCACGATCCGGCAACGCCGCGACGCTCGCTAGCTTCGCACGATGAGAGCACCCCCTATCTCGATTTCCTGCGTTCGAGCGTGCCGCAACTTGAAGTCAGGCGTCTCGCCGACACTGGCCACTTTTCCATGCTGGAGCGGCCGAAAACCGTCGCGGACATCATCCAGGCGTTCGCGGCCAGTATCAGCGAAACACGATAACAAGGGAGAGAGACAATGCCGAAAGTCCGGATTACCACGCCCGAAGAAAAGTCATGGCAAGTGTCGGGTGAACGCGTGGAGACCGAACTGTCGCGACAGATCCAACCCGATGGTGGCCCGTGGAGCGCCTACAAGATCCGCGAACCGGGCAGCGAAACCGAGCTCCAGCTGGTTGAGTTGCGCTTCCATCCGGGCGAAGTGACGGAGTCGCACTGCCATGACGAGGACGAACTGATCTACATCCTCGAAGGCTCGATGCTGATCAACAACCGCGAACTCAAGGCGGGGACAACGGTCTACCTCGGCGGCGGGGTCTTCTACGGTTTTACCGCCGGGCCGGAGGGCCTCCATTTTCTGAACTTCCGGGGGCACATCGATAACTCTTTCCACTTGCCCGGCCGTCGCAAGATCGTCGATACCTCGGTGTCGCACTGATGGGCACTTCAGCAGTGGCCGAGCAGCCCGAGGTCGTCGCAGCATCGTTCCGCGCCAGCGAAAGGATATTTGCGGGAATGGGCGCCCACCTGTTCTCCGAATTCTGCCGCCACGTCCCGGATGATGCGGAGATGGTCGAACTGGCAAGCCACGCCATGGCCGGGGCGAGACCCGCGCACCTGTTCAGCGCTGTCCACTACCTGCTGCTGGGCGATTTCTCCGATCCGCTGGCTCGGTATTTCGGCACCCTGTGCGAAGCACCGCTGCCTCCGGAGGGCGCCTATCCGGAACTGGCGCGCTTCTGCCGCGAACACCGGCCGGAATTGCTCGAGCTGCTTCAAACGCGCTCCGTGCAAACCACATACGCCGAACGTTGCCGGGCGATCCTGCCGCCGATGACGGTCGTGGCCCGCGCCGCAGGAGAGCCGCTCAATCTCGTCGAGGTCGGGTGCAGCGCGGGCGTGCTGCTAGCATTCGACAAGTTCGCCTATCGGTTGAACACGCAAGGCCGCATTGGCGCCCCCGAGGCGCCGCTAGTCCTGCAGGGGGAATTGCGCGGCGGACCAGAGTTGTTCATCCCCCGCATTGGCAAGCGTGCAGGGATCGACCTGCATATCCTCGATGCACGATCGGACGAGGATCGTCGCTGGCTCTTGGCGCTTTGTTTTCCCGAATTGCGCAAGGAACAGCAAAATCTAGCGGCAGCTCTCGATGTGATCGCGGAAACGGATATTGCCTTTTACGAAGGCGATGGCCTTGCGCATCTTGCAGATGCGCTTGCCGATGCGCCCGATCCTCTATGCGTCTTTCATTCAGCCTGCCTGTTCTACTGGCCCTTGGAGGCGCGAAAAGCTTTCGAGAAGCTATTGCTGGAGCATGCTGCCACGCGTGAGTTCTGGCGAATCGCGATCGAGCCGTCGGATACCTTCGATGATTGGCAGAAAGGCCAGGGAGGAAATGGCGCTGCGGCTCCATCAGCGACGAAAAAGTCGGGCGAGATCAGAATTATGCATTATTGCGATGGGCAGGTCGAAAGCCGGGCGGTCGGCGCTCCAGATGCGGAATATGGCTGTATAGAATGGTACGAATGAATGCACAGCCCGCAATCGGCCTCTGGCCCACGCCGTTGATTTTCCGATGAGTGCTCGATGCACCAGACATGAGCGGTCGCCATGAATTGCTGACCACGTCGATTTGCGGCCGGTATCTGCGCAACCGATGTCGCCGGCCAGAATCCAGTCATGTTCCTGGCATATCTGGTCGTGCGTCAGGCGATGACTTCTTCCTCGACAGGCTTTTCCCACCACCCGTGGCACAACGGCCCCTTGATCGTGGTGCGATGGATTTCGCGCGGTTCATCGGGGTTGCTGCCTGTCGCCTCGTGAAGCACTCGGGTATTGTCCCATACCACCATGTCGCCCGGTTCCCAGGCATGGTAATAGACCTTCATAACCCGCTCCGCCTCCGCCCAGACTTCCTTGAGCCGGGCAAAGGCCTCGTCGCTGCGGTCTCCTTCGAGGCCGCGGCAGCCGTAGGGACACATGTGGAAGATTTTCTCGCCTGACGGCCGGGTCCACACTGCTGGATGTACCGCGCAGCGCCCGTTCTCATTTTCCTGGCTCAGGTTGTTGTCGTGTTGTTTCACCAGACGGAAATTATCCGGCAAGCCGAAGCGCTGACGATCGTAACGAAGGTCGAGATTGTAGAGAACATTCATCGTCTCGGCCTTCGCGCGGATTGCAGCATCCATGTCGTTGTAGATCTGGATGCCGCAGGCAAAGGCGGTGCGGCCGCCATCCTTTGCAATCTTGATCGAGCGAAGGACGGCGGCGTACATCATCTCGTCGTTGTAGGCATGGTCGAAGTGCCAGGGCTGCCAGGTCACGAGTGGCTTGCCATCAATCTCGACGATGCACGATTGAGGTCCGGAGGCGATCACGATCACACCGGGCAAAGCGTCGCGATCGGCACGCTGCACTTGGTAAACCGGGTGCTCCTTGAGCGGTCCGAAAACTTCGCTGAGTTTCACCTGCATCGCGCTCGTCTGCTCGACATCCTTGCATACAAGCACGCCTTTGTCGTGCAGCAGGTGTCGCAATTCGGAGCGAAAGCTCTCATCGTCGAGTTTCGAACTGGTGATTCCGGTGACTTGCGCTCCAAAGGGGATCGCCTCGTCGAGCGGCCGCGTTTCGATCGATGCCATGTTCTTCTCTCCCACGTGTTTTGCCAGTTTTTAGGTCGGGCGCGAGGGACAGTATTTGGCGCAGATCAATTTAGGGACTGCTAGAACACAGGAGCAGGAGTTCAAGTCAGCTCACCATCGCAGGTGGTCTGGAGAGTGCCGATCTGGCTGCGGAAAAGGCGGGTAATCTCGTCGACAAGATGATGGGCCAGAAGGGCGTCAAGTTCGATGCGAAGGGCGTGGGTGTAGGTATTGCCGTCGGCATCGGGACAGAGAAGGTCAAGGATGCACTCGGCCAGCATGACCAGAATGAAAATGCCGGAGCCATTACTGCGGAGATTCTGACAACGGGCGCAGTCAATACCGGTCTGACAACGATGATCATGGCGGCGTCGGGATCGATATTCAATCCGGTCGCTGCCGGTATCGGCTTCGCTACCGCAGGCGGTATGGCCGCCGGTCAGGCCATCTACAAGGCGAGCGAAGGCACAGGCATTCAACGCTATCCCACGTACGGCAACAGCCCTCGATACAACCGCGATCTGAACGGCATCCCTTCGGTCGACATGCTGCCCGGAGCACTTCCGGGAGCGACTTTCGAAGGGAACCTGATCGAATGCGCGACTGAGGCTGGCAACTGCAGCTTCACAGGTGCCCGTACGGTACGCTACGGGACCGTGGGGGCGTACATCACGAAGAGTGCTGTGGGCGCAGCCTTGCACGAACGAAGCCTTCGGACGCGATCCGGCGCCCAACGTTGCAAAGATATGCCAATATCGATGAGCCAGCGGAAAAACTGGTAGGCAGCAATCAGGGCTCACGGCGATGGGCTCTGATGGTCACCATCCAATTCTCATCTTCATCCTGCCGGGCGCGCCATTTCCGAAAATTGGGAACCGCGCAAAACTCGCACTGAAGCACTCGCTTCGGCTCGGTCGGCAGGTGTCGGAAAAGGCACATCTCCGATGTCTTTTTTGGCTCTGGAGAAGTGTGCGGAGGAACCAGAGGCGGGAACTGGTCATTAGTGTTCTGAACGATCTTTCCGCTCTGGACCCGAGAAGTACACGTCATGTTCAAATCCCTGCGCCGCCGCATGGCCACTCGCCCGATCTTTCACTGGGCGCGCGGCAGCCTGCCCTCGCTGTCGCCCACCGAGCGTGAGGCGATGGAAGCCGGGGATGTCTGGTGGGATGCCGAGCTGTTCTCGGGCGCGCCGGACTGGGAGGCGATGCAGAAGATGGCCGTGCCTCAGTTCACGGCGGAAGAGCAGGCGTTTCTGGACGGGCCGGTTGCGGAGCTGTGCGACCGTCTCGATGACTGGCGGATTTCGGCCATCGACATGGATCTACCGCCCGATATCTGGGATTTCCTGAAGCGCGAGAAGTTCTTCGGGATGATCATTCCCAAGGCGCATGGCGGCCTCGGCTTCAGTGCCTATGCGCATAGCGAAGTGGTCAAGCGCATCTCGACGCGGTCGGTCACGGCGGCGGTTACGGTCATGGTGCCCAATTCGCTTGGGCCCGGTGAGCTTCTGCTGCAGTTCGGCACCGACGAGCAGAAACAGCACTGGCTGCCACGCCTTGCCGATGGCAGCGAGATTCCCTGCTTTGCGCTCACCAGCGAGGAAGCCGGTTCCGATGCCTCGGCGATGGTGGATAGCGGCACAGTGTGTCGCCGCATGGTGGATGGGCACGAGCAGCTTGGCATCAGTCTGACCTTCTCCAAGCGCTACATCACACTGGCGCCGATCGCGACGGTACTGGGGCTGGCGTTCAAGCTGCGCGACCCGGAGCATCTGCTTTCGGACGAGGAAGACCGTGGCATTACGGTCGCGCTCGTTCCCACCGATACCCCCAACCTGCAGCACGGGCGGCGCCATCTGCCCTCGATGCAGGCGTTCCAGAACGGCCCGGTCTCGGGCGAGGACGTCTTCGTGCCGATCGAGTCCATCATCGGCGGGCAGGAGCAGATCGGGCAGGGCTGGAAGATGCTCATGGCGGCGCTGGCGGCCGGGCGCGGCATTTCGTTGCCCTCGCTTGCCACGGCAGCGGCATGTCTGGGCGCGCGGACGACGGGCGCCTATGCGCGGGTACGCGAGCAGTTCGGTATCCCGGTCGGCAAGTTCGAGGGCGTGAAGGAACGCCTCGGGCGTCTCGCTGGTACCGCCTATCTTCTCGAATCCGCGCGGCGCTTTACCTGTGCCGGGATCGATCAGGGGCACCACCCCTCCATCGTCTCGGCCATCATGAAGTATCACGCCACCGACCGCATGCGCGAAGCGGTGAACGACACCATGGACGTGCATGGCGGCAAGACGATCATCGACGGGCCACTCAACTGGTTCGGTAACGTCTATCGCTCGGTACCGGTGGGCATCACCGTGGAGGGCGCGAATATCGTCACGCGCAGCCTGATCATCTTCGGGCAGGGCGCGACGCGCGATCACCCCTACCTCATCGACGAGATGGCCGCGCTCAGCAGCAACGACGAGGAAGGCCTTGCCGCCTTCGACGACGTCGTGTGGAAGCACGCGGCGCATATCATGGGCAATCTGGCCCGCTCGATGACGTCGGCATGGTCGGGTGGCGCTTTCGCCAGCGCGCCCAAGGCTGGCCCGGTCAAGCGCTACTACAAGCAGATGTCGCGTTACAGCGCCGCGCTCGCCACGGCCGCGGAAGGCGCGTTGATCGCCATCGGCGGCGGGCTCAAGCGCAAGGAGGCCGTCTCGGCGCGCTATGGCGACATTCTGGCCGAACTCTATCTGCTCAGCGCCGTGCTCAAGCGCTGGCAGGATGACGGCTGCCTCAAGGAAGACCTGCCGCTGGTGGAATGGGCCTGCGAAACCGGGTTCTCGCGGATCGAGGACCGCTTCGATGCAATCTTTGTGAACTTCCCGGTGCCTGTGCTCGACAAGGTGCTGCGCGCCGTGACTCTGCCGTTTCGCAGCCATCCGCGCGGCCCGACGGACGAGTGCATCTTCGCCTGCGCGGATGCCATCCTGAAGAGCGGAGCGCAGCGCGACCGCATCGCCTGCGGTGTCCACGAGGGGCCGCCCGATGCGTCGCTTTCGAAACTCGAAGTCGCACTCGATCTCACCGAGAAGACGCAGCCGCTGCGCGACCGCCGCCGCAAGCTGGGCGCGGATGCGCTCAACGACGCGGAAAAGCAGGCGCTCGCCGCTGCCGAGGAAGCGGTCGCTGCGGTCATTGCCGTGGACGACTTCGATCCCGACGAACTGACCGGCGTGCTCGCCGGACGCAAGAAAATGGAAGAGGAGCAGAAGCCATCGCCCGATCAGCCCGATCGCAAGCCCGTCCCGTCCATGTAGTTGACGGGTCGCGCACGCCCTTCATCAAGGCGCGTGGCAAACCCGGACCGTTCAGCCCCGCCGATCTCGCCGTGCAGTGCGGCCGTCCGTTGCTCATGCGCCAGCCCTTTGCGCCCGACGCCTTCGATCAGGTGATCGCCGGCTGCGCGAACCAGATTGCGGGCGAAATGAACGTCGCGCGCGTGGCTGCCATGCGGCTCGGCTGCGGCGAGCAGATGCCCGCCTGGACAGTGCACCGCAATTGCGGCTCGGGCATGCAGTCGCTCGACGATGCCTTTCGCGCGATTGCCCATGGCGACATGGACATGGTGCTGGCCGGCGGCACCGAAGCGCTCAGCCGCGCGCCGCTGATCCTTGCCGATGACGCGACCGAATGGCTCGCGGAGTTCCAGATGGCGAAGACGCCCGGCCAGACGGTCAAGGCGCTGACGCAGTTCGAGCTGGGCTTCCTCTCGCCCGAAATCGGCCTGAAGCAGGGGCTCACCGATCCCTTTACCGGCATGTCGATGGGGCAGACCGCAGAGGAACTCGCCCACCGCTTCGGGATCACCCGCTGGCAGGCGGACGACTATGCGCTCGAAAGCCACCGCAGGCTGGCGAAAGCGCAGGAAGAAGGCTGGCTGGAAGGTGAGGTCGAGGCGATGTTCGCGCCCGACGGCACGGCCTACGACCACGACGACGGCGTGCGCGCGGACAGCACCATCGAGGCGCTGGGCAAGCTCAAGCCGGTGTTCGAACCTTACGGCGATGTGACCGCGGGTAATGCCAGCCAGGTAACCGACGGCGCATGCTGGATGATCCTGGCGTCCGACGAGGCCGTCTCGCGTCACGGACTGACGCCGCTGGCGACCATCCGCGACAGCGAATGGGCCGCGCTCGATCCCAAGGTGATGGGGCTGGGGCCGGTGCTTTCTTCCTCGCCGCTGATGACCCGCGCCGGGCTTTCGCTCGACGATATCGACCTCTGGGAAATCAACGAGGCCTTTGCCGCGCAGGTTCTCGCCTGCCTGGAAGCTTTCGCGGACGCCGATTTCTGCCGCGAGGTGCTCGGGCTGGATGCGCCGGTAGGAATGATCGACCGGGCGCGCCTCAATATCGACGGCGGCGCTGTCAGCCTTGGCCATCCGGTCGGGACCAGCGGCACCCGCATCGTTCTCCACCTCGTCAACGCGCTGCGGCGCACGGGCGGCAAGCGCGGCATCGCCACCGAGTGCATCGGCGGCGGGCAGGGCGGCGCCATGCTGGTGGAGGTTGCGTGATGGATATGACGATGAAAACCGTACAGGAATTTCTCGGCCCCGAGCCCATGACCGGCATCGACGGCGACCGTGGGCGTCACTGGATCCGCCACGAGGACGGCGACCGGCTGTGGCTGGTGCTCGACCGTCAGGATGTTTCCACCAATACCTTCAACGAGGAAGTCTTCCGCGAACTCAATGCGCTGCTGGCGCATGCCGAGCAGGAGAAATGGAAGGCGATCGTCTTCCGCTCTGCCAAGCCGAACGGCTTCGCAGCGGGCGCGGACTTGTCCGAGTTCCGCGGCGTTGAACCGAGCGCCGAACTCGATGCCCGCATTGCCGAAGCGAATGCCGTCATCGACCGCATCGCCGCGCTTGATGTCACGACGATAGCCGTGGTGCATGGCACTTGCGTCGGCGGCGGACTGGAGCTGGCGCTAGCGTGCGACCGGATCGTTGCGCGCGACGACGCGAAATTCGGCTTTCCCGAAGTGCTCGTCGGCCTCCATCCCGGCCTTGGCGGCACGGCGAGGCTCACCCACCGCATCCAGCCCATCGAGGCGATGACGCTGATGCTGACCGGCAAGACCGTCGATGCCCGCAAGGGCCGCTCGCTCGGCTTCGTCGATGCCGTTGTGCCCGAACGCGATGTCGGCAAGGCTGTCGATGAAGCCGTGGCTGGCCGCATGGAGCGGCGCGGCGGCGGGCGTGCGGGCGATGCGCTCAATATCTACCCCGCGCGCAAGGCGGCTGCCTATCAGATGCGGAACGAAACCGAGAAGCGCGCGCCGGCCGAGCACTATCCGGCCCCGCAGGCGCTGATCGACCTGTGGGAGAAGCACGGCGGTTCCGAAGAGGACATGCTGCAGGCCGAGCGCCAGTCCTTCGCGCAGCTTCTGCCGCAGCCGGTGACGCAGAACCTGATCCGCGCCTTCTTCCTACGCGAGAAGCTCAAGGGGAACGGCAAGGGCAAGTCGGGCATTGCCCATGTCCATGTCATTGGTGCCGGCACCATGGGCGCCGAGATCGGCGCATGGTGTGCGTTGAAAGGCATGCGCGTGACGATCGAGGACCCTCAGGTTGCCTCGCTCGGGCGGGCCGTTGCTGGCGCGCACAAGCTGATCAATCGCAAGCTGCATGGGCCGAAGGCGCTGCACGCACGCGATCGCTTCATCCCCGATACCAACGGGGTAGGCCTGCGCCATGCCGATCTCGTGATCGAGGCGGCGCCCGAGAAGCCGGAGCTAAAGCGCTCGATCTACGCGCGGCTGGAAAAGGAAGTACGAGCCGAAACGATCATTGCCACCAATACCTCCAGCCTCGATCTGGCGGCGCTGTTCGAAGGGCTCACCAAGGCGGAGCGGTTCGTGGGGATCCATTTCTTCAACCCGGTCTCGAAGCTCGATCTCGTCGAGGTGGTGCGCCATGACGGGGTGGACGAAGAGGTCTATTCCAAGGCACTGCGCTTCGTCGCCGATATCGGCAAGCTGCCGCTGCCAGTGAAGGCCGCGCCAGGCTTTCTCGTCAATCGTGCGCTGATGCCCTATCTCGGCGAGGCGCTGCTGATGATCGACGAGGGCGAGCAACCCGAACGCATCGATGCTGCCGCCGAGGCGTTCGGCATGCCGGTGGGGCCGGCGGAACTGGCCGATCAGGTGGGTCTCGACATCTGCCTTGCCGTGGCGGATTCGCTGGCGGAGAGCCTCGAGCGGCCCATGCCGCCGGTGCCGCAATGGGTGCGCGAGAAAGTCGAGGCCGGTCATCTCGGTCGCAAGACCGGCAAGGGGCTCTACGACTACGATTCCGACAACAAGCCGAAGAAGGACAAGGTCAAGCAGGCGCCCGACACCGCCATGCGTGACCGGATGCTGCTGCCGATGCTCGATGCCGTGGCTTCCACGCTGGAAGTCGGCGTCGTGCCCGATGCGGACAGCGCCGATGCGGCCATGATCTTCGGCACCGGCTTCGCACCGTTTCGCGGTGGGCCGATGCACTACGCCCAGGAGCGCGGCTATGCGGATATAGCCGCGACGATGGAAAAGCTGGTGCTGATCCACGGCCCGCGCTTCACACCGAGCCGCTGGTGGCAGAGGGCGCACGATTGACGCGGCGCTTTACCAATGCAGAGGACATGGCCCGCTGGATCGTCGGCGAGGTCGGCCATGACCTGCGCATGGCGCTGCCGCTCGGGATCGGCAAGGGCACACATATTGCCAATGCCCTCTACGCCTTGGCGCGCGAAGACAGGTCCATCGACCTCGACATCTTTACGGCGCTGACGCTGGAAAGGCCGCATGCCTCGTCCGATCTGGAGGCACGGTTTCTGGAGCCCTTCGCCGACCGGCATTTCGCGGGCTATGTCGAACTCGACTATGCCCGCGACCTGCGCGCGAAGCAGTTGCCCGATAACGTGCATGTCACCGAATTCTTCCTCAACTCGGGAGTTTGGCTGTCCACGCCGCAGGTCCAGCAGGCCTATGTCAGCGTGAACTACAGCGCGGCGGCGCGCGACGTGATCCTGGCGCGCCCGATCAATGTTCTGGCGCAGCTTGTGGCCGTGGACGAAAGCGGCCCGACGCAGCGTTACAGCCTTGCTTCCAATCCCGATGTGACATTGGACATCCTGCCCGAGCTGGAAGCCGGCCGTTCCAATGGCAAACCGTTCCTGTTCGTTGCGCAGGTGAACCGCGACTTGCCGTTCATGCCCGGCACCGCCGAGATCGACGCGAGCCGCTTCGACGCGGTGCTGGACGATCCATCGGCGGAATTCCCCGTCTTCGCCGCCCCGCGCCGGCCCGTCTCGACAGCGGAATACGTGGCCGGCCTGCACGCGGCCAGTCTCGTCAAGGATGGCGGCACGCTGCAGATCGGCATCGGCTCTCTCGGCGATGCCGTGACCTATGCGCTCATCCTGAGGCACAAGCACAATGCCCTGTTTCGCAGCCTGGTGGCTTCGCTGACAGACGAACCGCGCGAAACCGCACCGTTCGAAGTGGGCCTGTACGGTGCCAGCGAGATGTTCGTCGACGGCTTTCTCGAACTCTACGACGCGGGCATTCTCAAGCGCCGCTCGCAGGCCGGACCGGTACTGCATGCGGCTTTTTTCGTGGGCTCGCGTGGCTTCTACGACCGCCTGAAGGCGATGCCCGAAGACCAGCGCGCCGACTTCGACATGACCGCCGTTTCCTTCACCAATGCACTCTACGGCGACGAGCCGCAAAAACGCGCCGACCGCGTCCATGCCCGCTTCATCAACAATGCGATGAAGGCCGATGTGCTGGGCGCTGCCCAGTCGGACACCCTCGGCGATGGCCGGGTGGTCAGCGGCGTCGGCGGCCAGCACGATTTCGTCGAGCAGGCGATTGCGCTGCGGGGCGCGAACTCGATCCTCATGCTCAACGCCACGCGCACCAAGAACGATGCGGTGGAATCGAACATTGTCTGGCAACTCGATCGCACCACGATCCCGCGCCATATGCGCGATGTGATCGTCACGGAGTACGGGGTGGCCCGCCTCAAGGGCGCCAGCGATGCCGACTGCATCCGGCGCATGACCGCCATCACCGACGCGCGCTTTGCCGGCGATCTTGCCGAAAAGAGCGCACAGGTGGGAAAGGTCGCCCCGGTCGATAAGAACGTCTGGCAGAACAACACACCCGAACGCCTCGATGCCCTGCTGGCCGATGCCCGAGGCAAGGGGTTCTTCCCCGACTTCCCGTTCGGCAGTGACTTTACCGAGGAGGAGCAGACGGCTCTTCGCGCGCTCGGCAAGCTCAAAGAAAAAGGCAATGCAAAGGCCGCTCTGGCTCGGACTGCGCTTGCAGGCCTCGGCTATCGTCTCGATGCGCAAGAAGCTGCTGCGCTGGAGCGTCTGGGGCTTGGGTCCGGCGCTGCGGATCGATTTTACCGATTGCTCCTTGCCGGTGCCTGGAAAGAGGCTAGTCCGGCCAAGCGGGGCTGAGTTGCGGCCGGGTCAGGCCGTCGCCAGCCACCCTACCAAATGCCCCTTGATCGGGAACATGAAGCGCGTCCGTTCGCTTGCTTCTCAAAGCCCATGCTCGCGATTTGAGAGGTAACACCATGACCACCGACAAGACTGTCCCGCCGACGACCACCGATGCCGGAATCCGCGCGCCGAGCGACGAGCATTCGCTCACGGTAGGCCGCGATGGTCCGATCGTTCTCCACGATCACTACCTCATCGAGCAGATGGCGAACTTCAACCGCGAGCGCATTCCCGAGCGGCAGCCCCATGCCAAGGGCAGCGGTGCTTTCGGCCACTTCGAAGTGACCAACGATGTCAGCCGCTACACCAAGGCGAAGATGTTCCAGCCCGGCAAGAAGACCGACATGATCGCGCGCTTCTCCACCGTGGCCGGCGAACGGGGGAGCCCCGATACCTGGCGCGACCCGCGCGGCTTTGCCTTGAAGTTCTACACCGAGGACGGGAACTTCGACATGGTCGGCAACAACACGCCGGTGTTCTTCATTCGCGATCCGCTGAAGTTCCAGCACTTCATCCGTTCGCAGAAGCGCCGGCAGGACAATGGCCTGCGCGATCACGACATGCAGTGGGACTTCTGGACGCTTTCCCCGGAAAGCGCGCACCAGGTGACCTGGCTCATGGGCGATCGCGGCATCCCCAAGAGCTGGCGCATGATGAACGGCTACTCCAGCCACACCTACATGCTGATCAACGCGCAAGGTGAGAAGTTCTGGGTGAAGTTCCACTTCAAGGCCGATCTCGGCAACGACTTCTTCACTCAGGAAGAGGCCGACAAGATGGCGGGTGCGGACAGTGACTATCACCGCCGTGACCTGTTCAATGCAATCAAGGAAGGCAACTTCCCGAGCTGGACCCTGAAGTGGCAGATCATGCCCTACGAGGATGCCAAGACCTACCGCATCAATCCCTTCGACCTGACCAAGGTCTGGCCGCATGAAGACTATCCGTTGATCGAAGTGGGCAAGATGACGCTCACGCGCAATCCGACCGATTTCCATACCGAGATCGAGCAGGCCGCGTTCGAGCCCAACAACATGGTCCCCGGCATCGGCCTGTCGCCCGACAAGATGCTGCTGGCGCGCGGCTTCTCCTATTCGGATGCGCACCGCGCGCGTCTCGGCGTCAACTACAGGCACATCCCGGTGAACAAACCGGTCTGCCCGGTGCACAGCTACAGCAAGGACGGCGCCATGCGCACCGAGAACGCGACCGATCCGGTCTATGCGCCCAATTCCTATGGCGGTCCTGCTGCGCAGCCCGATCCCGGCGGCGAAGCCGGTCTGTGGTACGCGGATGGCGACATGGTGCGCGAGGCCTATACCTTGCGCCAAGACGACGATGACTTCAGCCAGCCGCGCGCGCTCATTCGCGATGTCATGGATGATGCGGCGCGCGATCGCCTGGTCAACAACATCGTCGGCCACCTCTGCGACGGTGTCAGCGAAAAGGTCCTGCAACGCGCCTTCGAATACTGGCGGCAGATCGACGAGGAGACCGGCCGGAAGGTCGAGCAGGGCGTCCGCGACAAGCTGGGCGGCACTTCCCCGCATCCGGGGCTGGGCTCTGCCGAGGCCATCCGGAAGAACGAGGCTGTCTAAGGGACTGCAAACCTCTTGAAGTCGCTCGGTCGTCCGGGCGGCTTCAATTTACCGATTGCATCTGCCCGCCGTCGATGCGGTAGTTCGCGCCGTTCATGAAGGCCAGCATATCCGGGCAGCTGGCGCTGACGGTTTCAGCGGTCGGCGATCGCATCGCGGACGAGGAAGCGCGAAGGTTGGTCGATCAGATCAGGAAAGTGGCCTTCGGTGGGGCGTGAGGCGAACCGTTGAAAGAGATGGCTCGGTTCCAGCCAGTTCTGCGGGACGGTGGTCGGCCCGGTATTGAAAATCCAAGCTCCCGTGGCGGCGCTTTTCTGGCGCGTCACGGGAGCCGGAGGTCGTCCAATATCAGAACGCGTTGCTTTCGAAGTTGACGCTGCCGCGGCGTTGTTCCGCCATGGCGAGTTCGCGTCCTTTCTCTGCCGAGCTGCGGGCCTGATTCAGGCAGCGCTGCCGATCATGAAAGGCATCGATGCTCGGCTTTTCGGCCTTGCTGCAAAGCGTATTGACGGCTTCGTTCAGACGGCGGTCGAGTTCCGCCACCTGGCTCGGCTCCTGGAGGTCCAGATCGTTGTACTGGATTGCTGTCGTCTGGGTATCCCGCGCTTGTGCCGGAACGAATCCCGCGCAGGCGGTCAGTGCCGCGATCGCGGCAATGGCTGGCTTCATCATTGTGTTCTCTCCCGTTAACAACTGCACCGGAACAATCGCAGGGGCGGCCATGTTCTGTCTGGCTTCGTCCTCACGAGAGACGATTGGGCAGGACCCAAACGTACCCGGGCAGTGAATTCTGACTTAGGGCTCGAGTTGGCTAAACGCAATGCAAAGCGGCAAGTTTCCTAGGATTTTACGAGCCTGCGTATCGACCGAGCTTCTCTTGCGCTGTCGCCGGCCGTTTGCCGCTTGCGCCGAAATCTCCTAACGACTTGTCGGCAGAGCCAAGACAGCATTTCGGGAGAAGCGATCAGTGTCAGGAGACCTCTACTCACGCTTTGCGCAGAGCTTCGAACGCTTCAGCGATAGTGTCCTCGTCGAGGAAGGCGCCCGGACCTGGACCTACGGCGAGATCGCGGCGATGGCCGGGCGGCTGGCAGGCCGGCTGCAGGCGCTGGGCGTTGCGGCAGGCGAGCGGGTGCTGGTGCAGACGGACAAGAGCGTCGAGACGCTGATCCTCTACTTCGCGACGATCCGCGCCGGCGCGATCTACCTGCCGCTCAACGTCGACTACACCGAGAGCGAACTGGATTACTTCGCAACCGATGCGACGCCGGTGCTGGCGGTCTGCCGCGACCAGTCGGTCGACCTGTTCGGCCGGATCGGCGGCGGCGCGATGCAGGTGACGACGCTGGCGCAGCTCTTTGCCGATTTACCCGAGACCGAAGCGCCGGCGGTTCCGCGCGCGAGCGACGATATCGCGGCGATCCTTTACACTTCGGGGACCACGGGCAAGCCCAAGGGCGCCATGCTCACGCAAGCCAATCTCGCCTCCAACGGCGAAATGCTGATCGACTTCTGGCGTTTCACGCCGGAGGATCGGCTGATCCACGCACTGCCGATCTTCCACGTCCACGGGCTGTTCATTGCCGTGCACTGCGTGCTGTTTTCCGGCGCGTCGATGGTCTTCCTGCCCAAGTTCGAAAGCGGCCGCGTGATCGAGCTCATGGCGGACAGTGCGGTGCTCATGGGCGTGCCGACCTTCTACATCCGCCTGTTGGGGGACCCCGGTTTCACCCGCGAGAGCGCGGCGAACATGCGGCTGTTCATTTCCGGCTCGGCGCCGCTCTCCGCGGACATTCACCGCGCCTTCGAGCAGCGCAGCGGGCACCGCGTGCTCGAACGCTATGGCATGACCGAAACCGGGATGCTGACATCCAACCCCTATGACGGCGAGCGCCGCGCGGGCTTCGTCGGGCCGCCGCTGCCGGGCGTCTCGCTGCGGATCGCCGAATTCGAGACGGGCAAGGTCCTGCCGCAGGGCGAAGTCGGCATTGTCGAGGTCAAAGGGCCCAATGTCTTCAAGGGCTACTGGCAGATGCCCGAAAAGACCGCTGCCGAGTTCCGACCGGACGGCTATTTCATCACCGGCGACATGGGCTTCATCGATGCCGACGGTTACGTTCAGCTTGTCGGGCGCGAGAAGGACCTGATCATCTCGGGTGGGCTCAATGTCTATCCGGCCGAGGTGGAAGCGCTGCTCGACGACCGTGAGGACGTGGGCGAGGCCGCGGTGATCGGCGTGCCGCATCCCGATTTCGGCGAGGCCGTGGTTGCCGTGGTCCAGCCGGTCGGTGCCTTCGATGCCGATGCCGTGCGCGACGAATTGCGCAGGGACCTGGCAGCCTTCAAGGTGCCCAAGACGATCCTCACGATGGAATCGTTGCCGCGCAACACGATGGGCAAGATCCAGAAAAAGCTGCTGCGCGAGCAGTACGCCGATCTCTTCGCAGGCTAGATCCCTAAGCGTTTTCCTTTCTGTGCATACGTATAACCGGCTGTTTCGACAGGCTTGCGCAGCGCTGCCGATCCTCGCAAAAGCAGGCTTCCGGAAAACAAGAATGTCGCGGGGAGGGGCACGGCCATGGCCGTCACGATAGATACGACGAGCAGCACCGATCCTGACTTCGGCGAGGATACCGCAGGCGAGCACGTCAATGCGCCGGGTCTGCAGTGGTTCGTCTTCGCGCTGTTTTTCATCTTCGGCGGCATCACCTCGCTCAACGACGTGATCATTCCCAAGCTGAAGGACCTGTTCACGCTCAACTACATGCAGGCGCTCTCAGTGCAGTCTGCCTTCTTCTTCGCCTATTTCGCGATCTCGATCCCCGGGGCGTGGCTGGTGAAGAAAGTGGGCTACATGCGCGGGGCTGCCTTTGGCTTGGTGACGATGATGGCGGGGTGCTTGCTGTTCATCCCGGCCTCCTCGAGCGCGAAGTTTGCCGTTTTCCTCTTTGCCCTGCTGATCCTCGCGAGCGGGATCACCATCGTGCAGGTGGTCGCCAATCCGCTGATTTCGCTCCTGGGTCCGCCGCGCACCGCGCATAGCCGGCTGACTTTCGCGCAGGCCTTCAATTCGCTCGGGACGACCGTCTTCCCCTATTTCGGCGCCGTGGTCATGCTCGGCAGTCTCGCCAAGATCGACGCGTCGAAGCTGACCGGCCCCGCGCTCGATGCCTACCGTGTGGCCGAGACCCGCGCCGTGGTGCATTCCTACCTTGGTCTGGCTGCGGCGCTTCTGATCATCGCCGCCGCCGTCTGGTTCAACCGCAACCGACTGAAGGGCGAGAACCACGGCGAGGGCTCCATCCTGCGCAGTTTCGACCTGCTGGGGCGGGCTCGCTTCGGTTTCGGGGCCATCAGCCTGTTTCTCTACGTCGGTGCGGAAGTCGCGCTCGGCTCGCTCATCGTCAACTATCTGGAGCAATCGCGCGTTCTGGGGCTGAACGAACAGGATGCGGGCAAGATGATCCCGCTCTACTGGGGCGGGGCCCTGATCGGGCGTCTGATCGGATCGGCCGTGCTGCGCTTTGTAAGTCCGGGCAAGGTTCTGGCCTTCAACGCCCTTGGCGCGATCGCACTGCTGGCGATTTCCACGCACACGTCGGGTGCGGTCTCGGGCTACAGCTATCTCGCCATCGGCCTGATGAACTCGATCATGTTCCCCACCATCTTCAGCCTGGCCTGTGAAGGGCTCGGCAAGCGGGCGGCGGACGGGTCCGGCGTGATCTGCGTGATGATCGTGGGTGGCGCCGTCGTGCCGCCGCTGACCGGGCACATCGCCGACCTGTCGGGCAGTCTGGCCATGGCCATGGCGCTGCCGGCCCTGTGCTATGCCGTGATTGCCGGCTTCGGCTGGTATGCGCGCAGGCCCGCAGCCAACTGACTGCCTTCGGAATTCCATGGACATCGCGGCGGCGGCAAGCGCCCGAGGAGTCTCGTCAGCGTAACGGGGGCTCGCTAGACAGGGTGCAGATTGTACGGGCCCGCCTGGCAGGGCCGAGATGCCGATGGGAGAATACAGACCGATGCGCACCCGCACCGCCCTTTCCGGAGTCCTCGCCCTTTTCGTCTTCACTGCCTCGAGTGCCGAGGCGCGCGAACTGGCGACGGTAACCCGGCTCGATGCCGGTCAGGTCGAGCTCGACCGCGGCGATGACGCGCCCGTATCGGTCTGGCTCAGCACGGATACGAATCTGGATGCGTCGGACAATCTGGTCGCGAAAAAGACCACGGCGGAGAAGCTGGGCGTCGATCTGCCCGAGGGGAAGCGTGCATATCTGCTCTTGCAGGGCGCGGACGGAAGCGTCCATGTCGCGGCCGAGCGCGTTCTGCCGCTGGAGCAGGGCAGCAATTTTCGCGACATCGGCGGCTACGTCACCAAGGACGGCGAGGTTGTGCGCTGGGGCAAGGTGTACCGGTCCGGAGCCCAGCCGCTGCTGACCGATGCGGACCTTGCTTTGGTCGATCAGCTCGACATCGGCACTGTCGTCGACCTGCGCTCGCTGGAAGAACGCCAGATCAATCCGACACCATCGACGACCGCGAGGGCGCGCTGTTCGTTTCCAACGACTACAGCATGAAGGCGCTGATGGGGCCGATGATGGCGCGCAAGGGAGAGCATATCTACGAGGGAATGGAGAAGCTCCTCGCGCCGCAGTACCGCTCGCTCTACCGCCGCATCATGGCCGAAGGCGAGGGCGACGACGAGGGCGCGGTTCTCTACCACTGCTCGGCCGGTCAGGACCGCACCGGCGTGGCCACCGCGCTGCTTTACGACATGCTCGGCGTCGACCGCGAGACGATCCTGGCGGACTATCACCTCTCGACCGACCTGCGCCGCCCCTATTGGGAAATGCCGCGGTTCGATGCGGCGGATTATCCCAACAATCCCATCGCGCAGCACTATGCCAAGGAATACGCGGACAAGGATACCAAGGCCAAGCCGCTGTATACACCGAGCGGGGAATCGCATCTCGCCCAGTTCTTCACCTACCTGGATGCGACCTATGGCGGGTCGGCCGGTTACATGAAGCAGGTTCTGGGCTTCACCGATGCGGATCTGGCGAAGTTGCGCTCGGCGATGTTGCGGCCCGCCGGCTGAGGGCGGGTCAGTCTTCGCTTTGCCGCTGGTCGGTGAGCCGGCCGCTGGTCTTGCGAAGCATCACCTGATTCCAGAATCGCGAATAGGAGGCGAATGCGCGGCCCCTGCGCCGTGCGCGTGCGCGGCGTCGGCGCTTTCTGCTGCGCTCGATCAGCGACCAGACGAGGATGCCGAGGGCGACAACCACAATGCCGACCAGCACGAGGACGCCTAACGGACTTAACGTTTGCAGGTGGAACACAGTAAATGTTCCCGGCTAGAGGTGCAGGTAGATGCGCGTATAGTGCAACTGCGTAAGCTATTTTGCAAGTGCGAGAACTTGCGGAAATACCGGTCAGTACGCAGCCATTAGCTAATTGTTTCAATCTGACACTTTGTATCCGTTCCCGGCTTTAAGGGTTGATAAACCATTTTCGGTCATATCCCGACTCATGACTCGCTCCATGCTCCCCCGACGTTCCGTCCGGCGGCCGGTGCTTTTGGCCGCGCAATGCCGCACGCAAGGCGGGCTGCGCGACAATGGCGAGATATCCGACATTTCGGCGGAAGGGTGCTGCCTGCGCATGCGCGGCATCTATTTCCGTGTCGGTACGCGCATCGTCCTGCGCCCGCAGGGCATGGAGAGCATGGCGGGCGTCGTCCGCTGGGTGAGCCGCGATCTCGCTGGCGTCGAGTTCGACCGGCCGATCTACGGCCCTATCGTCGATCACATCGTCTCGGCCCACGCAGCCTGATTTTCACGGCTGGGGGCTGGCCGTCGCGCGATTTCCCGCTCGCAAGATCTGATGTGAAAAGTCGCTGCAGCGAATATCTGTTCGCCTGTTCAAATTAGCGCTGGCCAAGCCGCGCTTTCGGCATCAAGTTCTGCCTTTCGTATACAACCGGCGAAAAAGACCGGTGTGCCGAACCGTATCGGGAGAGACAGACTTGGCCCATTCCCCATCCCCAGCCGGGGACGCTCCGAACCATCCGCTTGCCGTGCGCATGGGCGTCATCGCCGGTGTTTCGCACAATGTCGTCATCGGCACCGTCATGGGGTCCTTCGGCCTCATGCTTGCTTCGGTCGAACAGAGACTGGGCGTCAACGCCGAGGAAGCCGCGGTCGGCATTCCCCTGGTGCTCGTCGGCTCCTCGATCCTCGCCCCCTTCGTCGGGGTGCTGATTGCACGCTTTTCCTTGCGGCTGCTGCTGATGCTGGGGGCCTTGCTGACCGTCGGCGGCTACTTCGTCCTCGCCACGACCAACAGCTATGCCTTCTACCTGATCGCTTATGGTCTGTGCTTCGGGCCGGCGATGACGCTGGCCGGTTCGATCGGCCCGGCGACGCTGGTGACGCGATGGTTCCATAGCAATCGGGGGCTGGCGCTGGGCATCGTCCACTTGCCGATCGTCATCGCCATAGTGCCCTGGGCGCTCGACAAGGCGCTGGGGACATACGCCCCGACTACGGTCTATGCCGCCATCGGCACCATCTCGGCGCTGGTTCTGATTCCGCTGATCATGTTCACCGTGAACCACCCGCCGAATGCCGAAACAGTCGCTCCCGAACCGGAGGAGAAGCGCACGGCCGACGGTTCGTTTTCCATCCCCCAGCTGCTCGCGCGTCCACGGTTCTGGGCGCTGTGCCTTGCGGCCATCGCGAGCATGACGAGTTCGGTCCTGCTGGGCTCGCTGCTGGTCCCCATGGGGCTGTCTTGGGGCTTTTCCCGCCCCGATGCGGCGCTGATGCAGTCGATCATGTCTCTTATCGGTATCGCCGGTTCGGTGCTCTTCGGCTGGGTGGCGGACAAGCTGGGCGGCGGGCGTTCGCTGGCGCTGATCGGCTTCAATTGTGCCATCCTTTGGCTGGTCCTGCTGCAGCATCCGTCGTTTCTGGTCACGACCATCGTTGTCGGGCTGATCGGCATGCACGGGGCAGGTGCGATTCCGACTCTCGGGCGCGGGCTCTCGGACACGTTCGGTCAGGCCAGCTACAGCCGCGGTTTCGGTCTCAACACGCTGATCGGGCTGCCCTTCATTGCGCTGGCCGTGGTCGGATCCGCCCGCGTGTTCACGACGACCGGCAGCTATGACGTCGCCATCGTGGCGATGGCGGTCTTCTTCGCGGTCGCGGTGCTGCTCGGACTGTATGGCGCGACTGGGCCCAAGGTCGAGGGGCCGGCTGCCGCTACGGCCTAGGCCAAGAGCGCATCACCCCCGGCGGGCCGTGGTCTTGCACTGGCCCAGCACCGGATAGCCGTGGCCATCGGGAATGACGATCCATTCCCCGTCGTCGCGTTCTTTGGTGCCCGGGTGGACGCGCGAGACGGGGTGGGCGGCGATGTCCGCCAGCGCCTCGTCATAGCTGGCGAATTGGGCGAGCCGTTCGAGGTTGCGATGCGTGGGAAAGATCACGCTGATCTCGCCGCGCTCGGCCATTGCCAAGGCTTCGGCGGCGCTGGCCCAGAACAGGCGCGTGTTCTCGGTGGCATCGACCGTGATGTCGACCGACCCGGTGCCGAGGTCGGTCACGAAAAAGCGCGTGTCGAAAGCCTTGTCCCACAGCGGACACCAGTGCGCATAGAGTGTCAGAGCCTCGGGCACGAGTTCCCAGTCATAGTGCTCCAGAACCGGCGCGAGCTTGCCGGTCTCCAGCAACATGTCGCGCGCTGCTGCGGCGTCGGCAGCACTGACAGGCGCACGTGTCGCAATGACGAGGCCGGTCTCTTCCAGAGTCTCCCGGATGCCGGCGATGCGGGCGGCGGCGATTTCCTCTGCCTCGCCCGGCATCAGCTTGCGGGCCAGCTCGCGATCGGCCGGATCGACGCGTCCACCGGGGAATACGGCAGCGCCGCCGGCAAAGCGCATTTCGCGCGAGCGCTGCACCATCAGCAGCTCGGGCGGCCCGCCATCGGCGGCATGGCGGAAGATCACGACAGTTGCAGCCGGGACGACCGAAGGCGCATCGGACGGCATCGGCAGGTGGGAAGGCGCGGTCAGAGGCATGCAACGGCTCTTGCCAGCCTGCTGCCTGCAGGCAAGCGGAAATGTCGTGCCGCTACCGGCAAGGTCTTGTCGGATTGCTTTACAATTCAGGTGGTTGCTATGTCGTGGCGGACAGTCATAGGGGCGGAAAACCTCGAAAAATCGAGTTTGGCATAGGTCGTGCTTATACTACTGCGTACCCCAAAGCAGTCTCGATTGAGGCGGGGCCGATCCAGTCTCCCGGCCCCGCCTCCCCGAGCTTCCCTCTGAACATCGCCGGTATCGATCTTCGTGCTTCAAGCGCGGACGAAGGGCATGCAAAAGCCCGGAAAGCTTGCGCTGTCCGCGCTCTTCACATTAGCGGAAATGCTTGTGTGCGGGATCAGCCCTGTGCGGCGATCCCGGCATCGGTCATCAGCTGGTGGAGTTCACCGGCTTCGAACATTTCCATCATGATGTCGCTGCCACCCACGAACTCGCCTTTGACGTAGAGCTGCGGGATGGTGGGCCAGTCGGAATAGACCTTGATGCCCTGGCGGATATCCATGTCCTGCAGCACGTCGACGCTCTCGTAGGGCACGTTCATGTGCTCGAGCATCGCGACGGCACGGCTGGAAAAGCCGCACTGCGGGAACAGCGGGGTTCCCTTCATGAACAGGACGATGTCGTTTTTGTTTACAATCTCGCCGATGCGGGTGTTGACGTCGGACATGGGTAGGGGGCCTTCTTGTGTGTTCCTGTCGTCAGTTGGGTACGGCGGTCGTCAGTTGCAAGGCGTGGAGTTCGCCGCCCATGCGTCCGCCCAGTGCTTCGTAGACCATCTTGTGCTGGGCCACGCGCGGCTTGCCGGCAAAGGCAGCCGAAACGACATGCGCTGCATAGTGGTCGCCGTCTCCGGCAAGGTCCGTGATCGATACCTGTGCATCGGGCAGGGCCGCGCGGATAAGGGATTCGATCTCGCTGGCGGGCATCGCCATGGCGGGTCTCCGGATCTAGTGTGGCAGGCCCGGCCGTGCCGGGCCCGGTATCGTCTCAGGCTTCGCCGAGGAAAGCTCGGCGTGCTTCGACCTGCTTGGCCTCGAGCGCGGCGCGCACTTCGGCTTCGGAGGTGTCTACGCCGGCAGCGGTAAGGTCGCCCAGCAACTTGCGGATCACGTCTTCGTCGCCCGCTTCCTCGAAATCGGCCTGAACCACGGCCTTGGCATAGGCTTCGGTTTCGGCCTGAGACAGCTTCATGCGTTCGGCCGCCCATTCGCCGACCAGGCGGTTGCGGCGGGCCTGAATGCGGAACTGCGTATCGGCATCGTGCGCGAACTTGGCTTCCTCAGCGCGTTCGCGGTCCTGAAAACTCGTCATCGAAAGTCCTCGACTGAATTCTATCCCAGTTGGTCTGGGGCCCTGTTCTTGAATCACTCGCGATAGGGCGCTCATTGATCCGGTTCAATCCCGATTCGCGAAAACCCACCCCGCAATCGCTGTTGCGGGGTGTGAACTTGCACAGCCAATGGCGTTTTTCTTGTAGTTTTAGTTCAATGTCGCCGGAGTGCGCGCCAGAAACGGCAGATCGGCTTTCGCCTTCGCCTCGTGCGCGCTGATCGCATCGCCCTGCGCCATCGTCAGGCCCACTTCGTCGAGCCCGTTCTCGAGGCAGTGCTTGCGGAACGGATCGATGTCGAAGGTGAAGCGGTCCTGAAACGGCGTGGTGACGCTTTGCGTCTCCAGATCGATGTCGATCGGATCGGTCTTCGCCACTTCCATCAGCCGGTCGATGGCCTCCTGCGGCAGCGCCACGGTGAGGATGCCGTTCTTGAAGGCATTGCCCGAGAAGATGTCCGAAAAGCTCGGCGCGATCACACAGGTCACGCCCATGTCGAGCAGGGCCCAAGCCGCGTGCTCGCGCGAGGAGCCGCAACCGAAGTTGTCGCCCGCGATCAGGATCGGCGCAGCGGCGAACTCGGGATCGGTGAAGACGTTGCCCGGCTCTTTCTTCACGGCTTCGAAGGCGCCCTGGCCGAGCCCTTCACGCGTGATCGTCTTGAGCCAGTGCGCGGGAATGATGACGTCGGTGTCGACGTTCTTGCGGCCGAACGGGATGGCGCGGCCGGCGACGTGGTTGATCGCTTGCATCAATCGGTCTCGGGGGCCTGTTCGGGATGCGGCGGCTGTTCCTCATTGGCGCGGGCCTTGCGGCGCTTCACGAAGAGCAGGGCGGCGGCAACCGCGGCAGAGCCGATGGCGGCACCGGCAGCCAGGGCGGCCTTCCCGGCCAGCGAGGAATCTTCGGGTACGTCTGCCATGATCGTTATCCTACCAGTTCGCGTACGTCGGTGAGCTTGCCGGTCACGGCGGCGGCGGCGGCCATCGCGGGGCTCATCAGGTGAGTGCGGCTGCCGGGGCCCTGGCGGCCGGTGAAGTTGCGGTTGCTGGTCGAGGCGCAGCGCTCGCCCGGCGGGACCTTGTCCGGGTTCATGGCCAGGCAGGCCGAGCAGCCCGGCTCGCGCCATTCCAGACCGGCATCGGTGATGATCTTGTCGAGCCCCTCGGCCTCGGCCTGTTCCTTCACGAGGCCCGAGCCGGGCACGACGATGGCCCACTTCACGTTGTCGGCCTTCTTGCGCCCCTTGAGTACTTCGGCGGCGGCGCGGATGTCCTCGATGCGGCTGTTGGTGCACGAGCCGATGAAGATGTTCTCGACCTCGATGTCGGTCAGCTTCGTGCCGGGCGTCAGGCCCATGTAGTCGAGGCTGACCTTGACGGCATCGCGCTTGGACGCATCGGCGAAATCGTCGGGCGCGGGAACCACGCCGCCGATGCCGGACACGTCTTCCGGGCTCGTGCCCCAGGTCACCGTGGGCTGGATATCCTCCGCGCGGATCGAGACCGACTTGTCGAACGTGGCGCCTTCGTCGGTGGCCAGGCTCTTCCACCAGGCGACGGCCTTGTCCCAGTCCTCGCCGGTCGGCGCATAGGGGCGGCCCTCGATGTAGTCGAACGTCGTCTGATCGGGCGCGACGAGGCCGGCGCGGGCGCCGCCCTCGATCGACATGTTACACACGGTGAGGCGTCCTTCGATCGACATTTCCTCGAACACGTTGCCGCGATACTCGATGACGTAACCGGTGCCGCCGGCGGTGCCGATCACGCCGATGATGTGCAGGATCACATCCTTGGGCGTCACGCCGGCGCCGAGCTGGCCCTCGACGCGCACTTCCATGGTCTTCGACTGCTTGAGCAGCAAGGTCTGCGTCGCCAGCACGTGCTCGACCTCGGTCGTGCCGATGCCGAAGGCCAGCGCGCCGATGCCGCCGTGGCAGGCGGTGTGGCTGTCACCGCACACGATCGTCGCGCCGGGCAGCGAGAAACCCTGCTCGGGGCCGACGACATGGACGATGCCCTGTTCGCGGTCGGTCGCGTCGATATAGCGGATGCCGAATTCCGGCGCATTCTGGCGCAGCGCGGCAAGCTGTGTTGCGCTCTGCGGATCGGCGATCGGCAGCACGTTGCCTTGCGCGTCCTTGCGGGCGGTGGTCGGCAGGTTGTGGTCGGGAACCGCGATCGTAAGATCGGGGCGGCGCACCGTGCGGCCGGCAGCGCGAAGCCCCTCGAAGGCCTGCGGGCTCGTCACTTCGTGGACGATATGCCGGTCGATATAGATGAGGCAGGTACCGTCGTCGCGGGTATCGACGACATGGGCGTCCCAGATCTTCTGGTACAAGGTGCGCGGGTTCGTGGTCATAACAGAGGCGCGATTAGGCGCGCCCGCCCCGCAATTCAAGCGGTACGAGCGCGCCGTTTCACGCAATTATATGGTTGGGGCGATCAGCCGCGCCGGTCATCCCGGTCGCGGCTCTCCATCAGGATCGCCGCCTGAACGCGGTCGACCTTGCGCTGGAGAGTGCGCATTTCCTGCCGGTCGAGGCCGCCGCGGGCATAACGGGCGTAGAGGCGATCGATGCTGGCGGCATCCCGGTACAGGCCTGCGGCTTCGCGGCGCGAGATCATCCGGCGCGCCGCGGCCCGGTCGATATCGCGGCGCAGTTCGCGAATGTCCGAGCGGATGAGCGCGTGGCGCGAGGCGGTATAGCGGTTGTCGTGGCGATGGCTGTCCGCATAGCGGCCGCGCTGGTCGTGGCGCGTCTGCTCGTAGCGGTTCTTCTCGTGCGACGGAGCCGCCTGGGCAGGCGCGAAGGCTCCGAGGGCGAGTGTTGCGGCAAGGGCGGGAGCGATGATCTTGGTCAGGGTACGCATGGTCTTGGTCCTTCGTCTGTACGGGTGGGGGTGATCCCGTACGTTCAGATTTATTACTCGAAACATGAACGAAGGAAGACTCGCCGGTCACAGATATGTCGGGATTTGTAACTAAGAGTCGCAGATCGAAGGAGATACCATTTCCCCGCGACCCGAAGGGAGGGGGAGCACGAAGGCAAAATGCAGACGTGGGCATGACATTCCCCCGGTGGGAACATGTCTGCGTCTGTTTGCCGGTTGTCTCCCCCTTACGCGCAATCCACACTCCTCTGCGAACACTGGCTGGAAAGCCGGGCAGCGAGGGGAGAGCTATGCGGTTTGTGCTGGTCCACGGCGGTTTTCACGGCGCCTGGTGCTGGGAGCGTATCATTCCCGAAATCGAGGCGTTGGGCCACAGGGCAATAGCCATAGACCTTCCGGGGCATGGCCACAGGGTAAATGATGAGGTGACGCTCGCGACGCGGCGGCAGGCACTGGTCGACGTGATCGAACCCGGCGACGTTCTGGTGGGCCACTCCGGCGGCGGCTATGACATTACTCTGGCCGCCGACGCCGTGCCCGAGCGGATCGGCCATCTCATCTATCTGGCGACAGGGCTTCCCATCGAGGGCAGGCCCCTGATCGAAGCCAGCGGCGGGCGGCCCGCCGAGGACGCCGGTGACGATGGCCGCACGCAACTGATGACCGACGATACGGGCATGATGGATTTCATCACCGTCGACCGACAGGGGAACATGGTCTGCAGCGACTTCGCCAAGACCTGGGCGTTCTTCTATCACGATTGCGATGAAGGCACGGCGCGCCGCGCTTTCGAGCAGCTGACGCCGGCGCCGGTCGGGTTCATTCAGGAGCCTTTCCATGTTCCCCGCTTCTGGGAAGCGGATCTGCCGCGCAGCTACATCCGTTGTCTGCAGGATCGCTCTGCCCCGAAGTGGCTCAGCGACCACGCGGCGCAGCGCCTGGGTGTCGAGCCGCTCACCATCGACGCGTCGCATTCGCCGTTCCTGAGCCGTCCGCGCGAGACGGCGGAGCTTTTCGTGCAGGCTGTGGCGACCCGGCCGACAGGACCGTTGCAACCCCGATAGGCGCGCGCCGTTGCCGGTGCTATAGGCGTGCCATGTCGCCCATAGCCGTCATTCTTACCGTCATCGCCACAGTCGCCGCGATGGAATTCGTCGCCTGGTCGAGCCACAAGTACATCATGCATGGATTTGGCTGGGCCTGGCACCGCGATCACCACGAGCCGCACGACAACGTGCTGGAGAAGAACGATCTCTACGCCGTGGTCGGTGCGGCGATCAGCATCGGCATGTTCGCGGTCGGCTCACCGCTGGTGATGGGCGCAAACGCATGGGAGCCGGGCACCTGGATCGGCCTCGGCGTGCTGATCTACGGGGTGATCTATACCCTGATTCACGACGGGCTCGTGCATCAGCGCTATTTCCGCTGGGTGCCCAAGCGCGGCTATGCCAAGCGGCTGGTGCAGGCGCACAAGCTTCACCATGCAACGCTGGGAAAGGAGGGCGGGGTCAGCTTCGGCTTCGTCGTGGCGCGCGATCCGGCCCAACTGAAACGCGAATTGCGCCAGCAGCGCGAGCGGGGCATCGCCGTGTTGCGCGATGCGGTCGGCGATTGAGGGGCATTCCCATGTTGCCGATGAGGCTGGACATCGGGAATTCAGCCTTGCACCATTATCGACCAATTCAGCACGGGGGTCGAGACTGCCGCAGACAGGCAGGGGAGGTGGCAAAGCCATGAGTGAAAGCAATAGCGACATCTCGAAAGTCGAGCATTTGCCCAGCCAGAAACCGGCAAAGATTTCGGATGAACTGACGAAACTCCTTTCCATGGTGCACGAGCACGCGCCCAAGGACGCGAAAGTCAGCATCGATTTCGATGGCAAGCTGCGCCTGCATGTCGATGTGCGCAACGGCGAGGACGTAAAGGTCCTCGAGAAGATCCTCCCACAACTCGGGGCAGGCATCTTCCACGGCATCGAAGTCGGTGCGACGCCGCATCATCCGTTTTTCCATCGGGTTTCCGCCCTGATCGATCGCTAGGACAGGAATCGCTGCCATTGCGGTGGTCGTCAGCGGCAACCGCAATGGCTCTGGCGGGTTCTGTCTACCGAACCCGCAGGAGAACTCGCAAAGTGCATGACAGCCCCAAAGGTGCGTCCAAGGATAAGCCTCGGCGGTTTGATCGGACCCAGCAGAGCCCGGAACAGAAGGCTGAGCAGAAAGCCGAGCAGAAGGCCGTGCGCGAGAGCGCCGAGCGGGAAATCGAGGATTCCGGCGCCACGCTGACCCGCAAGGAGAAGCGGCAGGTTACCGATCACAGCCGCCTGTCGGCATTGACGGTCTTCTCGATCATTCGCCGCGAAGGCGAGGAAGAACTGCGCCGGCCGTCGTCTTCGCTGTGGTGGTCGGGCATTGCCGCGGGCATCGGCATTTCCTCGTCCGTCTACGCGCAGGCATTGCTGTACGAGACATTTGCCGACCATCCCTATCGCGATCTCATTGCCAGCCTGGGCTATACCGTCGGCTTCGTGCTGGTGATCCTGTCACGCCTGCAGCTCTTCACCGAAAACACGCTGAGCGTCGTTCTGCCCATGTTGTCGGAGCCCAGCTGGATGCGTCTCGGGCGCTCCGGCCGGCTCTGGGCGATCGTGCTGACTGCGAACTTCATCGGCACCTTCCTGACGGCTCTGGTCGTGCTGACAGTGACGCAGGGGGTGGAAGGCGAGTACTCCAGTCACGTCCTGGCGATGCTGGAAGTGTCCGAGCACGCTGCGGAGGCCAGCGGTTTCACGGCGCTGGTGAAAGGTATTCCGGCCGGCTTCTTCATTGCCGCTCTCGTCTGGATGCTGCCCAGTTCCAAGGGCTTCGAACTCTGGGTGATCATGCTGTTCACGGGGCTGATCGCGGCGGGCGGGTTTACCCACGTCATTGCCGGCTCCACCGAGATGTTCATGCTGGTCGTGGATGGCCGCATGGGCGTGGTCGAGGCCTTCTACAACCACCTCCTGCCGACCTTCGCCGGCAACGTGATCGGCGGCACCGGTCTCTTCGCCATGCTGGCCTACGGGCAGATCCACGCCGAGATCTGACTCCGGGCGAACTGCCAATTTCGATTGATTGAGAACGTCGTTTCCGCTATGAGCCTTGATCGCTCACAGAGGGGAGAAGGGCGCAGGCAGACGCCCGGTTTTGCAGAAAGAGCAGGATTTGCGATGAACTCGTCTTTCTTTTCAACGGTGCTGGCCAACTATCACTGGCAGCTTTCGCTGATTACCGGTCTTGGCATCATCGCCATGGTATTGCTGGGCAAGGCAATTGCTTTTGCCGTGCCAACGCTGCGTGCGGAGGCCAAGCGCAATTCCGACGCTTACGCGCGCAAGATGGAAAAGCCGAGCTATGCCGGGAACCAGAAGTGGAACCGCAAGTGGGCGATCCTGTTCCTGCTGATCATTTTCGGCGGCGTGCTGCCGTTCTGCCTCACCGCCGAAGCGCAGCCCTGGTGGCGCGTGGTGCGCGACATCGTCGTGATCCTGATGTTCTACGACTTCTTCTACTACCTTACGCACCGTTTCCTGTTCCATGACAGTGCGCTGCTCGGCGGCGCCGGGCCGCTCAAGTGGATGCATGCGATCCACCATCGCCAGCACAACCCCTGCCGCGGTGATTCGAGCTATATCCACCCGCTCGAAGTCGCGATCGGGCTGGGGCTCTACGTTGCGTCGATTGCAGTACTGGCCGCGCTCATGGGGCAGTTCCATGTCGTGACCGTCGTCATCACCTGGATCGCCTTCAACCAGATCAACCTGCACAACCACGACCTGTGGGAGACGGACCGCTTCCCGTTCCGCTATCTCAACTACGTCTCGGTGATGCACCACAACCATCATGCGCGCTTCACCGGCGGCAATTTCGCGACGATCACGCTGCTGTACGACTGGATGTTCGGCACGCTCGACCACGGCGACGGACATCGCGGCGAATATACGCCGCAGATGGCGGCGGAAGCAGCGGCAGCGAAGGCTGCGAAAGCCGGCGCGAAGAAGGCCTGAGAGACGCTATTCGCGGCGGGTCCAGATCCACGGCCCGATCACCGCGAGGACGCCCACCGGGATCAGCACCCAGGGCCAGCCGAGCGTCAGGCCGACAAAGCCGACGCTCGCGCTCATAGCGACGATTGCGGCGACCTTGCCCTTGCGGCTTATCGCGCGGCGGTCGCGCCATTCGCGCAAGTGATGGCCATGCTTGGGGTGGTTGTAGAGCCGTTCCGCCCATTCCGGGTGGCTCTTGGAAAAGCACCAGGCCGCCAGCAGGTAGAACACGACCGTGGGCAGCAGCGGCAGGAAAATGCCCACCGTGCCCAGCGAGACAAAGAAGATGCCCCCCGCCATCCATACCGGACGGGTGAGGCGTTTCATGATCCCTGCGCGTAACGCGCGGCAGTCTCGCGGATCAGCGAGATCATGTTGGGAACGCCCTGCGTGCGGTTCGACGAGAGCTGGTTCTTGAGGTCGAAGGGTTCGAGCGCGGCGGCAATATCGGTCTCCGCCACGGTCGCGGCCGGCTTGTCCTGCACCGTGGAGATGACCAGCGAGACGATGCCCTTGGTGATCGCCGCGTTGCTGTCTGCCAGGAAGTGCAGCGTGCCGTCGTCGCGTGCGGTGGGATAGACCCAGACGCTTGCCGAGCAGCCGCGCACCTTGGTGGCGTCGGTCTTGAGCGCATCGGGCATTTCGTCGAGCTCGCGGCCCAGTTCGATCAGGAGGCGGTAGCGTTCGTCGCCATCGAGGAACTCGTACTCTTCGCGGATATCATCAAGACTGCGCATGGTTTGGCATTTAAGCGCACTGCCGAGGAGAACAAGGTCAAACCACGGTTGGCGAGAATGGAGACTAGCGGGAAGATTGCCCTTGGCTGGTATTCCTGTCAGGGAAACAGCCCATGACCGAAGCGAAAGCGCATCCCTTTTACGCCATGCATGAACACGGGTTCGTGCGGGTCGCAACGTCCACTCCGCAGGTCCGCACTGCCGATGTCGCATTCAACCGCGATGCCGTGCTGGCGGAGGCACGCCGGGCGCACGAGGCGCATGTCGACCTGCTGGTCTATCCCGAGCTGTGTCTGTCCTCCTACGCGATCGACGATCTGCACTTGCAGTCGGCGATGATCGAGGCGGTGGAAGAGGCGATCGGCGAGATCGTGAAGGCGAGCGCGGACCTCTCGCCGGTCATGCTGATCGGCGCGGCGCTCATGCACAAGGGGCGGCTCTACAACTGCGCGCTGGCCATCGCCCACGGCAAGCTGCTGGGCGTGGTGCCCAAGTCCTACCTGCCCAACTACCGCGAGTTCTACGAGAAGCGCTGGTTCGCGAGCGGCAAGGATCTGCGCGGGCAGACGATCCGGGTGAACGGGCACGATGTGCCGTTCGGCGTGGACATCGTGTTCGCTTCCGAAGTCCTGCCGCACTTCCGTTTCTTCATCGAGATCTGCGAGGACTTCTGGGCCGCTACCCCACCCAGTTCGCTGGGCGCGCTCGCCGGCGCCACAATCCTGTGCAACCTGTCCGCCTCGAACATCGTCATCGGCAAGTCGGACGAGCGCCACATGCTCTGCCGCTCGCAATCGGCGCGTACCGCCTCGGCCTATGTCTATTGCGCGGCCGGGCACGGTGAGAGCACCACCGATCTCGCCTGGGACGGGCAGGGCGTGATCTACGAACTCGGCGATCTGCTGGCCGAGTCCGAGCGCTTTTCGCTGCATCCCGAGCAGTGCATCGCCGATATCGACTGCGAGCGGATCGTCATGGACCGCCTTCGTATCCCGACCTTCAACGATGCCGGTGAGGCGGCGGGGCGTCCGGACGAGAGCTTCCGCACCGTGCCGTTCCGGCATGCGCCGCACGGGGGCGATATCGGCCTGACGCGGCCGGTCAGCCGTTTTCCCTTCGTGCCCGATCGCGCCGAGCGGCTCGATGCCGATTGCTACGAGGCGTTCAACATCCAGGTCGATGGCCTCATGCGCCGCCTGGAATCGACCGGTGCGAAGTCGATGGTGATCGGCATTTCGGGCGGCCTCGATTCCACCCATGCGCTGATCGTCGCGGCCAGGGCCTGCGACCGGCTCGGTCTGCCGCGCAGCTTCATCCGCGGCTATACGATGCCCGGCTTCGCCACCAGCGACGATACGAAGTCCAATGCGTGGAAGCTGATGGAAGCGGTGGGCATCACCGCCGAGGAAATCGACATTCGCCCCGCCGCCACGCGCATACTCGAGGATATCGGCCACGCCTTTGCCGGCGGAGAGCCGGTCTACGATGTGACGTTCGAGAACGTGCAGGCCGGGCTGCGTACCGACTACCTGTTCCGCCTCGCGAGCCAGCACAACGGCTTCGTGATCGGGACCGGCGACCTCTCCGAGCTGGCTCTGGGCTGGTGTACCTACGGCGTGGGCGATCAGATGAGCCACTACGCGGTCAATTCGGGCGTGCCCAAGACGCTGATCCAGTACCTCATCCGCTGGTGCGCGACCGGGGACCAGTTCGATGCGGCGACCGACGAAGTGCTGCTGGCCATCCTCGACACCGAAATCTCGCCGGAACTGGTTCCGGCCGGTGCCGATGGAGCCATTCAGAGTACCGAAGCCAAGATCGGCCCGTACGAACTCAACGACTTCTTCCTGCACCACGTGATGCGCTTCGGGCAGAAACCGTCGAAGGTGGCCTTCCTCGCATGGCATGCCTGGAATGAGGCGGCATCGGGCACGTGGCCCGCAGGCTTTCCCGAAAGCCGCAAGAACGAATACGATCTGGCGACGGTCCGTTCGTGGCTGGAGAAGTTCCTGCGGCGCTTCTTCGCTTTCAGCCAGTTCAAGCGCTCGGCCATCCCGAACGGCCCGAAAGTATCCTCCGGTGGTGCGCTCAGCCCCCGGGGGGACTGGCGCGCACCTTCGGATGCGAGTGCTGCGGTGTGGCTGGCGGAACTGGAAGCGCGCGTACCCGAGGCCTAGGCCCCGGTCAGTCGCGCAGGGACTCGATTTCGTGCGCGAGATCCTTGCCGCGCTGTTCGTCGGTAGCAATGCGTTCGAGCACGGCAACGCGCTTGCGCATGGCCTCCACTTCGCGTTCGAGTTCATGTTCGCGGGCGGTGTGGTCGTTGCCCCGCTTGCCCAGTGCCTTGTACTTCTGCGTGCGCAGCCAGGTGAAGCACGCGATCGCGAAGAGTACGACTACGGCAGTCCAGAAGCTCATTGTTTGGTAACCTCTGTCGGTTCGATATCGCGCAGCGCCTCGATCTGCAGAGCGATGTCGCTGCCGTCGTTGTCTGTAGCGATGCGTTCGAGCACGCGCACGCGATTTTCAAGTCGGGTATTCTGCGCCGCGTACTGCGCGGCCTTTTCGGCAGTCTGGCTCGCCATCAGCTCCAGTTCGCGTTCCTTGAAGGCCAGTCTGCGCTTGTAGGCGCCGGAGAGAATGAAAGCGATGGCGATAAGGGCAGTCATCAGCACCAATAGCGCGACGACGTCTTCGGGGGTCATTGCCGGGTTTCCTTAGCAGAGGTGGCGGCAGCCAGTTCGCGGGCGTCGCGCAGACCTTCGATCTGCCGGGCGACATCGTAGCCCTGATCGGTAACGATCCGCTCGACGCTGGCGAGGCGGTCCTTGATGGAGCTCACTTCGGCGCGTAGTTCCGCGTTTTCCTGCGTCAGCAACTGGACGCGGGCCTGTGCCTCGCCGTCGGTCTTGGGATAGATCGACTTGCCCCAGGAGTTTTCCAGCGGATAGCCGTGGCGCATGCGCAGCCAGTTGCTGAAGATCCAGCCGGCGGTGATGATGGCGGCTACCGGAGCCAGTACTTCGATGGTGGCAATATCAAGGGCCATGGGGGGTTATCCTGCCTGATCAGTTGACGGTCTTGTCGCGCTCTGCAGTCGTGCGTTCTTCGGTTGCCCGTTGATCGCGCAGGGCTTCGATCTGCAGCGCGGTGTCGAAGCCGCCGTCGGTGATGATCCGTTCCAGCACCCGCACGCGCTCTTCGAGTTCGGCGTTCTTGTTGGCGTAGAGGGCGCTCTTTTCGGCGGTGGCCTCAAGCTCCATCCGCAGCATGTCGCGGCGATGCTTGCTCCAGATCGCTATGATCGGAATGGATACGCCCAGGATAGGGATGATGAGGGCAAGAGTGCCGGTGTCCATGATCTGTGTCCCAGTTCGAATGTCGTATCAGCGCAGGCTGTCGATCTCGGCGGCGAGGCGCGAGTTGCTGCTGCTGGAGTAGTGCGCTTCCATTTCGGCGATGCGGCGGTCGAGGTCCGACACGTCCGAGCGCAGGCGCTTCGAGCGGGTGGAGACCATGCCGCGATGGTGACGCCGGCGTTCCATGCGCCGCAGCAGCCGCTCTTCTTCCTCCTCGGAGTAGAGCGCCATCGGCCGGTTGTCGGCCAGGACGGCTACCGCGATGTAGATCGGGATCGTGATGAACGAGACCCAGAACGTCAGAAAGACGGCGCCGAGCCGGATCCAGAGCGCGTCGACTCCCGTGTAGTCGGCGATGCCGGCGCATACGCCCGCCATCTTCGCGTTGGACTTGTCGAGGTAGAATGGTCCGCGTGACACTTGTTTTCCCTTCCCTTGAAAAACAGACTTCCCGGCCTTTGCCCTTTCGCGGGCGGTGCTGGCCTCCGGGATGCAGGCCGCACCGCTTTTATTCGGATTTGGCTTCGCCGGCGTTGCTGCCCGAGCCCATGGCTGCCTTCATTTCGGCAAGCTCGGCCTCGATCTTGTCGCCATCGGCGAGCGCGGCGATTTCGTCGGCGAGGGTCGGCTGGCCCTTGTCGGCAAGGCTCATCGCCTCGGCCCGGCCTTCCGCATAGTCCACACGGCGTTCGAGCTGGTCGAAACGCGCCATGGCATCGTCCACGCGCTCGCTCGAGAGCAGGGTGCGAAGCTTGACCCGGTTTTCGGCGCTCTGCAAGCGCGCGGCGATCGAGGACTGGCGGCTGCGCGCCTCGCGCAGGCGGCTCTGCAGCTTCTCGATATCTTCTTCGTAGGCGCGCAGGGCATCGTCCAGCACGGCGATTTCGCCCTTGAGCTGTTCGGCCATGTCCGCCGCCTTCTTGCGTTCGAGCAGCGCGGCGCGGGCGAGGTCTTCGCGATCCTTGCTCAGCGCGAGCTGGGCCTTGTCGGACCAGTCGGACTGCAGCTTGTCGAGCTTGGCGACGTGGCGGCGCAGTTCCTTCTGGTCGGCGATGGTGCGCGCGCTGCTGGTGCGCACTTCGACCAGGGTTTCTTCCATCTCGAGGATGATCAGGCGGATCATCTTGGCCGGGTCTTCGGCCTTGTCGAGCAGTTCGTTGAAGTTGGCGGCGACGATGTCTCGGGTGCGGGAGAAAATACCCATCCTGATGTTTCCTTTATTATAGGTCGGGCGAAAGCTGGTTTTGCCGGTGCGGAAGTCCATGTCGTTGGCGGCCATGAACGGGAGAGCCTTGGCCTTTCCTGCGCGATCCGAAGTCTGCAGGATTTCGATTTCGGCGTCGAGTCTGCTCATGCCAGCGGCACTCCGCAGACCGGCGGCGTGGCCGCATAGGCCTTGGTGGCGCCGAACTGGTCGGCCATGACCAGCAGGTTGAACGCGCCCATCGCCAGCATGCTGATGATGATGGCCCAGTCGAGCTTGGTGCGGGCCAGGGTGGACCGTACCTGTGGCTGGCTGGAAGCATTGGCGTTGCACTGTGGCATGACGTTGATCCCTCAAAATCCTGAATTCGTGTGTTGCCCCATTCATAGCAAGCGGTGTGCCAAACCGGAGGAATGCCGGAATTTAGGCGTTTTCGCGGAGAGAGGGGTGCGAAGCGAGAAAGATGAATTGCCAATGAATGGTGAAATACGCTAACTATTGGGAATGGAGCGCGACGTTCAGTTCATCGGCCAGTCGATGGCCTTTCTCGACGCGGTGGAGCGGGCCAGTCTGGCAGCACCCGTCCGGCGCCCGGTGCTGGTGATCGGCGAGCGGGGGACCGGCAAGGAGCTCATCGCACAGCGCCTCCACCGCCTGTCGCCGCGGTGGGATGAGCCGCTCGTCACTCTGAACTGTGCGGCCTTGCCCGAAACGCTGATCGAGGCGGAACTGTTCGGCCATGAGGCGGGCGCCTTCACCGGTGCGACCCGCGCGCGGGCAGGGCGCTTCGAGGAAGCCGACAAGGGCACGCTGTTCCTCGACGAGTTGGGCAACCTGTCCATGGCGGCGCAGGAGCGTCTGCTGCGCGCCATCGAATACGGCGAGGTCGTTCGTATCGGCTCCTCGCGGCCGGTGAACGTGGACGTGCGGATCGTGGCTGCAACCAACGCCGATCTGCCGCGCATGGCGGAGGAAGGAACGTTCCGCGCCGATCTGCTCGACCGGTTGAGCTTCGAGGTCATTACCCTTCCGCCCCTGCGCGCGCGCGAGGGCGATGTGCACGAACTGGCCGACTACTACGGCCGGCGCATGGCGAGTGAGCTGGAGTGGGAAGGCTGGCCGGGCTTCTCCGATGCAGCGCTGGATGCGCTGGACGCGCACGTCTGGCCCGGCAACGTGCGTGAACTGCGCAATGTGGTGGAGCGCGCGGTCTATCGCTGGGGGCGGGACGATGAGCCCATCGGGGAGATCATCTTCGATCCGTTCGAGAACCCGTGGAAGCAGGACGGTTCCGGAACCGAAGAGCGCGGGCCCTGTTCAACGTCTGTGCCGGAGGGGAATCGGCCTGCCGCTCAGGAGCGAGCGGCGGAGTCTTCGCCCGATATGCCCTCCGATCTTCGCGCCGCTGTCGAGGCTTACGAACGCGGATTGCTGCTCGATGCACTCAGGCGGCATCGCTGGAATCAGCGCCGTGCCGCCGCTGCGACGGGACTCACGTATGACCAGTTGCGGCACTGCATAAAGAAACATGGGCTTCACGAAACCGTTACAAGCGCTATCTAGGCAACCAGTAGGTTACCGATCGTTTACCTGCGGCATCCGCATTTATCGACGGCGGATTGGTGGCGCGGGTCCGATGCGGTATGTTCCTGCAGAACGGATAATGAGTCTTAGTCGTGTCAGATGATGCCCGAGCCCTTGAGCAGCTGGAGAGCCTGACCGCCAAGCAGGTCGAGGTGCTCGATCTGCTGGTCATGCACCGCACCACCAAGGAGATCGCGCGCGAGCTGTCCATCGCGCCGAACACCGTCGACCAGCGCATCAGCGCGGTCCGTGACAAGTGGGGAACCGCCAACCGCAAGGATACCGCGCGCCGCTATTCCATGCTGCTCGAGCAATGTGGCAAAACCACATGTGGTTTTTCCCGTGTCGACGACGAGGGAACGAGCGAGGAAGACGGGGATCAGGACCTGCCGGTCGATCCGGTCTTCGTCCTTTCCGATGCCGCCACATTCGGGCAGCAGCGGTACAGGTACGAAGGCATGGATACGCGGCCGAAGGGCCTGGAGGCTTTCGATGCAAGGTTCGGGCGGGCCGGGCGTGTTGTCGCGGTTTTTGCCCTGGCGCTTATCATGGCTTTGACGCTGGCATCCTCGCTGGCCATTGCCGACATTCTGGGGAGGCTGATCTAGCGGTCGGCATTTTTCCGGGCCTGCACACTGCCTTCGATCTGGAACAGGCGCTTTTGCGCTTCTGGAGGCGAAGATCATGACCCCTGAAATTGCCAGCATGCGGATTGCGCGCAACATCAAGTCGGTGGAAGACGATCTCGACGAACTGCTCGCCAAGGCGGGAGAACTGTTGGCCGAACTGGCGCGGGCCCGTGTGGCTACGATCGGTGCCGCCGTGCACGGGCAGCGGCCCATGGCGCGTGTGGCGGCTATGCAGAAGAGCCTGATAGAAGCGCGATCAGAAATCGTACGCGCGCACAACGACTTGTCTAAGCTTGCGGAAACCATGGACATTCCGACCGATTGCCCCGATCAGGCGCACCTTGCGGACGATACGGGTGCAGGTCGGGACATCGCCGTCGCGGCCTGACGGGAAAGGGAGCAGGTTTGACGAATCCGTTGCAGATCGCGTTTTTCCTGCTCCTGGGTGTCGCCGTGCCGCTTGCAATCTGGAAGGGCGGCGCACCGGAGCGGTCCGGGGCGGGCATCATCCTTTTCATGTGGGGCCTGCAACTCGCCGGCAAGCTCGTGATTCAGCCGGGTTTCACAACCGTCGATTACTTTCCGCTCGTTTCGGATCTGATCGGCTTCCTGGCCTTTGGGTATCTCGCTGTCGAGGCGAGGAGGATCTGGCCCTTATGGGCAACATCACTGCAAATCTTGAGTTTAAGCGCGCACTTCGCGCGATGGGCGGACATCTCGGTCTATCCGATGGTCTACGCCATCATGCGCGCGGCGCCGACGTTCGGCGCCATGGTGGCGATTCTCGTCGGCACGCTCCTGCACATGCGCCGGCTTCGACGCAGTGGCTCCGATCCGTCATGGCAGACCTGGTGCCGCTTCGCAGCCGGGTCAAACCGCTTTCCGTTCCCCTCCTCGAAGTCCTCGTGAGATCCATGGGCGGGCTGCGGCAAGAGGTGATTCTGGAAGTGTTCTACGATGCCAAGGGCGACTTGTGCGGCCATCGGGTCTCCGGCGGCGTCGGCTCTTCCTCGGTCTCGGCGCGGTACCGCCAGCTGTTCGAGCATGCCTTCCGGATGCGGGCGAAAGGTTTCGTCCTGGTGCACAACCATCCGTCCGGAGACGTCCGTCCCAGCAGCGGAGACATTCAGGCGACTCGCGCCCTTGCCGCCGTGGCGAGAGCGATGGACCTGGAGTTTCACGACCATCTCGTCATCGCCGGCCCTGCCGCTGTGAGCATGCGGCAGGCGGGTTTGATGCCCTGACGCCGGATATGCGGATGCTGCTGTCGCCTCGAAACATTGCCGGACCTTCCCGCTTCGGTCACGGGAACAAGGTGAAGCGCCTGTCGCGTATTTGCACCGGATCGGCCCGGTTTCTCCGAATCCTGCCGCGCGGCCATGCCGAGTGCGGCGCGGCGGGAAAGATGCCACGGGGGAGTGGCGGCCTGTCGTGCGTCGGGAGCTGCCTCCCGGCGCACGCAGGTTCCTGCGCATAACCGACGGGCTGCGCCAAGGCCCCTTGCCTTTTGAGGGGAATGGGCCTATCTGCCCGTCATCCCGACATTGGTGAAACAACGATCGGGCTGGCGCCGCAAGGGGCCGGCGCGAAACCGCGTTGCATCGATGCTCCATCGACTGACCGCTTTTTGAGACCGGAGAATGCCCGCGTGGCCGATATCGCCCGCCTAACGCAAGTCATCGAGCCCGAGGTGAACGCCCTCGGCTTCGATCTCGTGCGCGTGCGTATTTTCGGCAAGAGCGAGGTCGGTGACGATGAGCTGGCATTGCAGGTCATGGCCGAGAACCCCAGGACCGGGCAGCTGGTGCTCGACGATTGCGTGCAGATCTCGCACCGAATCTCCGATCGCATGGATGCGCTCGAGGAAGCGGGAGAAGACCTGATCGACGGTGCCTATCGTCTGGAAGTCAGCTCGCCGGGTATCGACCGGCCGCTTACCCGGATCAAGGACTATACCGACTGGGCGGGACACGAAGCCCGTATCAACCTGACCGAGCCTGTTGCCGGAAACCGCAAGGCGCTCCATGGCGACCTGATCGGCATCGAGGGCGAGCCCGGTTCCGAAGTGGTCACGCTCGATGATCGCAAGTCCGGTCGCGTCAGCTTTCCGCTGACCGACATTCATTCAGCAAGGCTGGTCCTGACCGACAAGCTGATTGCCGCAACCCGCCCGCTCGATACCAGCGGCGCCGACGAGATTTTCGAGGAACAGGAAGACTGACCATGGCCAGTGCGATTTCCGCCAACCGCGCCGAGCTGCTTGCTATCGCGAACTCCGTCGCGTCGGAGAAGATGATCGACAAGTCGATCGTCATCGAAGCGATGGAAGAAGCGATCCAGAAGTCGGCCCGCAACCGCTACGGCGCCGAGAACGACATCCGCGCGAAGCTCGATCCGCGCACCGGCGACCTGCGCCTGTGGCGCGTCGTCGAGGTGGTCGAGGAAGTCGAGGACTACTTCAAGCAGGTCGACCTCAAGCAGGCCGAGAAGCTTCAGCCGGGCTCCAAGCTGGGCGACTTCATCGTCGATCCGCTGCCCCCGGTCGATCTCGGCCGCATCGACGCGCAGTCGGCCAAGCAGGTGATCTTCCAGAAGGTCCGCGATGCCGAGCGCGATCGCCAGTACGAGGAATTCAAGGACCGCGTCGGTGAAGTGATCACCGGCGTGATCAAGTCGGTCGAATTCGGCCACGTGATCGTCAACCTCGGCCGCGCCGAGGGCGTGATCCGCCGCGATCAGCAGATCCCGCGCGAAGCCGCCCGTGTCGGTGAGCGCGTGCGCGCCATCGTGCTGCGCGTCGAGCGTCAGAACCGCGGCCCGCAGATCTTCCTTTCCCGCGCGCACCCCGAGTTCATGAAGAAGCTCTTCGCGCAGGAAGTGCCCGAGATCTACGACGGCATCATCGAGATCAAGGCCGCTGCCCGCGATCCGGGCTCGCGCGCCAAGATCGGTGTGATCAGCCACGATCACTCGATCGACCCGGTCGGCGCCTGCGTCGGTATGAAGGGCAGCCGCGTCCAGGCCGTCGTGCAGGAACTGCAGGGCGAGAAGATCGACATCATTCCCTGGAGCGAGGACACCGCGACGTTCGTCGTCAACGCGCTGCAGCCCGCCACGGTCAGCCGCGTCGTCATCGACGAGGAAGAAAGCCGCATCGAAGTCGTCGTGCCCGATGACCAGCTTTCGCTGGCGATCGGCCGCCGCGGCCAGAACGTGCGTCTCGCTTCGCAGCTCACCGGCTCGCAGATCGACATCATGACCGAGGCCGAGGCTTCGGAGAAGCGCCAGAAGGAATTCGCCGAGCGCTCGAAGATGTTCGAGGACGAGCTCGATGTCGACGAAACGCTTTCGCAGCTGCTGGTGGCCGAAGGCTTCACCGAGCTGGAGGAAGTCGCCTACATCGACATGAACGAGCTGGCCGCGATCGAAGGCTTCGACGAGGAACTCGCCGAGGAACTTCAGAGCCGCGCGCAGGAAGCGCTCGATCGCCGCGAGGAAGCCGCTCGCGAGGAACGTCGCGCACTGGGTGTCGAAGATGCCATCGCCGAACTGCCGCACCTCACCGAGGCCATGCTGGTGACGCTCGGCAAGGGCGGCATCAAGACGCTCGACGACGTTGCCGATCTCGCCACCGACGAGCTCATCGCCAAGAAGCGCACCGAACAGCGTCGCCGCGACGGTTCGGTGAACCGCCGCGCCCGTGAAGAAGACAAGGGCGGCGTTCTCGGCGAATATGGCCTGACCGAAGAGCAGGGCAACGAGATCATCATGGCGGCCCGCGCCCACTGGTTCGAAGACGAGCCAGAAACCGAGGAGGCCGCCGATGCGGAATCCTCACAATGAGCGCGTAAGCTCCGACATCGATAACGCCAAGGCGGAGAGGACCTGCATCCTCTCCGGCCGGAAAGGTGCGCGGGATGAACTGCTGCGTCTGGCGATTTCGCCGGACGGGCTGGTTCTGCCCGATGTGCACGCACGCGCCCCCGGACGCGGGGCGTGGATCGGCGTTGCGCGTGCAGACCTTGAAAAAGCCATCGCGAAGGGCAAACTAAAGGGAGCGCTGGCGCGAGCCTATAAAGGTGCGCCGCTTTCCATCCCCGACGACCTTGCCGAGAGGATCGAACAGGCGCTGATCCGCGCGCTTACGGACCGGCTGGGGCTCGAACTGAAATCGGGCCGGCTGCTTCTGGGGTCGGACCGGATCGCGCAGAACGCCCGGGAGGGGCGTGTCGCCTGGCTCGGTCATGCCGCCGATGCGCGCGAGGACGGTTCGCGCAAGCTCGACCAGGCCTGGCGGGTCGGCAGCGACGCGGAAGGCAGCGGCTTGCGGGGCACGCGCTTGCCTCTGGACCGGGAGACGCTGTCTGTGGCATTGGGCCGCGACAACGTCGTTCACCTGGCGCTGAATGACCGTGGAGCGGCCACGCGATTCGCTTCGCAACTGCAGCGCCTCCTGCATTTCCAGGGGCAGGCCGATCTGAACGCGGCCGATACGGATGATGTAACCGGGCAGGCTGACGCCGCGCCCGTGACGACGAATTGAGATTGAAGGGCACGACGAGAGATATGAGCGAGACCGACAACAAACCGACCCTGGGCCGCAAGCCGCTTGGGCTTAAGCGCTCGGTGGAAGCGGGTGAGGTCAAGCAGACCTTCAGCCATGGCCGTACCAACAAGGTCGTGGTCGAGGTGAAACGCCGCAAGGTGCTCGGCAAGCCCGGTTCCGAGGCTCCGGCCGAGGCCCAGACCGAAGCGCCTGCGCCCAAGCCCGAGGCGAAGAAGCCCGCGCCTGCACCCAAGCCTGCGCCGAAGAAGCCGGCCGCCCCTGCGGGTGAAACCCGTCAGGAAATGCAGGCGCGTCTCCTGCGCGAGGCCGAAGAAGCCCGTCTCGCCGCGCTGGAAGAAGCCAACCGCCGCGAGCACGAGGAAAAGCTGCGCGCGCAGGAAGAGGAAAAGCGCCGCGCGGAAGAGAATCGCCGCGCCGAGGAAGAGGCAGCCGCCGCTGCGGAGAAGGCCAAGAAGGAAGCCGCCGAGGCTCCCGAGCCTGAAGAGAAGAAGGCTGAGCCCGAGGCCGAAGAACCTGCCGCCAAGGCCAAGGAGCCCGAGGCGAAGGCGGAGAAGGCCGCGCCTGCCCCGGCTCCGGCACCGCGCAAGTTCACGCCGGTGCAGCGCCCCGAACCCCGCAAGACCGAGTCTTCGGGTGGCGGCGCGCCGAAGAAGGCCGACTCCGGCAAGAAGGGCGCCCCGCCTGCGCGTGGTGGCGACCGCAAGGATCGCCGTCAGTCGGGCAAACTCACCGTTACCCGTGCTCTGAACGAGGACGAAGGTGCACGCGCACGGTCGCTCGCCGCGCTCAAGCGCGCCCGCGAGAAGGAGCGTCGTGCGCACTTCGGCGGTCAGAGCCAGCCGCGTGAAAAGCAGGTCCGCGACGTCATCGTCCCTGAGGCGATCACCGTCCAGGAGCTTGCGAATCGTATGGCCGAGAAGGGCGCCGACCTGGTGAAGGCGCTGTTCAACATGGGCATGATGGTCACCGTCAATCAGACGATCGACCAGGATACCGCCGAACTGCTCGTGACCGAATTCGGCCACAACATCGAACGCGTTTCGGAAAGTGACATCGATATCGACACCTCCTCGGACGTCGATACCGAGGAAACGCTGAAGCCGCGCGCACCGGTGGTGGCGATCATGGGCCACGTCGATCACGGCAAGACCAGCCTGCTCGACGCTCTTCGCGGCACCGACGTGGTCCGCGGCGAGGCCGGCGGCATCACGCAGCACATCGGCGCCTATCAGATCAAGACCAAGGGCGGCGATCAGATCACCGTTCTCGATACGCCGGGCCACGCGGCTTTCACCCAGATGCGCATGCGCGGTGCGAATGTCACCGACATTGTCATTCTCGTGGTGGCAGCCGACGACGGCATCATGCCGCAGACGATCGAGGCCATCAATCACACCAAGGCCGCCGGCGTCCCGATGATCGTGGCGATCAACAAGTGCGACAAGGAAGACGCGAACCCGCAGAAGATCCGCGAGCGTCTGCTCGAGCACGAAGTCATCGTCGAGGAAATGTCGGGTGACGTGCAGGACGTCGAAGTCTCGGCCAAGACCGGCAAGGGTCTGGACGAGCTGATCGAGAAGATCCTGCTCCAGGCCGAGTTCATGGAACTCAAGGCCAACCCGGACCGCTCGGCCGAAGCGACGGTGATCGAAGCCAAGCTCGACAAGGGCAAGGGCCCGGTCGCGACCGTTCTGGTCAACCGCGGCACGCTCAAGCGCGGCGATATCTTCGTTGTCGGTACCGAGAGCGGCCGTGTCCGCGCGATGAACGACGACAAGGGCCGTCAGGTCAAGGAAGCCGGTCCGTCGACCCCGGTCGAGGTCCTCGGCCTCGGCGGTGTGCCGATGGCGGGCGACACCCTGACCGTGGTCGAGAGCGAGCAGCGTGCCCGCGAAGTCTCGTCCTGGCGTCAGGAACAGGCGACCGCCAAGCGCACGGCGATGGCGCCGGCCAGCCTCGACACGATGTTCTCGGCGCTTGCCGCCAAGCAGAACGTCATCGAGTATCCGGTTGTCATCAAGGCCGACGTTCAGGGTTCGGTCGAGGCGATCAACGCCGCGCTGCACAACCTCTCGAACGACGAGATCAAGGTTCGCATCCTGCATTCGGGCGTGGGCGCCATTTCCGAAACCGACGTGTCGCTGGCTTCGGCCTCGGGCGCGCCGATCATCGGCTTCAACGTCCGTCCGAACGCCAAGGCGCGCGAGCAGATCGAGCAGTCGAAGACGCGGATGATGTACTACGACGTCATCTATGAGCTCACCGAGGAAGTCGCCAAGGAAATGGCCGGCATCTGGGGCCCCGAACGCGTCGAGACGGTCGTCGGCCGTGCCGAGGTCAAGCAGGTCTTCCCGGCCGGCAAGAAGGACAAGGCCGCGGGTCTGCTCGTCATCGAGGGCTTCATCCGCAAGGGTCTCAGTGCGCGTCTCACTCGCAACGACGTCATCGTTTCGGCCACGACCATCGCGTCGCTGCGCCGTTTCAAGGACGACGTGGACGAAGTGCGCACCGGCCTGGAATGCGGCGTGGTGCTGGCCGATACCAACGACATCCGGGCGGGCGACCACCTGGAAGTCTTCGAGGTCACCCATCGCGAGCGCACGATCGGGTAAGAATTGGGCATGGGTGAGCCACGACCGTGTCGGTCGTGCCGCCTTGACGAATTCGCAGAAAACAAGCCTGGGCGGGCATCTTCCGGATGCCTGCCCATGTTTGTTTTGGGGTTTTCTTGCTTTGCCCGACGATCTCACATGCAGCTGAAAGCTGCAGGAATTTAACCAGGCGCGTCGCTGCGATCACCTATGCCTTTCACGCCGCAACCTGCGGCGGAAAGGCAGGTGATTATGCATGAATGATCAGACAATCGTGATTCTGGTGATCGGAGTAGCGACCCTCGTGGTCGGCCTCGTAACCTTGATGATCAAGCTCGTTGAGTTAGGTCGCAAGTAACCAGTGAGGAGGCCGGTGCTGGAACATCGGCCTCCGATATGCGAAGAGCCCGGGCGCTGGAACACCCGGGCTCGGCAGATGAGATGAATGTCTCGACAATCGTGATCTTGGGAAATTATATCAGAAAGCCGGATTTTTCAAGATGACCCGCTATCTCGCCCTGTTCGGATCGATCAATGTCGGCGGCAATCGCCTCAAGATGGCTGATCTGCGCTATGCTTTCGAGCGCGAGGAGTTCGAGAACGTCGAGACGGTCGTGGCTAGCGGCAATGTCTTGTTCGATTTCGACGAACGTCCGACCGAGGGGCTGGAAGAACTCTTCGCCTACATGATGCGCGAGCGTTTCGACATCGACAGCTTCGTGGCGGTGCGTACCAAGGAAGAGGTTCGTGCGGCCGTCGAGGACAATCCCTTCGTGGGCGGCAGCGAGGACAAATTCGTCCACACGCACTTTCTCGATGGGCAGCCGAGCGAGGAACAGTTCGCCAAGCTGGTCGGCGATCATCAGGGGCGCGGCGAGGAGAAGCTCGCTCTCGGCAACCGATGCCTCTATATCGACTATGTAAATGGTGTCGGAGACAGCAAGCTCACCGCCGCGTTTATCGAAAGACGGTTGGGGCGCCGAGGCACAGCACGAAACGTCCGCTCGCTCGCGCGTATTCTTACCAAGATGTAGGAAGGCGCGAGGCCAGGCCGTGCTTTGGCGCGGATAACTCGGTCTTTCGGCTTTCTCCGCGCAATCAGGTGTTGCAAATAGGGTCGCGCGACCCAAATGGATCCAGACGATGGCACGTCAGCAATTCACCCCCGAACAGCACTCCGTCCGCCTGCTCAAGGTGGGCGAACAGGTGCGCCATGTGATCAGCGAGGTCCTGGCTCGCCAGCAGGTTCACGACGATACGCTGACCGCGCATTCGGTTTCGGTCACGGAAGTGCGGATGACGCCCGACCTGAGGCAGGCCACGGTCTACGTGAAGCCGCTGCTGGGCGAGGACGAGGAAGCCGTGCTCAAGGCACTGCGTACGAACACCGCCTTTTTTCAGCGCGAAGTCGCGCAGCGGCTCAAGCTGAAGTTCGCGGCCAAGCTGCGCTTCCGCTCCGACGAGACGTTCGACGAGGCGAGCCGGATCGATGCGCTGCTGAGCGATCCGCGCGTGAAGCGCGACCTCGACGACGACTGACCTGCAGTATCCTCCAGGCGATCCCGAGAGGATTGCGCATTCCCTGAGCGCGAAATCACGGTATCTTTCTACCCGTAAAAGCAGGGAGAGAGACATGGTGCAGTTCGTATTCCTCCACGGGGGCGGGCAGGGCAGCTGGGTCTGGGACGAGACCATCGTCGCGATTGGACGGCAGTCGCAGGGGAAGGCGCAATGTCTGGCGCTGGATGCCCCGGGATGCGGCAGGAAGCGCGGTGTCGATACCGCCGGTTACGCCTTTGCCGATACGACGCGCGAACTTCTCGCCGATATCCAGAAGGCCGGCATGCTCGACGTGGTGCTGATCGGGCATTCGCAGGCCGGCATGACCCTGCCGCACATGGCCGAGCTGGCGCCTCAGGGCCTGATCCGCAAACTCGTCTACGTCTCGTGCTCGGCTCCTCTGCGAGGCCTGACCACGCTTGCGCAAATGGGGCAGGGCAGTCACGGCGAACACCCGGATGAAGTCGGTTATCCGCTGGGGCGTGATGCCAGCATGGAGGAACGCTATGCCGTCATGTTCTGCAACGATATGGCCGAACGGCATCGGGAAGACTTCCTCGCCAAACTGGGCAAGGATCAATGGCCGGCCAGCGCCTATACCTACCACGACTGGCGCTATGAACATCTGCGCGGCATCCCCTCGAGCTATGTCGTGGCCTTGCAGGACGGAGTCCTGCCGGTCGCATGGCAGGAGCGCTTCGCGGATCGGCTGCACGCGCGGCGGATGGTTCGGATCGATGCCGGGCACCAGGTGATGAACACAAGGCCCGAGGCATTGGCGGAAGTACTGTTGGCGGAAGCCTGAGGTTTCGGGGGGAACCGCCTGTCAGGTTTCGTCGAACGTAAGGCGCGCGCGGTCCCATCGGCCTGCTGCCGCATCGTCCGCGCCGATCCAGAACTGGAACAGGCCCATCTCGCCCCAGCGCCATTCGATCATGTCGTCGTACGCGAGTTGCAGCAGCAGGATGTCGCCGCGCCCGGCATGCGCCGCAGGATTGTGGCTGGAGCCGGGACCGAACATCAGGTGCGGGTGCCGGGTGGGCATGCGGAACTCGCGATTGATCCGTGCCAGTTGATCTTCCGGCATGGCGGCCACAGCTTCCGGCGTGTCGGTGACCATCGTGCGTAGCGAGAGCGTCGCCAGATCGGTTATTGAAGAAGGCATGTTGTAGCGCGCGACATCGGCAAAGTTGGTCTGCAGTTCCGTCAGGAACTCATCGACGATGGCGCATTCCTCTTCGCTCAGCGCCTCCCAGGGATCGCGACCGGCGACGAACTGCTCGATCGCCGCGAGCATGTCGGGCAGGCCATTGCGCTGGGCTTCGATGGCGGCGAGTTCGGCCTGTTTCCGGGCAAGATCTTCTTTGGCTTCTTCAAGCCGGGGATCGTCCTCGACGCCCTCGTTTTCGATCGCGGCGAGGGCTTCCTGTGCATGTCCCACGCTGTCTCGCTTGAGCGCGACAGGCCGCCGGGACGTGTCGAAGGCGGCGTGAAGCTGATCGGCGAGATGATTGACGCCATGCCACCAAAGCCCGGTATCCGCGCAGGCGGTGAAAAGCGTGTTGCGCGGCATGGCATGAGGTTCGATCAGTTCGGCGATCTTTTCGTGTGCTTCGTACTGCCACGGCTCGCCATGCGGCGTTCGGAGTGTCTCCGGTAGATCAATGGCGACGGGCCGTACGGGCCAGAAGGGGAAAAAGTCGCGGCTCAGGCGGCTTGGCTGCGCCGGGAAAGGATGGCCGCCCTCGTCGTAAGCCGGTGGGAGGTCCTCCGGCGGCTCAGCGAAGTCCGAATGGCCTTCGGGCACGGGGACGACCGCGCCGGCGCCGAGAAAGAACGCGAGCGAGCCGGTCTTCGGCAGCGGGCTTTCCGGGCAGGCAGCCGCGAGTTCGGCGAGATCGATCTGGGCGACGAAGGGCAGGGGCGTGCCGCCGGTGTCGCAAGGCCAGGCCGTGGTTCCCAGTCGGGGCAGGCCGCCGAGCCAGCTGCGATCGTCGAACCAGTCGCTGTCGCCTTCGCGAGGTTTGCGGACCAGCACGACCGGACGCGGGGCCGGTTTCTCGTGCTTGTCCTCAGCCGGCAGTCCGGCAGCCCGGCGGCGAAGATTGGCAATCCTGTCATCCTGCGACATCGGCTCCGGCCGCCAGACCGGGCCGGGCTCATGGTCGTCGGCACAGGCCGCAGCCTTCGCAGACTTTCTGTCTCCGCCGCCTTCGCCGATGGTGAGGGCGACAAGCAGGATGAGCACGATGCCCAGCACAAGGCATGCGACAATGGCGGTTCCGCGCCCGCCGATTGCGATCACGCCGGCGGCCGTCCGGTCGAGCATGACGAGCACGTTGCGGGCGGCAGGCGAGTTTACGCCGGACGCCAGAGGCGCCATTCCGACGTACGCGGTCGCCAGGGCGGTGAGCCCGAATACCGCGACCATCGCCATTACTCGCTTCATAAACCGCCCCCACGCGTCTGCAGTGTTCCCCCTAGACCGGAATGACCAGTTTCATTCAATCGGGGAGAACTTCGAGCAATCCCGTAGACGAAAAAAGCCACGGTGTTATCCCCAGTATTGATGGCCAAACTCTATTTCTACTACGCCAGCATGAATGCAGGGAAGTCTGCCACGCTGTTGCAAGCGGATTTCAATTACAACGAGCGCGGCATGCGCACGATGCTTTGGACCGCCAAGCTCGATGACCGGAGCGAGGCGAGGGGGGATAGTCATGCCATCGAAAGCCGGATCGGATTGCATGCCGGCGCGCATCGCTTTTCGACGGAAACCGACCTGCTGGCCCGCGTGCAGGAAACCCATGCCGTCGAACCGCTTTCGTGCATCCTGATCGACGAGGCCCAGTTCCTGACCGAAGAGCAGGTCTGGCAATGCGCGGACATTGCGGACAAGGCGAATATCCCGGTGCTCTGCTATGGCCTGCGCACCGATTTTCGGGGGCAGCTGTTTCCCGGGTCTGCCGTTCTGCTCGGCATTGCGGACACGCTGGTGGAACTCAAGGCCGTGTGCCACTGCGGGCGCAAGGCCTCGATGAACCTACGCGTGGATGCAGAGGGCAGGGCAGTGAGCGAAGGTCCCCAGGCCGAAATCGGTGGCAACGACCGTTACGTCGCCTTGTGCCGCCGCCATTTCAGCGAGGCGATCGGGCGCTGAATCTGATCGAGGCGCCGTTGCGATGGCATCGTGTCGCGCCTAGATGGGGACCATGAGCGAATTCCTGCTGCAGGCTGCAGCAATCATTGTCCCATTGGTCATTGCGATCGTATTCCATGAAGTCGCCCACGGCTGGGTCGCCCGTATGCTCGGCGATCCGACGGCGCACGAGCAGCGGCGGCTGAGTTTCAACCCGCTGCGGCATGTCGATCCGTTCGGGACGATCATCCTGCCGGGTATTCTATGGTTGACCACCCAGACCCCGTTTGGGTGGGCCAAGCCCGTGCCCGTGAACAAATGGCGGTTGCGCGATCCGCGTCGAGGCATGATGGCCGTTGCCGCAGCCGGACCGGGAATGAATCTCGTCCTCGCAGCTATCGGGGCAATTCTAGCCGGTCTTTTGACGCGTTTTACCCAAGGAACGGAGCTGCCATGGCTCCCCTTCATTGGGGAAATGTTTTCTAAATTTGTCTTGTTCAACGTCTTCTTGGCGTTTTTTAATCTGCTCCCCATTCCACCTTTCGATGGCTCGCACATTGTCGAGGGCTTGCTGCCGCCCGCCGTGGCGCGCCAGTATGAACGGTTGCGTCCGTTCGGTTTCGTATTGCTGATAGTCCTCCTGCTTGTGGTTCCGCGAGTGTTTCCGGGATGGGGTGTGATTGAGCGTGTCGTCTTGCCGCCAGTCAGATGGATACTTCAGTACTACGGGCAATTGGCGCAATTAGTGGCGTTTGGTTGAGCAGGCTACAGGCAGCCTTCAACTCCAATTCAGGTTTGTATGACTTTGTCTCACCGTCTTGCGGCTGGGGCTTGAGATGCCGATTTCATAGGTGCGGGGATGGCAAGACAGACCGGAAAGGAATCTGTGATGAAGCGCCTTTCTCTATTTCTCCCGATCGCCGTGATGGCCGCGGCGCCCTTGCCCGCGCTGGCAGCCAGTGGCCAGTCCGAGGCTGCGCCCAAGACCCAGACAAGGGCTTCCATTCCTTTCGCCAATCAAGGCGGCGTCTGGAACTGGCGGGCCGAAGGCAATCGCACGCTCTATTTCGAGGATAACCACAAGACCTGGTACAAGGCGGAACTCATGGGCTTTTCGCCGGACCTGCCCTTCGTCGAGTTCATCGCTATCGACACCCGGCCAAACGGCACGCTCGACCGGTGGAGTGCGGTCTACATTCACGGCCAGCGCTATCCGTTCGTCTCGTTCGAAAAGGTCGATGCGCCTCCGGGCAAGCATGAGGCCAAGGACAAGGCCAAAGGGTAAGCCGGCACCGCCGTTGACCGACGCGTCCGTGGCGCCCATGGGGGCGCCATGACGCAGGCCTCCCCTCCAACCCGTCCGGCGACCAGCGGCTGGATCATTTTCGACAAGCCGGTCGGGCTCGGCTCGACGCAGGCCGTGGCTGCCGTGAAGCGCAATTTGCGTGAGGCGGGCTTCAACATGAAGTTGAAGGGCGGGGTGAAAGTCGGCCATGGCGGCACGCTCGATCCGCTGGCGAGTGGCATCCTGCCGATTGCGCTGGGCGAGGCGACCAAGCTGACCGGGCGCATGCTCGATGCCAGCAAGACCTATGAATTTACGGTTCGTTTCGGCGAGGAGACCGATACGCTCGATCTGGAAGGTGCGGTGATCGCGACCAGCGATGTGCGGCCCACGCGCGCGCAGGTGGAAGCGGTTTTGCCGCAGTTCACCGGCCCGATCGAACAGATCCCTCCCGCATACTCCGCGCTGAAAATCGATGGCCAGCGGGCTTATGATCTGGCGCGGGCGGGCGAAGAGGTGGCGCTGAAGGCGCGCAATGTCGAGGTTCTCGAGCTTTCAATCCTCCCCGAGCTTGCCTCGGGGAGGGGGACCACGCGCAGCGTGGTGGAGGGGGAGGACGCAAAATCCCCCTCCACCACGGCGCTTGCGGCACCGCGGTCCCCCTCCCCGAGCGAGCTCGGGGAGGAACTGGAGGACATCACCCTCCTCGCAAAAGTCTCCAAGGGTACCTATATCCGGTCCTTGGCGCGCGATATCGCGCAGGCCCTCGGCTCATGCGGCACGGTGACCATGCTTCGCCGCACGCAGGCCGGCCCGTTCGATCTGTCCCATGCGATTTCGCTGGACAAACTGAACGAAACGGGTAAGGGCGCGCCTCTTGAACAGATACTCTTGCCGCTGGAGGCGGGGCTGGACGACATCCCGGCCATCGACCTTGGTCCGGAGCAGGCAAGGGCGGTCCGACAGGGCCGCGTTCTGACCGGGCTGCCCCACGAAGACGGGCTGCATTGGGTGCGTGAAGGATCGGTTCCGGTCGCGCTGATGGAGCTTTCGGGCGGAGAAGCCCGCGTCGTCAGGGGATTCAACCTTACGGATGTCGCGGAGTAGAATGAATGTCGGTTACCGCCGAGAAGAAGCAGGAAATCATTTCGGACAACGCACGTGGCAATCAGGACACGGGCAGCCCCGAAGTTCAGGTCGCGATCCTCACCGAGCGCATCGTCAACCTGACCGAACACTTCAAGACGCACCACAAGGACAACCATTCGCGTCGCGGTCTGCTGGCCATGGTCAACAAGCGCCGCTCGCTGCTGGACTACCTCAAGAAGAAGGACGTCCAGCGCTACAACGACCTGATCCAGAAGCTGGGTCTGCGTAAGTAACGCAAGGTTTCGGCCCGCCGCTGGCGGGCCGTTTCACATTTGCGGCATATCGCGTCACACCAATGCAGGCCGGGATCGCTGGCCGCCAAAAGTGGCGTTAGACTACACGCTTCCCGGCCCCGAAGATTCCAGAGGCGTTGGGATGACGATATGATGGGTATCCTCGCAATCCGGCGAGGGGCCTGGGGGCCACGACAGGCCCCACACCGGACCGGGACGGAATCCCCGGCAGTAAACCCCGCCAGGCAATAGGGCCGGTGGGTCTGAGGAAACTCTCTATGTTCGACGTAAAAACCGTATCGATGGAGTGGGGCGGCAAGACCCTCACTCTCGAAACCGGCCGCATTGCCCGTCAGGCTGACGGCGCGGTCCTCGCCACGTATGGCGAAACTGTCGTGCTGTGCGCTGTCACGGCCGCCAAGTCGGTGAAGGAAGGCCAGGACTTCTTCCCGCTCACCGTCCACTACCAGGAAAAGTTCTCGTCCGCCGGCCGTATCCCCGGCGGCTTCTTCAAGCGTGAACGCGGCGCGACCGAAAAGGAAACGCTGACCAGCCGCCTGATCGACCGTCCGGTGCGCCCGCTGTTCCCGGAAGGCTTCTACAACGAGATCAACTGCATTGCGCAGGTCATGTCCTATGACGGCGAGACCGAGCCCGATGTCGTTGCCATGATCGCCGCTTCGGCCGCGCTCACCATTTCCGGCGTGCCCTTCATGGGCCCGATCGGCGCCTGCCGCGTCGGCTTCGTCGACGGCGAATACACGCTCAACCCTAAGCAGTCTGCCGCTCTCGAAGATGGCCGTCTCGACCTTGTCGTCGCCGCCACCGGCGAAGCCGTGATGATGGTGGAATCGGAAGCCAAGGAGCTGGCCGAGGACGAGATGCTCGGCGCCGTCATGTTCGCGCATGACGAGTGCAAGAAGGTCGTCAACCTCATCATCGACCTGGCCGAGAAGGCTGCCAAGGAACCCTGGGAAATCGCGATCAGCGACAACTCGGCGATCAAGGACAAGCTCAAGGAAGTGGTCGGCGCCGACGTTGCCGCCGCCTACAAGCTGACCGACAAGTCGGCCCGCTCGAACGCCCTCAACGAGGCGCGCGCCAAGGCCAAGGAAGCTTTCGCCGACGCCGACGCGCAGACCCAGATGGTTGCCATCAAGACCATGAAGAAGGTCGAAGCGGACATCGTTCGCGGCGCCATCCTCAAGGACGGCACCCGCATCGACGGCCGCAAGCTCGATCAGGTCCGCCCGATCGATTCCATGGTCGGCTTCCTGCCCCGCACCCACGGTTCGGCGCTGTTCACCCGCGGTGAAACGCAGGCGATCTGCACCACCACGCTGGGCACCAAGGACAGCGAGCAGATGATCGACGGCCTCGAAGGCCTGTCGTACTCGCCGTTCATGCTGCACTACAACTTCCCGCCCTACTCGGTCGGCGAAGTGGGCCGCTTCGGCGCGCCGGGCCGCCGCGAGATCGGCCACGGCAAGCTGGCATGGCGCGCGCTGCACCCCGTGCTGCCGAGCAAGGAAGACTTCCCCTACACCATCCGCATCCTGTCCGACATCACCGAGTCCAACGGCTCGTCCTCGATGGCGACGATCTGTGGCGGCTGCCTTTCGATGATGGACGCGGGCGTTCCGCTCGAGCGTCCGGTTTCGGGCATCGCCATGGGCCTGATCCTTGAAGGCGAGGAATTCGCCGTCCTTTCGGACATCCTGGGCGACGAGGACCACCTCGGCGACATGGACTTCAAGGTGGCCGGCACCGAGAACGGCATCACTACGATGCAGATGGACATCAAGATCGCCGGCATCACCAAGGAGATCATGGGTCAGGCGCTTGAGCAGGCGAAGGCCGGCCGCGCGCACATCCTGGGTGAAATGCAGAAGGCCCTCGGCTCGGCCCGTACCGAGCTTTCGGCCCACGCCCCGCGCATCGAGACGATCCAGATCGACAAGTCGAAGATCCGCGACGTCATCGGCACCGGCGGCAAGGTGATCCGCGAGATCGTCGCCGAGACCGGCGCCAAGGTCGACATCGACGACGAAGGCGTGATCAAGATCTCCTCCTCCGACATCAACCAGATCGAGGCTGCCAAGGCCTGGATCCAGGGCATCGTCGAGGAACCGGAAGTCGGCAAGATCTACACCGGCAAGGTCGTCAACATCGTCGACTTCGGTGCCTTCGTGAACTTCATGGGCGGCAAGGACGGTCTCGTCCACGTCTCCGAAATGAAGAACGAGCGCGTCGAGAAGCCGACCGACGTCGTGTCGGAAGGTCAGGAAGTGAAGGTCAAGGTCCTCGAGATCGACAACCGCGGCAAGGTCCGCCTGTCGATGCGTGTGGTCGACCAGGAAACCGGCGAAGAGCTGGAAGACACCCGTCCGCCCAAGGCGCCGCGCGGCGACCGTGAAGGCGGTCGTGGCGGTGACCGTCGTGGTCCGCGCCGCGGTGGCGGTGGTGGCCGCGATCGCGGTCCGCGCCGTGACAAGGACGAAGGTGGCGATCCGAACCACATGCCGGCTTTCCTGAAGGAAGACTGAGCATAGCCCGTTCAGGGCAGCGAATAGGGAAAGGGCCGCGTAATACGCGGCCCTTTTTCTTTGCAACGCGTATATTTTCTTCGCTCAAGGGCTTGCTATTCGCCCGTTTGATCGGAGAACCAGGCACTGGCCGGAAACAGGGGGGCGAGTACATGAAGAAGCGTTGGGTTCTGGCAGGCGGTGCGGCTCTGTCCTTGGGTGCATTGCCGCAGATTGCCGGAGCCAGCGGCGACTTCGGGTGCTCGCCGACATGGGCACTGGGGCTCTCGCGCTATGAATGCGCAGGCTCGGCGCTGATCGGCCCACGCAACGATACGCGCATCAACATGGCCTGGCTGATGCGCGAGAAGGCGGCGGCGGCGGGCAACAGCGGCTCTTCCTATCCCGACGACGACTGGGACAGCGCGGATTTCGGTCACGTCTTTGTCAGCTGGGATTCGATGCAGGCGACCTTCTGGCCCAAGCCGCGCGGTGTAGACACGATCGACTATGACGAGGACAGCTATGCGGGCACGCTTTGCCAGACTCTCGTCAGTGGCGGCGAGGCGTTCCGGGCTGCTCTGACTTCAAGCAAGGCAATCAAGCCGGCTGAACGCGAGACGCTGTCGCAAGCCCGCGATCTTCTCGAGCCCGCCTGCAACGGTGCAGAGACGGAACCGGCATGGCCTGCGGGGATCACCAGCCGGGCCGGGCAGGACTATCTCGGCTACCTCAAGGCCGCGCAGGCTTTCTATGCCGAGGACTTCGGTCGCGCCGCCCGGCTCTTCGACACGCTGGCGGAATCGCGCGAGCCGTGGGTCGCCGAGACCTCGCGCTACATGCAGGCGCGCAATGCCCTCGCCGCTTCGCAGGTGCCCGCGTTCGGCGAGTGGGGCTGGTATGACAACGGCAAGGTAGACAAGGATCGGGCTGCGGCAGGCCGCACGGCACTGAACGGCTATCTCAAGGCCTATCCCGAAGGGCGCTACGCGGCTTCGGCCACCGGTCTGCAAAGGCGCGCGCTCTGGTTGATGGGCGTGCAGCCACCGCTCTCGCGCGTCTACGACGGCATGCTTGCCAGGCAGCCGCGGCAGGACAAGGCGGTGCCGGGCCTGCTCGAGGAGATCGAAGCCAAGCTGTTCTTCACGGGCGGCATGTCCGGAGGGCTCGATGCCCCGCTGACTTTGGCGACTTGGGACTTTGCCCGTATGCGCCAGACGGACCCGATGATGTCCGAATACGTGCCGAAGCCTCTCTCCGCAGAGGAGCTGGAGGCGCAGGCGCCGGTCTTCGCGGATATGCCCGAGCTTTACGGGTACCTGAAGGCAAGCCAGGCCTTCCATGTGGCGAAGGACTATCGCCACGTTCTGGAACTGCTTCCCGACGATGCGCGCCGGGGAAGCTACACGCCGCTGGCGTTCAGCCGGCAGCTTCTGCGCGGGCTTGCCTTGGAGCAGCTGAACGATCCCAATGCGGCCGGTTTTTGGCAGCAACTGGCAGGTGGGGCCAAGGGGCTCTATCAGCGCCCGGCCGTTGAACTGGCGCTGGCGATGAACTGGGAGCGCAGCGGCAATATCGCCAAGGTCTTCGCCAAGGGAAGCCCGATCACCGAGCCGGACATCCGCGTCATGCTGCTTCAGCAGATTGCCGGTCCCGATCTCCTGCGCCGGCAGGCGGGCGCAGTGGGCGCCAGTCGTCTCGAGCGCGAGGCGGCCCTGTTCGTCCTGCTCTACAAGGAGCTGAGCCGGGCGCGCTACGCCGATTTCGTGAAGGATCTCGCCAAGGTCGAAAGCGACGCCCACAAGAATGGCTGGATCGGCGGCTGGCTCGGCGACGTCAATCGTGAAGTGCCGCTCGGCCTCTTCACGTCCGGCGACCGGGGGCAGAGCTATCCTTGTCCCGCCCTTTCGCAGACGGCACGCACGCTTGCGAAGCGCTCCGATGATCCGGGGGCACAGCTGTGTCTGGCAGAGTTCTACCGGCTCAACGGGTTCGACGCCTATCTGTCCGATGAGGGCAAGCGCGAACCCTCGCAACTGGGCGGCACGCCTTCGCTGTTTCCAGGCGATGCCCGCACGCGCGCCGATCTCTACGCCGGTGTTCTGGCCAGCCCTTCGGCATCGGCCGAGCAGACAGCCTATGCCCTTTACCGGTCGGTGATGTGCTACGCACCGGCGGGCAACAACTCCTGCAATCCCACCGATGTCCCGGTCTCGCAGCGCGAAGCCTGGTTCAAGCGTCTGAAGCGCGACTATCCGAAGAGCAAATGGGCGATCAAGCTCAAGTACTACTGGTAGGGCGCCGCGCCTTTCTCGGCGCGGTACTCGCAAGTGCGATGCTGGCGGCGTGCCGTGGCGACGACGGCGGGGCGCAGCAGACAGTCCGGGCCGAGGACTACGACGCCTTTTTCCTGTGGGCGGGCGTGGAGCCCCCGTCATGGCTGAATAGGGCGCGCACCGTCTATGCGCTGGCCGGAGAGGTGCGCCACAAGCCGGGCAGCCGTTTCGTGGGCCTGCGCGCCGTGCCGCGCGTGTCGAGCACCCGGTTGTGGCTGACAGTGCGGGTGGAGCGGCTCGATTGGGACGAGGGGCTCTACCGCGCCGTGCTGCGCGAAGTGGAGCGATGGGCGGCCGCGGGAAATGCGCTGGTGGGTCTGCAGATAGACTTCGACGCGGCAACGCGCGGGCTCGACGGCTATGCCCGGTTTCTCGCGGACCTGCGCAGCAGGCTGCCTTCACAGTGGAAGCTCTCCATCACCGGCCTCATGGACTGGAGCGCGGGCGGCGACCCTCAGGCACTGGCGCGGCTTGCGGGGATCGTCGACGAAATCGTCGTGCAGACCTATCAGGGGCGTCATACGATCCCGGGCTACGAGACCTATCTGGCGTCGCTGCGACGGCTGGGCATGCCCTATCGCATCGCTCTGGTCGAAGGCGGAGGCTGGCGTGCGCCGGAGGGGCTGGAAAGCGATCCGAACTTCATGGGGTATGTGGTCTTCCTGCTCTGACCGTCCGGATGGAAAGGATTGGGTGAGAGGACCTCTCAAAACGATACAGCGAGCCGGATGCGATTGACCGCATGGCTCCGGCGAACCATGGTTGACGCATGTTAAGGATTCTCCTCGCCGCTTCGTCGCTGGCTCTCGCCGCGGCCCCCGTTTCCGCTCAGGCCGCTCCGCAGGACTACGCCGAAGGCCAGGTGTGGCAATATGCCACGCGGGCGCAGGACACGGGATCGCTGGTGAAGATCCAGAAGATCGAGATCGAGGATGGCAGGCCGGTCTATCACGTCAGCGTGATCGGCGTGCACTTTGCCAATTCGCAGAATGCCAGCACGCTGCCGCACCTGCCGGTTTCGGCGGAGACGCTGGACGCCAGCGTGACGCACAAGGTGCGTGCGCAGGGCGCCTTTGCGAACCTCTCGGTGGAAGCGGACATTGCCGAGTGGCACCAGGCCAACGGCGGCGTTCTCAGTGTCACGCTTGCCAAGGCGCTCAACGATGTCGACGTGATGCTGACACGGGCCGACACCCAGCCCGATCAGGTCATCGCTTCGTAAGCTGATATCTTAGCCGGTGACGGCAAGGCGGGGGCCGACCATGTCGTCGGGCGAAGTGCTACGCTTGTCGGCCGCGATCACGCAGTTCTTACCGGCGTTCTTGGCAGCATAGAGCGCCGCGTCGGCCATCGGGATGACGTCGGCCGCGTTGACCGAGGTTTCCGGCACGGTGGCGACGCCGAACGATGCGCTGATCGGGGCGCCGTGCACTTCGGACAGGCTTTCGATGCGCATGCGCAGCATCTCCGCCTTGGCCGCGGCATCCTCGATGCCGCAGTTCGGCAGGATCACCATCAGTTCCTCACCGCCGTAACGGGCCACGACGTCGGAGGGCCGCAGGGCGCCCACGAACTGGCCGGCGACATCGCGCAGCACGGCGTCGCCCTTGGCGTGACCGTAGTTGTCGTTGAGGCGCTTGAAGTTGTCGAGATCGATCATCACCACGGACGTTGCGGCACCGGTGCGCTCGGCGAGGCTGAGATAGCGTTCGAGCGCGTCCTCCATGTAGCGGCGGTTGTAGAGGCCGGTCAGCGGATCGCGCAGCGACTGGGTGCGCAGCTTTTCACGCAAGGCGATGTTGGACAGTGCCAGCGACATGGAATCGGCCAAGGCACGCGAAACGCGGCGAATGCCTTTGAGGTTCTGGAAGGCATCGGCGCCGTCGTAGGAAAGCACCAGCAGGCCAAACACCTGGCCGCGTGCCATCATCGGCACTTCGACTGTCGCGGCTGACCCGATGTGGTGCATGCAGCACAGCGTGTCGGAGCTGGCATCGTTGATGTGGGGTTTGCCGCGTTTCAGGGCCCAGCAGTTGCCGGGGAGCAGCGTAGCGGCCGGATCGAGTTCCAGGCCTTGGTCAGGTCCAGCCGGTCGCGCGAATTGTTGAAGACGTAGAGAGCGCCGCCGTATTCGGGCAGCAGACGGTGGGCTGTGGCCATCAGGACGGCGCCGGCATCGTCGTGATCCTCGGCGGCCTGCAGCATGTCCGTCATGGCGAAGAGTTCTTCGATCTGGCGGCTGGTGTCCCGCGCCTGTTCGAACAGGTCGAGGTGCTCCTGCATGTCGTTCACTGCCACACGCGTAGCAGCAAGCGCAACGAGCAGAACCAGAACGGAGCAGGTGACCGCGATGGCACCGGCGATCAGTGCCCTCTGACCGTCCAGAAAGATCGTGGAGGCCGCTGCAGTGACATTGAGGACCATGACGGCCTGCATGCCATACCGCAGTCCTCTGTTCTGCCGATTGTCCGGCGCCAGGAGTCCCTCTTTTTGCACCGCTTCCCATCCAGTTGTTGTGGATGCGCAAGGTATGCGAAAAAAGTTAATGGATTGTCACGAATTACGCGTTTTGCCGCAGTATCACGAAAGTCCAGCTTTTCTGCGCCTCCTGGAAGAGTAACGGTCAAATAAGGTTGGGGTGTTTCAAAATGTTCATCCCTTAACCCGCACTTGACCGAGAAAGTTGCGTTTGCCGATTTCGAGCCCCTGATTTCTTAGAATTGCGTAGGCCATAGTGCTGTGGAAATAGAAATTCGGCAGGGAAAAGCTGAAAAGAAAGTCCTCGACAGTAAAGTCCATGCGCATCGTGCCGAACTCGAAACGCATGTCCTGACCGGCGATGGCATCCAGTTCACCGGGTTTCAGGGCTTTCAGAGCGGCAATGGATTCGTCGATTTCACTTCGCAGCGATGCGAAATCGGAAGGGACCGGTTCGATTTCGGGGTGAAAGACGCCTGCCTTCACGCCGGCAACAGCCCGGGCAGAATGGTGGCCGCATTCGAACACCTGCTTGGCGAAAGGCCACATATCCGGCGCGATGCGCGCTTCCGTCAGGGCTTCGGCGGCAAGGCCCTTTTCAGAGCAATGCGTTTCGGCAGCGGCGATAAGCCCGGAAATGCTTTCCAGGGTCTGCAGGCAGGTGGCGACGAAGGCTGTGTCGAGCGAGATGGTCATGGCATTCTCCCAGGGTCTTTGGCCCGAGAGTAAAACGCGTCTCGCTGACGATCAATCCGAAGGCTCTGCTTTCAGCACGACGTTGCGACCGGCTTCCTTGGCGCGCAGAAGCGCTCCATCCGCGGCGCGAAGGGCAGAGCGTGCATCGTCGTAGGAGTGCACGTCCGCCACGCCGGCAGAAAGCGTGATCTGCCCGAAGGGAACGTCGGTCGTACGGTTGACGAGGCGCCGCGAGGCAATCGCTTCCCTTGCTTCGTCGATAATCGCGCAGGCTTCCGCGAGAAGCTTGTTGCGCAGCAGGACGACGAATTCCTCTCCGCCATGCCGGGCCACGTGGCAGTTGTCGTCGGAAATGGTCGCGAGCGACTGGGCAACGGTGCGCAGGACGCGGTCGCCGGCTTCATGGCCGTGCTTGTCGTTGATCCGCTTGAACTCGTCGATGTCGCAGAAGGCAACGCACAGCGATTCGCCGGCCTCGCGGGTTGCGGTGTATTCCAGGTCGTAGCGGGCTTCGAAAGCCCGGCGATTGGGAAGCCCGGTCAGGTGATCGACCTCGGCCTCGGCACGGGCATCGGCAAGCTGCCTTTGCAGCGCGTGCGTTTCGCGTTCGGACCGCGACAGTTCGCGGGCAACCTCTCGCGTGCGGTCGAGCATGTCGCGCGCCAGCGTGGTGATCTGCGCCACGACGTCGTCGCTGCCGTCGATGGCGGCAAGGTCGTCGACGTGGGCCTCGAGAGCGGTGTTGTAGTCACTGGTCGCCGTCTTCGCCTCACAGGCAGTGATGGCGAAAGCGTCGATCGTCGCTTCCAGCCGGGCGATGAGCGAGTGGAGCTGAGCAGTGGCACTGTCCTGGACACCAGAGCAGCGCACATTCTCGAGCCACGCTACCGTAATCGGCGCGCCTTCGGCGAGGCGCGTGGCGGTGAACTCTGCCAGAGCGGGATTGGCTCCGGTGATGATATCGTGGGCGGCTTCAAGCGTGAACGGCGTGACGGGAAGATCGTTCTCGACAATGAACTGCGAGATCTCGGCAAGCATTTCCAGACGTTCGCGCCCGTCGAACGCGTGTGTGTCTCCGGGCGCGCCTGACGGGCCGTCAGTCACTCCCTCCGACGGCACATCTGCCGGTAGAGCCGCGCCAAGAGCTTCGCGCCGGTCTCCGCCAAAGCCGAGCCATCGCATCCAGCCCCCCCGGGCCATGCTGGGATCATGTGCCGTCATATTACGGTTAACGACCATTTCTCGCTGCGTTTAAGTTCACTAGTGCAAATATTTACACTGCGCACAGCATGACCGGAAAACGTTACTTTTTACTTGGCGGGAATGTGGGCAGTTTGTTGCGGAAGATCGTAAACGCTTGCTTCGCTTCCGCAGAGAATCAGAGGGCCGCAGGTGCCTCGTCGGTCGTCTCGGTATCTTCCGCCGGCGGCGGCGGCGGACCATCTACGCGGCGCGCGCTGATGATCTTGACCTCGTCTTCGAGGATATCGCCCTTCATCACGCCTTCGCCCTTGGTGGCGGAGCGCGGCTGGTTCCAGATCGCCTCGACGACGTCCATGCCGCCTGTGACATGCCCGAAGGCCGCAAATCCGGCGCCGGGATCTTCCCCGGTATTGCCCTCGGATGCATCGAGGGCAGGCATGTCGGACAGCATGATCATGAAGTCCGCCGTTGCCGTCCCCGGCGCAAAGCGCGCCATGGATATCGTTCCGGCCTTGTGCAGTATCCCGGTCTGGTTGGTGCTCTCGTGCGCAACGGGATCGAACAGCTTGGCGCCATCGCGGACGCCGCCCTGCAGCAGACCCGCCGGCTCGTCGCTGTATCCCAGATGCATGGCGCGGTAGAAAACCGCTCCGTCCATCCGCTTGCTGTCGACGTACTTCAGGAAGTTGGCCGTGGTCAGCGGGGCGTGCGTCTTGTCCAGATCGAGGGTGATCACGCCCAATGCGGTCTCGATCGCGACAAAGACGTGCTCTACTGGTTCCGGCGCCGGGGCAGGCGCGGCAGCTTCCTTGGCCGCCGGTGCGGTGTTTGTGGGCGCGTCCTGGGCAACGGCTTGCCCGGCACCGAATGCGAGCGACAGCGTTGCGACGCATGCTGCAAGCAAGGATGCCGGACGAGCGCGCATGATCGGATCAGCGAACGCGGGGGCCGCCGAACGGCAGCGGCGGAGGAGGCCGGCGTGCACCGCGCGGAAGCTGTGCCTGATAGGCCCGCCCGCAATGCTCGACGCAATAGGGGAAGCCGGGGTTCACCTTCTCGCCGCAGAAGTGGAAATCCGGTTCGCCCGGGTGGCCCATCGGCCAGCGGCAGACCCGGTCGTTGAGATCGAGAAGGCTCGTCTTGTCGGCGATTTCCGGGCTCGGCTTTGCCGGCACGAGGCGGCGCGGCGGGGCCGGCGGGATCGGAGCCTGCTGGTCGCCCGGGCCCTGGCGAAGAAAACCGCCGGGGCCGACCGAGACGATACGCGGCTTGTCGCTTGCCGGCTTGGCATCGTCGGCGGCAGCCGGGGCCGCCGGCGCGGCTGCACGAGCCGGTGCCGGGGCAGGCGCCGGTGCAGCGGGACGAGCCGGAGCCGGTGCCGGGGCGGGCGCTGCCTCGGCAGCCTTCGCTGCGGGTGGTTCGGCCGGAGGCGCCTTCGCCTTCTTGGGAGCCGCGGCACGCGCGGGCTTCTCATTCGCCTTGACCGGGGAGGGGCGCGCCTTGAGGCCAAGGCGGTGCGCCTTGCCGATCACGGCATTGCGGCTCACACCGCCGAGTTCCTCGGCGATCTGGCTGGCCGTGGCCCCGCCTTCCCACATCTTGGTCAGCTTCTCGATCCGCTCGTCCGTCCAGCTCATTCCAATTCCGTTTCCGTGCGTGGGAGCAATTCTGCAGAATCACCCCGAAATTCTTGCCACCCGCTTGCCTTGCAAGGCTGCAGCCGATAGTCGCCGGTCCATGGCCGATCAATCGAATTCGACCGAACTGCTGGGGTCCACCGCGCAATCGCAGCCCCGCCGGTTTCCGGCAAAGGGAGAGCCCCTGATCCACCAGATCAACTGGGTGGGGCTCAAGACCCTTTATATGAAGGAGGTACGCCGGTTCTTCAAGGTGCAGACCCAGACGATCTGGGCGCCCGCGATAACCACGCTGCTGTTCCTAGTCATCTTCACGCTCGCGCTCGGTCGCGGCGGCAAGGAAGTGCTGGGCGTCAACTTCGCGACGTTCGTGGCGCCGGGCCTGATCGTCATGGGCATGATGCAGAACGCCTTCGCCAATGCGAGCTTCTCGTTCCTCTCGGGCAAGATCCAGGGAACCATCATCGATTTCCTGATGCCGCCGCTCAGTGAAGGCGAGCTGATGCTGGCCATGGTGGCGGCCGCGGTGACCCGCGCGGTGCTGGTCGGGCTGGTGCTGTCGGGCGCCATGCTGCTGTGGCCCAGTGTCGACCTGTCGGTGGCGCATCCGTGGGCCATCGTGTGGTTCGGCCTGATGGGCGCGATCTTCCTCGCGCTTCTGGGCTTTCTGTCGTCGATCTGGGCGGAGAAGTTCGATCACAACGCGGCGATCACCAACTTCGTCATCGCGCCGCTCTCGCTGCTGTCCGGCACGTTCTACGTGATCGACAACCTCGCCCCGGCATTCCAGGCGATCAGCCGGGTGAACCCGTTCTTCTACGTGATTTCGGGCTTCCGCTTCGGCTTCCTCGGCGCCAGCGACATCGGCGACACCAACATGGCCGTGTTGCACAGCGCACTCGGCATCGGCTTGCTCAATGTAGTGCTGGCCCTGATCGTCTACTTCGTGCTGCGCTCGGGCTGGAAGCTCAAGGGCTGAGCGATAACAATGGCGCGCAGCCTGAGGTTGCGCGCTGTCTGCTGCGAATCAGGAAGCGTGAAGGCCTGGACCGGCCCCGGTGTGCCGATCAGTGTGCCAGTCCGCGGCGCAGCTGATAGCGACCGTTGCGGAAATCCTCGAAGATCTGCGAGAGCGAGGGGTGGTCCACCGGGCCGCCGTCGGGGTCGCCCGTCAGGTTCTGCTGGCTGACGTAGGCGACGTAGCTCGAATCCTCGTTTTCGGCGAGGAGGTGGTAGTAGGGCTGCTCGCGTCCCGGCCGCACATCGACCGGGATCGACTGGTACCATTCCTCGCTATTGGCGAAGACGGGATCAATGTCGAAGACGACGCCACGAAAGTCGTGGTGCTTGTGCCGCACGACGTCGCCGATGGCGAAGCGGGCACGGGTCTGACGGGGCGCATCGATGACGCGACCGGCCTGGGGGGAGAAGAACGAGGCCCTGTTCATGGGTTCAATATAGGCCCGCGCGGATGCGAAACAAGCGAGGTGCCGATGCGATCCCCGCTTTTTGCAAACTCGGGGCTTGGCAAGCGCGATCATCTGGGCTACCGGCGCGCTTCTTCCGACCTGCGGCGTCCGCGCCGCGTCGCAATCTCTAGCGGAGAGGTGGCAGAGAGGTCGAATGCGCCGCACTCGAAATGCGGTGTACGGGCAACCGTACCGTGGGTTCGAATCCCACCCTCTCCGCCATTTCCTTTTCCGAGCCGGAAAGCCCCTCTAATGCCTTGAAAGGCAAAGAGAATTCTGCGGTTCGAACACCCTCATTCCAGTCGTATTCCAGATGAGAGTCCAAGGTGAGCTTGAGGACAATGCGCTTGTCCTCGAATGACCCCTTTTCCCAAAGAAAACAGGGGTTTGAAAGAAAGTCGAACGCGGTTCGAAAAGTCTCATCGAAATCCCGGGCGACGGTGCCGCAACGGGCGGTTTTTTCCTTTAAAACCAGCTTCTCGCGTTCCAGCTCTTCGACCTTGCGCTCATAGGCCGAAATGACCGTGCCGCTTTCAGATTCGATAATTCGCTCCAGCAGGCCGCCGATCTTTTTCTCAACTGCTGCGGCCTTCAGCTTGAGGCTGGCCTTCTCTTCCTTGACCAGGGCCATTGCCTGATCCCAGCGCAGGCGGCACAGATTCGCCACCAGATCGAACAACTCGCGGCTAGGCTGAAGCGTGCGGAGCATGGATTCAAACGCGCCCTCGACTTTGCCGCGTGCGACGGACTTGCCGAACTTCTCGCAACCGCGATGGCGACAGACATAGTACGGATAAGTCTTGGTGCGGCCCTTGCTCCAGTTGGCGGTCATCGGATGCCCGCACGTCCCGCAGACGACGTATCCGCGTAAGGGGAAGTCCTCATTGATGTCGGCACGGCAGGCCACCTGTGGCTTGCCGTTGAGCTTCTCCTGTATCTTCTGGTAGGTCTCCAGCGAGATCAGGGGCTCGTGCTGGCCCTTGCGCAGCGAAATGCCCCAGACCTTGCTTTCAATATATCCGGCATAGATCGGACGGGTCAGGATGCGATGCGCCTGCTCGTTGGTAAGCAGGCCGTGCTTGGTCAGGCGCATACCCGGACGGATTTCCAGAAAACGCTTCACCTCGGCCTTGGTGTTGAAGCGCCCCGAGGCAAAGCCTTCCAGCGCCTCGGCAATGGCGGAGGCCATGGGCTCATCACGAACAAGGATCGAGCCGCCAGCCGGACTTTTCTGATAACGATAGCCCAGCGGGGCATAGAAGACCCAATATCCCGCCAGCATACGCGCACGCATCCGGTTGCGTGCCTGTTCTCCGTTTTTCTGGCGTTGGTGCTGGGACACACTGGCGAGCAAATGCTCGACCAGAATGCTGTCTGAATCGTCACCGAATTCGATGGAGGGGGATTCCAGCGTCCCGCCCGCGCGGTCGATTTCGGCACGGAGCTTGAGGTGGGCTTGCAGGCCGCGCGCAAGGCGGCTGATGTCGTCGATAATAACAACGATATCGTCACGCCGGTTCTTGCGCACGAACGCCAGCATGTCGTTCATGCCAGGACGGCCCAGCATCGAGCCGGACATATCGTCGCGGAAAACCTTGATGACGCTATGCCCCTTGTAGGAGGCATATTCACGGCAGCGGGTCTCCTGACTTTCGAGGCCGCTACCCTCTCTGGATTGTTTTTTGGTGCTTACGCGGCAGTAGATGACCGCTTTCTTTCCTGTTTTCATTGTCATGGCGATACCTGCCCTTCAGGGCCTTTTGTGGGATTGCTCGCGCCCTCGGTATCGAGGTCAACATCTCTGGTCTCTTGGAACAAAGCAAGATTACCATGATCGCCGAATCCCTGAAAAGCTCTATTTGCCCTTGCTGCCAGGGAAAGTTGGGCAGGGTGAATGCCGAAGGCCTGATCGACGAATGAGGAAACGATATGATCGACGATACGGATGAGTTCATCCTTTTCCGCGTCGGTCATATCCAGACCGATGCAGGCCCGACACATTTCCAGTTCTTCGTTGTTAAGCGGTCGCACGCAAAAGCCCTCTCGCAAGTCCTTCTTGGACAAGCGCCTCTCCAATTGTGGCGCGAGAGCTTAATACGTTCTCTTTAGGAGCAATTCGGGAGAAACATCCCCGTCCCCCATCGCGCCGATTATTTCAAATCCTTACTATCGACACACGACTATATAACTTCATGATACCTCAATAAGTTGTCATTTTTCAAATTTTAGCAGTCGCAATATATTAGCGAAAAGTGGTGTGTATTGATATTCTTAGCACTGTCGTTTGCCGATATCGAACTTGCTGAATTCACAAGCTGGGTTGTTTACACACTCCTGTATGCAGGTCGCGCACGTCGCGGAGCTGATCCTTCCATGGCGAAATGCGGTAAAAGGGTAGCCGGTCACAAACCACGAGCTGGGGCAGCCCCGCCACCTTGATAATCTGGCGGCCCGCACCGATGGCGCGAATGTCTTCGGTCTGGAGAACGGGCCGCCGCGTTTCTCCGCGATTGGTTCCGGCGCTTTCGACCGCGCCGCCCCCGACATTCTGCCCGCGCGTGACCAGCGTGCGATTGCCCGACCAACGCTCGACGTCGCGCAATAGCGCGGGGTCTTCGACGCCGGTCATGGTGAAGATGGCGGCCTGATCCTCAATCTCCTTGACCGCATCGCGCGACCAGCGCCCCTCCACCGAATAGCGCCCCTGTGAGAAGAACCAGAGCTGGATGCCCTTGCCGCGATAGAGCCGCAGCGCCTTCATGACCGCAGGTGCAGGCGGGAGCTGCGGAAACTCGTCCAGAATAAAACAAGTCCGCAGCGGCCCACGCTCGCGGGCAATCGCCTCCACCGCATAATTGACGATCAGACTGATCCAGGGCGCGACCACGGTCAGCTTTTCTGAGGGCGCGATGAGATAGACGGTGTGGGGTTCATGCTTGAGGCGCGCCATATCGAACTCGTGGGCGGATGTGGTGCGATCCAGCGTCTTGCCGATCTCAAAAGCCCCCAGCGCCTCAATGGCATCGGCCTTGTAAGCCTCGAATTGCTTTGGCGCATCGGCATAGGTCGCACCCATTGCGGCAGAGCGCCTTGCAATCCCCTCGATCCCGCAGGTGGCCATCATCTGGAAATCGCGTTCAAGGTCGGCGTCAGACGCATTCACGAACCGCCACAGGCCGCCCAACGTGCAATTGGCGGGGTCGAGATAGGCCAGATATTCCATGCGCATCGAAAGGAGCCGCAGCGCGCCTTTGCGCACCCAGCCATTTTCCCCTTGGCGGGGATCGGGCGGAATCAGGATTTGTGCGATCTCGTCGGCCTGCGTGTCGATCTCGCCCCCGTCGCGCACGATATCGACCAGCACATGCAGCGGATTGATGCGGGTATTGGGCAGGCCCAGCAGTCCGAACGGATTGAGAGTGATGCAGCGCTGCCCGAGATTGGCCTCGCGATGCTTGCGCGAGGCAAAGCAGTTCTCGCCATCCTTCACGTCCACGACGATCAGGCTGCGGTCCCGCACATGGGCGAGATTAGGAAGGATCAGATCTCGCCCCTTGCCCGAACCCGTGCGGGCATAGGTCAGAAGCTGCCCGTCGCCCGCAAAGAACAGCATCTTTCCCTGATGGGCACCGAGATACAGGCCGGATGCGTTGAGCAACCCGGCCTGTGCAATGTCGCGCATGTTCGCCAGACGCCCATCGCCAAGCTGACCCGAAGGCCCATTAACAGCCATCGCATACTCAGCCCAAGCGGCCCGCTCGCGCGCTTCCCGTTCGGCTTGCGCCCGGTCGAGATCACGCGCGAGGTTGAACAGGCGCGGCAGCGAGGCTGCAATCTGTTCGAGCCGCATGGGGCTATTTCCCCTCTGCCAGCGCATCACGGCTGATGCGCGGCAGGGCGGGAAAGGTGACGACCGGAATAGCGCTCATCTGCGCGCGTACCTGATCAGGCGTGGCCAGACTTGTATCCCAGCCATCGACGTTCACTGTGACGCCGCTGCTGACAGCATCATCCAGCTCGTTCTGCAACTGGCCGCTGATATCATCGGCATAGTTGAGGGCCGCCTGTCCGGCCTGAGGATCGACGATCCCGGCGAGCCGCCCGAACAGGCGGGCGAAGTTGACGACCGCGACATCGCCGCCCTGATTGGCACGGACGATATCCATGCGCTGGGCCATATACGCCTGCTGAAGCTGAGCAGTAGCGCTCGCAAAAATCTTCGTGCGGTCATAGGTCGCCTGGTAATTGGCGACGACGCTTTGCGCAGCGGCGCGATATTGTTCCTGCTGCTGCGTGACCGAGAGCTGGACCTGCTGCGCCCAGTCCTGAAACTTGGCCTGGGTTTCCAGATCATGCGCCTTGATCTCGGCGGCATAGCGCCCGCTATAGGCTCCCGTCACCGTGGAAGGCTTGTAGGCGTCAGGCGCATACATCTCGGCACCGTACATCGCGCTGCCGCACAGGAGCATCCCTAAAAACATGCTCACACTTGCCGGAAGACGCTTCTTCTGCGGCGGCATTGCAGGATACGGATAAGGATAGCCCGGAACGGGAAGCTGGGCGGGTGGCGCGCCGCTCTCCCCCTGGCGCGGGGCACTGCCTCCATAGTCGATGGAATAGGCTTGGTAGGTCATATCACGGCACTCCGGTTGGGTTGGGACAAGACAAGTCAGCGGATCAGGTGACAGGCGACCTCGGGCCGCCAGACGCTGATCGCGAGGAAGAGAAGCCGCAGGCGGGGCACGATCCGGCGCTGGACCTGCTGGCGCGGTTCGCGCGCCGCGAAATGGCGCAGGTCGGAAACCCATTTGAAGCTGGCATCGCCGAACACGTCATCGATCTCAGGAGGGTCGAAGGCGAGACCGTCCGGCCAGACGAATTCGCCCTCGAAGAAGAAGACCTGCTCGGCGACCCAATCGACGGTCGCGCGCCGGGACAGGCCAAGCGCGACCAGCACCATCGCCATGCGCCGAACCACGGCAGGTGACATCAGTGCCTCATCGCGAGGCACGATGATCTGGCCTGGCCGCGCATCATCATTGGCCGCCCGCGCCAGAAGATCATTGAGGGGCGCAAGAGTGTTGCGGTCATCGGACATGGGAAAGCGTGCTCCTGTCTGATCTTCCCGACGCCCGTCGGGATTTGCTTCAGGAGCGAATTTGGCGGCCTCTACCGCCCTTCTACACGCGCGATATCGACGCGATTTCAGGTGCGGGAATGGCGACGCGACGCTAGAGTGACGCTATCAGCAGCGTCGGAGGAGCGTCAGGTCGAAAAGATGGAATTGCCGGAGTTCAGCGAGACGCAGGCGATCATTGAGACGCTGAGGCGCGCCAGTAAGGCGCTGAGCGCCTCTAGCCGCATGAGCTATCCCGACCAGGCAAGGCGCGTCACCGAGCGCGGCTACCAATGCGACCACGACAAGATCACCAAGTTTGCCAGCGGAAAAACAAATCGACCCATCGGGTTCGAGACATTCGCGCCCGCGCTATGGGCGCTGTTTGCCGATGAGTGCAAAGAAGAGCTGAGCGCGGCCTATCGTGAGGTGAAAGCCGAATATCTGGTCGGGCGCGACCCGGTGACGAATGCGCTGCACCAGTTCTGGCTTCCCGGTGCCACTTTCGACCATGAACGGCTTGCCCAGCTTCAGGGGCGTTATGCCGCCTTCGCACCGTTCTTCCTCGATCCCGCTGCGATCCAGCTCATGGCGCTCGACTGCGGGCTGAACGGCGACCCCGGCAAATTCCGGCTGGAAATGGTTTATACGGATGACAGCGGGCGCGAACGCGCCGACCGGATTGAGGGGATCATCATCCCCTGCGGTGAAAACGTCATGTTCATTGGTGGGATCGTCGGCCAGCTCACCCCCTACATATTCGTGGTGAGCGGGCTTCCCGTCACTGACGGGCTGGTCGAGCGCGGCGAAGGAACGACACTTGTGGCATCGCGCGCGGCGCGCCCCAGCGCATCTCCGCTTCTCATCGTCCGCAGAGGCGAGAAACCGGAGCCGCGTGTTCTGGCGGGTGAGGCCGACCGGAAATCAGTGCCGGAATGGCGTGCTGTCGAGAAGGTGATGGCGCGCGGCTATGTCCATTGGGAGTGATCCGGTCATCGCTGGCAAAGCACGCGTTTAGACGAGCGATCAGGCAAAACCTTGCAGGGCGTCGTTTCCGGAGCTTTCTTTACTTAGCTGGTAGTTTTCCACGACGCTTCTCGCTTCGCTCGCGGTGACAAATCGTGCCGAAGCGACACCGCTGGCGTACCGAAAGCGGATGGTCTTGCGGCCCTTCAATTCGGCGGCAAGGATCAGCAAGGCCGCTAATGCGGTCAGGATAAATGGAGCTCTGCCATCGCTGAACTTGAAAAACAGAATAATGCCAAAAATAAACCAGAGGCTTGCCGAAAAGTAGACGCTACTTTTATTTTCTCTTCTCTCGAAGAGAAGGTAAAGTGCGCTGCTAACAAAAATGGCAGCCAGCCCGACGTAAATAGCCACGCTGATCGTGATCCCCGCGACGGCAGTTATGCGCGACCGAAGCCCGGAGACTTGCGCAAACGCTTCAGGCACGATGAGCGCGAGCAATGCCCAGATCATGACAATAATCATGGACAGCGCAAGCAGAAGCACGACGACCCCCAACGCGCGCGCGAACCATGCGGCAGGGTGGTCCTCGACGGAAACGGCGAGCAACCCTTCGGTTTCAAATGTTCCTTTTGAAGAGCTAATCCGGCTCACGTCGCTTCCCCCTTCTATCCTTACAAGCCCCCGACACTTTCGCTAAAATGGCTGCGCACCGGAAACACGGTGGCTATCGCGCGATACATGGTGCGCCCGCTGACCCCCGATCGGGCCGCGATCTCGGCCATCGGCTCCCCGCGTGAATGCCTGCGGCGCGCATCGGTAATCTGGGCACTGTTAAGCGCGCGCGGACGGCCAAGCCGCGCGCCGCGCTTGCGGGCCTCGACCAATCCGGCCTTGGTGCGTTCCGAGATCAGGTTGCGTTCCAACTCCGCAAACGCATTGCGGATTTGAAAGAAGCACTTCCCCATTGATGTCGTGGTGTCGATGCCCTCGGTGATGACGTGGAACTCGATCCCCTCCGTCTCGAAGCGGTCGAAAACATCGAGCGCATGGCGCAGCGAGCGGAACGCCCGATCCATCTTCCAAATGACGAAAGTGTCGCCAGCTTTCAGCGCCGCCATCGCGGCTGCAAAGCCGTCCCGGCGTTTGGCGACGGCGGAAACCCCGTGATCGGTGAAGATCGCCTCGCATCCGGCATCGTTCAGGGCTGTCAGTTGTAAATCCAGATTCTGTTCCTCCGTGCTGACACGGGCGTATCCAATGCAACTCATGCAAAAAGCGCAGGTTCTCTCAAAGACTGAATGGGGAGTGGGCATGACAAAATCGACCGTTTTTGTCAGGGTCAACAGTCTATCGGACTGCCATCGTCTTTAGGCCGGACACATTCCAGCACTGCGCAGGGCATAAGTTACTATAAATAGTCGAGAAACTCAAGAAAATACACTTGAGCTGCAGGCAGCGCTCTCGGCCTCGGCTGCGCCGTGCCGCCCCCATTGACAAAAACGGTCCTTATCGTCGGCGCAAACGAGAGAAACCGACATGAGTTAGACCGCGTGGGGGCGCTAAGAATATGTCAGCACTGACCAAAAGCATTTTCAAAGGCCTTGCCGCTCCTGTGTTCGCCGCAGGTGTGATGGCCAGTTCCGTTGTTCCCTTCACAATGGCCAATGCCCAGACAGCGCAGGCGCAGCCCGTCGCAGCGAACGCCAATGCCCGTGAGGTGGTTTTCCAGACATTGGATGGACGAACCAATTCTGTTCGTGGCGTGCAGGCAGCAGCAGCCGAAGCCTCCGCTCACAAAATCGCCATTGTCGTTTGGGGTGGAAATCACGAGCTGCAACAGGAAGCCTACAACGCGGCGCTCGACCTGCGCGATCAGGGTATCCCGCTGGCAATCATCCTCGGACCACGACTGATACCTTCGGATAACGTGGCAAGCTATCAGGTCTATGCCCAAGGTGTTCCCGTCTTTGACGGCAATGGCGCCTCATTTGGCACCGATCATGTGGCAGATGTTCGCCCCACTGTCCTTCGCATGGGGAGAACAGCCTTCCGCGACCACTTTCCAACACAGGTCGCAGCGTTAGCAATGAACTGATTTTAGGCTGGGACGAAGGCTGAAGTTGCAGCCACCGGCGCAACCTTGTCCGGTGCGGCCTCGGCTGTCTGGACCTGTCCGCTGGCGGAGGTATTGAAAGCTACGGACGCGGAGCCTGCTCGTGTGTCGCTGAACCCCAGAGCATCTCCCGCGCTCGCCCGCGCTTTCGATGCAAGATCGAGATCATGGCCAGCCACGCCCTGATCTTGGCGCGCTTCTCGCCACATATCTGTATTTGTGATCCTCACGGAAACGGCGTCATCGCGAAGGACATCACCCGTCGCGGCGATATCGGCCACGCTACGTGCGGGGGCGGTGGTTCTATTCAAAGCCGATGCCGTTTGATCGGCGGCCTGCGTGGCCGCCAGGTCGGGTCTGCTGGCATGTCGCCTTTCAAAATCACTTGTTTGCCTCAAGCGATCTTCCGTTGCCGCCCTGACGTCCGGAGACAGATGCTTATACTCTTCTTCCTTGCCCTGAAGCTCAGGAGGAAGTTCTTTTCCCTCAGCTTTGTATTTTGCGATAGTTGCAAGCGTGCTGGCCCAGATGTGGCCATCTGCAATGGCTTTATCGGAGAATTTGCCTTTTTGGCTGGCGGAAATATGCTCTTGAAGTTCCTTGTCGTCTAACCCTTCACGGATCGCCGCCCACTCTTCGCTGCTATAAGTCATGCCGCCGACCGACACGCTTTCAACCATTTGTCTGGCTGCGACATAGGCGTCCATCAGGTCGGGGCCAGAATCCTCATCTTTTTTTCTTTCCTCTTCCTGTTCCTGCACGGCATCAACGGCGCTTTCGGCATTGACGAAGCCGCTTGTCGTATCGGCATCAGGACCAATGGTGGAAAAGAAGGCTTCGGATTTGCCAGCAAAGATCTCGGCAGAGGTGCCGAGGAAATTGCGTGAGCCGTCTGCGTTAAACTGTTGCGCCGGATCGAACGGATCGAAATTTGGTGAACCCAAAGACAAAATTGTAATCCCTACGTTATTAACTTCAGTAGAGATTACCTGAACAGGATAAATGAGTTATGAAAAATAGATAAAATTGTATCTAATTCGTGCTTTTCGCTTCCGGCGCGGCGATGGTATAGGCTCTTTACCAGCCATTTATGGAAAGGAGTTCGGCTATGTCGGAGAGGTACTGGATCGAAGAAGGGGCGATATCCACTCCGGACGGACAGGAATATGCCCTCTCCGTTTATGCCGATCTTGAAGATGAAGGAGCGCAATTCAAGTTTCATATCGGCATGCTTGACCTGACGAGCGCTGAAGCGCGCGATTTTATGAGCGTGGATGCCGAGATGGCAGTGGAAAACCCTCTGATCGAGTTGGGCATCTCGATTGCAGCGATCAAGCTCTATGCAGGATGCGTCGCGTGGCAACTGATCCGTCACGGGATCAAGGAAATGCGCAAATGCTATCAGGCCTCACGCGAAACTCACTCCGACATGAATGCGCGCGAACGCGCAATCGATATTCTTCTCTGTCTGAGCGGGAAAGGGTCGAGCTTCAAAGACGAAACGGTCGATGCGCTGATGGCCTGCATCCCGATGAACCTGGCAGGCAGTTGAAGCGGCAGCACAGCCAGCTCAGGCCTGAGGTGACGCGTGCCGCATTCCCGCGCCTATAGCGCGATTGACCAACCCAACGCCCGCACACGCGACAGGCAGCGCAACAATCATGGCCGCGAACTCATGGCTGAGGGGATAGATCAGCACGCCGCCTACCGCAGAGCTGGTCAGCATATCTGCGGCCTTCTCTTTCATGCGCAAACCGCGACTCTCGAACGCTGCCGCACTGAACGTGTCTTTCAAAAATGATTTCAAACCGGCTGAACTTTTTGATTCCATGCAACTCTCCCTGTTGTTTTGATGTAATTAGGGGAATTGAGCGCTTCTCTGTCAAATGTTTATTTTTAAGAGGTCGATTTGTTGCTAATTATTTCGATAACAAACTCAAGATAATCCTTTTCAGCCGACCTGATCCGGCCATCCTTCCAAGTACGGATCATGCCGATCGTCAAACCATCAGGACATTGGCGATTGCCTTTGACCGCATCGGGCAACAGGCCATCCTCCCAAGCCTGTTCAAGAAGTTGCGCTGTAGCTTCAGTAATCGGGACGCGGTTCTTTTGAATGCGCGGATTGCGATTGACTGCATCCGGCAGGTCAGCCCAGCAGGCGAGCACATATTCGAGATAGGTCGGTTTGGCGGATTTGATCGTACCGGCGAGCCACCCCGTTATGAGATTTGAAGTGAGCCCTTGGGGATGATCCGGATTCCTGCTCGATCCGCGTAGCAAGGTGGTCTGGCCTACTCCGGTCCGTCGTTTCTCGTTTATCAACTTTTGGCGCAAATCGTCGGTGATGGGGGTTCGGGTGGGCATATGGCCGACAGGATAACGGGCCAATATCATCTTGTCAGAATCCATGGCGGGACCATGCACAGGAATATCATCCTATCTGCTTAGACATTGCGAATTAGGTCAGCTTTGGGTCAGTGATTTGGCATTAAGACGTTCCGCAAGATGTGCGTTTGTAATACAAAGTCCGCCCCTGACGGGTCAGCCTTTGCAAACGCTCATCTTGGCAAGGGGCACCCGCTGCGCGTTCCCCGTTGCATCCCCTCCGGCCAAATCGCGCTTTACGATCACCAATCCAGGCTGACGGGCAGTCAGATAGGATCGGTGCGTTTTCGCGCCATCGGGGAGACTTCGGCTCTCCCCGCCAGGCATACGAGCGTATACCTTCCCCCATCGACAAGGGGCGTGCCTGACCCCTTTGAACCCAGCCGCGTACCCCGCGAGGGCGTGGGAGCGCATCGGTGCTCCCCTCAACCCCATCGACCATTTCATGGGGACCAACCGTCCGCCGATTGGATACCGATCAGGCCTTTCGCGAGCCCGATACCGGCGAGCCGGGCTTGGAGATTTTCCCTCCAGCTGCACCAAGCCATGCCTCAGTTCATCCGAATAGGCCTATTTACAAGCATCGTCCTCCTCGGTCTGAAGACGTTGCACATGAGCTATGAGTAGCTTGTCACTGCCGACCGCATAAAATTTGGACGGACGAGCAACGACGGCGGAGCCAACCGATCTCGGAAGCGCATTCATATCTACGAGAAATAGCACGTCGCCGTTCTGAGTGATTGGCTGGTGCTTGATGTCCGCATGAAACGGCGTCACATCAACGATACGGCCATCGGGAGGCGCATGCCAAACAGCATGATGCACGGCAATCAGGTAGCCGGGACCAGGAATGTCGGTCACAATGCGATAGTGAAACATCCAGCCGTAAAGGGCACGCCCGCCATGCACGTGCGCCTGCCGCTGAGCGTTCTCAAAGCACCGGCCATTCGTGGCCCATGATTGCGGGCGATAATGCGCAAGGCCCAATGGTCCTCCGCTAATCATTTTGGAAAACGACTTGATGGCGGGATTAACATTGAAACCTTCAGATGCTCGCGAAACTGTCATAATATCTCTCTGGCCGGTTTGAGCCTATCACGGATCGATATTGCCGTTTGCATTTTTTACCGCGCAGATCATGTTAATCCCATGACCGCAGATCAGATGCCCAGCGAGTATCGACTAGCCGACTACTTCAGCCATATCGATATGGGCTTCTTGAACCGCCGCCTCGCAATTTCCGCGCTGGGTCCGGTGCGGGAGGAGTTTATCGCTCGCCAGCGACCGGGGAGCGATCACATGACGCAGCTCGGCAATGATCACCTCCTGGTGACCATGCTGATTGACGTCTTCAGCGCCATCAAAGCGCCAACCCTGGCCGACGCTATTAAGCTGAGTAAGCCTCGCCATATCTTCATGAGTACCGAGCGGCTTGAACCCTGCCCTGATGTCTACTCGGCTAATCGGGTAGAGCATGCCGTGCATTTGGACTTCGAGACCGCAAAACCGATTATAATCGCTTATCACACCAGCCACATCGTCGCAGACACCGGGCGCATGACGCTCGCAGACGGATATAAGCGTGGGTATCGCCAGGCCTTGGTGGGCTTGCTGCACGACAAAGAAGATCATTTCGAAATTGAGCCGATAGTCATCGGTGCGCCGTGGTTGGACCATCCGCGCAACAAGGGCGGGCAGCAGGCAGTCTGGCTGGGCTATGACTACGGCGAGATTTTGCCGGAGGACATCGCAGAGTTCGCGGCGATGAAATCCGTTACCGTCTCCAATGCTAACGAATGGATGTCGGTCATGGCTTCCGTGCCGGAGGCGCACGTAAAAAAGGCGATCGCCGACCTACTGAGTGAACCGTTCAAAGCCGATTGGGGAGGCGAGGAGAACGACCACTATTCGGCAAATGTCACTGTTTCGGGACGCAGGCGGACGGCGGCTTTCCTGCTCAAAGGGCCGACGAATTTTCGTGAGATGACACCCGCGATGTGCGGTAAGAACGGCGACCAGATATACAGGCTGTCTAACAGCGGAGCCGATATATCAGTGGTTCAGCATTCGCATCTGATCGGAACCGCCGTGCGCGAAACAGTACGGGCTTTCATTGTGCAGCCGGGGCGCTCACGAAAATTTTGCATCATGGACGGGCAAGCGACCTACCGATTGCTCAAAGCTTACGATCTTCTGCAGCTAACGTGATGGACGAACCGAACCAAGACCCGCGCATTATGACGCTCACCTTTCCAATGGAGGATCGCCCTCTTCCCGTTCAAATGACCGAGAAGTCAGCTATCGATTGCATACTTCTCGCACTTACGGGCCAGCCGAGCGACGAATTAAGCAGAGCCTTCGATACAATACGAAGCGTGAAATCCTTTCGAAGGTTGATAAAGCACGCCGCGAAATCGGAAAACGTGTCGTCGGTGTTCAGGGAGCGCTTTCATACCGCCTGGATAGTAAAAGGGTTTCGCTGGCGCGAGGCAGTTGACGACGACCTACTCCTGACACGGGCTCTTCGCGCCATTCTTGCTCCCTATGCGGGAGAAAGCCTGACATTGTTCCGAGGCGAACAATTTGCCCAATACGAGACCGGTCGGGTGGGGTTTAACTGGACGCCAAAACGAGAAGTCGCTGAAATGTTCGCTTCCGGGCTCTGCACAACTTATAACGGTGGCGGGGTCTTGCTTCGAGCGATGGCACCCTCCGCAGCGATTATCGCATCTCCCAACGCCCATAGTCAGTATTTGGGTGAAGATGAATTCGTCGTCGAGCCCAGCCTTTTAACGGATGTTACCGAACTTGCCCGGTTCCCCCAAACATGATCGGGGAGGCTTATTACTCGCGCATCCGGTCCAGCGTGGCTATCGACGTGAGATATTAGCTGTATTCGCCAACAATCATGCGCAATTCATCAATGGCCGCAATAATTTGTTGTAAGAGCGCTTCATAAAGCTTGGGCAATTGCACATCCTCCGCAACTCCCAGGCGGGTCGTTGACGTCGTCAGCAATTCCTCGCGTCGGCTGAGAGACGTGAGGTGGGAGTATGCAAGCCGGAGATCATAGGTAACGAAAAACGGTACAAGCGCGTTGGCGATTTTCCCGCTTGGGTCCTTCGTCTCAAGGATGGCTTGCAGACGCTTCAAAGAGCCGTTTGATGTAGCCGTTGCACCTAGTTTCTTGAGCAGTTTCTCGAGTTTTGAATTGTTGATTGACTCAACGAAGATGCGGTTGAGGCTATCAAATACGTGCTTCCGTTCCTTCTCGGTATCCACCACCGGCGGCGTGAGGCCCGCGATAACACCGATCAGTTCTTCATCCAGATGATACAGCTCGACACCGAACTCTACCTCGAATGCTTTCGCGAATTCCGAGCGCATTTTAATGGCAACGGCTTCGGCAGGCGGGTCCGTGAACTTGCATTCGATCTGCCCGTCGTAGAATTCGCTCCCGATTGAATGGTCCGATTCGACGTTTTCGGATCGAAGATAGAACTGCTCGGATTCTGGTAGGCCGGCCACATCGCCGAGCCACATAATGACCTTGCCATGCCGGTTGATGCCGAACGGTATGTAGTCGCTCTCCATGTCAATGGTCCCGTAGGATTGCGAAGCAAAGCGGACGCGATAGTCCGGCAGGGTGTCGAATTTACTTAAAACCCGCTTGTTGAAAAACAGCGGTGTCAAAAACCCGATATCGAATGATCGGTAGAGGCCAGGGATGTAGTAGTAATCATCGGCATCGACGAGGAAAGGAACCTCAGAGAATTTATAATCGGTTTCCTTCTTATTTCGGTTGACGTTGACAAGATCGGAGCCGCGCTCAACCGCTTGCCGGTGAAGTTCTACGATCATAAGGCGCGTTCGGTCGGTCAGGTAATTAAGATTGCATTTCGGACAGTGGAGGTGCGGTAAGTTCGATATGTTGATCTGAACGCCCGATACAAGCTCCGCAAATGGCGGAAAGTCGAGGTCCATGCTGGTGCCGCAGGCGTCGCAATACAAATCCCGGATTTCTCCGGCCTTCGGTATGATTTCTGAGATTTCCAACAGCGGCCCCCTTTGTCGCGCAACAGCTTACGATTTTTCGGATGGGTAAGAAAAGGGCTATGGCGTTGCCTCTCGGGCTCACGCTCTACTCGCTGCACTCACCGAGCCTGTAGTCTCGGCCAGCCTAGAGCTCCTATCAGGAAGCAGCCTCATCCTGATGACGTAACGATCGAGGGCTGTCGTACATTTCGGAAGCTTTTATTGACTGCCTGTCAAATCCGCCCCTCCTCTTTCATCTGCTCCTGAGGTTCAGCCGCGAACGTGGCTGAGGCCGACGGCCCGTCAACGGCCTGCCCGATCCTTTCGCCTTCATTGTATTCCGGCTCCCGTGTTGTCCGTTCCGCCTGACGGCTGACGAGCCGTCTCATCACCTCAGCCTGGTCCCTTCGCGTCCTCAGGAACAGCGAAAGGAGATCAGGACATGACAACTTCATCATCAAATGAACGCACTGACGTTTACACCGCCATCACCGATCAGATCATCGCCGCCATCGAAGCTGGTGCCGACAATCCGCAAATGCCCTGGCATTCGCAAAGCGGTCTCATCGAACGCCCGATCAACGTATCGAGCGGCAAGGCCTATCGCGGCGTCAACACCGTCGCCCTCTGGGCTTCCGCCTACTGCGCCGAATACACGCACGGCCTCTGGGGCACCTACCGCCAGTGGCAGGATCGCGGAGCGCAAGTCCGCAAGGGCGAGAAATCGTCTCTCATCATCTTCTACAAGGATATCGAGCCTGGCGATCAGACCGACGGATCATCGGACGATGGTTTCCAGCGTCGCTTCATTGCCCGCGCATCGCGTGTTTTCAACGTCGCGCAGGTCGATGGATATGTCATCGACGAGCCTGATACGAGCGTCGATCCCGTCTCGCCTTGCGAGCGTGCCGAGCAAGTGATTGCTGCCTCGGGTGCTGTCATCCGCGAGGGAGGATCAAGCGCCTATTACAGCATCAAGGAAGATGCGATCACGATGCCCGACCGTTTCCGTTTCACGGGCACGGCTACGAGTGATGCTTCCGAAAGCTGGTATTCCACGATGTTGCACGAGCTGACCCACTGGTCAGGTGCCGATCATCGTCTGGCGCGTACCTTCGGCGAACGCTTTGGTGACGATGCCTATGCGATGGAAGAGATGGTTGCTGAACTAGGTGCTGCCTTCCTGTGCGGTGATCTCGGGATCACGGTTGAACCCCGTCCCGATCATGCCGAATACATCGGTCACTGGCTGCGTATCCTCAAAGGCGACCGCAAGGCGATCTTCACGGCGGCAAGTGCTGCGAACAAGGCTGCCGAATACCTCCTGAGCCTGACCTCGAATGACATCAGGGAGGCGGCCTGAAGGCCGCCTTTCAATCTCGATACCGTTTCATGGGAAGGGCCGCTTGTCGGCCCTTTTTCATGTCTGCCCCTGATCGGGTGCGTCCGATCACATTGACGGGAAAGTTGGCAGGGCAGGATCACCGTCAACGGCTTGCCCGATCCATTCGCGCGAGCGCTCTCGTGTTGGCCGTTTCCCCCTGAGTTTCAGGGGTGACGCTGCCCCTTCGAACCCTGCCGTCCTGGTCTCCCCGTCGAACGGACGAACCCGAACAAAAGGCAGGCAGACATGAACACCGACTACGCAATCATTCACAAAAACTGGAACGGCATCGAAATCGAAATCCGCTGGAGCCGCGATTATCTTAGCCTTGAGGATGGCCGAGGCATGGGACATCTGGAGGTGGAGAGCATTTCACCAGCCCGCGCACCGCTGCCGATTACTGAAACGGGCTATCGCTCCCACTTCATCCACCCGTCAGAGGTGGATAATTTCGGCGGCCCTGGAAGCTATGTCGAGGCTTGGATGGAGGAAATCTCCCGCACCGCTGCATGGCGCAGGACCGAGGCAGCGTCCCGCCAGCTCGCGCTCTTTTGAGCCCGGGCTGTTCAGCTTTTTTACATGGGTGACAAGCGGGATGAGAGGAGGTGGCGCGATGAGTGTAGACTGCACCGCCTCCGACTGCTCGATTAGAGTTTCTTTCGTCCCGCTAACGAGGCATTTGATATTGTGCACATTTCCGACTTGACTGTTGGAGATGACATCGTGAGTTGGTACAAAATAAGAACACCAAACAAACTCGGACTAGTGCGGGCCATGTGGCAGAAACTGAAAAAATGGCGAGAGGCCATTCCTTACCGGATAAGCAAGCCCGATCAGGAAAGCAGCGATTACGTCAACCTCGCACCCACCGACAAAGCTGACCCATCTGGGATATACTCCAAAGCACTATTTTGCGCGACCAACGACAAGGATGTCTTCAACATCGCTCTTACCGGCCCCTATGGGTCAGGCAAAAGCAGCATCATAAAGACGTTCCTGAAGGAGTACAAAAACGCACGGTCTGCAAAGAGGCCTGTTCTCCAAATTTCGCTTGCCGCTTTTCTGCCGGAAACGGTTCTCACTGAAGGCCGAGCAGGCGAACAGGAGATTGAGCGGGGCATTCAGCAAAAGGCTGGCCACCCTGAGAGTCGAGTAAGTAAGCAAGAGATCGAGCGGAGCATTCTGCAGCAGATGCTCTACGGCGCAGACGCAAACGACTTGCCACTATCGAGATTCAAGCGAATTCATGCGCCAAAGCCGTGGGCGCCCCTATACTCTCTATTTGTCGTTTCTGGGCTATCTGCCTGTTGGTATCTACTCCAGAATAACGCGGCCATTGTTGACGGCTCGTTCTTTCAGCCTCTTGATCGCAGCAACTGGTTCAACCTCGGTTCTTTCGCTGTAGGTTTCGTCTTCGTTTGGCTGGCGCTGCATCAGATTTACGTCAAAAGTTTTGGCGTCTCGCTGAAGAGCATCTCCCTCAAGGATATCGAGATAACGCCGGAAACCGCCCAAGAGGAATCCATTCTAAATCGCCACTTGGATGAGATCATATATTTTTTCCAGTCAACGCAATACGATTTGGTGGTGATCGAAGATTTGGATCGCTTCAATAATCCGGACATTTTCGTTACCCTGCGAGAGATCAATAGCCTCGTCAACGCGAATGCAGGCGTGAAGCGGCAAATCCGTTTTCTCTACGCGTTGCGCGACAATATGTTTGCCACGACTGATCGGACGAAGTTCTTTGAATTCATCGTTCCGGTAATTCCAATTATCAACAGCTCCAATTCGATTGATAAGGTCTTGGAGCAGGGTGAAAGGCTTTCGCTTGAAGAGCGGCTCAATGGCCAGTTTTTGAGGGAAGTCTCTAGATATCTAGATGACCTGCGGTTAATCCGAAACATCTTCAACGAGTATGCGATCTACATCAAAAACCTCGAAGCAGACGAAGAGAACGTTCTTGATCCCAACAAGCTTCTCGCCGTCTTGATCTACAAGAATGTCCTACCAAGTGATTTTGAAGCGTTGCACCGTGGCAAGGGTAAGCTTGCTGATATTCTCGGCAAACATGATGTGCTGATCGCCAATGCTGGGAGCCGCTACAAGTCAGAGATATCGGAGCTTGAGCGACAGATAAGTGATGCTGACAAGCAGGTGCCCGCTGATTTGAACGAACTTCGCATGATCTATGCGGCAGCACTGATATCCAAAATTCCGCAAGGTTACATATTCATCGAGTTCAACGGGAACCGGAATATCCCGATCCAGTCGCTTCATAGCTATGAGGATTTCGACCAGCTTGTAGAATCTCAAACGATATTATGTCGCACCCCTCAGAACCATCGCAACCAGATCAATCTGGCTGGTTTTCAGAGCGAAGTTTCGTCAAGCAAGAGTTACAGTGACCGAAAAGAGGAAATCGAAGCTAGGGCTCAGTCATTCAAGGAAAAAGCGTCAAAGACCGTTCGAGAGCTGAGGGGTAAAATTGCTACGCTGCGGACCAGGAAATTCAATGAAATCATCCGCGCTGACCCGGAAGCGAGTGCAAGTCTGTTCGAGGCCTTTGGCGAGAGCCGGGAACTCGTCAAATTCCTCATATTGGAAGGTTTCCTGGACGATACCTATTACCAATACACCTCTCTTTTCCATTCCGGCCGACTTTCGCCCAGTGACAACAAGTTTCTGATCCAAATCCGAGCACACCATAATCCCGAGCCGGACTTCCAGATCGACAATCCTGCGGAAGTCATCGCGGCAATGCGCGTGAATGACTTCATCCAAAGCTTTGTTCTCAATGTGATTTTGGTCGATTGCATGCTGGACAGCCAGAGCGAATATCGTCCCAAAATTGAGGGCCTGGTGCAGTATATATCATCACACTTTGAAGAGTGTGGCGAATTCTTCTCGACCTATTATGAACGGGGAAAGTGTCTATCTCAGTTCACTTCCCTACTGGTTCAAAATTGGCAAGGCTTCATATCGGCTGCTTTGGCGAGCTCGGATCGCGTCACCCACATGGCGCGGTTGATTGCGCACCTCCCGGAAGACCAGCTTAAGTCCTTGCATGATTTCGATGAGGACGTCTCCGAGTTCATATCGGAGCATTTGCCTGAGATTTTGGCCTTGGAGATCGACTTTGCTCCCGAGCGTCTCGAGCTTCTCGCGTTTGAAGTCCAAAGTCTCACCACCATGGAGCCTTATCCTGCGGTTGCCCGTCTGCTGACCGATGAGGGCATGTATGCCATCTCGGTTGAGAATCTGAATTTTGCCTATCGCACCGTACTCGGCCTACCCGCTGAGCAAGGCCTGCATACAAAACATTATACGACCGTTCTACGCAGTGGAAATTCGGCCCTGATCGAGAAGCTCGAATCTGACTTTGATCTATACCTGACAGATGTTCTTCTCGCGCTTGACGGCAATATCGACGAAGATGTTTCCACGATTATAAAGGTGCTTAATCACGATGAGATCGAAGGCGAGCGGCTAGAATCTTTTCTTGAGAAGCAGGCGACCAAGCTGCCTTCGCTTGATGACATTCCGTCGCGCTTCCAAGCTCCTTCGTTCCGTCTGCAAAAAATCGAACCTTCCTGGGAGAATTGCCTAGCCTTTGTGAACTCTGACGCCTTTGAGGCGGCAACACTTACAGCCTATCTCGCCGATCAGCATATACAAGACCAGCTATGTGCGGAGGAAATGGATGGAGGCGATTTCGCCCTTCCGTTGCGTCGATTTGTACTGAACAACAACGATCTGCAGGTGGAAGCTTATCGAGCCTATGTCCACGTCCTCCCCAGACCGTTCAAGGCGTTTCCAGATGAGATTGATCCGGAAAAGCTGCTTATTCTCGTTGAGGAGGATAAGATTGTATTTTCAGAATCGACGTTCTCCTTCTTAGCCGATCATGCAGAATACCAAGTTCCATTTGCTGTGCGGAATATCGAGGCCTTTGTCAGAATAAAGGACCACCTTTCAGTCGATGATGATTTCCGTGAGCAGCTGCTGCAAGCTGATATTACCGACGCGCAGCGATTGGAGATCGTTGGCGACATGGATTTGGCATTGCTTAGTGGCTTTCCGTCGCGGGCGTCCACTATTGGGAAGCTCTATCATCGAACTAAAGCTGATGTTTCACGCTTACCAAGCGAAGCCGCCCAAGCCATGGTTATTCATGCAAATCCGATTTCTGCCCAGATCGGGCTTTTGAATAGATGTCGAGATTTACTCACGGAAAACCAGGTGCAACAGGTTCTTCAACAGCTACCGTCCCCATTTCCTGATTTCCGACCTAATTACCGCCGACCAACAATACCCAAAACTGAGGCTAATATTGATCTAGTAGATTGGCTCGTCGCGCGGAAGATAATCTCATCATGGAAAGAAACGTTTTTTGGAGACGAAATCCGGATCCACAATTTCCGCCCCTAAATTGGCATCCAAGGCTGTCCGATGCCGAACTGGCAGACACTCTCAAGTTTAAGATCGGGATCGCCGGACACCGCATCGTTGATCGGTGCGGCTAACCGTGCAGCGCGGCCTGAGCCTCTTTCGGCATCTTCTCGATAATACTCAGATAAGCCGCAGCCGTCGCATCAGGCTGACGGCGGCCCTGCTCCCAGCCTTTCAGCGTCGCCAGGGGAATCCCGTAAGCTTCGGAAAAGCCCTGCTGGGACATTTTCAGACGCGCCCGAAGGCTGCGCACATCGGGCACCTGCACGACATGCACCTTTGCCGCCGTGGCCTTGCCCTTCGCATGATCGACAGCCTGACCCAGGCTCTCGATCAGATCGTCACCGAATGTTGCCATCTCAATCTCCTTTCACCGCATGGTGTTTCTTCAAAACGCCTGTGAGCGCGGCGACCTGCTTTTTCTGGTCGGGCGACAGATCGGTCTGCGCGCCCTTTGCATATGCCAGCAGGAGGTAGATCGGCGCTTCGCTGTGATAATAGAAATAGATCACCCGCGCGCCGCCGCGCTTCCCGCTGCCCTTTCTGGCCCAGCGCAGCTTGCGAACACCTCCCGTGCCCTGGATCACGTCTCCGCTTTCAGGGTTGCGGGCGACATAATCGACCAGCTCCGCTTGCTCATCATCAGCCCATATTGCGGACGCCTGTTTCAGAAACAGCGGCGTTTCCACAACGGTAATGGGCTTGGCTTCCATAGAACTACTATACGTCATTGACACCCACTCGTACAAGCAAAAATATGCGTCATTGACGCCCTAGTCGTGATCCCTCTTCCACCCACTGGCGATGATGGGACGCGTTACAACCCGCCCCCAGCAAGGAGGAATGCTATGGTACGAGACACACGTCTTGCGTTGGGTCGATGTCACGCGCATCTCCTCGACCTGTGCCGGTGGCACGCCGAAATTCTGGGGACCGAAATCGCCGATGTCGCCGAAGAGCTTGAACTCGCTAGTCCCGGCGAGCTGGCCCAGATGCGCGATACCGCACGGTATGATCCATGGCTGGGTATCCCGCGTGCCGCCATGCTGATGATCGAGCTGCAACAGCGCGTATTCTGTGCCTTCGACCTTACCTTCCAGCGCCGCGAGCTTGCCAGTGACGACCAACTCGACTTTCTCCATCTACTGCCGGATTTGGAGGATGATATCCCGCTCTGACTTGTCGGTATCAGGTTGGACGCCCGGGCTTTTCGTGCCGCAGGGGATAGCCGCGACGGCCTCATTCATGGGACATAGACCCGACCGGCACCTGATCAATCCGGCTCGCTTCCGCATCATTTCATTCTTTGTGCAGCTCCGCCCCCGTGGACGGGCGGATGGCTGACGCATCCGGCATGTGACCCGGCGCCTGAAAAGGTTCGTGTCTTCAATTGCTCCCATGAGGCCGACGGGCTGATCCGTTCGGCAAATTGAAAAGGAGCATCCAATGTCTGATACTAACGCAAACCGTCCCAACTTCCGTCTCTATTCCGTGACCGGAGACGGCAAAGCTGCCCGCTGGACCGATATCGGTGTCGCCTGGACCACGCGCGACGGCAAGGCCTTTACGCTGGCGCTCAATGCACTGCCGCTCAACGGGCGGATCGTCATGCGGGAAGCCGCAACCAAGGAGACCGCCGCTTAGGCGGTCTCCGACCCTTCAAATCTACAGATTATAGAACTGAGCCGTCATTATAACGTGCAGGTTATATTCCGGCTTAGCCAAGCTTGAGATAGCGGCGAGCCAGCTCGCTGCGGATCATCCGCAGGTTGGCCGAGGCTTCGCAGAATGCCGCGCTGAAGCGCGGGGTGCTTGCAGCCTCGCGTGTGGTTTCCTGAAAAAGGGCTTTAAGCTGGGCATCGGTTTTGGTTTTCAGGGCGTCTTGATTCAGTCGGAACATGGCTTCCTCCCTTGATGTGGCCGCCGCCCACCATGGGCCGCGTTACGGAAGGAGCCGGCCATCCCGAAATGGACGACGGGTGCATTGCTTTCGCAATCGGAAGGATCACTGGAGAAGGCTTTACGCCTTGCCCCTGATGTCCAAAGCTTCGGATAGGTGAAATTTCCTCAAACGCGGCACGGTGGGAGGTGCCCAAGGGGATGAATAGCCAGACCGACGACGGATCGGCATGTAACCAACCTGTCCATCGGCTTCTTTAAGCTGCTGCCTTTTGCGCCGTCGCAGGATTTTTCTATTGCTGAGATGGGCTACCGCCTGAACTCCCGCCCGAGTCATGCGCAGACAAGAAAATCATCCCCACCGGCGGGCGCTAACATCAGGCACTTAATGGGGATCGCCGAACCATCGCGACGCAATTCGGGCGATCGCGTCAAGATCGGACGTGGAATCTGTCGCCCACGCGACAAAACCGTCCGGGCGCACCAGCAGGGCGCTGATGCCGAGCTGATCGCTGGCATTGCCTGCGATATAATCAATCCGGTCTTCCCACCGGCCTGCGACAGTTTGAAGTGCCTCGCATGAGCTGAAATCGAGCAGCAACCCCTTGCCCGTTCGGAGAAACTCGCCGAGCTTTCTGCCGTCAGCCAATGTGAAGTCCGGCGCGCTACGCCCTACAAGCGGATGAGATTCACCCAGATCGTAGCGGAGAGAAACGCCCCATATCCGTTCGGCAAAATATGTCGCGCCGTCGCGGGTGTCGATCAGGTCTCGGATGATAGGCTCTAATGCGCGTGTGGCTGGGCTTGGTCGCATCAAAGCGACTTGCGCGCGCGACCAGTCAAGAATCAGCGCGCCGATAGAATGTCGTTCCGTATGGTAGCTATCAAGTAATCCTTCCGGCGCATCGCCACGGATGGTCGCCGCCAGCTTCCAGCCCAGATTCATCGCATCGCCCAGCCCAAGATTGAGACCCTGTCCTCCCAAGGGCGAATGGATATGGGCGGCGTCTCCCGCGAGCAGCACACGGCCTTTGCGATAGGCCGTTGCCTGATAGGCGCGGTCTGTCCAGGTGGTCGCAAGGTGAAGCGCCTTTACGTTTGCATCCGTGCCGGAAACACGGCGTAGAACGGTCTGCACATGCTCCGCAGTGATCGGGTGCGTTCGGTGGGACGCGCCACCGTCGAAATTGACCATCGCGATGATGCCGGGCATTTGAAACGTAAACATGCCGGTCGGCGTATAGTGGCGACCCGGCGCAAGCACATTCGGATCGGCAAGTTCGACCTGAACGGAGTAGCCGGTAAATTCCGGGTCAGTGCCTACAAAGCCAAATTCGCCAACTTTGCGAACAGTGCTGCGACCCCCATCACAACCAACAAGCCAACGCCCGCGAAAATCGGCGTTTTCGGTATGAACGGTTACGCCTTCGTCCGTCTGGTCGAAACTCTCGACACCCCAGCCGCGCTTGATCTCCACTCCCATTGCAATCGCACGCGCGGCGAGAACAGATTCAAGATGCTCCATCGTCACTGCGATACTGCCGCTGGCTGCGCTGGGCAGATGATACAACCATTTTGAGGTGTCGATGTTATCGAGGAAAAACTGGATTCCTGCAAAGTGTCCGCCGGGGCGATGCGATTGCTCCATCCAGTGCGCACCTGCCGGGGCGCTTCCGTCCTTTGCCCGTTGTATCGTCGTAATCTCGCCTAGCAGACCACGCCGATAGAAGGACTCCGCTGTGGGTATCGAGAGGCCGCGCAACCCGAATGGAAGGCGCTTTAACGGGGAATCCGGTGCCTCTGATTTCTCCAGCACCAGCACCGAGAGACCGGCGAGGCGCAATTCACAAGCCAGGAACAAGCCAACAGGGCCTGCTCCTGCAATCAGGACATCATAGATGGGGGACTGGTGATCGTGCATGAACTACTCCTTTGTCGATGTTCGACCGGAGCGTTCCTCGAATTTGAGCACCACACGGACGAACGGTTTAGCGCTTGCCAGCGCCTTGCTGTTCGTCGCGGGGGTCTCATGCACGAAGCCAAAGACCAGAGCTTTCGTTACCGAAAGGACTTGGGCTTACCAAACCAAGTCTGCCTTTTCCGACCCTTTCAGGATATCACTGCATCCTCAGGCCTACAAGATTTCTATCGCCCCAACTCAAGCCCACGCCCGCGCGTCGGCGCATCGCGTGTCTGCTCTCGTGCCTGGCCTGCCTTCTTTGAAAACTCCGTGCGGATCGACGGCTCCTGGCCGTCGCGCATAAGCCGGTAATTGGCCGCCTGCCGATGCAGTTCGAGAATCTGTCTGGCGTGGCGTTCGCGCGTATGGCGAATTTGCTCTTGCAGCCGCCGCCGTTCGGCGAGCTGGGCATTGCGCATCATCTGGCGCTGATCGCGGTCCCGCTGAAGTCCGTAGAAGGCCTCGACCTCATTCCGCTTTACCGTCTTGGCATGATCGCCGGTCAGCCGGTCCCACATGCCCTTCACGCCCTTGCGCAGCCGACCGGCCCGCTCGCGGGTCTCACGCTGCCACCGTTCGTGCTGGCCTTTTTCCATGCGCACCCGTTCTTGCTTGTGCGCCTCTTTCAGCTTTTCGCGCTGTTCAAGCAGCGGTTTCATCGCATCATGCGCCATCCGCTTGGCTTCCTTGATGAAGCCATCGAGGCGCGGGGCAATGGCCTCAGCAATATGCGCTTTGGTTTCCTCTACACTGCGCAGGGCTTTGGCATCACCAAGCCGCGCGGTTACGTCCTTTGACTTCACGCCGATCAGTCGGGAAAGAGCGAAGACCTCGCCTTCATAGGTGACGGCGACATGCCCGCGCCGGTCGCCTCGGGCCAGATACAGGCCGCGTTCTTCCAGCGCGTGCGCAAAGGTTTGGGCATTGTCGGATGCCGCCCAGCATTCCTGCGCAATGCCCTTGAGCGCCTTTGCATCCAATCCGGCCCGCTTGGCCTGCTGCCACTCATCGAGCGTGAAGTTGCGCGGATCGCGGTTCTTGCTGTCAAGAAAGCCGGAAGGCATTTTCCAGCCGTTGTCCAGATAGAGCTGCTTCGAGACATCGCGCAGCTTCGATTTGAAGAAGGAGAGTTGCCTGGCGGTCATCGTCTCGGCGTCGATCCGCGACCAGACGGCATGGGCATGGCGGCGGCCTTCCTTCTCATGGAATACCACCATGCGCGGCTGGCCTTGCAGGCCGAGCTTTTCCTCGATGGTGGCAAGCGCGCCCTCGAAAACCTCGACAGCGACGTTTTCGGCCTCGGGCGGGTTGAGGGAAACTGAGAAGAGATATTGCTTGCAGCGCGTGCCCTTCGCCATTGCCTGGGCTTCCTTCATCGCGCCCATCACGGTTTCGGACATGAAGCCGTGCACCTCATGCACTTCGACATGCTCGTTCTCTTCGGTCTTGAGCAGGTGAAGGCCGAGCTGGGTTGCACCAGAGCGCTGCGAGGCCTTGAGGATCACGGGGACGCCTCCAGACCCAGCGCTTCAATCAGGATACGCCGGATTTCGGAGATATCAGCCGCTGCATCCTGCAACGCCTCTTCGGTCTCCGGCGTGACCGGCAGCGCGCCCATATTGGCTTGCCTGGCAAGTTGGTTGAGATTGTTTGCCAGCCGTGATTGCCCAAGCTGACCAAGAACGCGCAGCAGGGCGGCCTGGTCGATCACACTGACGCGCCTGCGGCGGGGCGGGTCTTCCAGCAGCCGCTCGCGAATATACTGGCCCAGCGGAATGCCACCGGCCTGAGAATTCAGGCGCGCGCGCTCCTCGAACGAAAGCCGGAGCGAGAAAGGAGGATCGTATGGCTTTCGTGCCATGCCGCCCTCCGCCCGCTATGCCTTGCGACGCCTCCGCACGGCCACGGAAGCGCGGTCGCCCGGGGCGTCCTCATCTTCCCTTTCTTTGGCATTTTCGGGGGTGATCCGGGCGAGGCTGGAACGCTGCAAAAGCTTGTTCCACGCCTCAAGATGGTCCAGAATATGGTTCGAACCCGCACCCAGCAGGTCCGCCAATCACTCGTTCTCAGCAGTGCGCAGCAGTCCACTGGGGTTGACAAAAACCCCGGAAATCTCACGTTTATCGCTTTAGCTCGTTCCTAGCGGTTCGCACGCCTCCACTGTATTGCGAGGAACGAAACGAGGTATCGAGCATCGAAAACGAGGTATCGTTGCCATGCTCAATGATGCGCAGCTGCGTGCAGCAAAGCCCCGCGAAAAGCCTTTCAAGCTTTTCGACGCTCACCGTCTCTACGTCATCGTCAATCCGTCCGGATCCAAGCTATGGCGGATGAACTATGTCTATGATGGCAAGAACAAGAGCCTGGCCTTGGGTGCCTATCCGCAGGTGAGCCTCATTGCGGCCCGTGAGAAGAGGGACGAGGCACGAAGCAAGCTCAAGGAGGGCATTGATCCAGCGTTGGAGCGAAAGCTCAAGGTAAAGGCCAACATCGAAGCATCACGAATTACCTTCGAGAAAGTCGCGCGCGCGTGGCACGAGGCAAACAAGTCCCAATGGGCCAAGCGCCATGCTGCCGACGTACTCCGGTCCTTTGAGCGCGATGTCTTTCCTTCCCTGGGTACCTTGCCGATCGGCTTGATCACGCCGCCAAAGCTGCTTGAGACATTGCGTGCGATCGAAGCGCGCTCAGCTATCGAAACGGCGAGGCGTATCCGGCAGCGCATCTCCGGTGTTTACGCCTACGCTATTGCATGCGGCATTACAGAGACCGACCCGTCCGAAAAGGTCGGGGCGGCCCTTAAGCCGATGCCGAAAAAAGGGCGCCAGCCTGCCATCACCAATATTGTCGAATTGCGCGCGATGCTGGCGGCGGTCGATCAGGACAGTGAAGGATGCAGGACACTCGTCGGTAGCCGATGCCATGCGTGCCGTTCCGCAAAACTTCGGCGGTGGTCAAACCCCCGGAGTGGGTGCCAATGTGCCAAGCGACAAGGGTGCGGACCTCGCAGGCGGTTCCTCGATCAACCTGCGGGGCCTTGGCAGCGATGCTACCCTGACGCTGCTGGACGGCCGACGGCTCAGCTATAACGGCGCGCTGCAAAGCGTCGATGTGTCGGCAATCCCTTTCGGTGCCATCGACCGTATCGAGATCGTTCCGGACGGCGGTTCGGCACTGTTTGGCTCTGATGCCGTGGCAGGCATCGTGAACATCCGTCTGCGCCGCGATTTCGACGGGCTCGAGACGTCGGCGCGTCTTGCCGGGTCAACCGATGGGGGCAACTTCCGGCAACAGTACGACGCAACGCTGGGAAAGGCATGGGCGTCCGGAAGCGTGATGGCCGCCTATGAGTTCGCGCGAAACACCCCGATCACCGCAGATCAGCGCTCCTATGCGAAGGACCGCTCCCCCGGCGTGACCCTCTATCCCTATCTGCGCCATCACAACGCGGCTCTGACGTTCCGGCAGGATGTCGCGTCGAACCTCACGTTCGATCTCGTCGGCCTCTACAACCGCAGGCAGCAATCCCGCAGCCTGCCGCTCAATGAAGCAGGCGACCTCAATGTCAGCCGCGTCGACAGTTTCGGTCGGGTCAAGTCCTGGTCTGTGGCCCCCAATATGACCTTGTTGTTGCCGGCGAGCTGGCAAGTCTCGCTGGCGGGAAGCTATGGCTGGAACAAGGTCTTCTATGGCGGCTCCTACGTTTACGGGGCTGCATCCTACGATGCCGGGTCGGGCACATACCGCAACGCGACCGAAAACGTGGAACTGTCGGGCAACGGGAATCTGATTGCCCTGCCGGGTGGGGATGTGAAGCTAGCCGTGGGGGCGGGGTTCCGGCGCAATCTCTTCCGGCGGGTTTCCACGCGGGGCGCCAGCCAGCATATCGATGAAACGCAGGACAGCTATTACGCCTTCGGCGAATTGAGCGTTCCGGTGTTCGGAAGTGCGCAAGGGTCTCCGCTCGGCGAGAGCCTCGATCTCAGTCTGGCCGGGCGTTACGAGCGCTATCCCGGAATTGCTTCGGTGCTCACCCCCAAGCTGGGTGCGATCTATGCGCCAAGCCCTGACGTCTCGATCAAGGCAAGCTGGGGGCGCTCGTTTCGTGCCCCCACGCTATATGAACAGTATACGCCTGCGACGGCCTATCTCACTGCGGCATCGTCCTTCGGCGGGAGCAGTGCGAACGGCGAGACAGCAATCCTGCTTCAGGGCGGCAACAGTGAACTGAAGCCCGAAAAGTCCACGAACTGGTCGGCGTCACTGGATATCCATCCTCGAAGCCTTGGGGGTGCACGTCTCGAGATCAGCTATTTCAACATCCATTACCGTGACCGGATCGTGACGCCGATCCCGTTCACGAGCCAGGCTCTAACCGATCCGCTTTACGCAGATCGCATCACTACCGATCCCGATATGGCAAAGCAGGATGCCGTGATCGCCCGTGCCGCAACCTTCACCAACCTGAGCGGTGGAGCCTACGATCCCGCAAAAGTGAGCGCGATCGTCGACAACACGAGCGTCAATGCCGGACGCCAGAGCGCGCATGGCGTCGATGTGCTGGGTCAATACAGCTTCGCCGTTCCCGAAGGATCGATCACTGCCTCGCTTAACGCGAGCTATATCGACAGCGAGCAGCAGATCGGCCCGGGACAAGCGGTAACGCAACTGGCCGGCATTCTCTTCAATCCGCCACATTGGCGTGGCCGCGGCCAATTGAGCTGGGCCAATCACGGGCTGACAGTGACCAGCGCCGTCAACTACATCGGTCCGGTCCGCGACACGCGCGGGGGCTCCGCAGTCAGGATCGATGGCATGGCCCCTGTCGATCTGACGATCCGCTATCAGACCAAACCCGATAGGGGGATGCTGGGTGGTCTCGAGCTCATTGCCTCAGCGCAGAACCTGTTCAACGACAAGCCCAGTACAATCGCGACGCAGCTCTATATCGACACGCCCTACGACAGCACTAACTATTCGCCGTTCGGGCGGGTGCTGAGCCTGACGGTGTCCAAGACATGGTGAGGCCGTTTCTTGCCGCCGCCGTTCTTGCAGCATCGGGGACCTTGAGCCCACCCGCGCAGGCGGGGTGCGAGGACCTCCTGCCAGGGAAGGCCGACGCGGGGTCGCATGCGCGGATGACCACTGTGGATCTCGCAAGGATGCGGGACATTGGCTATCCGGATGTGATCGACGGTCCGTCCAGTCCTTTCGCGATTTCCGCCGACGGACGCGCGCTGGCCTTTGTAATCAGCAGGGGTGATCCGGGAACCGACACGATTTGCTCAGCATTGGCGACGATGCCGGTGGATGCAAAGGAGCGCCCACGGATTCTCGACCGAGGTGGGAGACTTCCCCTCTTTACAGGAAACGTTCGCGGCCTGTTCGTTACGACTGGGCTACCCGAGCAGATTGAGCCCGAATGGTCTCCTGATGGGCGCTGGATTGCCTATCGCAAGCGCGTAAGTGGCCTGGTGCAGGTCGTGCGCGTGAGAGCTGACGGGGGCGGAACGCAGGTCGTGACGCACTCTGACGTGGACGTTGACGAGTTTGCCTGGTCGGCCAGCGGGGACAAAATAGTCTACCTGGCCCGGACGGGTGCCGTGGCGGCGAAGCGGGAGATCGACAGAAAAGGGGAGTCGGGCTGGCGCTTCGATGCCAATGTCCTGCCCCACCAGTCGTGGGAGCCGCAGCCCTGGGTGAAGGACATCCCGAAAATCAGCTACACCGTCGATTTGGCGAGCGGAGAGACACGCAGATCGACCGAGGCGGAAAAGGCGCTTGTCGTTCCGCCAAGTCCGGCCGGTTATGGATATGAATCCGTTGCCATATCGCCTGCAGGGGCGAAGGCCTGGACCGAACGGGTGAATGGCAACCCGATGTCCGACCAGCAGATCTGGGCCTCGACGGCCAATGGTGCCCGTACCCGTTGTGATCATGCAGCTTGCCGTGGCCATATCGCGCGCCTCTTCTGGGAGGCCGATGGTCATTCGCTGCTCTTCCTGGCGCACGAGGGATGGGACCATGAAGAGACAGCACTCTATCGCTGGTCTCCACGAACCGGCGCTCTGGCCACGATACTCAGGACCCGCGATGCACTCACCGGGTGCATCTTTTCCGGCCGCGAGCTCATTTGCGGACGGGAAAATGCAACCACGCCCCGGCGGATCGTGGCTATCGATGTAGCATCGGGGCGCAGCCGTGTTCTCTTCGATCCCAATCCAGGCTTTGCACGGTTCAATCTCGGCCAGGTTCAGCGTCTGCATTTTGCCAACGATCGGGGATTGCCGGCTTGGGGTGATCTTGTCCTGCCACCGGGCTATGACGGCAAACATCGCTTGCCACTGATCGTGACCCTCTATCACAGCCGGGGCTTTCTTCGCGGCGGGGTCGGTGACGAGTATCCGATCTATCCGCTCGCAGCCCAGGGGTTCGCTGTCCTGAGCATCGAGCGGCCGCCCTATGTCGGTGCGGACGACCCTGCTCTGACGAGCATCGAGCAACTGCTGACAGGGGGCCCATCATGACTGGGCGGAACGGCGCAGCATTCTGTCCGCAATTCTCACGGGTGTCGACAAGGCCATCGCGACCGGCACGATCGACCCGGCGCGCGTCGGGATCACCGGCCTGAGCGACGGTGCATCGACCGTCGAATTCGCATTGGTCAATTCGGACCGGTTTGCGGCGGCGGCGATGAGCAGCTGCTGTGACGACCTGCTCAGTTCAATGGTTCTTGGCGGCCTTGCCTGGGGCAACAAGAACCGGCGTCTCGGACTGCCGCCATCGGTCGATGACGACCGTGACTACTGGCAGCCGATATCGCTCTCGATCAATGCACGGCGCATCGATACACCCTTGCTCATGCAACTGGCCGATCGGGAGGCCTTGATGGCCCTGCCTGCCATCGGCGCGCTGACCGAAGCCGGCAAGCCCGTCGAGATGTACGTCTATCCGGATGAATATCACAACAAGTGGCAGCCTGTTCACCGGCTCGCCGTGTATGACCGGAATATCGACTGGTTCGATTTCTGGCTGCGCGGGCATGAGGATCCCGCTCCCGGCAAGCGTTCGCAATATGCGCGTTGGGAAGAACTGCGTGCGAGGAAGGCTGAAGAGGGACGGGATGACGGCGCTGGCATGCCAGGGGTTGACTGACCACATGCCACGAAAGACCTGGGAGGCGATCGGCACGAGCGATTGGTCTCAGGCCCCAGGCTGACCGCCGGTGCACATCGTGGGCTTCGCCGACAAGTATCCAGCACAGGGTACCGAACAACACTGGTTTTGGGGGGCGATGTGCCGTTCTATTCCGTGCCCAAGACCCTGGAAGCCCTGTTTCGCAACAGCCGTTTCATCTACCGGTCGATCGCCATCGAAGAACTGCGAACGGCGCTGGAGCAGCGCACGGCGCGTCCGTGAACTTCGATGCCTTCATGCCACGACTCCTTGCCCTGCCAAGGAAATCAAAGGCCAAAAACTCCAGGCGTGAATGCTCCAGATTTTAGGTGGCAGAACATATATCGACAACGACCGCATCCTGTTCGCGCGCGGAAATGACGTTCTGTATTATGACGCGGCGAGTAAGACGAGCTCGGTGGCGACGTTGACGATCAGTGCGGGCAGCATGCAGTCTGCGGGCTCGAACTATCCCAGTCTCAACGACATGACATATGCCGGGGCAGAAACCACAGCGATGACGGTGCGCGGCTATCGCTCGCCGGTGCAGGTATCGAAGACCGCGCGCGGGGTGCAGGCCCGTGCCATCGCCAAGGGTCAGTCCGAACTGACGAGCAAGGAACTCGAACGGCTTGAGGATGTGCTGAAGTCATCAACCGTCTTGGCGGAAGCGGTGCCGCTTGCATCGCAAAAGTATATCGGACCAAAATGAGGTGGGGCAAGCCGCAGGCAGATGACAAAACCTGCAAGGGCGCCTATTGCCCCGCGTCGATGGAATCGCTTCGTGCCTTCTTCTTTCGGCATCGCGGACTGGCCGGCGTGCTGGTCGTGGCGGCGCTGTTCCTGAAGGCGGCCGTTCCCACCGGCTTCATGATCGGTGCCGACAGTTCCCGCACGATTACCATCACGATCTGCCACGATGCCTCCGGCGATGGACCGGCGCAGCAGATCGCGATCCCGATGAAGAAAGGTGAGGGAGAGGCCCCGGGCAAGCCAGCCAAGGGCGAATGCCCTTATGCCGCGCTGACGATGGCTTCCCTTTCCGGTGCAGACGCGGCGCTGCTCGCGCTGGCACTGGCCTTCATCATTGCCCTGGGCTTTGCACCGGTACGCTTCACGCTGCCCGCACGGCCATTCTTCCTCCTGCCGCCCTTGCGCGGCCCTCCGGCGCTGATCTGACGAACTGAACCCGTTTGTCGGATCGGCCGGACGCGCATGGCGGCGCGCCCGGTCCTGCCGGAGTACCTTCTATCATGTACGAAATCCTGCGTCGTTCATCCGAACGGCCCTGGGCGCATCCCGGCCTCGTGCCGGACGCTCCCGGCGCTGATGTCGCATCATCTTCCATGGTGCTGCGGATGCGCGAAAACCGTTCCCAGCTTTCGCGCGATGGCCGGGCCGCCATCGCCGTTCTGGCGATCCTGTTCATGGGCACTACGCTCGTCTTTGCCTTCAAGGGCCTGTGGCTGATCCCCCTGTTTTCGATCACGGCCATGGCCGCGCTGACCTTTGCCCTGGACCGCCACGCACGCGGGCAGGCCAGCGTCGAGACGCTGGAGTTTGCCGAGAGCCTCGTACGCCACCGCGATGGCGGTGGGCGCACCGTCGAACTGCCCGCCTTCTGGCTGCGCCTGAACGCGCAGCAGCGCACGCCGGGCGACCTGCGGCTGTTCCTGCGTTCCGGCCGGAAACAGATCGAGTTCGGCCGTTGCCTCAGCCTCGATGAAAAGCGCGCGGTCGTGCCGATCGTCGAGGCGGCGCTGGCCCGCCTCGCGGGAGGATGAGCCATGGGCCTTCTTTCCCTTTCATCCGCGCAGGCCGCGCGCCTGCGCCGTTTTCGCCGGAACACCTGGAAAGCCGTGATCCTGTGCGCCGTGTTGCGCCTTGCCGATGCCTCGCTGGGGCTTGGCCTTCTTGCAACTTCCACCACGCAGGCCGGGCAAATGCCCCAAGCCACCGCCTCGCTGGAGTGCCAACCATGAACCGTACCCTTCTTTCCCTTACCCTGCTCGCCTCGCTGGGGGCTGTCCCATTGGCCGCGGTCGCAAAGTCCGCCATGCCGTCCGCCGTCACTGTTGCCGATGCCTGGGCGCGCGAGACCGCACCGGCGCAGGTCAACGGCGGCGGTTTCGCGCTCATCTCGAACAAGGGGCGCGAAGACGATCGGCTTGTCTCGGGCACATCGCCTGTCGCGGCCGAAGTCCAGCTTCACACCATGAGTATAGACGGCGGCGTGATGCGCATGCGGCAACTGGTGGATGGGATTGCCATTCCGGCCGGACAGACCGTGGCACTCAAGCCGGGCTCGCTGCACGTCATGTTCATCGGCCTCAAGCGCCCTCTGAAACGCGGCGAGACCGTCCCTGTAACGCTGCGCTTCGCCAAGGCCGGGGCGATCAAGGTAAACTTCGCCGTGCGGCCGGTCGGCGCGATGGGGCCGGGAGGCATGCATGGAGGACACTGACCTCGGACTGGAGCCGGTGGAGGATGCCCCTTCGGCCACCGGCTCGCTGCGCTGGATGATCTGGCTGCTGGCCGGTGTCGCCGCCATCCTTGCCGTGCTGGCCTGGGTAGGATCGCGCGGTGAAGCCGAACCAGCGGATGAACCGGCGTTCGGCGGCGACTTCACGCTGGTGACCCCCGATGGCTCCGCCGTCACGCGGGCCAGCCTCGCGGACAGGCCTTTCGCGATCTATTTCGGCTTCACCCGCTGCCCGGACGTATGCCCCACGACGCTCGCCAGCCTGGCGCGAATGCGCAAGGCGCTTGGGCCCGATGGCGACAGGTTCCGCATCGTCTTCGTCTCGGTCGATCCCGAGCACGACAAGCCGGCGGCCATCGGCGAATATGTATCGCTGTTCGACACGCCGATCCTCGGCCTGACCGGCAGCGAGGCGCAACTGGCCCGGATCGAGAAGGGCTTTGGCGTTTACGTGCGCAAGGTGCCGCAGCCGGGCGGGGACTACACCGTCGATCATACGGCGGCCGTCTTCCTGATCAACCGGAAGGGGCAACTGGCAGGCACGATCGGCCACGGCGAACCCGAAAAGACCGGCATCGAAAAACTCAGGCTGATGCTCGACTGACACGCAATATCTAAAACCCCAGGGGGGAACTTTCCATGAAGACTTCATTTTTCGCGCTGGCCTGCGGGCTGGCTTCCTTCGCCGCGCCTGCCCTTGCCGACGAGGCAGCCGGACAGCCGGATAGCTCGCAGGCCAACACCAGCTTCACGGTGGGCGAGATCGTTGTCTCGGCCAAGGGCATGGCGGGCAGCACCGACAATGTGCTGACCTCGGTGGACCGGCTCGGCGGGGATATCGCGCAGAGGGCCGACGTGCGCAATGTCTATGAACTCGTCGGCCAGATGCCCGGCATCCAGGTGACCGACTTCAATCAGGGCACCACCAGCGGCAAGTTCTCGATGCGCGGTTTCAACGGCGAAGGGAACATCAACGCGGTCAAGCTGCTGATCGACGGGGTGCCGTCCAACAGCAACAGCGGCAACATGCCCTACATCGACATGGTGTTCCCGCTGAACATCGCCGGGATCGAGGTGGTGCGCGGCACGTCCGATCCGCGTTATGGCCTGCACGCCATCGCGGGCAGCGCCGATATCCTGACGCGGACTGGCGGCACGTACATGGACGCGCGCGTCTCTGCAGGCAGCTATGACACTTACGAAGGGCAAGTCGCCGCCGGTCTGGAGCGCGGGGCCTTCACGCAGAACTACCAGTTCGCCTATCGCGACAGTGCGGGCTATCGTGATCATTCGGCCAGCAAGCGCCTCAGCCTTTCCGGCAAGTGGGGGCTGGCGCTGGGGAATGCCGTGCGCCTTACCGGCATCGCCCGCTATTACGACGCCACCGCGCAGGAACCCGGCTACCTGACTTACGCCGACAGCCGCTCCGCTCCGCGCATGACCAACGCCTACAATGCCACCGACGGCGATGCGCGCACCCTGGAGCAATACGCGGTGAAGGCCGATGTGTCGTTCTCCAACCGGCTCGACTGGTCGAGCATGGCCTACATGAACCGCCTGCGCGACGACCGCTTCGTCAAGTTTTCCGCCGGTGCGTCGCAGCAACGCCGCCTGACGCGGGAAGACCACTACGGGGTGTCGAGCGCGCTGCACTGGCACGGCGCGGTGGCGGGGATGCCGCTGATGCTGGAAGCGGGCGGCAATGTCGAATGGCAGGACAACCAGTCCCTGCGCTGGCTCTCGGTGGCGCGGGTGCCCACCAGCCAGACGCGAGACCAGCAATTCGACCTGACGGTGGGCGGAGTCTATGTTCAGGCGATCCTGGAACCGGCGCCGTGGCTGCGTTTGACACCGGCCTACCGCATCGATTGGGTAGGCGGCAACTTCAACAACCGCCTTGGCGGCACGAAGGCGCCCGTCAACGATTACGGCAGCATCGATCAGCCCAAGCTTTCGGTCGCGATCCTGCCGCTCGACGGGCTCACGCTCTACGGCAACTGGGGCAGGACCTTCCAGATCGGCCTCGGTTCCGGTGCCTACCTGATCCCGCCGCGTCAGGTGGACCTGGCCCCTTCGATCAACGAGGGCTGGGAACTGGGCGCGAAGTACCGGATAGGCAGCGCCGTCGAGGCCCGGCTGGCCTATTGGGAGCAGAGCGCGACCGGCGAGATCGCCCGCAAGCTCAACGATCCCCTTGGAGACTTCGAAAACGTCGGCGCGACGGACCGCAAGGGCGTGGATGCGCAGGTGAACGTCAAGCCGATGACCGGTCTTACACTGTGGGGCGCGGTCAGTTGGCAGGAAGCGATCATCGAGACGCCGCCCGCCGGTCAGGAAGCGAATACCGGGCATGACATCGACCACACGCCGCACTGGCTGTGGTCGGGCGGGATCGACTGGTCGCCGGTCCCGGCGCTCACCCTGTCGCTCAACGGCCGCGGCCAGTCTTCCTACTACCTCACCAGCGCCAATGCCGAGGGCAAGTGGGGCGACATGTCGGTGTTTGACGCCAGTGCCACCTGGCGCATCGACGAGACCTTCGAACTGGGCCTTGCCGTGAAGAACCTGGGTGATGCCTATTACGAATATGTCTGGTGGGACGGCGCGCAGACCCTGCACAGCCCCGCCGCCGGGCGGATCGTGACCGGCAGCGTGCGGATGCGCTTCTGATGCGTCAACGGGGCGACAGGCTGCGCCGCATGGTACGCAAGGCCCACCTCTGGATGGGGCTTGGGCTCGGCGGTCTGCTGGTTCTCCTCGGGCTGACCGGCTCGGTTCTGGCCTTCTATCCCGAGATCGATGCCCTGCTGCATCCGCGGATCAGGATGGAAGGCCAAGCCGCGCCGGACTGGGACCGCGCGCTTGCAACGGTGCGCCGCGCCTATCCGGACAAGCGGGGACCGTGGCGCTTCGAAGTGACGGACGCACCGGGTGCCATCCCCGCGCGCTATTACAATCCGCCGGAACGCGCGGGCCATGCCTTTCGCCCGATGATGGTCTGGCTCTCCCCGGATGGCGGGCGTGTGCTGCGCCGCGACTACTGGGGCGAATATGCCATGACCTTCGTCTATGACCTGCACTATCGCCTGTTGCTCGGTGAAACGGGCGGCAAGGTGCTGGGCTGGACCGGTCTTGTGCTGCTTGCGCTGTTGCTGAGCGGGCTGTGGGCCTGGTGGCCGCGCGGCTCATGGGCAAAGGCCCTGCGTTTCAAGCGGCACGCCGCTCCGCAACGTCGCTGGCGGGACTGGCACAAGCTTACGGGGCTGGCGGGGTTGCCCTTTCTGCTGATCCTGACGCTGACCGGCATCATGCTGGAATTGCCCGCGCAAAGCGATGCTGCGCTGGGGGTTGCGGGCCTTCCCGTCGATCCGGCGCCCCGGGTTCCCAAGCCCGCTCCGGCGAGCCGCCACGGCATCGGTCCGGCCCAGGCCGTCCGGGCTGCCCTTGCGGCCCTGCCAAAGGCACGCCTGGCATGGATCGAAACGCCTTCCGCAAGCGGAGGCCTCTATCGCCTGCGCATGCAGGCCCCGGGCGATCCCAGCTTCCGCTTCCCCCACAGCTTTGTCTGGGTGGACGCCGCGAACGGTAAGGTCCTTACCGTGCAGGATGCCCGTAACGCCGCCTCCGGCACGGCCACCAACAACTGGATACACGCCCTGCATGATGGTTCGGCCGTCGGATGGCTGGGCCGGATTCTTGTCCTGATGGCTGGCGCTTTTCCGGTGGTTCTGTTCACAACCGGATTGTTGCGAATGAAAAGTGGGCGACGATAGCGGCCCTCCATTCACGTCAGCCTCGACGAACTGGAAAGAGCGGATCTGGTTGGGAACTGCCGCCGCGCGAATGGCAGTTGTCCCGGCATCATGACTCCGAACCCGACCTTCAGCGATCGGCCCCTCTCTGTCATTCTACCTTGCCGGTCGGTAAAGCGCCGTACGTCGGCTCCTGAAACGGCCTGCCGTTCGAAGGATCGCTCTGGCCACTCACGCCGAAGCTCGATCTGGCACTTGAGTAGCAGTTATTGAGCGCGCCCAGCATTCCGTGTCGAAGAGGCGCATCAGCCGCCGGTAGTCCGTACCGCGCGCGGGACGCGGGTCGTCGAGCACTTCGAGAACAAGGGCCGGCTCGATTACACCGGCTCCCTGCAGCAGGCCGCCTGCAAGATATTCCCGGATGAACGCGCGATTGTGATCGAGCAGGGCAATTACGAAGCTGTCCGGCGCTCCCTTGTCGCGGCGCCATGCGATCTGGGCGGGCATGGACAAGTGCATCGCGGGCGATCCGGCGCTCGCTGGCGCGCAGGCGCCTCTCGAGGCAGAAGCGGGTGATCTCGGCAATACTGGCCGCGCGCGGGATCACCTCCTCGCACAGCATAGGGAAGAGGGTGTCCAGGATATGCGGGCCGCAGGTTGGCAGCAGCCGCGCTGACGCCCGGTGCTCCCCGTCATGGCCCGCCAGCACGAGGTATGCCGCCTGCGGCGTGTCGAAGCGGTCGATCTCGTAGCGTCCGTTCGTGACCGGTAGGTCCCATTTGAGCAGATCGATGAAGACCCGCCTTCGCGCCTCGAACATGTTGGAAAGGAGCATGTGCCGTGTGTCCGGCGCGGCCATGGCCTGATGAAGCATCGCAAACCTCCTTGAAAAGGTCCGCGAACCTGACGCGGGTGGCGGGCAAGCGCCTATCCCGGAAAAGGGGGATACCCGCGCTGCACGATCTCGGCAAAGCTGATCGTCCCGTCCAACAGCGCATGGATCAAGAGCGATGTCCGCTTCTGCACTCCGTATCGCCTGCAGGCTTCCCTGATATGCTGCGCGACCGTTTCCTCGCTGATCCCGAGGATGCGGCTGGTTTCCCAGTCGGTCTTTCCCCGCGCTGCCCAGATCAGGCAATCGCGCTGTCGCTGGGTGAGGACGGGTACCAGTACGTGCCGGTTCCTGGCGCCAATGCCGCTCAGCCGCCTTGCCCCTTCGAAGGCAAGGGCGCCGGCAAGCTGGGCCATTGCGAGCGTATGGCGGGGAAAGTCCCGCCCCGTCGCGATCGCGAACGAACAGGACCCGTGAACTTCGCCCGGTACGTTGGCGGGGACAGTATAGCCATTGCCCAGGCCGTGCTCGGCGGCGAGCGAGAGGATCCGACGGTCATGCCCGGTCAGGAAGATGATGTTCGGCAGGTCGTGCCATGTAAAACCGAAATTCGTGGACTGGCTGGCCCGGTGAACCGGATCGGCGCCGCCAAGGCCGTTGCGGTCGAAGAATTCGACCCAGCTGCTCGGGTAGTTGTGGAGACGGATCGCGCCCGGAGGCGCATACTTCCAGTCAATGTGATGCGTCAGCGCGTAGTAGTCGTATCCCATGCGCCGGGTAATGTCGGTGAGGACCATGGCCAGATCGGCCGCGCATGTGGCTCCGGCCACGGCCAGCGCGAACCTGTCGAATACCTTGCGAACGCCCATTGCAAACGCCGGCTCCGCGCGGTGTCTCAAGCCACCCGAATACGCGCAGCCGTCCTTTTCAAGAAGGCGCGAACCCGCTTCCGGTCCCCATACCGGAATAGAGCCGCTGGTGAACGGTGCTGTCATGGTATGAAATTTCACCGCGCAATCAATGGCATTTTGTGTCGCTGGCATGACGGCGGAGCGCATGGGATGCTCGCGGCCTTGTGAGCGTTTGGCGGCTTCGCCCGGGTTCGTGGCGGGAGCGCCGCGGTTATGACGCCCTGGCCGGTATCGACCGGGCCGGGCTGATGTGGGAATGGCTCCGGCGCGATGCCGGCTATGTCGAATGGCACGCGCGTGCGAGCACCGCCACGCGCGGGGCTGGCGTTGACGACGTTGTTTCCTGGGGGCTTCACTTTCGCCGAGAATCCGCCGAAGGCTGCACCGGATGCGCGGCTGATCTGGCGTGCCGATCTCGATCCCGGCACGCTTGCCGTCACGGCCGTGCCTGCAGGTAGCGAGGATCCCGATGCCATCGATCCTGCCGCGCTGGCGCCCTGGCTGAGTCTTGTGACAGGGGGGGATGGCCGCGAACATGCGGTCCTGAGCGACGGGCTTCGTCATATCCGCCTCGACGTCCTTTCCGGGACGCTGGGGGATGGACCGGTCATTCTGGGCTATTGCCTTTCCGGGAGGGTTTCTGCGGCACCGAAGATACTGCCGTTGCGGCGGCTAATCGCCCTTGCCGGTGAAAGGCGCTTTCTGTCCTCGCTGTTTCCCGTCGATCCGCGCGTTGCCCGTTGGATCGAGGTACTGCGCGTCCACGATGCCCTGTCCGAGGGCGCCAGCCAGCGCGAGATTGCGCAGGTCCTGTTCGGGGCGGAACGCGTTACCCGCGACTGGCATGACGGGTCGGATTCCCTGCGCTCGCGTGTGCGAAGGCTGGCTGCCGAAGCGCGCCGGCTGGCGAAAGGCGGATACCGGTTTCTGATGCGTGGGAATGGCTGACGGGGACTGGGGGCTGCTCGCAAGCACAGGGACTTTACCAGTTGTTGCCGCCTTGCTGCCCATCCGATTGCGCCTGCCAATCAAGGAAATGTTGCAGGAGCTGCGCGGGAAGCTGGGCAACGAAATCATCATTAAGCGGGTAGTGCGGCATTGCCCGGGCGACCGCATCGAGCAAAGCGAGTCCCTGGATTCGGTCTTTCGGGCGCTTCAGCGGATTGCGCTTTGCCTGGGCCGCCATCCAGAGCTTGTGCAGGGCGAACCAGCGCGGGTCTGGCGCGACAATCCGGGCCGGTGAGCCGTCACGGCAACCGACGACCTGGTCGACCGGGCGTCCGGGAAGCAACCATTCCTGTTCGGGCAAGGGGATCGGGCGCGGTTGGTCCCGATCTCCCAGCGTCGATGAGCGCGAAGGGGCCACCAGTAATTCGACCTCGTAGGCTTTTGCGTTGCGGGCCTGGAAGTCACGTTCGGCATTCAGTGTGAAGGTCGGATCGACCGCCTTGAGCATGTCCCATACGCGCCGTTCGTTGTCTTGTTCTTCCAGCGAAACCCAGGCGAGATCGAAATCCTCGGTTTCGTCGGGCAGGTCGATGTAGCCATTGGCTTCGACCATGTAGGCGGCCATGGCGTTGGTCCCGACAACCAGCAAGTGCGTGCCCAGCAGGCTGCGCCGGTCGCACTCGCGCAGGATCGGTCCGGCATCGGATGAAAGCAGCGGCAGACGAAGCGCGCGATATAGGGCCGCGCTTTCCGCCAATGCCGGGCGCAGGGTCTGTATGCGCGCCTTCAGTGCCTCCTTGCGCGCGCGGTATTCGGTCAGCTCCGCCTCGCGTTCCTCCGTCATCGGCCCCAGGCTCTTGCCGTTTCCGCTGCGATCGAAAATGCGGTACAGGTATGCGCGCTCGCCGACGGTCTTGCGCCTCAGGTCATAAGGCATAGCGCCCAGCTCGCGCTCGGCTTCGATCCAGGTTTCGTAGCGTTGGCGAAGGTTTATGAGCAGCCGGGACTGCTCGGAACCGAAGGGGCGAATTCGCGCGGACATGGGTTTCTATCCCACAAATTTTGAATTTGTCAAAATGTGGGATAAATACTTTTATTTCATATCGTTAAGTTAAAATTTGGCGAGTGGCAGGTCTGGCTTATCTGCTAGGCAGTCCGGAATCGATGTCATGTTCACCATTCGGCGTGGGACCGGGATCAGCCGCGACGTGCCCGCGCCAGGAGATCGATGCCGGCGGCATTGGCGCAGGCCAGGGCCTTGTTGAACTCGAGATTGGGTTTGCCCCTCTCCAGTTCGGAGACGAAGCGACGCCCGACTCCGGCATGGGCGGCGAAGATCGACTGGGTCATCCGCATCGCCTTTCGTGCCTGACGTACCAGCAAGCCCAGGTCGGCGGCGTTTTCGATAGAGGTCACCGGCGTGGTTGACGCGGAGCCAGCGGTCGCGCCGGGCAGCCTACGAGACTGCGCGTTCGTCCGCGGTTCGCGAAGATTCGCAAACTCGCGGTTCGTCTCCCGCAGCTGGCGCAGCAGGCGCTGCGCTGCGGTTTCCAATGGAAGCTCCATCCTTGCATCCTTTCAGGATCGGTTCTGACGGGGAAGCAGCGGCAAGTCGATCCTGATCCCGAACGGGATCGATGTCGAGGCGTAGGCACGTCTGGTTCAAACATGCTCCCGTACGGGCGCATGTTTACAGGTGCGTTGCGGCCGGGGCAATCGTTGCCGATTGGCATTGATGGCAGGGGCGAAGGCAGTTCTTCCGGCGCCTCGCGCCCCTGGGCGCGACCGCGCTCTAGGCCCTGGCGGCGGATGGGCCGTCAACGCCGCCTGTGGCCCCGGGCTCGCCTGCGCCGATCCCGGCCTGACGGAAACGATCGCGTGGCGCGAAAAGACGGGCGCGGATTATGCGTCCGCAGAAGCGGTCGCCCGCGCGTGGCACGCGGGCGGCGCTGTTTGTGGGCCTCTCCCGGTCAAGCGCGGGTGGGCCCGCTCCCGTCTAGGCCCGCCCGCGCCGCAGGCAAGCCGGGCTGCCGCCCGGCTCCTCCACTGCCGTTCCGGTCCTGCGCCACCCCGCCCGTTTGCGGGCGGGGACCCCGGCTTGGATGCCTGCGCCGCCGGTGCGGCGGGCCTGTCCGTACGCTTGCCGCCCACCCCCGCTTTTCCGGGGAGGCATGGCAGGTTTGGCAAGGACAGGAGGCAGGCGATGCGCTGCAATTCGAAGGCCGGCAGCAAGGCTCGCGCGGTTGATGCGGGCGGGAAGGCCCCCAGACGCAAGGGCGGGCGCGTCTACATCGATCTGCGCGCGAACGGCCAAGCGGTCTTCCACGAAGGATACCTGAGCCGAAAGGAAGCCGCCCGGCTGGCCCGCGCGTCAGGCGGCGAAGGCGGCGAGGGCGGAGCGGGACAGGGTGCTGCCGTCCGGCCCGAACTCACCTCGGTGACCCGCTGCTATCTCGACCTTCACCGCCATGCCGCCGCGCGCGCCGCGCTGCTCCGGCGGCCCGGCATGGCGCTGTGCCTCATGCTCGCCCATGCCATTGCCGGATCGCACTTGTGGCGCGTTTCTCCCGAACCGCAGGCGAGCCGCAACGAGGCGGTTTCTGCGAGCCTTGCGAAGAGCCGCGCCGAAGAGATGTTCGGCGAGCAGCGCCGCGCGGTCCTCGGCGTGCTCGGTTTCGACGCCGACGAGCCATGCGTGACGGGCGGTACGGGTTTCGATCAGGACCTTGTCGCCGTGTTTCGGCGCCTGCTCGAATTGCCCGATCCCGTCGTCATGGAAGTGCTCTGCGTGGTCATGGGCGAAACGCTGGCCGCCGGGAGCAGGGCGGTCGATGCCCTCGGGCTTGAACTGGACCTTGTCATGGCTGACTGGTGGCAGGCCGACGAGGCCTTCCTCGATACCTTGCGCGACCGCGAGGTACTCACCCGCATGGTGGCCGAAGTGGCGGGCGAAGCCGTCGCCGAGGCCAATGCGGGCGAGAAGGCGAAGACCCTGAAAGCGATCCTGCGCGATCATCTGGATGGCACCAATGGCCGCGCGAAAGTCGAGGGCTGGGTGCCGCGCTGGATGGCCTTTCCGCCATCGGACTATACCGCGCGCGGGAGCGGTGACGGGGAACAGGGTAGTGGCGCGCAGGGGCAGGAGCCCGAGGAACCGGACTTTGCCGAAGGCGGCGAGGCGGATCGCATTGATTGAGAAGTCCCGGGAATTCACGCTGGTTCCATGGCGCCCTGTGCTTGAGAAGCATATCGGACGAACGACGAGTGGGATCATGCGCGATGGTGGCATCAATTGGCAATTTGGCCGCGAACGGAGCGGGCCGCAGATTACCTGAACGGACTTTGATGTTGAGAAAAATTTTGGGCGACGGAAATCGTGGTCGCGTTCGGTCCCATCGCCCCGCAGCCGCAATTATCTTTCCCGATCAGAGCAGTCAAAGCATTCGCAATTGCATTCGGAAACTTGGCGGCCTCCACCGGCAAAGAGGACGTTTGAAACCAAGGGATGGCTCCCTGCTTGCGGTCATCCGTTCATGTGCCCTCGCGCACCTCTAAGCTGCTCCTCGGTGACAGCGCCCGGGAGTAGTGAGTTGCCTGACCTTTGTCTTCTTTCCAACAGCTCAGTCCCTAACACCGATAGCGTGGCGTCGCAGAACGAGGTGCGCTAGGCTTGGGCCATGACCCAATCTACCAAAGGCTCTTGTCTGTGCGGCGCTGTCCGCTTCCGCATCGAAGGTGCGTTCGAGAGCTTCTTCCTTTGTCATTGCGGGCGCTGCCGCAAGGACACAGGATCGGCTCATGGGGCAAACCTATTCTCCTCGACGGCGCGGCTCGAATGGCTTGCGGGTGAAAGATTGGTCAGGACCTATCGCCTCCCCGACACGCGCCACGAGAAGAGCTTCTGCGGCACCTGCGGGTCGTCGCTCCCGCGGGTGCAGGAAGGTGTGGGCATGTTAGTCGTGCCAGCAGGCAGTCTCGATGACACGATTGAGGTTCGGCCGAATGCCCACATCTTTGTTGCTCATCGCGCCGCTTGGGACGAGGACCTAGGGAGCCTGCCGATGATCGAGACATTTCCGGGCTAGTCCGAACACGCCGACTAAGCGGCCATTGCCCGCCTTGAGAGGCGTCGTCGAAAGCGGTCATCCGTTTATCGCTGGGGGTGCCGTGCCAACATTTTCCTACCGGATCCAAATTGCCGTCATCTGGTGATAGGAAACGTGGAGTTCACCATCGAGGAACCGAGCATTGAAGCCCAGCCGGTCCTGGCCCTCTTGAGCATCCGCTTCGAACATCGCTCGAAGGTCGGCGATCGGACATTCCTCCGGAAACGAAGACGCAAGAATTGCGTCGAGCGGCAAATCGGCTGTAACACTGCCATGCAATGCCGGGGAATCGAGGGGAAGATTTTCGCCAAGACGCCCCAATTCCTCGGGTGTCAGGGCATGGGTGTGCGACGGATCGCGCAGCCGCTCCATCCGGTCGTAGACCGCGGACTTTTCCACTTGGGGCGTGACATCGCGCACTGCGATCCTGCCACCGGGACGGCATACGCGCACCATTTCCGCAAGGGCAAGGCGCGGGTCCTGCATGTGGTGGAACGCAGCCGAACAGGTGACGAGACTGAACGTGCTGTCACGGAACGGCATCTGGAAGGCATCACCCTCGACCCAGGCCACATTCGTGGCGCCGCGCTAAGCCTGCGCCACGCGCGCCTGATCCAGCATCGCAGGCGTCAGGTCGAGACCAGTTACGTGAGCAACGTATGGGGCGAGGTCCAGCGCCAGCGAACCGGGGCCGCAGCATACATCAAGGGCGACATCATCCGGCATCGTCCCTATCAGCGCGGCGAAGGCAGCGCTTCGCTCTTCGCTGGCCATGCCCCCTGTCAGCTTTCCGTAGCTCTCGGCCTGCCGTGAAAACTGGTCAATGACGCGCTCGTTCTGGTCACCCATGGCATCCGTCCCGGGCCGCAGCCCTGAAGCTGTGATCGGCCCGCGCGCGAAAATTCAGCAGCCTGGCGGGTGCTTCCCCGGTGCGGAACGAATAGGGGGTGCCGGCAGGAATGTAGAGCGAGCCGCCGGCGGCGAGCTCCTTGTCTCCCCAGTGCAGCGCACCCTCGACCACGAAGAAAATTTCGTCATCATCATGCGAATGCGGGGCAATCAGCGTATGCGGATTGAGCCGCATCTCCATGAGTTGCATGGTCGCGGTATCACCCGGCTCGTGAAAGCTCAGGTGACCCTCCAGTTCGGTCGGATCGATGTGATCGCGCATCCAGCCCATCGGGATGTCTCCCATCTTGCGCCAGGCGAGTTGCGCTTCGTGATGTACGCGAATGGCCATGACTTCTCCCCTTCGTTCTTAGTGCCAATGTTGTGGCAGGAAGAAATTTGACTGTCTCGCGGCGAACGGCCAATCTTGCTGCAGAAACGGCCATTGCGGTGAACGCTGAAGAGGCGCCCTCATGTCGGAGATCGATCCAGACCGTGACCTTGGCCTGATCACCCTTGTCGATCCGGTCTCCCGGCCTTTTGCCGGGGCCATTGTTCAGGACGAATACGACATCAACGCGCCGTGGCATCACCACGACATGCATCAACTACAGTATTCCATCGAAGGCTCGATGGAATTGGAAGACGAGCGGGGGCGCCACCTTTTGCCGCGCAGTCTGGCGGGCTGGATTCCTGCAGGCACGCGGCATCGCAACAGCCTTCACCGCATCAGGTCGATTTCGGTGCTCCTGTCGGCGGACTGCATCGGGGATACCGGAGCGGGCGTGCGCATTCTTCGGGTGTCGCCGCTCATGCGCGAAATGTTCGTGGCGGCGGGGCGATGGCCGCTTGGCGGCAGGCTGGATGACACCGGACGCGCGTTCTTTAACGCTTTTGCGCATCTGTGCCGGGAATGGATATCTGATCAGGCACCCCTGACCCTGCCCACGACCACGGATCCGGTGCTGGTCAAGGCGCTTGCCCAAGCCTGCGCCGACCCAGCGGGGTGCACCATGGCGGACGCGATCCGCGTCGCGGGGCTCTCCGAAAGGACGCTGCGACGACGGTGCCAGTCGGAACTGGGAATGGGCTGGGATGAGTACCGCCGGCGTGCCCGCCTTCTCGCAGCGCTGGCTCCGCTGATGGACACCGATCTACCGATCGCGCAACTGGCCGCGAACGTCGGCTTCGAAAGCCAGAGCGCATTCGCTCGTGCCTTCCGGCAGCTGACCGGGCAATCACCCCAGGAGTATCGCGCGAGTTCGCGACGCTAGACGCCGCCAAAGCAGTCGTTCAGTCGTTCAAATCGGCTTCTCCAAACCTGCCGTTCGTTCATCAAGCTCTCAAGGCGGACCGACCGACCAGATCTGGGACAAAGGCGCCGTTGCCGGTTCACTGCTTGAATGACGGCTTTCCGCGGAAGCAGTCACTCCAGCCCTTGCACCCGTGCCATTGTCGATCGACTGACGCAGGGACGGGTGCGAACAGGCGGGTTTCGATTATTGGACAAAAGAAGCGGATATTCCATTGGCGACAGTGGAGATTTTAGCAAAGCGCCGACTTTCCGGATCCGACGTACCCGAAAACCGATCCCGAGGTCAGTTCGATGCTAAGGCCTGTTGCCGTGGTTCCGGCACACATCCTCGTCAAGTCTACGTGCATCCCCCCTCTGTCTGTGTCCGCCTGCCCCTTTTCGCGACAGGATTTTCAATTCAGAACGCAATGCGCGGTGCATTCCCGCAACGCCGCCTGGGGCGTGTCAACTAGGCGCTGCCGGTCATAGCCCGGCCTCGGTCGCAGCGGTCCGGATGATGCCCAAGTAGACGGCACGGTGTTCATCCCATTCGCGCTGTGAAACCACCGCGTCGCTGCGCCGCTCACGCGCGCGGGCGTCCAGCCCCTCGGCGGCTTCGGTGTAGTATCGTGCGGCGTCCTGCAGCCGACCGTCCTTCAAGGCGGCTTCCGCCAGGTCCTTCTGCCAGGCGATCCGTCGCAGTTCGGTTGGCGCCACTAGGGATGCGAACTGGTCGTAGTCCGCCTGTAACTGCGCCAACCCCTTGTCCCGCTGCCCCAGATCTATCAGGTTGAGCGCCCGGACACGGCCCATGAACACGCGAACGGGATGCCGTTCCGGCAGGTACTTGGCGATGATGGCCGTCATGACGTCGATTTCCTGCTGCGCCGGTTCGTACTGGTGGAGCAGGCGCAAGGTGTTAGCCTTGTTGTGACGCCAGAAGGCCTCCTTGATGTAGGACATGGCATCGTCTCGGCCGCTGCCCTGCTGTACCGCCTTGGCGATGGCAATCGCCGCATCGATCTCGCCCAAGGCTTCCTGGGTACGCCCCCGCTTTTCCAGGATCGCGGCCAGCGAAGCATGGAGGTCGCCCAGAGACAGCGTGGGTTCGTCCAGACTGCGTTCCATCTTGGCGATCGCCCGGGTCACCACCGACAACATGGCGCGTGCCTGGCCTTCTTCCAGCGATTGCCGATTGACGAAGTAGGAGACCATTTCGCCGTAATCGTTGGGATCGATATCCGCGTTGGTGGCGGCAATCTCCAGGGCTTCTTGCAGTCTCGCTCCAGATTCCACCGAGCGGAAGCGTGAATCGAGAATCTGGGCCAGGGTGAAGCGAGCGGTCGCGCGGGTGTTGGCGGCGACGGCATCGAGGCTGTCCGAGAGGCGCACCGCTTCGCGCGCATCGCTCTCCGCTTGTAGCAGACGTAGCGCGCCCCAGTGCGCGGAAGCACGATCACGATAGGCATCGACGAGAAAGTTCCCCGCGATGGCACGATAAGGATCCAGCATGGCGATCACCGCCGTAAAGCGCTCGACCGCGCGGTCATCCCGGTCTGCCAGCAGGTCGATCCGTCCGCGCTCGTATTCGATGCGCGCCAGAGCAACGGGGTCGGCGTTTTCGGGCTGGCGCCAGTACTGCTCCAACGTGTCCAGTGCCTTGCTGGCGGCCTCGCCCCCATCGACGCGAAAGGCTTCGACGGGCCCTTCCATCATCTTGTCGAAGCGCTCGGCATTGCGCCAGGGCTGTTGAGCCCCTGCCGTGCTTGCCAGCAGGGCGGTGGCGCCGATCAGCAGGGCCGGGAAAAGGCGCAAGGGTTTCATCGCGTCCCCCTGCCCACAACCGGCACATAGCTTGCCCAGTGGCGGGGATCAGACCAGCGCCCGCCATCCGATTGCATCAGTTCGAGCTGGCTGTGCCTGACCGCCGAAACCAAGTCGTCCTTGCCCAGATCCTCGAGGAACAGGTGCGACCAGCGCCCGGCGGACTGGTCACTGATGGGCCACTGCGTCACCACAAGGTCGCGCGCGCCGGCGCTGAGGAAAGCCAGGGCCAGCCCGTTGAGTGCTTCCTGCGCGCCGGGCTTGCCGGACCAGGTATCGCACGCCGAAAGGACAACCAGCTGGCCGGACAGGGGCAGGGCGGCAATCCTGTCGAGCGACAGCAGCGCGCCGAACGACGAGGACGGCTCGCCGGAAAGAAGCAGCCCCACGTCATCGCTGCCCTTGCCATCGAGCACGGCATGGGTGGAGAAAAGCAGGACGTCGCTGGGCTTGTCCGCAAGGGCTGCCAGCAGCGCCTTTTCGGTTGCCTGCTTTTCATCAAGCACGCGCACGCTGGCGCCGAAGGCCTGGCGCAGTTCCTTGAGTTCGCGGCGCGCACCGGGAAGCGTCGGAAAGCTGCGTCCATCGGGAAGCATGCTGGCAGCAGGGGCACCCAGGGCCAGGATCGCGTGCCCGGCATCCTCGGGACCGCTGCGCGGCACCTCGCCGACAAGGGCGCGCAAGCTCGGGATCAGCGCGAAGCCGCGCTTTTCGACTTCATAGCGTCCGTCGGCCGGGTCGATGAGTGCAGCGAAGGGAAGGCCCAGAAAGCGGTTGCTGCCGTGGATGAATAGCTCATCGACTCCGACCAGCTGCGTCTCAAACGGACCGAGCAGCCCTTGGTGGAGACGTTCCAGCAACGCGCGCGCTGCGCCAGCGTCCTGCGTCTTGGCGGTGCGGCTGCCTCCGCGCACCCGCACAGAGGGAATGAAGGCTTGGCGCAGTTCCTCTGCGGCGCCCGTATCCGCGTTGACGAGATTATCCGTCAGCTGCACCCAGCTGACACAGGCGCCGGTCACCATCCAGGCATAGGCCGCATCGCCAGTCTCAAGCAGCATCAGCAAACCTTGCCTCGGCGCCAGGGCGCCCTGCACCTGGGTCAGCGAAACCGGCTCGGCCACCAGTTGTTCCAGCAAGCCGGGAGCAATCGCCTCGATCCGATCTTCGGTCTGGCGCAAGTCGGCCGCTCGCGCGATTGCATCGGCCGGCGTGAGATCGTCGGCACCGGATGGCGCAAGCAGGTCATCGCGGTGCGCAAGCGCGGTGCGCAGTTCGTATTCCCTGTCTCCATGAGCGGCGATATTGCGTTCCACCGCCATGCCGGGCGGCGTGGCGAGAACCATCTGTGCGGCAGTAAAGGCCTTGGCCGCGAGTTCTTCCTGCGCGGGAGACATTCCGGAACACTGTGCAAATCCGCAAGTCGGGAACAGACAGGTTACCAAAAGAACAGCCGAAGCAAGCCAAGTGGTTCTTTTCATTCCGGCATTGGAGCCAGAGAAACGGCAAAGGTCAAGCCTTCGCCGTCTTGCCAACAGGCAGTATCTAGCGCCTAGAGCTTGCCTGCCCGCTGCAGTTCAGCACGATCCCGGCATGCGCGATACGGTTCGTAGACGGGTTTGGTCGACAAGAGCGCCTGGTCTGCGGAGACTCGGGCCTGGCTGAGTTGGCGCAGGCTTTCAAATGGATTGGCATTATTGCCGAACAGGGCCCCCAGGCTTTGCTGCGGAGAGCCCGAGCGGAAGAAGGCCGAAACGTATGCACTGCTCCAATTGCTGAACAGGCCGCTGCACTCCGGGACGATGCCGCCGTCATAGCCCGAACCGCCGCGCATGATCGTTTCCATGGCATTGGCCTTCCCTACCCCCTGGGCGCCGAACATGGCGCCCATCGTTTTGCGCTGGTAGGCGTAGTGGAGGTAGACTTCGTCCTTCTTTGCAAGAAGGCGCCCGAGTGTCCTGCGTTGCTGGGTGCAGGCGCCCTTGCACTTTGCGAAGGCCGCGCGTGCAGTCGCAATTTGTATATTGAAGGCTTGGGCCTGCCCCCGCTCGGCAAGAGCCGCGCCGACTCCTCGCCCGGCGCTTTCGACGACCTGGCCCATGACGTATTCGAACGGTGTCACGATCTCGACCTGCTGCGCCCGTGCAGGCGCCGTCGACACTAGAGTGCCAAGCGCCATTCCCACAGCCATTGTCACAATCTTGATCCGCCCCATGATTATGCTCCCTTCGTTTACGCAAACCTTTTCGGCGCCAGGGAAGCGGGGGTCAAATTACCATCGCGGTAAGGAAACGGAGCATTGCGGCCAGCGGCGTGATCTAATTGTTGAGCAGCGAGAACCGGATGCGCCGGTTGTTCGGGTTAACGACAACGACGTCATAGACGGTGTTCGCCTGCGGGCGCAGCCGACACAGGGCCACCCCGCGCCGGACCGTGTCAACGCAGCGGGTCTTGCCCGTGGCCTTGTCGAGCAGTTTCAGTTCCAGCGGTGCTTCCAGGCTGGTCACCATCACGAGCGCGCTCTGATGGCCGCGAAAGGCGATCTGAAAACGGGCGGTACCGAGTGGCGCCAGAGCATGAAAGGACTCCGAAGGCCCATCAAGCGCGCCGCGTCGCAGGTCCAGCGTGTCCAGATCGCCGGAGCCGGCCAGGTTTTCCGGGGTTACGTAGGCGGTCAGGTCGTCAGGCTCGATCGCGGAGTCCCCGGAATGGTAATCGCGAACGATGCGCCTGATCCCCAGCATGGCTTCGCGCCGCGCCATTTCCATTTGCTCGCCCCCGGTGCCGGATTCCAGCGATGCCACGCTGGCACGGCGCAAGCCCGCCATGTCGATTGCGCCGTTCGAGCCGGTGCAGGCACCCAATGAAAGAGCCAGCAGCAAAACAATCAATCGTGGCACGCGAATATCATCCTGACGCAAAGACCCTGTTGCAGTTCCTCGAATTCGAGCCTTGCCGAATGCCTGACCAGGATCGCCTGTACAAGACGCAGGCCCAGTCCATGGCGGCGCGTGCTGTCGGGGCTTCCTTCGCGCAAGTGCTGGAACAGTTCAGCCGGACTGCGCCCACCCAGACCCGGGCCTTCATCAGAAACCGCGACGCAGCAGCGATCGCCTTCGCGCGTGGTGGTGATCGTAAGCTTGCCGCCTCTGGGACTGAAACGGATGGCGTTTGACAGGAGGTTTCCCAGCGCGCTGCGCACGAGGCCGGCGGAGCCGAAGATAGGGGCCTGTTCCAGGCCCCTGACGAGGGTGACGGCCATGTCCCCGGCATAATCTTCGTAAAGCTCGCAAGCGTCGGCGGCGACCGTGGCCAGGTCAAACGGTTCGACCATGCCGCTGCGATCGAGGCCAGTCTCGATTTCGGTCAGGGTCAGCAGCCCGCGAAAGGTCTCGTCCATTGCCTCCAGGCGGTCGAGAACCTGCGCCGCGGTATCCTCGGCGTTTTCCGGCTCCTGCACCAGGCGTTCGCATTGCGCGATCGCGCCAGCCAGGGGATGCGCCAGCTCGTGGGCGATGTTCGCGGCCAACTGGCGCAGCGCGTCGGTGGAGGATTCGACCTTTCCAAGCAGCACGTTTACGCGCTGGACGATCTCGGCCAGCACCGGCTCGTCGGGCTCCTCGATGCGCTTGCGGAAAGCGCCCGAGGCCGCGTCATTGAGGTCGTGCGCGATGCGGGCCACCATGCGTTCGTTTCGCCTGCGCGTTCGCAGGAACATGGCACTTACGGCGACCAGGCAAAGCGCCAGCGCAACGGCGAACACGGACACCAGCGTTGCGCGAATTCCCGAAAGCGTGACCATGCGGCGCGCCACCAGCATTTCGAAGTCGTTACCGAAGGTGCGCACCGTGCCGACCGCACTCGGACCTGAGGGTCCCAGGCGAAACTCGGAAATCGCGATGCGCGGGGGATCGTTCGGCCACTGGGAGATATTGCCCACGACCATTCGCCCGTCCGTGCGCTGAACGGCATAGATCATGGCATCGTCATTGCTGAGCCGCTGGGCATCCATGCGCCGGTCGATCTCGTCGATCGGCGCTAGCGCGCCCATGCTCGGTACCCGGCTGTCCAGTTCTGTCATGGCCTGCACCACGTCCGCCTCGGCGGCTTCGAACTCGGCCCGGGCCACGGCCCTGTCGATCACGAGGCCAACGAGCGCCAGCGTAGCCACGAACAGCAGACCCGCGATCACTTGCGGGGCTGCATACCAGCGATGCGGCAGCCCTTGCCGCCTGAACCCGGTCATGCGCCCGTATCGAGCCGGAAGCCGCGCGAGCGCACTGTGACTACGCTTGGTCCCCGGTCCGCCTTGCCCAGTTCCTGGCGCAGGCGGAAAATTGCCTGGTCCATGATCTCGCTTTGGGGCTCACCCTTCCAGGTTGGCCAGATTTCGGCCCACATCGCCCTGCGCGAAACGCAGGCACCGCGGTGGCGGGCCAGCATTTCGAGGATATCGAAGCTCTTGGGAGCAAGCTTGACCGGGGCGCCCTGCCAACTTGCGGTGCGGCTGTGCAAACGCAACTCCAGACCGGCGTGCTCGAACACCGCACCCTTGAAATTGCCGATGCCGTGCCGGCGAAAAAGGGCCGTGGCAGCCGCGATCAGTTCCAAGTCCTCGAACGGCTTCTCGAGATACATGTCTGCGCCTGAGTGCAGGCCGCGCGTGCGCTCAAAGCTGCCGCCGATGCTGCTGAGGACAATCACCGGCGTGGCGATTTCCGCCTGGCGCAGCCGATCGACCAGCGCAAGCGCATCGCCGTCGCCATCCTCGAGCATGCGATCGAGGACCACGAGATCGAAGCCCCCTTGCCGCCCCTTGTCGAAGGCCGCTTCCTGGGTTGCGGCGGTGTCCACTTTCCAATGTTCCCGCAGCGCAAGGGCAACGAGCCGTTCCATCATCGCCGGGTCATCATCGACGACCAGAACATGCGGTGCCGAGGTGTCCTGCTCCATGACCGGGGTGGAATGCATCGCGTGAAACTAGTCCAATCGGCAATCAAGACAAGATCGCCCACGCTCCCTTACTGTATTGGTAAGGTGCGCCGGGGCCCGCGATACTCTTTGTTGGGGATCCGCAAAGGAACCACGCACGATGACTTGGCAGTTGCAGGACGGCACGCAAATCAGCCTCTGGTCCGGCTATGACTGGTTCTCCAGGTTCTTGCACCCGCACCTGCAGCACCTTGTCGAGTGCATTGGCCGCGGCGAGGTGAAGTCCGGCCGCGACCTGGCTGCAAGGGTGTATTCAGCAACCTGCGCGAGTTTCGCTGGCATCCGGGCCAGATCGATTCTTCCGGCCGCTACCTGTTGTGCTTCGATCGCGAGCAGCTGTTCGATGCCGATGCATGGCCGGGCGGCACGTCGATGACCCTTGGGCCTGCCGGCGTCGCCCGGGTGCTTGAAGGTCTGGATGCCGCTGAATTTCGCCCTTATGCGCATTGGTGGCACGAACCGGGTGGCAGCAGCGTAAAGGTCGACGGAACGTGGCAGGAGCACAAGATGGTTGCGCGCATCGGCCAGTTCACGCGCTCGTGCTCGACCCGGCGTCAAAACTGGAGTGTAGGCGATTGTCTGGCATGATTTCAGCTCAGGCTCTTGAGGACATCGCGCACCGGCGCAGTCGCCGCCCGCCGCTGGAAGTCTTCACTCCGGTTACCCGGCATCCCCGCACCGATCAGGCCGCATGGGCCAAGGTTCTGGCGGTTCGGATTGACGGCATTGACCCTGACTCCTTTTGCGAGACGGCCAATTCACTGGCGCTGCTGTGCCTGCGGCAAGGCAAGATCCATGCGAGCATCGAACTGCTGGCGGTGTAGTTCGTCCTCGTCGATGCCGGGGTGTGTCCGCGCGCTGCCGACATCGGGGCGTTGCTCAACCTCGTGCGGGTCTCGTTTCGCTGCAATGGTTCGATGACGGTCGATCAGCGGATCGGGCTGTGGTCGGCCCGCTATCATCAGGACGGGATCGTTGGCTCGCAAGGCCGCTATGCTGGGAAGGTCGATGCCCTAGTCGGTGGGACCCTGATCGAGGAGGAATTGCGCTGCGGCAGCTTTGCTTCGGCCGCGACCTACGGATCGTTGCTGCCGCCTGACGATGCCACGGTCCCAGAGACGCTGCGCTGTCTCTTGCGGGAGCGCGATATGGCCTCGGGCCAGGGACGGGGGCCCCGATTGCCCTGTCCGCTGTTTGACCAGATTGTATCCCCGGCCCGCGTCGCGGCAGGATCCGCTTGCGGGTCCTACAGGCAGAAAATGCTGCTGAAATGCGCGGCGCAGGGCCTCCTTGCCCGCATGGGCGAGATCGATCACCGCTGGTGGCGGGTGTTGGGGGTCACGGTTGTCGGCATCAGCAGCCCACCGAACGAGCTGCGCGAACTTTACGAGGGCATCGTTCGGGAAGAACCGGCAATCGATGCGCGCGTTCGTGTCATGCACAGCCGGTATCACGGGCACGTCGCGCCGGACGATGTGCCGGCGGATATCGAAAGTCTGTGCACCGCACTGTGGAATCATGTCGTTGAGCGGGTGCCCGATGCCCGGCTGCGGATGGAGGATTACCTTTCCACCCTTCCCGAACTGTGCCACCTGCAGGGGCAAGCCCGCGCGTCGGGGTGCATGCAACCATGAACGGCTACCGCTTCGACCTGTTTGAGCCCGATCACCGGGAAGTGCGTGACCTGCTCGCTTCGGCCGGCATGTGGAGCGATGGTGCGTGCCAGCACAGGCTCAAGGCGGCGCTGGATGGCTCGGACATCATCGAGGCGGTTTGGGCTGCGGATGGGCAGCTTGTCGGCGTTGCCCGCGCCCTGACCGATGGCGCGTTATTCTGCCTGCTCGCCATGCTCGTCGTCGATCCCTGGCACCAGGGCCTAGGCCTGGGACGAGAGCTGGTTTCCCGCGTTACCGCCCGGTGCTCTGCCGGCCCGTACCTGACGACCATTGTCCTGTCCGAGGCGGAGGCAAGGCCGTTCTACGCGAAACAGGGTTTCGCCAACGCGCAAACCCTGTTCCTGCGCCGGGGTGCCTAGGCGGAAAGCAGACCGTAGAGATTGCAGGCCGCTGCCTGATGAGCGCGCACAAGCACATCGCCGACGCCGGCCGCTCCCTGGAAGAGCGAGGGTGACAGGGCGATGGGCGTCACGCTGCCCATGAAGCCCCGATAGCCACCCTCCCTTGCGATCCTTTTCGCTGCCGCTCCGGTGCGTGCGTGCGCCTGTTCCAGCCAACCGCGCCCGGGAAGCAGGCGTGCAGCGCTCAGTAGCAGTTCCCATTCGCCCGCTGCCCCGCAACATGCGGTATCGAAAATGGCCTGTTCGGGCTGTTCGAGCAGGCGTTCGACGATCTCGACCAGTTCCTGCATCAGCACCGGATCGTTCCGGAACCGCTTGGTCCGCAAGAGCGCCACGCGCGACAGCCCCAGACCCGACAGGCCGTGGCACCAGCTGGCGTTCAGCGTGGCGTTACGGCCCAGTTCGGGGCGAAGATCGGGCCAGTCGCCCCCGATGCGAGATGAGCGTTCCCATGCAAGGGCCTGCTCGATTGTCGATGTGATCCTGTCCACCCCTACCGGGGCAAGAAGGACACTCGATCTGTCACAAGCGGTAAGGCACTGTGCCAGGGCAGCAAGGTAGCCCGCGTTGCCGTGCGCAAATCCGATCAGTCCATGCCGAGACAGCGGCGAGCGCCAGAACAGGCCCGTCTCCCCAACCACCGCACTGTCGAGTAGCGTTTCCACGCTTACTGCCATTATCCCGGCGGCCTGCACACGCAGTTGATCGCTGATGGCAGGGCCGGGATGGGCCACGAGCAGCGACAAGGCCAGCAGCAGCCCTGCGTTTCCGGCAATGATGTCGGGAACGGGATCCACACGCAGGCGCTCGTTCGACAGGGAGGCCAGGCACGCGGCCAACCGTTCTTCTAGGAACATCCACCGCGCGGGGTCGAGATCGATCAGGCGCAGGTAGGCGATCACAAGGCCCGCTACGCCGTCCAGTCCCACGGCGCTGCGTGCCGAAGGCGCATAGCCGGGGAAACGGTGGCGCGTGTCGGCTTCGTTCGTCAGGAACTGTTCGAGTTCGGGGTCAGGCCTGTCCGATTGCCGCAGGAAGGATGCGCAACCGGCCAGGTATGACATCACCCCCCAGTATCCGCCGAAATAGGCATCGTCGCTCATGTGGGGCACGAGGCTTTTCGCTGCTGCATCGCCCACGTGCCCGATCCAGCGCGTGCGACCGTTGGGCAAGGTGCGTGCGGCAGAGACGATTTCCCGCGCCATGAGCGTACAGCATTCGGCGATGCAGGACTGAGCTGCAATGCCGGGTTCAAGGGCGCGATCCGTCGCCGCGCTCTGCCGTCTGCGTGCTTCGGTCCAGCTGAATTGCGACAGGGCTACGCTTGCGCTGACCAGCGCGGTTTCCTCGCGCACATCCTCTTCAGCGAGCTCGGCCAGCTTGCGCGACACGAGGCTCAAGCCGGTTTGCGTGAAGAAATCGTCCGCCACCACCTCGCCGTCGGCCCACAGGGCTTTCGAGAAAGGCGAGTAGCAGAAATAGGGTACATCCCCGCGCTGAAGCTGGATGATCTCGGAATCGAACACCGCAGAAAGGCAAGCCTGGCGATCCTCTGGGAGGGCTGAAAGGCCCGCGCAAAGACCGTTCAACTCGATCGAGAACAAGGCCGCGTCCGTGAGAAAGCGGGGCATGTAAAGCCGCTGGAAGAGGCGGGTGTAGAACATGGTCGGCCGCATCACGAACCGGCTGATGGCCTCCGGCGGCAGCTTTTCTAGCACGGCAGGAATGGCCCTGCGCGTTTGTGAAAGCGCATCGGGGATAGCATCGGCCAACGACGGGGATGGGCCTGGCACGGCCCGATGCGAAGCGGCAGGAGACGCGGAATGTGCCTGTCTATCGGCATCTGGCCGCCAGATCTGCAGGCGCACTGTGCCCTCTTGCGTCACCTCGAAACTGTAGATGGGGAAGGGGGCCTCGAAGGACTCGGCATATAGCCCGCTAACGTCTGCTGCGCCGCCTTCGTAGCCGAAGCGCGCGCGCAGCATGTCGGTACTCAGGAAAGTCCAGCGCCGCCACTGCGAACCATCGGCATCGTCCTCGAACGGCAAGGCATTGAACAGGGTTTCCAGATCGATCGCATGACACGCCGCGGGGCTGTTCACGAGGTTCTCGAAATGGAAATCTGTGCCGTTGAGGAGATAGAAGACGGCGGCAACGCGTGCCATGTCCGATTCCCTCACGGCACTTTCGTCCGCAGGAACTGCTCCGGTGCTCGCGCCCCGTGCATCCCGCGCCCAGCCATGCGTTCCCCGATCCAGGACCGGCACGGCACCAAGGGGGACGCCTTGGGCACGCATGGCCGGCACCAGCACGTCATTGAACCAGTGCTCGTTCGCAAGGGGCTTTGGCTTGTAGTAGAGGATCGCGCCGCCATCGAGGTGGAGGCGCATCACGGCGCGCCCGGAATTGTGCGTATCGCCCATGCCCGGATGGATATCGTGAATGCACCGTTCGAGGCATCCGGGCAGCAGGCTTTCATCCAGCGCCGGACGATCCGCCAGGAAGCGATCGGCAAGTTCGTCAACGGCATCACCGAACAGCGCCGCGCGCTGGATCATCAGGCGACCCATCACGGGATAGCGCATCGCCAACTCGATCCAGCGGCCCCGTGCCAGCTCTTCGCAGAATTCGCGGTAGCTGTGCGCCGAGGGTTCCAGTCCGCCCTGCTCGTCGCACAGTGAACAATAGAGCGTCATCGAGCAGACAGCGCTCAATTGCCTGGCAAGTCCGTCCACCAGGGATTGCAGGGCGCGCGCGCCAAACAGCGCACGCCTACGCGTGTCGCGCTGTTGCAGGAAGGCGGTGAGGAACGGCTGAAACGCCCGCGCAAAAGGAATGTCTTCGGAAGCGGTTACGCGCTCGTCACCGGCTGTCAGGTAGCGCTCAAGCTCTTCCAGCCAAGGGCAGATTATGGGTGAGGACGCCGCCAGTCGCAGGCCCGCGCGGTGCCGCAGGTCTGCCAACCGGGCCAGCCCGGCCGGCCCGGTTGGCAACAGGGCCTGCTCGAGACTGGCGAGCGGGCCGGCATGGTCCCGTGCCGGCCCGACGCTGGTCCAGAGCGGCCCCTGCCGTTCGTTCAGGAACGCGCTGCGCCGAAAGGCATCGGCGCTGCCGGTCAGCAACTGCAGCTGGTGTTCGAACGCGTGGAGCAGGTCGCCGTGTTGCATCCGCCGACTGACGGGCAGCTGTAGGTGAAGGTCGGCGACTTGGCGATGAGATCGGCTTGCAGTTCAACCGACATCGAATCCATTTCGAGCGCAGACCAGATGCGTTCTTCGGCAGTGTGTGAAAGTGGCTGTCCCTTGAGGTGAACGTCACGATCAAGAACATCGATCATTTCGACTTTCCTTTCATTTGCATCTGACCAAAAAGGGGCTAGCGGGCGTCCAATCCCGCCACAAGCCAGCGCTGGCTTTCTTACTGCAATGGTAAGGTGACAAGTCCCGGGCATCTTTCGACTTTGCAGTGGTGGGCTCGTACATTTTCGCCTTCGCGCCGAAAGGTGCACGCGTTCGATATAGGAGACAGGAGAGATGGCTATGGTCGGATCGCGGCTAGCCCTGACAGTGGCCTGCCTTGTTGCAAGCGTAGCGCCGGCACAGGGCGGCGCCAGTTCCTGGGTCCTGCTGACCACCACCGAGCAGGGCGACAAGCGCTACGTGACGGACGATGAGCCGTACACGACCTCGACCGGGACACGTACACTGGCCACCCGCATCACCTTTGCCAACAAGCGCCCAATGCAAGGCAGGCCCGTGGACGAACTCCAGTCCATCGAGGAATTCGACTGCGCCAGGCAACGGACCCGCACAGTCCTAGCGGTATTCTACTTCTCGGACGGCACCCGCAAACCCATGCGCCAACCGACGCCCTGGCGCCCGATCGCCACCAAGAGCCTGGCTGCGCAATCATTCGCGATCGCCTGTTCCGAGAACAGATAACTGCGCCCGACACAACATTCGCACTTGTTGCCGACCAAGCGGATGGATGAGGCCGGTTCAGAATAAAATACATTCTCCTGCTCTTCAGCAATTTTGACATCGCGATGATGCTTTTTGATGATGCCGCGACCCAGGCCATGGGTTTGGAGATAAATAAATCTGTTCTCCTGCTGACTAACAGCAACTGCCGGAGTGTTTTGATTCGAGGTGCGCAGAGCCATTTTGCAGCCTGGAAAGCATGTCCGCTCTAGGACGCCAGATCAGTAACTAAGAGGACCGAAACGAGGACGCATTGCCGACCGTCCGCCTTTCAGGGAGGTTCTATCAGGAGCGTACTCTCATGGCGACTGTGGTGAACAACCAAGTCTGGTCGGCAGACGCCTCCCGCCATCTCTCATCGAATGTGCAACGTTCTTCAGATGGCCACTCTGGCCATCGGAGAATGATCATGGAAATGCTTGAAACCGAACCCACCGCCGTCAAGCGCCCGGTCTGGAATGCGGGAAGAACTGTCGGCGCGAAGCGTGCCCTGAAGCCAAAGCAAATTTGGGAAATCCGATTCTACCTCAATCAGCGCCGCCGATTGCGAGATCGAGCGCTGTTCGATCTCGCAATCGACAGTAAGCTGCGCGGCTGCGACCTCGTTCAGGTGAAGATCGGCGACCTGGTTAGTGGCGGGCAGATCCGAACCCGTGCAATCGTCATGCAGCAGAAGACAGGTCGGCCCGTTCAATTCGAGCTGCTCCCCGATGCTCGTGCCAGTCTGTTGGCGTGGCTCGATCGGCGAGGCGGAACGGTGGACGATTACGTGTTTCCTAGCCGAGTTGATCACAGCAACCATCTGAGCACCCGCCAGTATGCCAGACTCGTGGATGAATGGGTGACTGGGGTAGGTCTGATGCGCAGCGAGTATGGCACGCACTCACTTCGCCGCACGAAGGCGTCGATCATCTACAGGGCGACCGGCAACCTTCGCGCCGTCCAGATCCTTCTCGGTCACAGCAAGATCGAGAATACGGTACGTTACCTCGGCATTGACGTGGAAGACGCGCTTGCCCTTGCTGAGAACACTGAGATCTGAGTCTATTGGCCCCTCGCCTCGGCGAGGGGCTATTCTTTCTGCCCTTGGGACTTTCCGGTCGTTTCAAGGTTGCTTGTCGAACGGCTGAACCTGCCCGAAGCGGACGTCGGTTTAGCAGAATCTGCAATGGTCATCATCTCAGTTGATACGGAAGGAATTCTGCCGCTTTTGCGGCGGCGGTCATGAGCTAATGTCTCGCTTCAACAGGACGCTCATGCTCAGCCTTCATCAAGCACTTTGAAGAACCTCGCCAACATGTCCGCGATTTCGCGCGGCGTGGCTTGCGGCTCCTTGCCGAGCCAGAGCGAAAGGACATCCAGTGTGATGTTGCTGAGCACCGTCGTACCGAAACTTGGTGGCAACCATGTCGGTTGGGCGGGCCACTGGTCCGATCGCGCATCGACCTGTTCGACGAACATCTTTCGCACTTGCGCCGCCGCACCGCCGGTCAGCAACACAGTCCAGATTACCCGATGATCGCTGACGTATTCGCAGAGCGTCTCGGTGGATGCGTAACTGTCGCTCGCCGTGAACAGCGGCAGGGCCAGATCGAGCAGGCGATCAATCTGATCGTGCGCCAGATCCTTCAGCAGCGCGTCCTTGTCCATGTAGTTCCGGAAGAACGTGGTATAGGCGACATCCGCCCGCGCGCTGATCTCCTGGAGGGTGATCTGTTCATAAGGCAGTTCCGGCAGGAGATCCTGCAGGGCCGTGCGCAACGCCTGTCGCGACTTCCTGACGCGTCGGTCCAGCATTGGTGGAGAATTCAAAGCGGCAAACCTCATCAGATCGGGCCCCAGCCCTAGGGGCAATCCTGCCAATACGCATACACTGTTGCGCACTACGGAATATGATATGCAATATGATATTGCATAAAGTCCGGTCAATGCATATGCATCTGGAAAGAACACAAGCGGGGAGTGCATATGCCAAGGACGCTCAACCATACCCTGCTGCTGTCCATCCCTGTCATCGGGCTGATCTGGATCGCAGCATTCCTGGTCTTTCCGACTTACACTCCGATGTCGCCGACCATGTCGGCGGCGGACATTGCTGCGTTCTACAGCGATCGCGGCAACGCAACCCACGTTCAGTACAGCATGATCGTGTTCAACTGGTTCGAGATCGGGATGGTCGGGCTTTACGCGATGATCGCGCTGATGATGCAGCGCATGTCCCACGGCGGCGGCCCCCTTGCTTGGGTCTACATGGCGCTTACGCTGGGAGGCGCCTGCATGTTCGCTGCGGCCAACCTGTTCTGGATCGTCGCCGCGTACCGCCCTGACCGCGCGCCAGAGGCCATCCAGCTCCTCAGCGACATGGGCTGGATCTGCTTTACCGTGCCTACCGGCTTCCTGATCGGGCAGGCAGTGACGCTGGCTTTCGCCGTCTATCTCGATGATCCGGCGCGCCCGGTGCTGCCGCGCTGGGTCGGCCACCTTAACGTTCTGGCCGCGCTGGCCTGGACGCCGGCCGCTTTCGGCGCACTGTTCATGACCGGGCCTCTGGCCTGGGACGGCGCCGTGACGTTCCATTTGAGGATCTGGACCTTCGCGCTCTACAATGCCCTCATGTTCCTGGCGGTCTGGAGCGCCCGCCACCGTCTCGAAGAGCGGGAGGAACCGGCATGAGCGCCGCAGTCCCACCGATTCCTTCGGGTTATCTGGCCAAGATGGCATGGCATCTGCGGCACAACCCCAAGGCGGACCTGTGGATCGCCTGGTGGAGCATTCCGATCGCCTACAACATCATGGGCGCGGTCTACTTCACGATCACCCACATGATGCCGCCGCCCGATGCGACCAAGAGCCAGGCGGAAATCGTCGAGTTCTTCACGCGCTACGGATTCGAAATCCGTCTCGGCTTCGCGGCGATGCTCGTCAGTCTCGCGTTTCTGGTCTGGGCCAACGGACTGATCGGATGGCTGATTATGAAGATGGACATCCCCCACGCCAGGGCGTGGGGCTATGCCTATATGATAGCCATGTGCGGCGGCGGGTTTACCGGCGCATACATGAGCGCCTTCACCATGTCGGTCGCATCGATGCGTCCCGACCGCGACCCCGCGATGCTCGAGACGCTCTACGACCTCACGTACATCTCGTTCGATGGGACGATGGGCTTCTTCCTGTTCGGCAGTCTGATCTGGACCTACACGATCCTTGCCGACAAGAGCCGCCTGTTCCCCAAGTGGTTCGGCTATACTTGCATCTGGAATTTCACGACAGAATTTCTCGTGAGCCCGGCGGTGATCGTGCAATCCGGCCCGTTCTCGTGGAACGGCACCATCGCGTTCTGGATCGACACGGTGGTCTACATTGCTTGGCAGATCGTCTACGTCTTCATGCTCTATTACGCCGTAAAGCGCGTGGATCCGCCAAAAGACCGCTTCCGCGCCGCTCGGCTCGCCCGGTTCCTTCCGGGATCGCAGCGCGCCGCACCAACCGCGCCCTTTGCGCCGCAGCCGGCCTAGGAGAACCGTCCATGCAGAGCGCGACAATCGACCAGCTCGGTCTGACTGCGGAAGAAATTCGCCAGGCTGAGCGGCACGAGACAAATCCCGTCGACGGCATCTGGATATTCATCGTCGGAGACCTGTTCATCTTCGGCAGCTACTTCGTCAACTATGCCCTGTGGCGTAACTGGGAACATTCCGTGTTCCTGGAGGCGCAGAAGAATCTCAGCCTTGGCTTCGGCCTGTTCAACACCATCGTCCTGCTGCTCAGTTCGTGGTTCGTGGCGGGTGCGATCAAGGCCATGCGCGCCGGCAACTTCGATGCGGCAGGCAAGCTCACGCTGATGACGATGGCATGGGGCCTGGTCTTTGTGGTTTCGAAGATCACAGAATGGACCGTCGAGGTGCAGAGCGGGTTCGTGTTTACCAGCAACATGTTCTCGCAGTTCTATTTCTGGACCACCGGCGTGCACATCCTGCACGTCTTTTTCGGTCTGATGGCTCTTTTCCGCCTCTATCTCGAAGTCCGCGATCCGGAGTGTCGCGTTGAAGCGACGGCGGAATCGGCAGCGGCCTTTTGGCACATGATCGACCTGCTGTGGCTGGTGATCTTTGCACTCATGTACCTGATGAGGTGAACGATGGAGTACCTGTTCAAAAGCCGCATCGTCCTCGTCTGGGCCGGTCTGACCCTGGTAACGCTCATGTCCTGGGCCATCAGCCATAGCGTAGGCGCTTTGTCGCCCAGTTTCGGCATAACCATGGCGGTGATCGTCATTGCCGTCATCAAGGCCCGCTTCGTGCTGCGCGACTTCATGGAAGTGGGGCACGCATCGCGCTGGCTGCGCGTGCTCAGCGATGTATGGGTCGTGGGGCTTCCGGTCGCAATCTATGTGGCGCTGCAGGTATAGCTACCGCTGTGCCCGGCTAAACCGGGCGCAGAACCGAATTTGATGCACGTTCTGTCTCGCCTGAGTCGAGAACATCCGCCGCCAACCAGGAGAATGCCATGCTGAGCAAGGACGAGATGATCGATATCGCCACGAGATCGATGTATTATCAGGATATCGGCGAAGTTGACCAGCAGCTTGCCCTGTTCGCCGAACACTGCACGTTCAAGATGCCGATCAACGAAACGCCGATGCAGGGACTGGACGAGCTGCGCAAGTCGGTTGCGTCGTGGCCGAAGGCCGAGACGAAGGCCGAGTGGTTTAACCAGGACGGAAACCGCCTTGTCATGTGCTGGAACTGGCGCGGAGTGGGCGATCATTGGCAGGGCGTGCCGCTGCTGCGCGGCGTCTCGATCTTCGAATTCGATCAAACCGGCTTGATCGAACGCTATGAGGATTTCTTCGACCCCGATTGGATGAAACGGCACGCAGGGCAGCCTGGTTGATCCAGGTCGGAAACATCCGAATCAAATATGCCAAAGCGACTGGCGGGTTTTGGTGGATCATATCGAAGGTTAAAATTACCGTTATTCAGGCGCTTCTTCTCAGCCCAAAGCTATGCCAACGACCGATTTCGGCGTGAGCAGACTTATTAGCGTCTGCAGCCGAATGGCCTGAGTTGGTCGGGAGCAGCCACAACTCGTGAGGCAGGCACTGTAGCCGGTGCCGCCGCCAAAGCGGCCATTCGCCGGATCAAATTGACTGCCCGATAGCGGTCGTCCGTTCAGGATGACTGATCGGACAACGAGCGGCCGGTTTTCGGCAGCACATAGGGCGACTTCGACGGCAGCGATGTCGGGGCAAGCGGACATTCGCTAGGCCGCTTAGACGAACCATTCGGGCCGGGAGCGGAATGACTGCTTTGGGCTTGCGACCTAACGATAGCTGCCATTCCCGCCGCTCAGCGCTCGGAAATGGAACACCGGAAGCGTGATCCAAAATTAATTTCGTTTTAATTGGTAGCCCCCAAAATCCACCGATGCACATGAACAGTCGAATAAGGTTGGGTTGGCTCGTGTTTGCCGCCATGGTGCTTGCGGTTATATCCGTGACTCTCCAAGTTGGCTTAGACATTACCTTGACCCCTACGGTGGCGATCCGCGGCTTTTTCCTTCTTATCTCGATAGTCGGCCTCTTTGCTTATGCACTGGGCATAGGACTGGTTACATGTCTCTTTTGGCGATGCTACGCTACTTTATTCGGGGCTTTTATGGTCTACAAGCTGCCCAAGTTTTTCGCCCACTACGGCGATGGATCTGGCAAATACGTGGCATTTGCAATGCTTGTTAGCGCCACGGTCGGCCTGATACTGCTTGCCCTGTTCCGCTATGCTAAGCTGTTGGATTCGAAGCAGTCGCATGATTAGATGAACGCAACATCCCGTTTTAAGGCTTTGGGTATTCGATCTCCTGTGAGCGGGCACCGTTGGCAGAAGGAAGGGGCCCCGCCATCCCCAATCGGCCATCAGCGTTTGCGGGACATCGAGCAGCTTCCAGTCCTTGGCCGGCCCGATCGGTATCGGGAAGCGGATAGGCGCCTTCCAGAATGGCCAAAGTGATTGCTGATCGTCTTGAATGGGCGCGTTTCCGTCGCGGACGCTACGACAGCTTTGTCGGCGCGTCCGGTCAGGCAGGTTTCGGTTAAAATGTTGAAATGCAGCCATTCCACTGAACGTTCGACCGCTGCTGGCAGTTGATCATCTTGGCTGGAGGGCGGCAAAGTCGGGGTAAGCGAACATACCGCCTTCAGAAAATTCGACCATTCACAGTTTGGCAGTGAAGTCATACAACTTTCACTCATTGACGTCGAAACATCGGGATGACGCATGCGCGCCATAAATTTCATGAGCTTAACAGCGATAGTCGCCACGATCGCATCGCCCAGTGCGGCTTCAAATGCGCCTTTCCGCGACTGCCCTGAGTGCGTATCCATCAGCCTTGTTGATACTTCGGGGACGGGAATTGAGCCGTTCTACATGGCGACATTTGAAACGAGCTGGCGTGAATATCTCACTGCGGTTCGTGAAGCAGGATGCGCCTTGCCGACCAACTTGCGGAATGTCCCGATCAAGAATGCCGATAAACTCGATGATGACTATGCAGTATCAGGGATAACTCGAATTGATGCACTCTGCTTCGCGCAGTGGCTATCAAATAAGTCTTCCTATCATTATCGTCTTCCAACGCCGGAAGAATGGAAGGCGGCCTCAAGGACAGCACTTGCCTCATCCCCTTACGACGATCCCGTTCCGTCAAACCTGGTAGATGATCCTCGGCAAGGTGTAAGAAGCCTAGCGACGCGACCTGTGTTGCGCGGTCGACCATCAAATGATGGAATCTACGGGTTGGTTGATGGCGTTGGAGAAATGACGAGTTTGGACACACCCGGCGACGAGCACCTTTGCAAAATATACAAGCAGCCCCAGTGTCGTGAAGTCAATTTCATCGGGCTCGAGTTTGGAAATGATCCAAACGAAGCGAACAAGATTTTCCACATGATAAGCACGGAGAGCGCCGTAAATGTGGGCTTTCGTGTTGTTCGCGACAGATAACCACTGAGGACATGTTCACGTCCGCTAAGTCGGCGACACCGGAAAGGCACCTTCCGGATTAAAAGTCTGAAATGCTGCCGTTCGCGTTCGGCCAGGCTGAGCCGGCGACAGGCGCCGCCATTCCAGTCCTTCAGCCGCTCGAATATGCGCCCCGAGAGCCGAGGTCGATGATCCAAGTTCATCAGTGCAAAATTTGCCATTCAGCATGCTGAAATCGAGATCCATCTTCAGGTTACGTGCAGCTCTCTCCCAGAAAGGCCTATGTCCACTAGGATTCGGCAACCGCCATTGATCGAAACTGGCCATTAGGCCAGCCTGTCGAACACGATTCAGTTCGACGAAAGGCAGACTGTGGTTATCGAATTGGGCACGCTCGGGCTGGCGACTGCGAAGCAAGCAATCAAACCCACGATCGACGGCCTCAAGTCCCAGATGGCCCGCCGTGACTCGGCTAGCATTTCTGGCCGCGTTCCCAATGCGTCTTCGCTCGAGATTGACGAGGCCATTTCTTTACTTTCGGACGATCCTCAAACGCTGTCCGGATTCTTCGTTGCTTCCGCGAAAAAGGCCTTGTCGGACGTTCCTGACATATTTGCCGATCAAGATGTCCGGCTTTGGATGCAGCGGCAAGACGTTAGAGACCTCATCTCAACTGGAGTGCGGCTGGCTCTGGGAGGTCAAGACTACTCGACCATCACAAGCGATGCCGGGGCATCATTTTCAGCCACGTTCCACGGCGACGCCTGGTGGGGCGAGGTCATTTTCGATGTTGCAGTTGCGTTCGTTGCTCTCAGCATCACCGGTAAGATGGACCCCGGCCAACGGGCATTGCTAGACAACCTTTCATTCCAAAATGCTCAATTACGCGACCGTCTTGTAGGCATTGAGCAGATCCTGTCGCAAGGGTCCGGAGAAGCGACACCTGCCGATGCAGTCGAAGCATTGCTACGGCCAGAAGTTGATCGAGCAGAGCGACTCCGCGCGTTGGTCGAAGAGGCACGGCAGGACCGACTGATCGGTTTCTGCAAGCGCGTCTCGGACGGAGACCTTCGCGCAGCCGCGACCGGCCTAAAGATCGACCTTTATCGCGCAACAGCAGCTTGCTTAGCGCGAGCAAAGCGAACGGACGAAGCCGAACACTGGCTCGATTGCGCGCAGTCAGTAGGCGCAAATGATCTGTCGATTGATCAAGCACGTATCGCCCTCAACCGTGGAGACATTGACCGTGTGTTCGCGCTTCTCCGGGAGCGAACCGATAGCACGGCGATCATGTTAATGGGCGATGCGATCAAAGAGCGGGATGGTCTGTCGGCTGCAATTGAGTTCGTTACTGGCGCGCTGCCGCAAGCAAAAATGACTGGTTGGCCGCTCGCTGTTGATTTCCGTTGAGAGTTGACCCGGGATTTCCATCGAGAAGTGACCCGGGTGGGTAGTATGTCCCGCTGTGCGGGCGGTGGGTCAAGCTGGTGATTTTTCCTTTCTGATTTTGGGCGCTGCCGAACTGGCGCGGAACCGGAAGCTGTCATTTCCGGTCTCGAGGATATGGCAGTGGTGGGTGAGCCGATCGAGCAGTGCCGTGGTCATCTTGGCATCGCCGAACACACCGGCCCATTCGCTGAAGCTGAGATTTGTGGTGATGATGACGCTGGTGCGCTCGTAGAGCTTGCTGAGCAGGTGGAAGAGGAGCGCACCGCCTGACGGACTGAACGGCAGGTAGCCCAGCTCGTCGAGGATAAGCAGATCGAGGCGCAGCAGCCGATCGGCGAGCTGACCGGCCTTGTTCATGGCCTTTTCCTGTTCCAGCGCATTGACCAGGTCGACGGTGGCGAAGAAGCGGGCCTTCTTGCGGTGATGCTCGACGGCCTGCACGCCGAGCGCAGTGGCAATGTGGGTTTTGCCGGTGCCGGGACCACCGATCAGCACCACGTTGTGGGCGCCGTCGATAAACTCGCCGCGATGGAGCTGGCGGACCATGGCTTCGTTCACCTCGCTGGATGCAAAATCGAAGCCGGCCAGGTCCTTGTAGGCCGGGAACTTGGCCGCCTTGATCTGGTAGGCGATGGACCTGACCTCGCGTTCGGCAACTTCGGCCTTGAGCAACTGGGAGAGGATCGGAACGACCGCATCGAACGCGGGCGCCCCTTGCTCGATGAGGTCACCGACGGCTTGGGCCATGCCATACATCTTGAGAGAGCGCAGCATGACCACGACGGCGGCGCTGGCGGGATCATGACGCATGGCGCAGATCCTTGTCCCGCAGGGTATCATAGCGTGCGACGTTGGCCTTGGGTTCGCGGCAGAGGATCAGGGCCTGCGGGGCATCGATCCTGGGCGGAGCGGGGTCCTTGCCGTCGACCAGGCGGTGCAGGATATTGAGGATATGGGTCTTGGTCGCGACGCCGGCCTCGAGAGCCAACTCGACGGCACACAGCACGGCCTGTTCGTCATGGTGCAGGACCAACGAGAGGATCTCCACCATCTCCCTATCGCCGCCGGGGCGCTTCAGAAGCTGGCCCTGCAGCTGCCGGAACGCCTCCGGCATCTCGGTGAAGGGCGCGCCGTTGCGCAGGGCTCCCGGTTTGCGCTGGATCACCGCGAGATAGTGCCGCCAGTCATAGATCGTCCGTCCCGGCTGATCATGGGATCGTTCGATGATCCGCCCATGCTCGCACAGGATCTGTCCCTCGGCGGCAATGACGATCCGCTCGGGATAGACCCGCAGACTTACCGGCCGGTTGGCGAAGGACGCGGGGACGCTGTAGCGGTTGCGCTCGAAGGAGATCAGGCATGTCGGCGATACTCGCTTGGTGTGTTCAACGAAGCCGTCGAAGGGCCGCCCCAGCGGCATCAGGCTCGCGATCTCCGCGGCATGCACGTCGGCGATGGTGCCGGGCAGCACGCCATGCGGAATCTCTCCCCACTGCGCGATGCATTGCTCCTCGAGCCAGGCATTGAGCGCATCGATGTCCGGGAAGGCTGGCATTGCCTGCCACAATCGCCGCCGTGCATCCTGGACGTTCTTCTCGACCTGACCCTTCTCCCATCCCGCGGCCGGGTTGCAGAACTCCGGCTCGAACAGATAGTGGCTCGCCATGGCGGCAAAACGGGCGTTGACCTGCCGCGCTTTGCCGGTGCCGATCTTGTCGACCGCGGTCTTCATATTGTCGAAGATTCCTCGCTGCGGCACGCCGCCCAGAACCCGGAAGGCCTGGGTCATGGCATCGAACAGCATCTCGTGGGTCTGCAGTGGATAAGCCCTGACGACGAAAGCCCTGCTGTGCGACAGCTTCGTGTGTGCGGCCTGGAGCTTGGTCTGCTTGCCGCCGATCATGGCCCAGTCCTCGCTCCAGTCAAACTGGAAGGCTTCGCCGGGTTGGAAGATCAGCGGCACGAAAGTCCCGCGACCACTGGTTTGGGCATCGCGCTGCCGGTCGGCCTTCCAGGCCCGCGCGAAGGCCGCCACGCGGTTGTAGGAACCTTCGTATCCCAAAGCCACGAGATCGGCGTGCATCTGCTTGGCTGTGCGCCGCTGCTTGCGTGACTTGCCAGCCTCGATCCGCAGCCAGGCCGACAGCTTCTCGGCAAACGGGTCCAGCTTGCTCGGCCGCTCTGGGACCTTGAACTTCGCCTCCACAGTATCCGCGCGCAGGTACTTGCGGATCGTGTTGCGCGACAAGCCCGTGCGCCGCTCAATCTCCCGGATCGGGATATGCTGCCGGAAATGCCAGCGTCGGATTACACTCAGTAACGCCATGTCGATCACTCCTGGATCCCCCGACAAATCAGCCAGGGGAACGATCAAAACATGGGTCAATTCTCAGTGGAAATTTGTGCCCCTCCCGGGTCAGCTCTCAACGGAAATCAACAGAGACATCGCCGGTTGACCCCAGAAAGGTCCTTGGCGGCACCGGACAGCCTCTGCCGTGTAGGGCGAAGTTCGATGAGTCTGGTTCCCGACCCGCGGAACTGATTCCCAGTGCGGGCGGAGACCCGCATGACCCCGACCAAACTCCTTATCGGTCAAATGCTGGTGGTGTTCGCGATCATCGTCGCGGGCATCTGGTATGCGACGCAGTGGGTAGCAGCGGAACTGGCCTACCAACCCGAACTGGGCGCACCCTGGTTCCGGTTCTGGAATGTGCCGGTCTACCGGCCATGGGCGGTCTTCGTCTGGTGGTTCGAATTCGATGCCTATGCCCCGATCGTGTTCGACAAGGGAGGAGCGATAGCCGCATCGGGCGGTTTGGCTGGTTGTGGTGCGGCGATCGTCGGTTCGGTTTGGCGCGCACGCCAGCGGCGCCATGTCACGACCTACGGGTCTGCACGCTGGGCCAGCCACCGCGACATTGGCCGGGCCGGGCTACTTGCCGAACGCGGCGTCTTTTTGGGGCGGCTTGGTTCAGACTATCTGCGGCATGACGGGCCCGAGCACATCATGGCCTTTGCCCCGACGAGGTCGGGCAAGGGTGTGGGGCTCGTCGTCCCGACGCTGCTCGGCTGGTCCGGTTCCGTCGTCGTTCACGACATCAAGGGCGAGAACTGGCAGCTGACGGCAGGCTGGCGCGCGCGTTTCTCCCATTGCCTGCTGTTCAATCCGACCGACGGCCGCTCGGCTCGGTACAATCCGCTGCTCGAAGTGCGGCGCGGCGCGCATGAGGTCCGCGACGTCCAGAACATCGCCGACATCCTGGTCGACCCGGAAGGCGCGCTCGAGCGGCGCAACCATTGGGAAAAGACCAGCCATGCGCTGCTGGTCGGCGCTATCCTGCACGTGCTCTATGCCGAGAAGGACAAGACGCTCGCGCGTGTCGCGACGTTCCTTTCCGATCCGGATCGCAGCTTCGTCGCGACCCTTCGCGCGATGATGGCGACCAATCATCTCGGGACGGATGAGGCGCCGCTCGTTCATCCGGTCGTCGCGTCCGCTGCGCGCGAAGTCCTGAACAAGTCCGAGAACGAGCGCTCGGGCGTCCTTTCGACGGCCATGTCCTTCCTCGGCCTCTACCGCGATCCCACGGTTGCCTGCGTCACGGCGGCATCGGACTGGCGGATCGCCGACCTTGTCGAGAGCAAGCACCCGGTCTCGCTCTATCTGGTCGTGCCGCCTTCGGACATCAGCCGGACCAAGCCGCTTGTCCGCCTGATCCTCAACCAGATTGGCCGGCGGCTGACCGAGGAACTTCATGGCGGGCATGGCTCGGGCGAGGGGGCGGTCCGGCGGCATAAACTGCTCCTGATGCTCGATGAGTTCCCTGCGCTCGGACGCCTGGACTTCTTCGAGACGAGTCTTGCCTTCATGGCCGGCTACGGCGTGCGCGCCTTCCTCATCGCCCAGAGCCTCAACCAGATCGAGAAAGCCTATGGCGATCACAATTCGATTCTCGACAATTGCCACGTCCGGGTTGCATTCGCGACCAACGACGAGCGTACCGCCAAGCGCATTTCCGATGCGCTGGGGACCGCGACCGAGCAGCGTGCGATGCGCAACTACGCCGGTCATCGCCTCGCGCCCTGGCTCGCCCATGTCATGGTCAGCCGGCAGGAAACTGCACGCGCCCTGCTGACGCCGGGCGAAGTCATGCAACTCGCGCCCACCGACGAACTCGTGCTGGTCTCGGGTACGCCGCCGATCCGTGCCACCAAACTGCGCTATTTCGAGGATGATGCATTTGCGGGCCGCGTTGTGCCGCCACCTTCGGTGGAAGGGGTAAGCTATCCCGATGTGCCGCCGGCGCGACCTGACGATTGGACCGGCGCGGTTCGTACGGTCGATGCCCGGTTGGGTGGATCATTAGATGAGGCTCTCGATGCCCCCGATGTCGGTGGCACGGAGCAGGCGCTGCACCCCGGGGCTGAGGTCGCAGAGCAGACTGTGGACGAAGTTCAAGCGGCCGACACGCTCGGACTTGCCGAGGACGACGCCGATCCTGCCGTCGATGGACGGGCGATGGAGCAGGCAGGCGGACTTGGCGCAGTGCGTACGGCCTATGGCCTCGAAGCGGGCGAGCGCCATCCCGACGAACTCGAGCTGGGCCTGTGACCATGGGAGACAAGGTCCGCCATCAGCTCTTTCTGCCCAAAGCGCTCAGCGATCGGCTCGAGGCGCTGGCCGCAAAACCCGGTGCGTCGAAATCGGCGATCCTCGCGACAGCCGTTGCTGCCTGGCTCGAACGGCAGGGGTATTCGGAGCTTGAGGTTCAGTTCGGCGCACGGCTCGACCGGATCGGTGACCTGCTCGACCGCCTCGTGCGCGACAGCCATATCGAACTCGAGACGCTCGCGCTCTTCATCCGCTACGAACTGACGATCAATCCGCCGCTTGCCGACGGGGATCAGGTTGGCCGCGCGGCGGGCGCGAAGCGGTTCGAGGCTTTCCTCTCGCAAGTCGCCCGCCAGATCGCCTCGGGCGCACGAACGCTCGAGCGCAGAGACCGGCCGTGAGCGCCGCAGTTTCCATTGCCCGGCGGCGCGCGATGCTGCGCACGGCCATGGGGCCGCACATCGAGGCGGCGCTCGCCGATCCGCGCGTGATCGAGATCATGGTCAACCCGGACGGTGCACTACGCATCGACGTACTGGGCGAGGGAAGGGCGGATACTTGCATCCGGCTCGATCCTTCACAGACCGAACGGATCATTCGGCTGGTCGCAAGCTATATGCGCGGCGAAGTCCACGAGGATAGTCCCATCGTCTCGGCGGAGCTTCCCCCGCATGGGGAAGGGGCAGGCGAGCGCTTCGAAGGCCTGCTGCCACCGGTAGTCCCGGCTCCGTGCTTTGCCATACGCAAGCCGGCTGCCCGTGTCTTCACGCTCGCTGACTATGTCGCGGGTGGGATCATGTCCAAAGCTGCGTGCGTTCTGCTTGGGTGTGCTGTGGCCGACCGCCGCAACATTCTCGTCGCCGGCGGCACCAGTTCGGGAAAGACCACGCTGGCGAACGCGCTGCTCGCGGAAATGGCAAGCCTCGATGAGCGCGTGATCCTCATCGAGGATACCCGCGAACTCCAATGTCCTGCCGCCGACACGGTCGCGCTGCGCACCCGGCCGGGGCACGTCGGCATGGCCGAGCTCGTGCGCTCCACGCTCCGCTTGCGTCCCGATCGCATCATCGTCGGAGAAGTACGGGGTAGCGAAGCGCTCGACATGCTCAAGGCCTGGAATACCGGCCATCCCGGCGGGATCGCCACGGTCCATGCGAACAGCGCTCGCTCTGCCCTCTACCGGATCGAGAGCCTCATTCAGGAAGCCGTCGTCACCGTGCCGCGGCCCCTCGTCGCCGAGGCCATCGATCTCGTGGTCTTCATTTCCGGACGCGGCCTCGCGCGCAGGGTCGCGGAAATCGCGCGCGTCGAAGGCATCGATCCCGTCACCGGCGAATACACCCTGACCCGCCTTCTTCCCCTTCCCGACAGCAAAGGAGACTGACCCATGACATCGTCCAAGATCCGCCAATTCGTGTGCCGTCCGATGCTTGCCGCAACATTGGTTGCGGCAAGCATCGTTGCTCTTGCCGGCCAGGCACATGCCGCCGGTACCGGCATGCCCTGGGAAGAACCGCTCCAGCAGGTGCTGGAATCGGTGCAGGGCCCTGTCGCGAAGATCGTCGCGGTCATCATCATCATCGTGACCGGCCTGAGCCTTGCCTTTGGCGAAACGGCGGGCGGCTTCCGCCGGCTGATCCAGATCGTCTTCGGTCTTTCGATCGCGTTTGCCGCCTCGAGCTTCTTCCTTTCCTTCTTCAGCTTCGGCGGCGGGGCGCTGATCGCATGATCGCCGCCGGCCAGCACATCGAAGGCTTCGAAGTGCCGATCCATGCCAGTCTTGGTGCGCCGATCCTGCTGGGCGGCGCACCTCGCGGGCTTGCGATAGTCAACGGCACCCTGGCGGCCGCCGTCGGCCTTGGACTTCAGCAATGGCTGGCCGGCCTGCTGGTCTGGGCGGCGGGGCACAGCCTTGCCGTCCTCGCCGCACGGCGCGACCCCGATTTTGCGCCGGTGCTGATGCGCCACCTTCGGCAGAAGGGGTATCTGGCATGCTGAACCTTGCCGAATACCGAAGCCGGGCAGGGCGGCTCGCCGATCACCTGCCTTGGGCCGCGCTCGTTGCGCCGGGCGTCGTACTCAACAAGGACGGGAGCTTCCAGCGCACGATCGCCTTTCGCGGGCCGGACATGGAATCGGCGACCGAGGCCGAACTCGTCTCGATCTCGGCGCGCGCGAATAACGTGCTCAAGCGCTTCGGCTCAGGCTGGGCGCTGTTCTTCGAAGCCGAGCGGCGCGAAGCTTCCTCGTATCCGGAAAGCCGTTTTCCCGACGCGGCCAGCTGGCTTGTCGACGAGGAGCGGCGCGCGGCCTTCCTTGCCGAAGGCAGTCATTTCGAGAGCCGGTATTTCCTCACCCTGTGCTGGCTGCCGCCTGCGGATAGCGAGCACGCCGCCGGGCGCGCTCTTATCGAACGCGGTGACGAGGTGACGGACCGGAACTGGCGCGATGGGCTTGCCTCGTATCTTGCCGAGACCGACCGCGCGATCGATCTCTTCGGAGGTTTCCTCCCCGAGGTCCGTCCGCTCGGATCGGCCGAGACCCTGACATATCTGCACGGCGCGATCTCGGATCGTCGGCATCAGGTCGCCGTCCCGGAAACGCCGATGTATCTCGATGGCCTGCTCGTCGATGTCCCGCTGACCGGAGGTCTCGAACCGCGGCTCGGCGGCCATCACCTGCGCACCCTGACCGTGCTGGGATTTCCCAATGTCAGCAGGCCGGGCCTCCTCGACGCGCTCAATCACCAGGACTTTGCCTATCGCTGGGTCACGCGCTTCATTGCCCTCGACAAGGTGCAGGCCACCAAGACCCTGAACCGGCTCTTCGAACTCGGTCTGGGCGAGGTGGCCATGGCGCTGTGCGGTGCGTCGGGTCCGGTGGCCCAGGCGCGCATCGATGCGCAGCTGGCCCGGCATGGCTGTGACCAGTTCCTCGCCCGCTTCCTCGCAGGCTCGGGGATCGCCTGGGCTGGCGTCCTGATCGCCGACTTCGAGCAGCGAGGCGCCGCTCATCATCCCTTCCCGCATCAAGGAGAACCTGCATGATTTCCCCAACCCGTATTCATGCCGTTCCGGCCGCGCTTGCACTTGGCGTTACCATCGCAGGGGGCCTTGCCATGAGCCTCACCATGCCCAGTTCCCCCGCGCACGCCTTCGTCGTGTTCGACCCCTCGAACTATGCGCAGAATGTCCTGACGGCAGCACGAACGCTGCAGCAGATCAACAACCAGATCCGTTCGCTGCAGAATGAGGCGCAAAGCCTGATCAATCAGGCGAAAAACCTCACCACGATCAGCTTTCCCGAATTGCAGGCGATCACCAGCACGCTGCGTGAGATCGACAGCCTCATGGGACAGGCCCAGGGGATCCAGTTCCGGATCGATACGCTCGAGACGCAGTTCCGCCAGCTCTATCCCGAGCGGTTCAATCAGGCGCTCAGCCTCGATGCCCAGGTGGCAGCGGCGCACAGCCGGCTCGACACCGCGATGTCCGCTTTCAGGCAGACGATGAGCGTTCAGGCGAAGGTCGTCGAGGCCGTCGAGGCCGATGCCGGCACGCTGGCGGACATCGCCGCGCGCAGCCAGGGAGCACAAGGGGCGCTGCAGGCGCAGCAGGCCACGAACCAGCTCCTGGCGCTGGGCGCGAAGCAGCAATTCCAGATCCAGCAGTTGATGGCCGCGCAGTACCGGGCCCAGGCGATCAGCGATGCGAACCGCGCGCAGGCCGAGGCCGACGCGCGGGCAGCGACCGCGCGCTTTCTCGGCTCCGGATCTGCCTACACGCCGGACTGATCGGCCAGACCGGCAGTTCGCCTGTGCGAGGGTGGTGGTCTTCCGCCCGTGACCATCCTCGCCCGCGGGATGCGGTCCTTCCCCAACCGCATCCCGCGCCCCGCCACGCATGTGAGGAGGCCCATCGGCCATGAATGACCTCAATGTCATCGACCAGTTCATGACTGCCTTCATCCGCTACATCGACAGCGGATTCGGCTTGCTCGGCGGCGACGTGCGGTTCCTGACCGCGACCCTGATCGGTATAGACATTACCCTCGCCGGACTGTTCTGGGCCCTTGGCGGCGAGGACAATGTGCTGGGGCGGCTGCTTCGCAAGATCCTCTACGTCGGCGCGTTCGCTTTCATCCTGAACAGCTTTTCGATGCTCGCAGACATCATCTTCCGTTCGTTCGCGCAGGCCGGGCTGACGGCCGGCGGCGGCGCCCTTTCGGCCGATGACCTGCTGAGGCCGGGAAGGCTCGCTTCCACCGGGTTTTCCGCGGCATGGCCGCTGCTCGACCAGGCCGCGCAAATGCTCGGCTTCACCAGCTTCTTCGACAATTTCCTGACGATCGCGGTCCTGCTCTTTGCCTGGGCGATCGTGATCCTCGCCTTCTTCATCCTTGCCGTGCAGATGTTCGTCACGATCATCGAGTTCAAGCTGGTAAGCCTTGCAGGTTTCATCCTCGTGCCTTTCGCGCTGTGGAACCGTACCGGCTTCCTCGCCGAGCGGGTCCTTGGACATGTCGTGAGTTCGGGCATCAAGGTGATGGTGCTCGGCGTGATCGTCGGCATCGGCTCGGGATTTTTCGCCCAGTTCACGTCCGCATTGCAGGGTCAGGAGCCCGACATCGGACAGGCCATGAGCCTCGTTCTGGCAAGCCTCGCGCTTTTCGGCCTCGGTATCTTCGCGCCCTCGGTGGCAAGCGGCCTTGCCGCCGGCGCGCCGCAGCTCGGTGCAGGTGCTGCGCTGGGCACGACCCTCGGTGCCGGCGGGGTTGCCATGCTGGCAGGCGGCGGCGCGCTCGGCGGCGCTCGGATGCTGGGTGGAGGAGCGCTTGGCGCCATCCGCGCCGGTACAGCCATGGGCAGCGCTGCCAGCACGGCCTACGGCCTTGGCAAGGAAACAGCCGCCAACCCGGGTGTCGGCGCAGGGCTTGGCGGAGTAGCCCGCGCGGTCGGCGGCGCGATCCGCACGCGGACCTCAGGCGCGCATGGTCTCGGTGAGGCGGCGCAGCGCGGCAAGCAGGCCGCCTGGAATGCCCTTCACAATTCGCACCCCACTTCGCCGGCAGCGGGAGGAGAGGCGACAGCGCCGGCTTGGGCCCGTGCACTCAGGACCGAACAGAATTCCCGGCACCGCCGCCAGCTTGCCGTTCACGCCATCAGCCAGGGGGACCGAGGCGGCGCCGGCGCTTCGCCTGACATCAAGGAAAGGAACGATTGAGCCATGCGTTTCAAGCGAAGCACTCTCTCGTACGGGCGCACGCCCGAGCCCGAAACGCCTTACCAGCGCGCGGGCCAGGCATGGGACGAGCGGATAGGGTCGGCCCGCGTCCAGGCCAGGAACTGGCGGCTCATGGCATTCGGCCTGCTGGCCTTGAGCAGCGGCATGGCCACCGCGCTGGTATGGCGCTCGCTGCAATCAAAGGTGGTCCCCTATGTCGTCGCAGTCGACAGGCTGGGGCAGCCGCGCGCGGTCAGCGAGGCCGAGGCAGACTATCAGCCCACAGATCCGCAGATCGCCTGGGCTCTTGGCCACTTCATCGGCAATGTGCGCGGCGTGACGCTCGATCCGGTCATCATGCGCAAGGACTGGCTCGAGGCCTACGACTTTACGACCCGGCGCGGCGCGCAGTTCCTCAATGCCTATGCCCGCAGTTCAGGTGCCTTGTCCGGGATCGGCGAACGCACGGTGTCGGTCCAGGTCACCAGCGTGGTGCGTGCCTCGGACAGGAGTTTCCAGGTCAAGTGGATCGAAAGCGCATTTGAGCGGGGCAGTCCTTCGGGGTCCAGCCATTGGACCGCGATCGTCACGCTCGTTCACAAGACGCCGCGCGATGCTGATGCTTTGCGGAAGAACCCGCTCGGCATCTACGTCGATGCGATCGACTGGAGCCGGGAACTGGACGGACAGGCGTCCCGAACGGTCCCGACCGGTTCTTCCGGTGCGCCAGCTTCCGGACAGCAGGTCCGGCGCGAGGATCCGCTCGCATCGCCACCCCAGGATTCCCTAAACACCAAGGAGGTCAGCCAATGAAGATGTTCATTCGTTTTGCCGTGCTTGCATGTGCAGCCGGTCCGGCAGGCATGAACCCGGCTATGGCGCGGACTTTGCCGATCCAGAAGATCGTTTCTGCCAACCGTGCGGCGACCGTGGAGCCGGAGACGGAACGGTTCATCAATGCCCGGCAGGTCTATGTCTGGGCGGACGGTGCGGTCTATCACGCCTTCACTGCGCCGGGGATGGTGACCGATATCGCCTTGCAGCCTGGAGAAGGTCTGGTGGCTGTTGCCGCAGGCGACACAGCGCGCTGGGTGATCGGCGATACCGCAAGCGGTGAGGGCGAAGCAAAGCAGACGCATATCCTGGTAAAGCCGTTCAGCGCCGGGCTCGTCACCAACCTCGTCGTCACGACCGACCGGCGCACATACCATCTCAAGCTGACCAGCAGCGCGGGTTCGGCCATGGCCGCGCTTTCCTGGACGTACCCGCAGGACGAACTCATCGCCCTCAAGCGCGCGTCTGAAGCGGCCAGGGAAGCAAGGCCGCTGGCGTCCGGGCTCGACGTCGGAAGGCTCTATTTCGGATACGCCATCTCGGGTGACAAGCCATCGTGGCGGCCGGTCCGGGCCTTCGATGACGGCCGCCAGACGTTCATTGAGTTTCCCGTTTCGATCGGTGTCGATGAGGCGCCGCCCCTGTTCTTGCTCGGGCCCAGGGGCGAGGCGCAGCTTGTAAACTACCGGATGGAGGGACGGTTCTACGTCGTTAATCGCCTGTTTTCTGCAGCGGAACTGCGGCTGGGCACGAAGCAGCAGCAGGTCGTTCGCATTACGCGCGGCACAGCTACGCGGAGGCGCCCATGACCGGAGAAGAGACAGAGGCCACGCCGGCAACCGCAGACGCATCTGCAAGTCCAACGAGCAAGCTCGATCCCGAGACACTGGCGATCCGGGCGAGGCCGCCCCGTGCGATCCGGTTCCGGCGCGGTATCATCATCGGCGGCGCAGCTGCCGGATCAGCGGCCCTGATCGGCGTTGCATGGCTTGCCCTGAAGCCCCAGGTATTCCAGCGCGCGCCGCAGGAAAGTGAACTTTCCGAGCCCGAAACACACACGCCGGCCGATGCTTTGCAAGGCTTGCCCGAGACCTATGCAGGGGTTCCCAGACTGGGACCGCCGCTGCCGGGAGACCTTGGTCGGCCGATCCTGCGTGCGCAACAGCGCGAGATGGGACGCACGAATGCCACAGGTGACGAGGAGCAGCGCGCCCGCGATCAGCAGCCGCAGAACGCAAAGCCGCCCGTGAATCGGGGCTTCTCGTGCTGACATCTGTCCGTGATGAGGGCCGGGTTTCCGCAGCATCGGGCACCCCAGGTGCATCTGGGGGGACGCCTTCCGGGGAGCTGTTGTCCCAAGGCGAAACCGGCGGCAATGGACAGGATCACAAGCTCGCTTTTGCCGAAGCCCTCGATACGCGCGGCGACGTCAATCCGCACGGCGTTCAGCCTCCGGCATCGCCCTACATGGTGACGGCCGGGAGCGTCATTGCGGCAAGTCTTGTTACCGGTCTCAATTCCGATCTGCCGGGCATGGTCGTCGCCCAGGTGACGCAGAACGTCTATGACAGCCCTACAGGCCGCATCCTGCTGGTGCCGCAGGGCGCGCGCCTCACGGGCAAGTACGACAGCGTGGTCGCCTATGGACAGCGCCGGGCACTGGTCGTGTGGGAGAGGCTGATCTTCCCTGACGGTTCCTCGCTGCGTCTCGATAACATGCCGGCGACCGATCCGTCGGGCTATTCCGGCCTTGCCGACCGAGTGGATTTTCATTCCTGGCGTCTTTTGAAGGGCGTCGTCCTCTCAAGCCTGCTCGGCGTCGGAACCCAGTTGTCCGTCAGCGGTGAAAGCGACCTCGTTCGTGCGTTTCGCGAGTCCGCGCAGACCAATGCGGCGCGGGCAGGGGGCCAGCTGACACAGCACAATCTAGAAGTGCAGCCGACTATCAACATTCGCCCCGGAGCGCCCGTGCGCCTTGTCGTGCGCCGCGATCTGATCCTCAAACCCTGGCAAGGATAGGAGCCTGTCATGTCCGATCTCAAGCTGGCCTGTATTCCCGATCGAACCCCGGTCAAGCTGACGGTATCCGTCCTGCCCGACCTTGCCGATGCGCTTGGCGATTACGCCCGCATCTATGCCGACACCTATGGCCGGGAAGAACCTGTGAGCGAACTCGTTCCGGCCATTCTCAAGGCCTTTCTGGACAGCGACAAGGGCTTCGCCCGGGCGCGTCAGGCCCTCGGCACGGGCAAGGCGAGATGAGCCTAGCCGACGAGGAGCCGGAGCGTTTCCTCCAGCTCGAGGAAGTCATGCGCCGGGCCGGCATCGGCAAGACCATGATCTACCAGCTGATCAGGCAGGGGACGTTCCCGGCACCATACAAGCTCTCCCGCTTCGCAGCCCGTTGGAGCGAACGGGAGATTGTCGACTGGATCGACAGGGTGAAGGATGGCTTCGAGGGCAAGAAACGGCGCTTTTGATTGCCTGTCATTGATGAAAAATGCGTGTTTTCAGCCTGATATGGCATGCCTGAAAATGTGAGGTATTTCCCGGGGTATGAACCGGGGCCACCGGCATTCAGTCCGTTGCGGATCAAGGCCTTGCGCGCCCGGTTCGACGGAGGGTGCGGCTGCCGATCATTGTGAACAAAGCGCCCAAGCAATATCGCACTGCGACAGCGGCGTCAGGATTGGCCAAACGTGGGAATCTGGTCAGTGAGTGTTTTTCTCAATTGTTATATTTTTAGAAAGGCTTGTGAATCAGTTGAGCTGCTGCCGCCATAATTCTGGCGGAATTTGGGTCTGAAATGCAGTGATGCACTTGTGGAGGGTGTGAAGCGAGCCCGCGCCGATCAAAACGCTTGCCACGGCACGGTGTAGCAAAGGAAACCGGAGCGCGGCAGTCGCCAGCGGGACATTGAAGCCTTCGCAGACCGTCTGCAATTGTCTGACGCGTTCCAGTATTTCCGGAGATGCCGGTGCGTAGTCGTAACGGGCATTGTCGACGGGACCGGTCGCCAGAATGCCGGAGGCGAAAACGCCGCCGATGATGAGCGAGACTGAACGGTCCAGGCACCGGTTCAGCAGCGGTGTACTTTCCGTCTGGTCCAGAAGCGTATATCGCCCGGCCAGCAGGAAGGCGTCGGGATCGCCGTAGTCGAGGCAATCGAGGCAGGCTTCGACTTCGGTGACGCCTAGGCCATAGGCGCCGATAGCTCCGCCCGAACGCAGTTCTTCCAGGGCCTTGAGGCCTCCGTCCTTGAGGACGCGGAGTTGATAATCGGCATCGTCGCCGTGCAGACGTTGCCCGATATCATGGATATAGAGGATATCGACCCGGTCCAGACCGAGACGTTGAAGGCTGAATTCGTGCGAGCGCATCACGCCGTCGTAGGAATAGTCCCAGAAGGGATTGAACGGGGAAGGGCGCACGAACAGGCCGTCTTCCTCGGCGCCGCCGCGCGCCGATCTGAGCAGCCGCCCGACCTTCGTGGACAGCACGTATTCGTCGCGGGGCTTTTCCTCGAGGAAGGCACCTATGCGCCGTTCGCTGCGGCCACGGCCGTAGAACGGGGCAGTGTCGAAATAGCGGATGCCGGCATCCCATGCCGCTTCGAGGATCGCCTGCGCCTGTGCGTTGGACAGATCGCGTCCGAAATTGCCGACGCTGCCGCCGCCGTAACTGGCGACGGTGACGTGAATGTCCGATTTGCCGAGGCGGCGTTTGTCAGCGGGGTTCATGCGTCGAGGCTCGCTTTCGGCAGGCGTCGCGCGTCGAATTCGCATGCGGGAGTCGTTTCCTGGATTTCGATCAGGTTACCTTCGGGGTCCCGACCGTAGATGGCCTTGACGATACCGACATCGACCGGCCGCCCCTGTCCGTGGGGCCTGTCGAACGTCATGCCCAGCCGCCCCAGTCGTTCGACTTCGTTCTCGATGTCCGTGACGTCGACGCAGAAATGTGTGTAGCCGTTGTGAAACGGCTGGCGCACGGCCGGAGCATCGTCGGGCACGGGGTTGCTGTAGCGAAACAGCTCCAGAAAGCAGTTTCCGGCAATCAGCATCCGGCTGGCGGCAGCTGAATTGTGAACGCCCACGATCTCGTCAAGAACGGGATTGTCGGCCCAGCCGCCGGCAAAGCCGCTGTCTTCGAAGCCGAAGGCATCGCAATAGAACCGGGTCATGCTTTCCAGGTCGCGGACGTGAAGGCTGACGTGGTGAATTCCTCGTATCATGTCGTTTCCTAGCCAGGGGAGTATAGCGGCGGGGACCTTCGCCGCAGGCAAGCGGCCCCGCCGAGAGGGTCAGTAGCGGTAGCCGATCTCGACGCCCCAGGTTCTGCCTTCCGCGGGCGACGAGAGAACGCCTGCCGGGCCGGTCTGGGAAAGCACGTTGCCGTAATACTTTTCGTTGGTCAGGTTCTTTGCCCAGATGCCGATGGTGGCGCCTTCGGCAAAGGCGGGCTCCCACGTCAGGTTCATATTGACGAGCGTGAGTGAGGGCGCCTTGACGACGTTGTCGGCTTCCCAGGGAAAGCCGCCGCGGTACGAGACATTGGCGCCTAGGTTCCAGATGCCGACTGCGCTGTCGATCTCGTAGTTGAAGCCGCCGTTCAGGCGCCACTTGGGGACCTGAGGCAGGCGGAAGCCGCTGGCATCGATCGAGAGATTCGGAATGAGGCCATAGGGAGCTTCGGTGCGTTGCACGACATAGGGCGCGTTCGGGAATTCCCGGAACTTCGCGTCGACGTATTGGCCGCCGACCCTGATGGTCAGCCCATCGACCAGCTGTGCATCGCCGTTGAATTCGAAACCGCGCGTCCGCGCCTTGTCGGCACTGGCGAGAGCGACAGTGGCCGCGCCGCTGGCATCGTCGAAGATCACGACGTTGGTCTGGAGTGACTCGATATCGTTCCAGAAGGCCGCGACGTTGAAGTGGGCCCGCCCACCTGCAAGAGTGGTCTTGAGACCGATTTCGTAGGCATCGACTACTTCGGGCGGAACCGCCGGTGCGGCAAGCGGCAGCAGGTTGAAGACTCCCGACTTGTAGCCCCGGCTGTAGGACGCATAGGCCAGCACGTCGTTCGAGAAGTTGTGGTCCAGCGAGAGCTTGTAGGTGAGCTTGTCGAACTTTGCCTTGTCGACGTAGTCGGGGCCTGCGGACTGCTGCACGCCACCGATAGGGGTGATCTTGGTGATGCCGCGACCGAGCACCGTATCGTCGGTATAGCGAAGCCCGGCGGTCACGTGGGTGCGATCCGATCCGAGGGGGACGGTGATCTGCCCGAAGGCGGCCTTGGAATCGATCCTCTGCCTGCCGATCAGGGTATAAACCTCAAGACCGCCTTGCTCGATAGAAATGCCGGTGATGTCGGTCGGATCGTAGGCGGCGAAGGCGTTCATGTAGTACAGGCCCGCGATCCAGCTTATCCTGCTGTCCTCGTTGGACTTGAGCTGCAGTTCCTGGGTGAACTGCCGGTCTTTCACGTTGAGGTCGTATTCGACGAAGCGGATGTTCGTGTGGTCTCCTTCCGAGGTCCATGGCTCCTTCGAATGCCGGTAAAACGTGATGCTGGTGAAATCGACCGGACCCAGCGATTGATCGAACCTTCCGGTCAGGGCGTAGCCGCGGTGGTGGCGCTCGGTGTCGTAGTTGACGTTGACGTCGTAGAACCCGCTCGGCTGGTCGAAGGGTTCGGTGAATTCAGGCGGAAGGCCGCGCGTGTAGCCGGGAACGCCGCCGCCCCCGACCGTTCCGATCGAGGAATCGTCGTAGACGTAGACGCCGCTCAGGCGCAGGCGCGTGGTGTCGGTCGGTTCCCACACCAGTTTGGAGCGCAGGGTGAAGAAGTCGCGGAAATAGGTGCGTTTCCCATTGAACAGGTTCTTGCCGAACCCATCGCCCATTTTCTGGCCGACGGCGGAGAAGTCGATCGCAAGGGTGTCGCTGATCGGGGTGGCGACGTAGATCTGGCCGCGCAGCGTTTCCTGGCTGCCATAGCCGACCTTGGCCGAGAACTCGGTGCTCTGGCCCGGGTCCTTGGTGACGATGTGGATCAGGCCGCCCGTCGCATTGCGGCCGAACAGAGTGCCTTGCGGCCCTTTCAGAACTTCCACGCGCTCGATGTTGTCGGCGAATGCCAGATAAGGGACGAACAGCCGCGAATAATAGGCATCGTCGATATAGACCGGCACGCTGGATTCGTTGCCCGGGGTCTGCGATGCGATGTTGCCGATGCCCCGGATGAAGGGGATGACCGCACCCGATTGCGCCGAGATCGACAGCGACGGGTCGATCTGCTGCATCTCGAACACGTTGTCGATGCGGGCGGTTTCGAGCGCCTCGCCGCTGAAGGCGGTGACCGAGAGCGGTACGTCCTGAATGCTTTCGCTGCGGCGCTGCGCAGTCACCACGATGGCATTGCCGAATTCCTCGTCCGAACTCGTATCGTCTGCGGCCAGTGCTGGTGCCGACAGACAGGTCGAGGCCAGGCATACGGCGGCGATCGCCGCGCCCTTGCGGTTCTGCCGTGTCCGGTCGTGCGGCCCCGTATCGTTCGAAGTCCCGCGATTATACCTGTTCATTAATCCCGCTCCCGTTGCTCTTACGGTCGTGTTTTGTCCTCGGCCCCATGTTCTGAGACGGGCTGAGGGGCGCAATGCGCAGAATTAGTTTACGGAATTGAATGCGGCGGCATGGGCAGGGCCGCCCGCAAGGCAGGCAAGTCGCGGTGGGGTTTGCCCAGTGTGCAGGCCCCTTTTTCAAAAAAATTTGCGGATCGCGATGGCCACCCCGTCTTTACCCGAGAGGGACGACAGAGTCCCCGCCGGATCCGGATTCCGGCAATCTAGGGAGGGAAAAGAACTTCATGTCCGTATTGGTTTCGACAGCAACGTCCCTGCGGGGTTCCAGGGCACGGGGGCTGAGGCTTTCGGCGACTGTCGCCGGCGTGCTCCTGCTGGGCACGGTAGCCGCACCGGCTCGTGCGCAGAGCGCGGCCGATGCCGCAGAGGGCGGAAACGAGATTATCGTCACCGCGCAGCGCCGGTCCGAAAGCATCGAGAAGGTACCGATCTCGGTTGCGGCCTTCGACCAGAAGGCGCTGGAAAATATCAACGTCGGCACGACCAACAGCCTTCAGTTCGGCACCCCGGGCATTACCAATACCCAGACCGCGGGCGACGGCATTTCCGCCGTGTTCATTCGCGGCGTGGGCACCGGGTATTCGGGGCCGGGCCTGGAAGGCAGTGTCGCGGTCTATCTGGATGACGTCTATCTGCAGACGCAGACCAGTTCCGCCCAGAACATCATCGATGTCTCGCAGGTGGAAGTGCTCAAGGGGCCGCAGGGCACGCTCTATGGCCGTAATGCCACGGGCGGCGCGGTGGTTGTCACGACGAACGATCCGAAGCTGGATCTGGTCGAGGGATACGTGAAGGCCGGGTACGGCAAGCTCGACTGGGCACGGGGCGAGGCTGTCCTGAACGTTCCGCTCGGACAGACGCTGGCGGTTCGCGCGGCGGGCTTTTTCGAGCGCCGCGACGGTTATGTCGATAACGTCGTCTTTCCCTCGGAAAAGGCTTCCGGAACGGGCGCGGGCAAGACCTGGAGCGGTCGGGTCAAGGCCTTGTGGGAGCCTTCGCCCGACTTCCAGCTGATCGGCACGTTCGGTTACGACCGGCGCAACGGCAACGGCTCGATGCACAGGCTGGCCTACTTCGCGGACGGCACGCCGACCGACCTGGGCTTCTACGAAACCAGCCAGTCGCCGGCGCGCGAAGGCGGCGGCGGCGACGATTCCGATGCCTTGATGGTGTCGTTGCGGGCATCCTACACCACGGGCGACTGGACCTTCAGCAACACCTTTGCCTATCGCCGTGCGCGCTCCTTCGGATGTACGGACAACGACGGTCTGCCGGAAGAGCTGATCTATTTCTGCCTGGTCTCGCAGCGCAGCCCGAATCCGGGCACGGCCGATGGCAAGCGCGACGATACCTACACCAACGAATTCCGCATCGTGTCCGACGGCTCCGGGCCGCTTAACGTGACGCTCGGTGCATTCTACGAGCACAACAAGGCCCGTTTCGCCGGACGGATCGGCGGTGCCTATATCGTCGATCCGGTGTCGGGCCTGCCGAGCACCCCGACGTTCGACAATAGGGACAAGCTCGATGCCTATTCGGTCTACGGGGAAGTCTACTACAACCTCACCGATGCCCTGAAAGTCACCGGCGGCCTGCGCTACACGCACGAGAAGAAGAGCCACTCCGTGCTGCTGGACGCGGATGCCCTGTCGTTCGTCGGCAATGCCTTGCCCGAATACGCTTCGGACAAGACGAGCTTCTCCAACGTCTCGCCGCGCGTGGTGCTGGCCTACGATGCGGGCGCGTGGAATTTCTACGCAAGCTACAGTCAGGGCTTCAAGAGCGGCGGTTTCAACAGCCCGGACTTCGCCGTCACCCCGCCGCTGCGTCCGGAAAAGATCTATGCGGAGGAAATCGGGGCGAAATACCGCTCGGATGACGGCAAGTTCGGGTTGAGCGCGGCCGCTTATCACTACGACTGGAAGGGCGTGCAGGTCGCCTTCATCGTAGATGGCATCGGCATCATGCAGCAGAACGCGGCTAGCGCGGAGATCTACGGCGGTGAACTCAACTTTGACTTCGCGCCCAGCCCGGCCTGGAAGCTCAACGCAGGCATGGCCTATACGCATGGACGTTTCACCAACTTCCCCGATGCCGCGGTTTACGACATCATCGGCGGCGGCCTGACGGCCACTGCTGAAGATCTCTCCGATACCCGGCTTCCGCATGCGCCCGACTTCACGGCCAACGGCAGTGTCACCTACAACTTCCCGATCGGGAACTGGGAAGGCAGGGCCACTGCGGCGGCGTACTATACGAGCAAGTACGACTTTACGGCCGGTGCCGGCGGCGAGCTGCGGGCGAACCGTCAGGGTGAATATGCCGTGGTCAATCTCTCGGGATCGTTCCTTTCGCCGCAGGGCAATGTGGAACTGGGCTGGTTCGTCTCCAACCTCTTCGGCGTCCACCGGATCTCGCTCGTGTCGACCGGCAATCTGGGCGTCTACATGACCCCCGATGAGCCGACGACCTTCGGCGGCACCGTCAAATACTCGTTCTGAGCTCCCAGCGGTGCGGGGCGGCGGATCTTCTGCCGCCCCGCAGTCGAGGCGTGACCTGTACGAAGGAGAGCAGACGGTGAACACCTACATGCAGATGGGCTACGTCACCAACGACATCGACTGCGCAGTGGATGCGTTCCGGGCGTGTCACGGCATGGGGCCGTTCAAGCTGATGCGGGATCTGGACTTGCCCACCGGTCCCGGCCGCAGCGGGCGGTCGCATTATGCCCTGGCCTTTCTCGGGGATCTTCAGTTCGAACTGATCCAGCCGGTGGCTGGTGATGTCGACTTCTATGCGCAGGCACTCGATAAGGACGGCTTCTCCTTGCGCTTCCACCACACCGGGCGGTTCTTTGCCTCGCGGGAGGCTTTCGAGGCCACGCAGACCGCGCATGGGGCGCGGTGGTCGATAGTGGCCGCTGGCGATGTCTCTGAAGGGCGCTACTGCTATTTCGACGCGCGCGGCGACTTCGGCCACTTCCTCGAGATCTTCACTTTTCCCGATAGCGAACATCTGGACGGCGTTCCCCGGTACTGACGGGGACAGCGGAGAACCCTGCCATGCGCAAACCCCTTTTCCCGTTGCTTCTGGCCTTGCTGGCAGCCTCCGCAGTGGCTGCGGCCCGGACGGACGGGGAAGGCCCGGTGCGGGAGGAGGCACCGCCGATCCACAGCTTCGCGCAGAGCAACAGCCTGTCGGATGCCGAACGCGCGGTGGGCGAGGGGATTTACCGGGCGCATTGCGCCGCGTGCCATGAAGGCGGGGCGGGCAAGGCGCCGCACCGCGAATTTCTCGAGCAGATGTCCGCGCGCGCGATTCTTCATGCGTTGACGGACGGGGTGATGCGCCATCAGGGCAGTGCTCTCGGCACGACCGAACGCCGGCAAGTGACCGAGTTTCTTTCCGGTATCAGCCTCGCTGCCGGGATGCCTGCCCCTGCGCCACCGCCGCCTGCCTGCGACCCGGCCAATGGCTTTGCGCTGACCCGTGCGCCCGCGCAGGCGGGATGGGGATATGACAACCGTCGGTTCGTGCCTGCGGCTGCCGCAGGCCTCTCCTCCGACGAGATCCCCAGGCTCAAGCTTGCATGGGCCTTTGCCTTTCCGGGGGCGCTGCGAGCCCGTTCGCAGCCGGTCGTGGCGATGAACACGGTATTCGTGGGCAGCCAGGACGGCACGGTCTATGCGTTCGATCTCGATACCGGATGCGCGCGCTGGACCAGTAAGCTTTCGGCGGAGGTGCGCACTGCCATCGTGGTCGAACCATGGCGGGAGGGGGCTCGCCCCGGCCGCGATCCGCGCCTGTTCTTCGGCGATCTGCTCGGACGCGTCCATGCGCTCGACGCGCTTACCGGAAAGGAACTGTGGTCCGTCCGTCCGGTCGATCATGCCAATGCCACGATCACCGGCACGGCGGCGCTGCATGGCGATACCCTGTACGTTCCGGTCTCTTCGCTCGAAGTCGTGACGGCTGCCGATCCGGCCTATCCGTGCTGCACGTTTCGAGGTGCGGTGGTGGCGCTCGACATCGATACCGGCGCGGAGAAATGGCGCCACTATACGGTGGATGCGGAGCCCGGCGAGCACGGCCGGACGCCTGCCGGCGCGCCGATTCTGGCCCCCTCGGGTGCCCCGGTATGGAACAGCCCGACGTTCGATGCACCGCGCGGGCAGCTCTACTTCGGCAGCGGCGAGAACTATACCCGGCCGGCAGACGGCAATTCGGATGCCGTATTCGCCGTGGATGCGGCAACGGGGCAGCGGCTCTGGCGCCATCAGGCGGTGGAAGACGATGCCTTTAATGCCGCCTGCCTGCTGCCCGACCATCCCAATTGCGCATGGGGCACCGGGCCTGACTACGACATCTCGGCTTCGGTCCTGCTGGTGGAAATCGGGCACGGGCAGCAAGTGCTTGTCAGTGCGTCCAAGTCCGGCGACGTCTTCGCGCTCGATCCGGACACGGGACAGCGGGCATGGCACCGCAAGGTAGGGCGCGGCAGCGTTCAGGGTGGTGTGCATTTCGGCATGGCGGCCGAAGGGGCACGTATCTACGTTCCGATCGTCGATTCCGCGCTGACGGCGGATGGGACTTATACGCGCGAGGCGGGCTTCCCGGGCCTTTACGCATTGGATGCAGGGACCGGCAAAGTGCTGTGGACCCATCCGGCGGAAGAGGACCGGTGCAAGGGCCGCCAGTATTGTGACAGCGGGATATCTGCTGCCGTTACCGCTATTCCCGGCGCTGTTCTTGCCGGGCATCTCGACGGCTGGCTGCGCGCATACGACGGGGCGACCGGCAAGCTTCTCTGGGAAACCGATACGACCGTCCCGGTTAAGGGCGTCAACGGCGAGATGGCACGGGGCGGGTCGATGAGCGGCCCCGGAGCCGCCGTCGCCGCAGGCCATGTGATCGTGAATTCGGGATACGGCTTCTCCCATCACATGCCTGGAAACGCGCTCCTGGTGTTCAGCATCGACGGCAAATGACCGGCCACAGGCACGGGCAAATGGCCTGTTCAAGCAAGGAGGAATGGCAATGGTGACATTGACGAACGCGCGGCTGTTTACCGGCAACGGAATGCGCCAGGGGCTCCATCACGTCGTGATCGAGGACGGGCGTATCGCGGCGGTCGGTGAGGGGCCGATCGGTGAGGGGGCTGTTGGTTCGGATGCGGGCCCGGTCCTCGATGTGGGCGGGCTTGTGGTGATGCCGGGGCTGGTGAGCTGTCATATCCACCCGGACTTCTTTCGCTACACGTTCGAGAATGCCCGGGCGGGAGACCAGCTTGGCAAGGAGCTGCCGCCGGGCGTCCTGATGGCGATCGGGATACGTACGTGCCAGATGCTGCTGGGTAGCGGCTTTACCGGTTATGTCGGCGCGGCCTGCGCGCATGACATCGACGTCCAGCTCAAGATGGCTATCGCCGATGGCATCGTGCCGGGGCCGCGGATCATGGCTTGCGGCCATCATGTGGGCACGACGGGGGATGCCAACGCGTCGCGCAACTGGTGGCAGGTCTTCGACAGTCCGGGCATCGACCTGTTCGCCGATGGTCCCGAGCGCCTGCGTGCGCTGGTGCGGGACGAAATCCGGCGCGGGGTGGAAGTCGTCAAGATCTTCATCAGCTCCGGCCACGCCGTCTCTCCCCATCGCGGGCGGCGGAACATGGCCAGCGACGAGATCGCCGCGGTCGTTCAGGCAGCGCACGAACGCGGCGCGCTGGTGCGCGCCCACGTATGCCACAAGGACTTGATCCTGGAGGCCATCCGGTTGGGGGTCGACATCATCGATCACGGCGATGAGGTGGACGAGGAGGTCGTCGCGGCGATGGCCGAGGCGGGCAGTTTCTGGGTGCCCAGCCTTAGCTTCATCAAGGCCGGCATCGAACTGAAATGGCCGGACCCGGAAGGCGCGCTCGCCGCGGCAGATCGCAACGTCAGGCGAATGCTGCCCATCGCGCACCGCGCCGGCGTCCGCATTCTGTTGGGCGACGATTATGCCGGCGAGCCCTTGCGGCACGAAGTGGGCAGCTATGGGCGCGAACTTGCCCTTTACGGCACGGTGGAAGGAATCGAGGTGCGCGACGTTCTGTCTTGGGCCACCCAAAACGCCGGAGAGCTGTTCGCGCGGCGTGGGGACAGGACGGGGGTGATCGAGCCCGGCGCTCTTGCCGACCTGATCGTGGTCGACGGCGATCCGCTGGCCGATCTCACGGTATTTTCGCGTCCGAGAGATTCACTCAAGGTCGTGATGTGCGGGGGGCAGGTGGTCATCGACCGCATGGGCCAGATCCAGACCGGCAACGAAGTGGCCGAAATGGCCGAGCTTCTGGCGGTGTGAAGTGACATCGGGCGCCTTGGGCATAGGCGCCATTCAGCAGAGAGGAGAGAACGCGATGATTAATGGCATTCATCATGTCTCGGTGCATACGCCAGACATGGACAGGCTGCTTGCCTTCTACCGGGACGTACTGGGCTTCGAGGTCGTCGAGAGCAGCCGCGTGAGCTGGCGCGATGCGCCCGAGATCGACGCGCTGACCGGGCTCAGGGATACAGCGGCAAAAGTCGTGATGGTGCGTGCCGCGAATGTCTATCTGGAATTCTTCGAATATCAGAGCCCGCCCGCGCGCTATGCCGATCGCCTGCTGCCTTCCGACCACGGTTTCACGCATATCTGCCTGGATGTTTCGGATATCGATGCCGAATACCGGCGCCTGTCGGATCGCGGGATGACATTCAATGCACCGCCGATGCTCAGTGACGGCGGGCGGATCAAGACGACCTACGGGCGCGATCCGGACGGTAATGTCGTCGAACTGCAGGAACTGTGCTCCAGTCTCGACATGGCTGTGAACAATCTGGAGGGGTTCCAAGTCTCTTCGAAACCGGTCGCTTCTGTAAGCTGACGATCTGCCTCTGCCCAGCCCGTTTCGGGCTGGGCAGAGGCACTTATGCTCGCGCGTTGGCCAGCATGTCGGGGATCGAGGGGACGCTATCTGAACCGTCGAAGCCCATGCCCGCAAACCATGAACGGTGGCGGTTTGCCGTTTCCAGCCCATGCTTGAGCACCAGCCTGGCAGGCTCGCGTCCGGAATGGCCGGTTTCCCTTGCCCGTTCGAGCAGTGCGATGATGGCGGCGTTGAGATCGTTCGACCGTTCTTGCATGTCCGCAGGCCGTTCGGGCCGGGGAAGGGCAGCATTGGCCGCGAGACGGGCTGCATCGATCTGCAACTCCGGTTCGGTTCTGGCATGGGCCGCCAGAGCTATCGCAAGGTCCTGCAAAGCCTTGAATTCAAGCGCTTCGAATTCCCCGATATGGTCGATTTGACCACGCAGAACTTCAAGGTGTCCGACGACAAGGTTGGCGGCTTCGATCGCCAGCCCATCGCGCAGGTCTGGCAGGACGAGGTTGCGCAACACGCGCAGCATGCTGCCAATTCTCACATCGACGGACGGGGTCATGCCGCGATCTCCTCCAGAAGCATTTCGCACAGTTCGGCCTGATAGAGATGGCCTGCGCCGGCCAGCCAGGTGACATGGGTGTCCTGATGGAAATGCCCGCACTGTGCTGCGCGGATGCATGTGGAAAGCATCATGACATAGATCTTGTAGCGCACCAGCACTTCGTAGAAGCGCAACGTTCGCGGGCAGACCGGAAAGCCGGTGAGGGCCTGGTATCGTTCGATCATCACTTCGCGGGGCAGCAAGCCGCAGGCGAGCCTTTGTCCGTTCTCCATCGTGCTGAGGCCGGACTGAACGACGAACGCCAGATCCTCATGATAGTCGCCGATATGGGCGAGTTCCCAGTCGAGAATGGCGGTGATCTTGCGGGTTGGCGGGTCGAACAGGAAGTTGCCCGGGCGATAGTCGCCATGGACCACAACGGGGTGCCTGCACTCCGGCAGGTTGTCACGCAGCCAATGCTCTATCATGCGTTGCGCAGGCAGCGGTCGGACCTGATCGTCACGCCAGACACGCGACCACCAGTTCACCTGCCAACGGGCTGCTTGCCTGGGATCGGCGTCCGGCGCGGCGTAGCTGGGCAGATCGGCCGCGCGCCAGTCGGCAAGGTGAAGGGCTGCCAGATTCTCGATAAAGCTGCTGCCCAGTGCTTCGCGAAAATCCTGCGTGAAGGTCATGTTCATGCCGGATACGTTGCCGGAAGCCTCCTCCGTGGGCTGGGTGGCGCCGGGCATGAATGACATGATGAGTGCGGGGCGCCCGATTACGGAGCCGTCGCCATCGACACCCTGGACGGGCGGGACCGGCACGGTGTTCCTCATGGCATGGAGAATTTCATATTCGCGGCGTCGATCTGTCTCGACCGTGCTCTGGAGCGGGTCGAGACGTAGGACATGGCACGTCGTTTCGCTATTGCGGGTCAGATCGAAAAGAAACTGTTCCTTGCAACCGCCACCGTTCAGACGGCGCACGTTGGCAATTTCAGCGGGATTGCCGGAAGCCTCGAAGAAACGATGGAGGCGCTCGCGCAGGTCCTGCGGCTGGCGAGGGAGATATTCGCCGGCCAACGTAGCCTGACGCTTCCGGTCCAGAAGCGCCGCGATTGCAGGCTCGATATCGGATTGTGTGCTAGCTGTCCCGCTGTGTTCGCGGGTCATGTCCATCAGGGCCAAAGCCGGGCCTCCCCATCTCAGTTGCGTGCCCGGACGGCCGGATGAGCTGGGCTAGGCCGAAACATCCGTGTTCAGGCACTTACTCACAAAGACGGATGGAGGACCGCCAGGCGCAGCAATAAATCAGGGGCTGAAACAAATTCCGGGGTTTCATCCTAGCGCTTCATCTTCTTCATGCAGGCAGTCATGGCCGCCTTGACGAGCATCCGCGCACCTGACGGAGACATGCCTAGACGCTCGCCGATTTCGACGAACGTCAGTCCGTCGATGCGGTGCATGAGGAAGGCCGCGCGCTGTTTGGGCTTGAGCTGATCGATCACAACGGAAAGGCGTTGCAGTTCCTCGCGCGAGTTCAGAATTTCCGAGACGTCCACATCCTGAGGTTCATCGTTCAGGACGGCGACGCTCTTCATTGCCATTTTCCCGGTGGCAGCCTTTCGATGCGCATCGATCGCGATGTTGCGTGCCGCCACCATGAGGTAGGCTTTCGGATTTTCAACGGCCCATGAGCCCTGCTGGGCCGCGAGCCTGGCGAAAGCCTCTTGCGCGACGTCTTCCGGCTCGGGCGGGCCCGAGCCGAATTGCCGGTGTATGTAGCCGCACAAGGCGGACCAATAGTCGCGATACAATCTGCTAAGGACAGCGTCGCTTGGAGGCACGATGCTCAAGCTCGCTTCAATTGCCATTGCAGCCTCCCCCTCCCTTTTTATTTGCTTTCAATAGACCACAATAAATCTGGCCCGGCAAGCTGCTCTAGCAGGTTATAGCCAAATTTTCATTGCGCAAAAATAGTGAAAAATCGCTGCGCTTTTACGCGGCTCGTCCGTCTACTCTTTGATCCGAGGTGTTGCTGGCAAGGGGGTGCACTTTCCCTTTGTCGGGGAGGGGCTTGTCTGCCTTGTCTTTGATGATTGAAGCCGGAGTGTTTTGAACTCTTGTTCAGTATCTGCCTAGGAACTTCTTGGAAGGTGCGTAATGAAACGTGCTATTCTCTATTTTACTTGCTGAGTGATGACAGATGCGGGGGACTTTATGATCAGGGGCATCCACCATGTAACGATTGGCGTGCGCGACCTGGAAAAGATGGCGCGCTTTTACTCCGAGGCTTTCGGATTCTGGGACAGCGGATATGCCGGTGCATGGGAACCGAATGCCCTGTGCGATGAAGTGATCGGAGTGGAAAATTCGGCAGCCCGCAGCGTGCTGCTGTGTGCCGGAAATTGCTACCTTGAACTCTTCGAATACAGTTCGCCTCCGCCGGAATCGACGGCGCCTCTGAAGCCGCAGGACTACGGCTATACCCATTTCTGCGTCGATGTGACGGATATCGAGGCGGAGGTCGAGCGGCTGGCCGGTCTCGGCATGGATTTCAGCCGCCCGCATGGCCGGGCCAAAGCCATGGATGCCGGTATCGTAAAGGCCATCTACGGCAAAGATCCGGAAGGCAACATCGTGGAGATCCATGAGACGGTGGGAGACTGCGTGTTCGGCGCGGAAAACTTGCCGCGCACCGATATGGCGGTCGCCGAGGCCATGGATGCCTAGCGGTTCAATCGGTCTCGTGTCGTGATGAACGGATCATCCCTGGGGGGGCATCACTGCAGCCTATAGCGAAAATCGATGCCGAAGGTGCGCGGTTCGGCGGGCGACGCCATGTATCCGACCGGGCCCGACTGGGTCAGTTCGTTGCTGAGGTACTTCCTGTTCGTCAGGTTGTTGCTCCACAGCCTGACCGAGAGGCCCGGAACATCGTCCGGCTCGTATGTGACGCTGGCATTCACCAGTGTCAGCGCAGGTTCGGTGACGCGGTTGTCCGGTTCCCACTTGAAGCTGCTACGGTAGGCCACGCTGGCATCGAGCCTGATCCGGGCGTCGTCCGTCGCGAAATCGTAGCGTGCGCGAAGGGTGGCCTTGAACTTGGGGGCCTGGACCGTTCTGTTGCCGCTCACGTCGCCCGACGTGGTGATCACCCCATAGGGCGGGACGAGTAGCGGCGTGTTGATGGGCGCATCGGTGAAGCGCATGAAGCGGGCATCCAGAAACTGCCCCGACATGTCGATTTGCAGGCCCTTGGCCAGTCGCGCGGAGGCATCGAATTCGACGCCTTGCGTACGGGCACGTTCCGCATTGGCAAACTGGTTGACAGCCACCCCATCCATGTTGCGCACGATCTGGACCTGCGGATTGCGGATGTCGTTCCTGAATATGGCCAGGTTCAGCCGCGCGTTTCTGCGCGCGGACTGTATCTTGATCCCAGCCTCGTAGGCATCGACCGTTTCGGGCAGCAGCGGGGGGCTGTCGAGCGGCAGGGTGTTGAAGCCGCCCGATTTGTAGCCGCGGCTGACGGACGCGTAGGCCATCACGTCGTCCGACAGTCTGCGGTCGACAGCCGCCTTGAACGTCAGCTTGTCGAACGTTCTGGAATCGCGGTAGCTGGATGTCAGGCGGGCATGGGACTGGCCGGCGTCGATAACGCGGGTTTCCCCGTACCCGTGCACTTCGTCGATCGTATAGCGCAGGCCCAGGGTCAGGTGGCCCGACTTGCCTGGAAGAGGCAGGCTGGTCTGCCCGAACAGGGCGTAGGAATGGAGCTTTTGCCATCCCACGAGATCGAGACGGTCGATGCCTGTGGCCGAAATGGCGTCCCCGAACACCGACGTGGGATCGATGGCGGCAAAGAAGTCAAGATAGTAGGCACCGACGATCCACGGCGTCGTCGCATCGGGTTTGGACTTCAGTTGCAGCTCTTGCGAAATGGTCGTGTCGCGCGGGCGCAGGTTATAGCTGAGATAGGGGGCGTCGGTGAGGTCGCCTTCCGAATGCCAGGTTTCGCGGGCGTGGCGATAGGCGGTAATGTTGATCAGATCGGCGAAGCCCAGGTCGTGGGCTATCTTCAGCGAACCGCCATACCCGTGGTGGCGATGGAAGCTGGGATGATCGGTTTTCAGATCGTAGAAACCGCTTGGCGCGTCGAAGGGCGTCTCGAACAGGGGTGGCTGGCCGCGCAGCGATCCGCGCAGGACGGCGCCCTGAACTTCGCCTTGCGAGGAATGCTGATAGGCGCGGTACGCGGACAGGCGCAGTTGTGTCCGGTCTGAAAGGTCCGTGACCAGCTTGGTCCGGACATTGAGATAGTTCGTGAAGTAGGTGTCATCCCCGGTGGTCAGATTGTGGCCCCATCCGCCGCCCATATGCTGTGCCGATACCGACAGGTTGATCGCGGCGGTGCTGCCCAACGGCGTGGCGGCATAGACCTTGCCGCGAAGGGTCTGGAAATTCGAATATCCCAACTCGATGCCGGCTTCCGGTTCTTCCCCGGGAGAGCGTGTGAATATTTGCACAAGCCCCCCGGTCGCGTTGCGTCCGAACAGCGTTCCTTGGGGGCCTTTCAGAACCTCCAGCCGGTCGATGTCAGCAAGGGAGAGATAGACCGGGTAGAGACGCCCCAGGTAGATTTCGTCGACATAGACGGGAACGCTGGACTCGTTTCCGGGCGTGGACGATGCGGGATTGCCGATACCGCGCAGGAACGGGATGATGACGCCGGACTGCGAGGAGACCGTCAACGAGGAATCGATCTGCTGAAGGTCCGCCACTGTGCCCACGCCGCCGCTCGCAAGATCGATTCCACTCCACGAGCGCACGGCGATGGGTACGTCCTTGCCGTTCTCCGTGCGGCGTTGGGCCGTTACTATGATGTCTTCCAGGGCTATGGTATGGGGTGGCCGCTGCGGCGGCGCGAATGGACGTGTCCGAGCCGGTCGGGGCGGAGCAGGCCGTTGCAAGGTGGCAGGCGCCGCACGGGTTTCGATAACGAATGTGCCGCTGCTTGTCTGGCGAAAGGCCAGCCCACTGCCCCTCAGTGCCCTTGCGAGCGCTTCGCGCGCCGTCATTCTGCCCTTGATGCGGGGTGCGCCGCGGCCATGAGTCAGGGCTTGGGGGGCGAGGACATCGATATTTCCCTGGCGCGAAATCTCCAGCAGGGTCCGGCTGAGGGACTGCGCCGGGATGTCGAACGTCCGAAGCTCCGCAGCCTCGCTGGCGGTGCCGGCAAGAACGATGGGAAGGGCAAGGCCAAGTGCAAGCACCGGAGTATATTCAGCGCGCTATCGGCGTGTCAGCAACACTCGCACGCAACGGCACCCACGGACCGTGGTCGGTTTCCATTACCCCTCCTGGCCTTCCTGTTTTGACCGGTCTGCAAGGCAGTGCACATGGCATGTCTGCCGCGCGCCGACGGTTGGCTAGGGTTCTAGAGCTTTTGAGAACTGGTCTCAAGCACGATGGAGCCATCGGGCAAGTGGACTTGCCGCACAGGTAACACCATTTCGACGTTCTTGAGGAAATCCGCGATCGCATCGGTGCGGAAAGAGGTCGTCAGGCGCATGGTGGCCAACGAGCGATCGCCGATCCGGACGGGAACGTCGCTGTACCGCGCAATGTCCGCCATGATTTCGGATAAGGGCGCTTCGCTGTAGTAGAAACGGCCGTTGCGCCAGTCGCCTGCGGGGTAGGGGGAGATCGTGCGCGGCGTGAAGCTGTCCGCACCGGGTGAAAGTTCGGTGCGATAGCGTGCGGTAAGAATCACGTCCGGCTTGGCTAGTCCCAAGGTCGAAAGCAGGTCGCGGCGGCGTACCTCGACACGCCCTTCCTTGACAGCGATCTGGATGTCTTCGTTGTCCCGCCTGACATCGAACTTGGTTCCGGTGACGCGCACGTTCGCCTCTCCGGCGACGACGGTAAACGGTCGCTCTGCGTCGTGTGCGACTTCGAAGAATGCCTGTCCCTTGTCCAGGACGACTTCTCGCTTGTCGTCCGAAAAGCGGATGTTGGCGGCACTTTGCGCGCCAAGCGTCATGTGGCTGCCGTCGGGTAGCTCCAGCCGCTTCACTTGTGCGATGGCTGTCGTGACGAGCTGTTGTTCGCGCGTCGGCCACAATGCGATCGTGCCCAGCACCATCAGGACGATGGTCGCGGCAATGGCGAACTCGCGCCGGGCGAAGAAAGCGGGCCGCCGCGCCGGGCCGGTGCTCAGCGCTTCGATTTCGGCGCGCCAGTCTTCCCGCTCCAGCGAGCCCAGAGCGCCCGCCTGGTGCCACAGCTCCATGGCTTCGAGCCAGGCTTCTTCATGTGCGGGATCGGCCGCGCGCCAGCGGCGGCAGGCGTCTTCCTTGCCGGGGTCATCCGCCACGGCAATGACCCAGTCACTCGCCTGCGCGGAGATAGAATCTCCATCCGCATCGACAGGTGTCTGAAACAGGAAGCGCGTTTTCATCTCATACAGCTTTACGCTTGTTCACCCGATTAAAGCAAGCAGGCCAGCAGCCCTGCACTCTAATGACGAATGAGAGTCCACAATATTCATAAATTAAAGGATCCGAATGCAATTAATCGCATCCGATGCCGTGCCTTGTCGGCATCGATGCGGGCATCGGCTCCGGTTCCTCTCGCGATGGCCTTTCGGGAAAAGCATCGGGCGCAGGAATCTTTTTTTGCGCTTCGGATGGGCGGCGCCGTCTTTCGTTGTGAAAGCTCTGAATGAATGATTGTGCAGGGTGTTCGTCACATGTTCTGTGATGTGTCCTAACATCTCGGTCATGGTAATCAATTCATACAGAATATATTCAATTATGTAACAAACAATGAAGTGGTCTATCTGAAATGACAGATTGTGATCTCTTTTTGGAGATGGCTCCTACCGTCAATCGGTTGAGCGAATTGTCCGTACGCGGCTATCAAAACCCGTACAGTTCGATTGTTTGGCCCGATAGGCTGCCCGAAGACGCTCTCTGGATGTCGCGGGATGTGCTGTCGATCTCCGAATGCACCGATGCGGACGACCTCCCCGAAATTGACATCGTTGCCCTGTCGAAATGGGAAGCGATCAACTTCTACAGCCTGAACATTCACGGCATCCGGGAGCTGATGGGGAGCGTCGTGTCGCGGATACACGACCCTCGATACGACAATATTTCTCAGTTTCTTCATCACTTTATCGGTGAGGAAAATGAGCACATGTGGTATTTTGCGGAATTCTGTCAGCGCTATGCCGGGAAGCTCTATCCCGATCGCAAGTTCGCTGGCGGTGCTGCCGAAACCGAAGATATCGCGGATCTTTTTACATTCGTCCGCATCGCGTTGTTCGAAGAAATCGTCGATTTCTACAATGTGCGCATGGGATCGGACCGCGAGCTGCCCCAGATCGTGCAGCAGATCAACAAGATGCATCACATCGACGAATCCCGGCACATCGCATTCGGCCGCCGGCTGGTCCGCGTGCTTTTCGACAAGGTCAGGGCCAGCGCCTCTGCCGAGGATATCCGGCAGATTCAGGACTACGTCGGGCGCTACATCAACCACAGCCTGCGGATGTTCTTTTCGCCCACCGTGTACCGCGACGCGGGCATCGCCAATCCGCATGCCCTGCGTCGCACGCTGCTCGAGGGCGGTGCGTTCGAACGACAGGGTGAGAAGGTCATGGCCCGATCGATGAAATTTCTGCGCGAGATCGAAATAATCGCCGACCACTGGAGGGTGAAAGCAGATGCATGAAGACGTCATGGGGCGCATCCGGCAGTGGCTGCAAAAAAAGAACGAGGATGCGGAAAATATCGATGATGAAGAAGATCTTATTGATGCGCGCATCATAGACTCCTTGTCCTTCGTGGAGTTCATCATTTTCATAGAGGAAGTAACCGGTCGGGACGGTTTGATGGAGACTATTTCCGTCGACTCCTTCCGGTCGCTCGGATCGATCGAGCGTTCTTTGCTGGCAACGAGCTGACCGGAAAGGACGGGATCATGCTGCAAGCGATTTCACAACCGACCGAAGACAATTTCCAGGCGAGCGAAGATGGTCTGGTTACGCTGGGGCCGCGCTTCGTTGCGGCCATGCGGATGCTGGATGACAAGATACGGGCATGGGCGCGCGAGATCGGCGCGGTGGAGCGGCAATATCCGCCGCTCGTCAGGGTCAGCGATCTCGACAAGCTCGATTACTTCACCAGTTTTCCACACCTGGGACTGGCGGTGACGCGGGTCGCGGACGAGGCTCTGGACCATGTCCACGAGCAGACGAAGGAAGGCGCCATCGCCCCCGATTGTCTGTGCGGCAGCCATCTGATGCTTCCCTCCGCCGCGTGCTATCCGGTGTACATCGGAATGGGCGGCACGGCTCTCGAAGGGCCGTCCTACGTCACGACCCTGGCGCGGTGCTTCCGCAAGGAAGACTATTTCGACGGCCTGCGCCGCCTGCTCGGTTTCACGATGCGCGAAATCGTCTGCATTGGCAGTGCCGAGGACGTGCAGGCATTCCTCAAGACATTCCGGCAGCGCGTTCAGGGGCTGGGCGAGCAGCTTGGCCTGATGCTCGCTGTCGAGACGGCGACCGATCCGTTCTTCAAGAAGGACGGCGCGAAGGCGAAGATGCAGCAATTGTTCCCGGTGAAGGAGGAGTTCGTTTTCGGGGGGGATCTGGCGATCGCTTCCGTCAACTTTCACCGCAATTTCTTCGGCGAACGGTGCGGGATCGAATACCGCGAAGAACCGGCATTCACCGGATGCGTGGCATTCGGGCTTGAACGCTGGCTGCATGCCCTGTCCACCGTCCATGGCGAGGCTCTGGAAGAGGTTCTGGGGCAGTTGTGATGACGGAAGATCATTGGAACTCCCTTGCCGCGCGCCTCGGCGTTACCCAGCCGGTTCTGCAGGCGGGCATGGGCGGTGTCGCCACTGCCGCTCTTGCAGCCGCCGTGGCCGATGCGGGCGGCGGGGGAATCCTTGGTCTGTACAAGCTCGATCCCGCGGAGATCGGGCGTCTGTGGGCGGCGACGGCAGCGCTTACGACGAAGCGCTTCGGCATAAATCTCGTGCCCGAGGTGGTCAGCGCCAACCGGCTTCGCGAGCAGCTGGAAGCCGTGCTGGCGCTGCCCGGCAAAGTGCCTTTCGTCACCTTCTTTGGCCTGCCCGACATCGAAACGGGGCTGAGGGCCTCGTCGAGCGGTGTGCCCACGTTGATCCAGGTGGGCACGCTGCGCGATGCGGCGGCGGCAGTGGAGATGGGAGCCGATGCGGTAATCCTGCAAGGAGCCGAAGCGGGCGGGCACCATCTCGGCGATGCGCCGCTGCTCGATCTCCTGCGGGAGGTTCGTATTGCTTTTCCGGATTTGCCGCTGATTGCGTCCGGCGGCATCGCGGCTGAAACGGACATGCACGGGATCGTTGCTGCAGGCGCATGTGCGGTGCTGATGGGAACGGCATTTGTCTGTGCGCGGGAAAGCGCCGCTCATCCGGTTTACAAGCAATCGGTTATCGATGCGGCCGCATCGGATACCGTGGTTTCGGAGCTGTTCGAGATCGGCTGGCCCGGCCGTCCGCACCGGGTGCTGCGCAATGCCGTTACGCAGGGCGGGCGCGACCTGCCGGCCAGCTTCATCGCCACCACCGAAGTCATGGGGCGCCGCTACCCGGTGGCGCGCTACAGCGCGGCCGTGCCGATCGAGCGCACGCAGGGCGCCGTTGGTGAAATGGCGCTCTATTGCGGGACATCCTGCGCAGGTGTGAGCGAAGAGCGCCTTGCGGCGGATATCGTGGCGGCAGCGGCCTCGCGTCTGCGTGATGCCTGGCGCAGTGCCTGTGCCGCTGCAGCGTGATGGCGGAGGTGTCCGGCATGACGGTCTCTCCTCTCCTGGCTTCGCCCGAGCATTTGACTGTGGCCGGGCTGGACGGTGCCGATTGCATTGACGTGCGGGGACTGGAGGATGCCCGGGTAAGCGGTGTCGATCAGCTATATGTCGTTGGCGACATTCACGGGCGGTTGGACCTTCTGTCGCAGCTTGAAGAGGCCATCGACAGGGATAGCGCGGCCAGCCTCGGCCTTCGCTCCGCCATTTGTTACGTGGGCGACTATATCGATCGCGGTCCGGATTCCCGGGGCGTGGTGGACTTCCTGCTTGGGCGCCTGTCAGATCCCATCCCGCGCGTGTTTCTTTGCGGAAACCACGAAGACCGGTTGCTGGCTTTCCTCGATGCACCGGCCGAGAACGGGCCGTCGTGGATGCAATTCGGCGGCGATACGGCCATGCAAAGCTATGGCATCGAGGTTCCCGGGCAGACCGGCGAAGTCTCGTGGGATGACTTGCGGGACCGCTTCAGACTGGCGCTGCCGGCAGAGCACCTCGCGTTCTACCGCGCGCTGAGACCGGGACTGGCCTGGCGCGGCTTTCTTGTCGTCCATGCCGGGATACGGCCGGATCGCGCGCTTGCGGCGCAGCAGCTGCATGACCTGATGTGGATACGCGAGCCGTTCACCAGCTCCACGGCGGACCATGGCGTGAAAGTGGTTCACGGCCACGTCATCAGCGCCGAGCCGGAGTTGAACCCGAACCGCATCGGCATCGACACCGGCGCTTATCGCAGTGGTCGCCTGACTGCGCTTGCCATCGCACCGGACGGCCTCCGGTTCCTGCAGACCGGCCGGGATTTCGAAGAGGAAACCGAAAGCGTGCAAGCGAGGCGGTTCACGCGCGATGCGGGCGCCGTCCAACACGAGTTCTAAATAAGGGAGAGTGGGGATGTCGGACGTTTCCTGTGCTGATTTTGCCGAGATTGCGACGATCGATGACGAGGCTCTGACGATTGCCGGGTTCCAGTCCCGGATGGTGGATCACGACGGCGTGCCTTTGCGCCTGTTCGAAGGGGGAAGCGCCGAGGCGCCGCCGCTGCTGGTCTGCATGCCGCACGGCACGCCGGTGGGCGTGTACCACCAGATGTTCGAGATCCTGCTTTGCTCGTTTCGGGTGATTACGTGGGAATCTCGGGGTTATCCAATTCTTGCGCAGGATTTCGATGCGCTCGACATCGGGCTCGATGCCCATGTGTCGGACGCGGCCTTCATTCTGGACCAATGCGGCCTGACCCGCGTTCATGCCATCGGGCTGTGCAGCGGCGCAGCGGTTCTGGCCCATCTTTCTGCCCGGAACCTGTGCGAGATCGAGCGCGCCGTGATGTTCAACGGCAATCTCAACCTTGCCGAACTGCATCCCAACACGGCTTTCAAGACGGGCATGCTGGACTTGCTGACCACGCTGTCGGGCAGTCGCAAGCACGCGCGGGGGTATGCTGCCGCATTCAAGTCCGGCTCCTTTTCCGACAACGGCGAAGACCTGTTTGCCGGGGCGGCCAATGCCGATGCCGTGCGCGACTTGCAGCACCGGTCATTCCATGATGGCGAGACGGCCTTCCGCTATGCCCGGATGGACGTTGCCATGTGCTCGGCGGATACCGCGCATGTCCTGCCGCAAGTAAAGGCCAGCACGTTGCTGATCGGGTTTCTCGACAATGGCGTGATCCCATGGGAATGGTCGATCGCGGCCGTACGGCTCATCCCCGATGCGCGGGCGCTTATCTACGCCGAGGGTGGCCATTTCGCGGTGTGCAAGCGCACCGATGTGATCGCCGATGCCGTCGCTTTTCTGAGTCCGGCGCACAATGGCTGACGCGGCCGGGACGAAGGCGCGCCTGTCCGTCGACCCGCTCGAGCCTTTCGGCGTGCGGGTGGGCGGCTTGCGAGAGGGCGATCTTGCGGATGAGGTCGTGCTGGCACAGCTGCGCGCGCTTTGGCGTGAAAACGGACTGGTCGTGTTCCGGAACTGTGACGCGACGCCGGCCATGCAGGTCGGGATCAGCGGCCTTTTCGGCGAGCTGCTGCGCCATCCGATCCCGGAGGTCTGGGTGGATGGCCATCCCGAACTGGTCGCGTTCAGGACCGGGCCGGACGATGAATATGTCTACGACGTCGGCGGCGTGGAGCGGGCCGGATGGATTCCCTGGCATTCGGATCAAAGTTTCATGCCGACGAAGAACCGGGGCGGCATGCTTCGTCTGGTGGTGCCGCCTGCCGAGGGCGGTGAGACGGCATTCATGGATTCCATCGCGCTTTACGCTTCGTTGCCCGCCGATCTTCGCGAGCGCATTGCCCGGCTTGAGGTCGTCTACCGGCTCTGCCCGGACATGGCGCGCCAGCCTTTTGCAACCTTCGAGCCCGCGCGGCTGGTAAAGCAATCGCGCGTCAACCTGTCGATCAACGAACGCATTGAGGCAGACTATCCGCCCGTTGTCCATCCCATGGTCCTGCATCATCCGGAAACGGGCCTGCCCGCGCTCAATTTCTCTCCGAACTATGCGCTCCATGTTCTCGACATGCCGCGCGATGAGGGCGACGCGCTTCTGCGGCGGATATCGGCGCATATCTTCGAGAACGGCCAGCCCTACGTTCATCGCTGGAATGCCGATGAAATGGTCCTGTGGGACAACTGGCGGACCCTTCACATGGCCCTCGGCACGCCGCCGGGAGAGCGCCGCGAGGTCCATCGCACGACCATTGCCGGTGACTACCGGTGGGGCCGCCTGCTGCAGGCGCAATAGCGCGGGGGAAACGAACATATGGATGGTCTTACGCTTCGGCCCGAGCTGGAGGGATCGTTCGGCGCGGTGGCATCTACCCACTGGCTGGCATCTGCGGCGGGATTCGGCATTCTGGAACGCGGCGGAAATGCCTTCGATGCAGCCGTGGCGACGGGGTTCGTGCATCAGGTAGTGGAACCGCATCTGAACGGTCCGGCGGGCGAGGCCCCCATGATCCTTCATGTCGCGGAGGAAGACCGCGTCGTCGTCGTCGCGGGGCAAGGCTCGGCGCCACAGGGCGCGACGATCGAGGCATTTGCCGGGCTCGGGCTGGACATGGTGCCGGGCTCCGGCCTGCTCGCCGCGTGTATACCCGCGGCGTTCGACAGCTGGATGCATGTGCTGGCACGGTACGGAACGATGACGCTGGCCGACGTGTTGGAGCCGGCGATCCACTATGCGGAAACCGGCTTTCCGGTTTCGCCGGCCATGGCGGAATCAATTGCCGCCGTGAAGGACCTGTTCGTCCAGGAATGGCCGGGTTCGGCCGCGCTCTGGCTGGACCGCAGCGAGGTTCCGCAGGCCGGGATGGTCTGGCGCAATCGTGCGTTGGCCGCCACGTTCCGCCGGATATTGGACGAGGCGCAGGCTGCCGGTCCGGATCGCATCGCCCAGATCGAGGCGGCTCGGTCTGCGTGGTCCGACGGCTTCGTGGCCGAGGCCATCGCGCGCTTCGTACGGCAGGAGGCGATGGACACGTCCGGCAGGCGCCATGCCGGGCTGATTTGTGGCGATGACCTGGCGGGATGGCGCGTGGGTGAGGAGGCACCGGTTACATTCGATTACGGACCCTATTCGCTGTGCAAATGCGACAGCTGGAGCCAGGGACCGGTCTTCCTTCAGCAACTGGCCTTGCTGAAGGGTTTCGATCTGGCCGCGATGGACCCGGAAGGGCCCGATTTCATTCATGTCGTGGTCGAGGCGGCCAAGCTCGCCTTTGCCGACCGCGAGGCCTATTACGGCGATCCGCACTATGTCGATGTGCCGTTGAAGGCCTTGCTTTCCCCTGAACATAACGCGGCGCGGCGGACACTCATTGGCGGGCAGGCGTCTCTCGAGGACCGACCGAGCCGGTTTCCCGGAATTGCGGCTGGCCGGACGCCGGTGCAGAACCGAAGCGCAGTCTCGGCCACTGTCGCGGACGAAGCAGACAGCATTTTCCGGCAGGGCGTGGGAGAACCTGCGCAGGCGAGCGCGGCATCGCTGGCGCGCCGGCTTGGCGGTGTGCGCGGGGATACCGTTCACTTCGATGTCTGCGACCGTTGGGGCAACATGGTTTCGGCCACGCCATCGGGCGGCTGGCTGATGAGTTCGCCGGCGATTGCCGATCTGGGGTTCTGCCTTGGAACGCGTGCGCAGATGTTCTGGCTGGAGCCGGGGCACCCCAGCGCGCTGGCACCGGGCAAGCGTCCACGCAGCACGCTGACACCCGGCTTTGCCTTGTATGACGGACGTGCGGGCATCGCTTTTGGCACACCGGGCGGCGATCAGCAGGATCAATGGTCGCTGATCGCCTTCCTGCGCCATGTCCACCACGGCATGACTCTGCAACGGGCGATCGAGTCTCCCGCGTTCCATTCCAGCCACTTTGCCAGTTCGTTCTACCCGCGCGATGCCCGGCCGGGCGTGGTGACCGTGGAAGGACGCATCAGGCCCGGCACGATCGCGGAACTGCGGCGGCGGGGGCATCGCGTGGAAGTGGCGCCGGATTGGTCGCAGGGCTGGATTTCCGCGGTCCGCCGGATGTCCGACGGGCGCATTCTCGCCGGCGTCAATCCCCGCGGGTCATTCGGATATGCAACTGCGCGTTAGGCCCTGTCCTTAGGAGAAACACCATGTACAAACAGGAGACGAACAGTCGGCGTGGCAGCAACGGGTCTCTGGAAGGTAGCAGTCTTGCTCCGCCGTCTCCGGCGAACGAGGGAAGCGTACGAGGCCCGGGGGCTACGCAAATGACGGGGGCGGAAAGCCTTGTTCGCACCTTGATCGCATCTGGCGTCGAGGTGTGCTTCGCCAATCCGGGAACATCCGAGATGCACTTTCTGGGGGCGCTCGACAAAGTCTCCGGCATGAGACCGGTGCTGGGCCTGTTCGAGGGCATCGTCAGCGGCATGGCAGATGGCTATGCGCGTGTGACGGGGAAACCGGCGGCGACCCTACTTCATCTGGGGTCAGGGCTCGGCAATGCCGTGGCCAATCTGCACAATGCTCGCCGTGCTGCCAGCCCGGTGGTCAATATCGTCGGCGATCACGCATCGTACCATCAGTGCTGGGATACGCCCCTCAAGTCCGACATTGCGTCTCTGGCGGCATCGGTTTCGGGCTGGGTCCACACCACGGCCAGTTCGCATGCGGTTGGAGGGGATGCGGCGCGCGCGGTGGCAGCAGCATGTGAAAAGCCTGGACAGGTGGCGACACTGATCCTGCCCGCAGATGCCGCCTGGGGGGCGTCCGACGGTCCTGCGCTACCGTTGCCACGGCTTGGTCCGGCTCGTTTCGATCCTGCAGCGATCGAGCGCGTGGCTCGGATTCTGAACGAGCGCGGCCCCCAAGCAGTGCTGCTGGCGCGCGGCGATGTTCTGAGCGGCGAGGGGCTGCGCATGCTTGGCCGTATCGCGACCGCGACTGGCGTATGCCTGATGCACGATACCCTGGCTCCGCGTATCGAGCGCGGGGCGGGACTGCCCGCCGTCGAAAAGGTGCCGTACCGGGCAGAAGATATGGTCACCACGTTTGCCTCCGTGTCGGATTTGATCGTATTGGGCACCACGCCTCCAGTGGCGACTTTCGCCTATCCCCAATACCCCAGCTGGTGTCTGGCAGAGCAAACGCGCATCACATATCTGGCACAGGCTCATGAGGATTGCAGCGGGGCTGTCGAAGCCCTGGCCGATCTGCTCGAAGTGCGCACCGGGAATGCCTATGTGGCATCCTTGGAACTGCCCGCTGCGCCGCGTGGGGAACTGGACCAGTTCAGCATCGGCAGGAGCGTGGCCCGCCATCTGCCGGAAGGTGCGATCATATCTGAAGAGGCGGCATCCAGCTCGGCTGGCCCGTTCGCGGCGCTGGCGACGGCGCGGCCGCACGTCTGGCTGACCAATGCGGGCGGTGCGATCGGGCAGGGGATGCCTCTAGCGACCGGTTCAGCCATTGCAGCTCCCGATCGAAAGGTCGTAAACCTCCAGGCCGATGGCAGCGCCATGTATACCTTGCAGGCACTCTGGACTCAGGCACGCGAGAACCTGGATGTTGTGACGGTGATCTTCGCCAATCGCCGTTATGCGATCCTTGAGCAGGAATTCGCCCGTGTCGGCGGCCGCCTGCTTGGCGAGCGCGGGAGATCGATGCTGAACATCGGCGATCCCGCCATAGACTGGGTTCGTCTGGCAACAAGTCTCGGCGTGGCCGCCAGCCATGCGTCCACGGCGGAAGCGTTCGACAAGCAGTTCGCAAAGGCCATGGCGGAGCGCGGTCCCAGGCTGATTGAAGCCAGAATTTGATCACCCGTTTCATTGGAGGAAATCATCGATCATTTTGATCCTCGGCCTGTCGTGCCAGGGAGTGCGAACAACTTCCTGAAGGGAAGGCGATGCAGGGGGCACGGGACCGAGTTTCCGGTTGTCCGGCCATCGGATGGCGCCACGTATGCCATTCTCGACTGTGCCACTGGCGATCAGGTAGCTCTGGCCGTCGAGGATGCCTGGCAAGCGTTTTGCGCCAGCGGTTGGAGGCAGGCGGAGTCGCGAGAGCGCAAGCGCGTAATGCGGAAGTGGGCCGACCTCTTGGAGGCGGACGCAGCACAACTAGCACCGATCGAGGCGGTTGGGTCGACGCGAACGCTGGCCGAGGTGCGCAGCTGGGATCTGCCTTACGCTGCAGAGTGCCTTCGCTTCTATGGCGAACTGGCGGACAAGGTCGGAGGAATGACGGCCCCTACGGTGCCAGACAGATTTGGCTTCACCATTCGGGAGCCGCATGGCGTCGTTGGTGCGATCGTACCTTGGAACTGGCCACTGGTCATGGCTGCGTGGAAGCTCGCACCCGCGATAGCTGCTGGTAATTCCGTGGTTCTCAAGCCGTCCGAACTCACGCCATTCAGCGCCGTGCGCATGGCAGAACTGGCAATCGAGGCTGGCCTTCCACCCGGCGTCTTGAACATCGTGCAGGGCGATGGCCGGTCAACTGGTGATGCCCTCTGTCGGCATGATCTCGTTTCCAAAATGACCTTTACCGGTTCAACCGAGACAGGTCAGGCGATCATGCGCGCATGTGCTGAAAGCGGCCCCAAGCCTGTCTCGCTGGAACTGGGCGGAAAAAGCCCGCAAGTCGTATTCGGCGATGCTCGCGATCTTGAAGAAGTGTCGGCGATCGTTGCGCGCTCTATCACGCTGAACGCAGGCCAGGTTTGCGTTGCGGGATCGCGATTGATCGTCGAGGAATGCGTTCATGACGAAGTGATCGATCGTATCACGAAGGCGTTTGAATCGCACTTGATCGGGCCGACCTGGGAAGCGAGGGTTACGATGGGGCCGATTATATCCGAACGGCAGGTTTCCAGGATCGAGCAGGTGGTGACGCGGTCCATAGCGGCGGGGGCAGACGTATTGAGCGGAGGAGGGCGACAGACTGGGGTGACAGGTGGTTTCTATCATCAACCTACACTTCTGACCGGCCTGCGGAATGAGTCCGAAGCCGTTGTAGATGAGATCTTCGGGCCGGTTTTGACGGTGCAGACCTTTTCCGAAGAAGCTGAAGCATTCTCCCTGGCCAACGACAGCCGCTTCGGCCTTGCGGCAGGCGTGTACACAGCTGATCTTGACCGCTCCCTGCGCGCCGTTCGCACTCTTGAAGCGGGGACGGTCTGGGTCAACGGGTATAAGCGTACGATGGACATCGTTTTGCCGACAGGCGGCTTCAAACGCTCTGGGGTCGGCAAGGATTTGGGATTGGAGGCCTATTCGGCAAATTTGAGATGCAAGGCAGTGCTCATTCATACGTCATAGTGCTTAGGTGAACAGCCTTTGCTGGTGTTGTCAGGGTAACGAGGTCCAGGCGAAATAGGGCCCGCAATTGAGATTTTATGCCGCAGCAGCGGACGCGAAATTGCACTCTGCCATTGCAGCTGCGGTTGTCGCACCAATCCGCCTAATGCGACCTTGCCATTTTTACTGCCGAAATGCTGGGCCTGGGACGCAGTCGTCGGATGCCACGGGCCTTTTAAGGGGACTTGCTCATTTCGGCCGGACTTTGCTGCCGATAGGAAGCAGTTGCCCTTGGCATGTCACAAGTTCGGAGCGTGGAGTGAACAATTTCTTAGTCGAAATCGCGAGGTTTGGATCAAGGTGTTTCAGGTGTTTCGAATAGAAACTATCCCAATATAACATTATGTTAGACGGTCAGGGGGAATCCCACCCTCTCCGCCATTTGCCTGTTCACGTCAGAGTTCCACGAGCTCGCGAGACTTGCTCGTGGATTTTCCGGAGATCGTTGACGGAAACCCGGCATCAACTTCGGCTTTGGGCATCCTCTGCAAGGGCATTGGCCGCTCAGAGACCTGCCTTTGAGTTTTATGGAGATTGCTCAGGAGGTGTCGGCATTTGCATTGCGCCCGACCTGCAATGCCATGATCAGGTGGCGTTCGCTAGTCGGCTTCTGAAGCGTTTCCAGACGGGGGCGAAGTCCGAGGCGCGTACTGTGCGTAGCCATTGCGCGATGCGTGTGGTTCGCGGCAGGGTCAGGTCGAGATCGCGGAGCAGTTCATCGATATGGTGGATCGAAAAGGGCACGATATTGGTGCCCTTGCAATGCTTGCCGCCCGTGCGTGCGTCCATCCAGTCCAGGCGGCGGTCGATCTCCGCGGCCATGGTCTCTGCATCGGGCAACTGCAGCTCACCTTCGAGAAGCGCGGCGATCCAGATCGCGCCCATTTCCGCGTTGAGCTGGCAGAAGAACGAGGAGTTGTAGCCGTTGAACAGCAGGCGGGGGACGCCCATCGGCACCATCGAGCGGTAGAGCCGGAAATTGCCTTGTTCGTCGTTTACGCACTTGCGCGCGTCCTCGGGCAGGAAGTCGGCGCGTTGCTGCCATCCGGTTCCGCAGATCACCAGGTCGGCGCGAATGACCTTGCCGTTCGATAGGCGCGCCTTGCCGGGGGAGAGGTGGGCTATTTCGGCGTCGCGATCGAAAGTCAGGGTGCCGTCTGCGATCTTGTCGTAGAAGCCGTCGCTGACGAGGCTGACCGTGCTGCGGGCAATCGATTCCAGCGGAGTGCCGGGATCAAGCCTCAGGGGTTTCAGCCGCAACTGGCGCCCGATGATCGCCTGTACCGTCGCCAGCAGGCCATTGCGAAGCGGCTTGCCCGGGCCTTGCAGGAAGGCCTCGAACCCCTTCAGCTCCATCCACGGAAACAGGCCTTCGCCCAGCCGGTTGAGGAACAGGTGCTTGAAATTGAGCACGCCGCCGATGCGCTTGGGGATCTTCCAGATCAGGCTGCGTACGACCATCGTCGTGCTGGCGCTGATCGGGGCGATGGCATTGGCGACGTCGCACGAGGACTTTCCATAGCCGATGACGAGGGCGTGGCGGCCGCGCGCTGCCTCGGGATCGGTGAACTGGCTGGTATGCAGCACTTGTCCGCCTGCCTTGAGGAAAGCCTGCGTGCCCGCGAAGGGTGGTATCGAGGGGATCGAAAAGATGCCGTTGCAGGCGATCAGCCAGTCGAAACTTTCCTGTTTGCCGTTCGCCGACACGATCCACCCTGCGGCGACTTCACTCCGGTTCACGCCATCTACGGGGGTTGAAAAGCGGATCCGTGGTGTGACGTCGAAATGGTCGGCATAGCTCTGAAGGTAGGCCTGCATCTGCGCACCGGAAGGCCATTCGGGATAGTCCGCAGGCATCGGCCAGTCGGAAAAGCAATAGGTTTCCCGGGGGTTCTGTGTGCTCAGGCCGGGGTAGCGCCGGGAGCTTGACCATACACCGCCCAGGTCTGCCTCCTTTTCGAACACCTGCACGTCGTAGCCCAGTGCCAGCAGAGTCTTTGCCGTGCACAGGCCGGCGATGCCGGCACCGATGATCGCGATTTTTCCCTTCACGCAAGTTCGTCCCGTCTGTTGTTGCGGGTCCGAGCTAAGTTGATGGAGCGGGGGGCGCCTATGCGCTCAGTGCCGATCCTGTGCGGTCAGGGCACCTTTGTGACGGGCGAAAGGCACGCAAATGCGCGAATGTCGCAAATCCGCAATAGACGCACATCGCCTGCAGCAACTGCATATTCGCCAAGGCTCACTCATGACCTGATGCGCTCAAGCACGCGGACAAGCGTGCACACACCGGCACAGGCCTGGGGAGCAGCACGATAATGTCGAACAGAAAAGGATTTCATCGGATTCTTGCCGGGGCGCTGTGTTCAGCGGCTCTCTTTCCCGGCGTGGTCCTGGCGCAAGACAAGGGCGCGACGTCCGCAAGCGAGCGCGGCAACGATGCCATAAGCGTCATGGGCGGAGAGATCGTCGTTACCGCACGTAAGCGCGAGGAGAACGTCCAGTCGATCCCGCTTGCGGTCTCTGCCTTTTCAGGCGAAGCGATCGAGGCGCGCGGCGTCGAGAAGATCGACGGGATGGCGGACTTCACGCCGAACATGACCTTCCAGAACAACCCCAGCTTCGGTGGCGCGGGCTCTTCGGCGGCGATCTACATTCGCGGCATCGGCCAGAAGGAATTCCTGCCCACCACCGAACCGGGCGTGGGCGTCTATGTGGATGGCGTCTATGTCGCCCGTTCTGTCGGCGCACTGCTTGACCTTGTCGATGTCGAACGCGTGGAAATCCTGCGCGGCCCGCAGGGAACGCTGTTCGGGCGCAACACGATCGGCGGTGCGATCAGCCTCACCACCAAGAAGCCGGACGAGCAGTTCGGCGGCAATTTCCAGGTGACCACCGGCCGCTACAGCCGCATCGACGTGAAGGGCATGGCCAATGTCCCGCTCAGCGATACGCTGTTCACCAAGGTCTCCTTTGCCAGCATGAACCGTGACGGCTATGTCCGCCACCTCGTCGACGGCCGCGATCTGGGCGATGTCGGTACGCTGACCGGCCGGCTCGACCTGCGCTGGCTGGCCGCCGATAATTTCGAGGTGAACATCTCGCTCGATGGTACGCGGGACCGCAACAACGGTCCGGCCATGATCCTGTCGGACACCAACTACAACTCGGCGATCTTCAACCCCGATGGCCTGCCGATGCTGCCCCCCGGCAGCGCGCCGGCGGACGGGTTCTATGTCCTCAATCCGCCCTTCGATGCGCCGACCGACAATTTCACGCTTCTGCACAACTACTTCGCGACGCTGATGGGTGGTCAGCCGTGTCTGGGCTTCTCTCCCTACAGTCCGTCGAGCGATGCGCCGGCCTGTTTCAGCGACCGCTTCATCGTCGGCGACTATGCCGATGCCGGGACGAGCGACCAGTATTCGCGTAACGACCTGTGGGGGGCGCAGATGACGCTCGACTGGGATCTTGGCCCGGTCCAGCTCAAGTCGATCACCGCCTATCGCGAGGTGAACGGCAAGTACGCGCGTGACGGGGACCACTCGCCCTTCACGATCCTGCACATGTACGACATCCTGAAGCAGAACCAGTTCAGCCAGGAACTGCAGGTGCTCGGCGAGACCGACAACCAGGCGTTGAAGTACGTGGTGGGTGCCTATTACTTCCAGGAGAAGGGCAACAACATCAACACGCTGGACTTCACGCCTGTGACGTTCCGATCCGGCGGCAAGTTCAAGACCGAAAGCTATGCGGTGTTCGGGCAGGCGACCTGGAGCATGTTGCCCACGGTCGATCTGACGCTGGGCATGCGTTACACCAAGGACGACAAGTCGTTCCTGCCCGACCAGGAGATCCTCGTCGACAAGACCGGCGGGGCGCTGATCGCGGCCAGCCCCAACACGCCGCAGGTCCGCATCCTGCCGTATGAGACGGTGAGCCGCAGCGAGGATGCCTTCACGCCCAGCGTCAACCTGTCGTGGATGGTTGCGGACGATGTGATGCTCTACGGCTCCTATTCGCGCGGCTTCAAGAGCGGCGGCTTCGTGCAGCGCGTGTTCCCCGCGCAGGCAGAGGCGCCGCAGTTCGGAGCGGAGAAGGCCGAGGCGTTCGAGCTGGGCTTCAAGTCGCAGTTCTTCGGCCGCATGCTGACGCTGAACGGCGCGGCGTTCCTGACCAAGTACACCGACCTTCAGGTGCAGGTCTTCACCGGCATTGCGCCCGTCACCAAGAACGCCGCCTCTGCGGAAATCCGCGGCGCCGAACTGGAAGCGCGGCTTTCGCCCGGTGGTGGGTTCTTCCTCGAAGGCAGCCTCGGCTATCTCGATCCGGAGTTCACCAAGGTCGATCCGGCCGCGGTCGAGATCACGCGGGCCTCGCAGTTCGAGCGTGTCGCCAAGTGGACGCTGAGCGGCGCTATCGCGAAGAACTTCGAGATCGGCGATGCGGGTGATGTGATGGCCCGGCTCGACTGGTCCTATCGCTCGGGCATGTACATGGACGCGCTCAACTCGTCCGAACTCTACCAGCCCGGCTACAGCCTGTTCAATGTGAACGTGACCTGGAACCTGCCGGGAGACGATATCGCGATTACCGCAGGCATCACCAACCTGACCAACAAGCATTACATGCAGACCGGCGTCTATGGGGCCTCCTTCGGCCTTTACGAGAGGCTCTATGCCCGGCCGCGCGAATGGTCGGTCGGCGCGAAGTGGACGTTCTGAGCCATGGCCATTTTCGAGGATCTGGCCGGACGCACGGCCCTGCTTGCGGGCGGGGCCACGCTGATCGGCAAGGAACTGGCGCGGGCCTTCGTGGCGCAGAACGTCAACGTGGTGATCGCGGACATCGATGTCGCCGGCGGTCGGGAAGTGGCGGATCGGCTCGGCGAACAGGTGATGTTCGTCGAGACCGACGTTACCAGCGATGCGGCTATCGATGCCTGCCTTGCCGCTGCGCGATCGCGCTTCGGAGGCATCGACTTTCTCGTCAACGTGACGACGTCCTATCTCGACGACGGGCTGGACACGAGCCGGGAGAGCTGGCTGCGCGCGCTCGACATCGGGCTCGTGGGTGGGGCGATGCTGGCGCAGAAACTGCGTGACGATCTGGCCGAGCGAAAAGGCGCGATCATCAACTTTTCCAGCGTCAGCGCACATCGTGCGCAGGCCGGGCGTTTCGTCTATCCTGCGGTGAAGGCCGCGGTCGCCCAACTCACGCGCAGCCAGGCGCTGGAATTCGCGCCCCACGGCGTCAGGGTCAACGCGGTTGCTCCGGGCTGGACATGGTCCAACGTGATGATGGCGCTGAGCGGGGATGACCGGGCCAAGGTGGACGCGGTCGGTGGGCCATTCCACATGTTCGGCCGCATCGCCGATGCGCCGGAAATCGCCGGCGCCGTGCTTTTCCTGTGCTCGCAGGCTTCGGGTTTTGTCACTGGCAGCGAAGTGCCTGTCGATGGTGGCTACCTCGCGCTTGGGCCGGAACAGACCGGCAGCCCGATCGCAGCTCTGGTCGCGCCCTGACGCGCCGGAATTAGCCCGGAGATGCAGCCAAATCGCTCCCCTTCAAGGGGATAGCGCGTGCATATTGACTCCAAGATGCAAATACGGATCAATTCGCCCTTAGGACACAGGAGATAGCCATTGGCTGGGGGCTTCGAACAGGGACACCATAGTCGGCCGGCAGGCATTTTGCGGAGCGATGCCGGGCTCTTGGCGAGTGCGCCCGTATTTGCCTCAAAGGACCTGTTCGAGGTCCGCGATCATATCGCGCGCACTTACTGCCCCCATAAGCTCGAGATTGCCCAGCGCGGTGCGCATCTCGACGCCTGGCTGAACCATCGCAGTCTCGGCAAGCTCGACATCGGCGTGATGGCCTATGGCAGCGATGTCTCCATCGAGGGCATCGAAGACAAGGACATGCTGCTGCTGATGCAGCCACTGCATGGCAAGGCGGAGATCGGAACGACCGGGAACTCGGTCGAGGCCACGCCCTGTCGTTCCTCGGTGGTGGATACGGCGGACCTTCGCCGTATGCGCTGGTCTGCCGATTGTACCCAGCGCGTCGTCCAGATCAGCAACAAGGTGCTCGAAGAGCATGCGATGATGCTGATGGGCCGGCCGTTGAGCAAGAAGCTGCGCTTTGCCGAGGAAATGCCGGTCAGTCCGGAGCTGTCGACCTGCTGGGACTACGCCTCGCTGCTCAGCAGGGAGCTGGAGGGCAAGACCAACGGCGTCGGCCGTACCTTGCTTGAAAACCTCGAAACGTTGTTCATCATCAAGCTGCTGGAAAGCCATCCGAACAACTATTCCGAACAGCTGCGCCCACAGCCCTGCAAGATCGCCCCGCATCATGTGCGCAGGGTGGAGCAGTTCATCGTCGACAATGCCGATCAGGCAATCACGATGGAACAGCTGGTGGACGTCAGCGGCGTCAGCGCGCGGGCCTTGTTCGACGGGTTCCGGCGTTTTCGCGGCACATCGCCTATGGCCTATGCGAAGGCCGTGCGGCTGGATCGTGCGCGCGAGGATCTGCAGAATGCCATGCCGGGCGATACCGTGACCGAGATCGCCTGCCGCTGGGGCTTCTACCAGTTCGGTCGGTTCGCGGCGCAGTACAAGCGCATGTACGGCGAACTGCCGTCCGAGACGCTGCGCAAGTTTAACTGAGCCAGGCCCGATGTCACGGCCTTTAGGCGACTGAGGGGAGGGCGACCGGTTTGATGGCGGCCTTCGCCAACTCTACCTTTGATCCCCGCTCAGGCTGAGCTTGTCGAAGCCCCGGCGGCGGGGCGTAGACCCCATCCTTCGACAGGCTCAGGATGAGCGGGGGTGGTCTGTTTGTGGCATCCTGCCGGATCGACAGAATCTAAAAGGCCCTGTCACGCTGGGGGTGACAGGGCCTTGTGGCTGGTCCGACGGTGCTGATGTGTGCCCGCTTACCGATCGATCAGCAGTTCGCCGTCCTTCTCGGTGACAGCATAAGCCTTGATCGGCTCGGAGCACGGGGCAGCCCTGGCCTCTCCGGTCTGGATGCAGAACGAGCCCATGTGAAACGGACACACGATCTCGCCGTTCTCGACATAGCCTTCGGCCAGCGAGGCCTCTCCGTGCGAGCACAGGTCGTCGGTGCAGTAGAACTTGCCTTCCCACAGATAGACGGCAACGACGTGGCCGTCAGGCAGATCGACGCGCAGTGGCTCGTCTTCGGGCACATCTGCAGTCTTGCATAGCGTAAGCATCAATTTCTTCCTTCAACCCTCAGAGAATGGGGGAGGGCGCGTTGTCTTGGAGGGGAACCTTGCCCGTCCACGGGGCATCGTTGGGGCTGGCGATCCGCGGGTCGAGCCGGACCCAGTCGAACAGCCAGGTGTAGCCGTGAAGGCTGAGGCGGCTGTCGTACCAGCCGCCGTACCAGGTGTCGGCAGCGTCTCCGCCCTCCTGCTTCATCGTGCACAGTTCCCAGAGATACCAGCGGCACGTCGCAGTCTGCGCGGGCTCGTCGACGGCGATGAGCGGCGAGACCATGTAGTGCAGCGACCAGGTGACGAATTCGCCGGCCAGCCCGGAAAGGCCGGCGGCGATGGCATCGCGCCCCTCAAGGCGAGTGATGCCATCAGCTTCCCAGATCGCGTTATCGCTGAACAGCGGCCCGAGGATTTCCGGATCGTTCTTGCGATCCGCGCCGACGGCATATTTCGCGATCAGCTGGCGAATGGCCTCGAACGCCTCCATCCGGCGCAGCCGCTGTTCGAGCGTGGCGGCTTCCATCAACGCGGCCCGTTCGGCGGGAGCGCCTGCCAGGTCTCGTCCGCCCCGTGAACCGCGACGAAGCGCGCTTCCTCGAAAGCATAGGGCACGCCCACTTCGCCTTTGTAGAATTCGATGTGCGGCGCGATTTCGGCCATCGACAAGGCAACGTTGAAGATGCCGCGATGGCTTTCGGGAAGCGTGCCGAGTTCGAACTTGTCGCATTCGTCGAGCACGGCCTCGATATGCGGCAACACCCCCTCGTAGAAGTCGCGCAGGTCCTGCTCGCTGGCGTTGCGGCGGGCCTGCGTGCGCTCGTCGGCGGTCATCAGGTTCCACCTGCCGAAGGGCGCCAGCGCTTCGAAGCCGGCCGGTACAATCATGTCCTGTTGCGTGGTCACTTGGTTACTCCTTGCTGCTCAGGCGCCGACGAATTCGTCGACGACCTTGCAGTTGTGACGGATCAGGATTTCCTCATCCTGCAGGTGCTGGAACTTCTTCGCGCCCGACAGCATCGCGCGGTAGGTGTCTTCCATCGTCGCGGTGTCTTCCAGCCAGGCGTTGCGCTGCAGGATCATCGAGCGTTCGAAGCCCCACAGCTCGCTGTAGGTGCGCGGCTTAGTGAGGTAGTACTTGCCTTCCCACAGCGTCTTGTCGTGCGCGATCGGCCAGAACTGGTGGGTGAACCAGATGCCTTCGGACACGTGCAGCAGAACGCTGGGGAACAGCACGCTCAGCTCGAAGCCCCAGTTCGCGTCGCGGTTGGGATTGAGCGTCGGGGGGAGGGTGGTGCTGCCACCGGCCGCTGCCAGCGAAGCGCGCGAACGCTGGTTGGCCAGCTTGCCGATGGGACTATCAGGCTGCTGCGCACCCATTTGCAGGCGCACCGAGCAGGTGCGGTGCGGGCCGAACAGCTGCACGTCCTCGATCGCGCCCTCGAACACGTTGGGGAAAGATCCGGCATGGATCGTGTCCACGTGATAGGCTTCGGCGAAAGCGTCCGAGGCAACTTTCCAGTTGCAGTTGAGCGTGGTGTGATAGGTGAAGCCGTAGTCGCAGGCATCGAAATCGAAGCCGCCGAAGTGCTCGCCGTAGCCACCCAGGAATTCCTTCAGGGACTGGACCGGGCCGGGATCGACGTTGACGAAGACAAAGCCTGCCCAGGTGTCGCAATGGACTTCGGTCAGGCCGTTCTCGGCCTTGTCGAAGCAGGAATAGAAGCTCTCTTCCTGGGGTACGTTGATGAGGTCGCCCTTGGCGTCATAGACCCAGCCGTGGAAGCGGCAGGTCACGACCCCGGCGCGGTTGTAGCCGTAGGTTTCCTGGCCGGTTTCGGTGACGACGGTGTTGCCGCGGTGCGAACAGGCATTGTGAAAGGCGCGAATGACGTTGTCCTTGCCGCGCATGATGATCACCGAAGTATCGGCGCAATCGAGCCGGCGGACCTTATAGGAGCCGGGCTTGGGCACTTCGCGCTCCAGCGCGACGTAGAGCCACTGCTTCTTGAAGATCCTGGCTTTTTCCCGCTCGTAGTACTCGGGATCGATGTAGGGCGCGACGGGCAGCGGTTCCTGGCCCAGCTCGGGATATTTCCGGGCCCACCGGCCCGGTGCGGTGTCTGGCGAACTTGCCTGTGAAGCCATCGATTTTCTCCTGTCAACGTCCGTGCCGCCCGGGCGTGGAAGCCTCGGAATTTCGGCGGTAGTGCTCTGCTGATCCGGACTGTGCCGGGCGTCCGGCGGTGCCGCTATCCCGGCACCGCATGCGTCTGTCCGCCCGCTGCAATCTTTTGCCTGCAGGCTCAGCGGTACTGTTCTTCGACCAGATGGAGGATGCCCATGCGCTTCAGGATCGACCGGGGGCACAGGAACGTGACGCGCACCACGCCGGGCAGGCGGCTGATCTCGATCGAACCGGCGATGGTCGCGCGGTTCATGACCTCCTCGTAGGAAAAGCCCGTCACGGCGGCGGCGCGTTCGAGTCCGTTCTTGGTCGCGTCGTTGAGCGTCGGGCCGGAGCCGATGAAGGTGATAGGCGCGTTGTCCTCGATTTCGGTCTGGCCGTATTTCTCGCCGAGCGCCTTGACCGCGCTGCGCTCCGCCTCGGTCATGGGCTGGGCCAGGAAGGGCAGGTCGTCGAAGGTCTGGAGCAGGATCGGCCCGTCGAGCTTGAGGCCCTTGATGACTTCCACCTGCAGTTCGACTTCGCCCGACACGTCGGTGGCGTGGCCGGCGACTTCGCCGTTGCCCTGCTGAGCATGCATGTCGCCCATGTAAATGCCGGCTCCCGGCACCTTGACCGGGCAGATCAGGATCGCGCCTTCACGCACCGAATTGGTGTCCATGTGACCGTCGGTCTTGTGTTCGTTCAGCTCCTCCTGCGAGAAGCTGTAGCCGTGCGGCGCTTCGAGCAGGAACGAGCCGAAGTCCCCGGCATTGTGCGAATCCGGCAGGTCGCGCGACGGGGTTGTGCCGATATTGCCCAGGAACGGGCGCATGCGCGCTGCCAGCCCGGAAATGTCCGCGCGGGCGAGCGAGAGGATCGAATGCTGACCGGAATTTTCCGGGATGGCCGAATTGACCATGGCGTCCTCGGCCAGCGTTTCGGCAACCTGCTTGTTGACCGTCAGCGATACCTGGTTCTCGCGGTCGAGCACGATGACGTAGCCGTTGCTGAAGCGAAAGGCGCTCACTTCGGCGCCGCAGTTGTCGCAGTGGACGGCATCATCGCCGATGCCCTTGATCCGGCTCGGCGGGCTGGCGGTGCCGCAGGCCGGGCACAGCTTGGCAACGAAGGGATCGCCGATGTAGCGGCCATCGACGAATTCCATGACGCCCGAAGATGTCGCCAGCGACGTCACCCGCACCTTCTTGAGGCGGATCGCCACGGCATCGCCGATCTCGGCGCCTTCGACCATGACCGGGCGCGTCACTTCGTGTCCGCCCTCGAACTTCGGCGTGATCATCGGCCCCCAGCAGCCCGGAGGGGTGCCGGTCCGGATGATGCCGCCGTCCTTGATCGTTGCATAAGGGGTGATGCCGGGGCCGACGATGCCGCCGCTGTATTCGTAGACACCAATTTCATCGCGCACTTCGGCCATCGACATTTCCTCATCTGGAGCGACTGGATTCGGGTAAGAACCATCGAGAAGTACGCTTGAGGCTGACGGTGCAGAAATGCCGTAACTGCAAGCAATAGCCGGTCACTGAAGTAAACTTGGCCGGGGACCGGATTGGGAGAGTTCGCGCTTTGCAGAGGGCTTGTTCCGCCGCTCCGACGGTGTGCATGGACAGGCTATGGACATCCGGCACCTTCGATATTTCATCGCCGTTGCGCAGGAATTCAATTTCTCACGCGCAGCGGAACGTCTGCGGATCGCGCAGCCACCGCTCAGCCGTCAGATCCGTCAGCTCGAGGAGGAAATGGGCGTCGAGCTGATCGACCGGACCACGCGCCCACTCACGCTCACGGCTGCAGGGCGCTTGCTCTATGAGCACGCATTGCAGGTCACGACCGGCTTCGAACAGATCAAGGTGATGATGCGCCAGCAGGCGCAGGCGCAGACACGCCAGTTCACGATCGGCTTCGTCGGTTCGGTGATCTTCGAGCGTCTGCCGCAGATCATCCGCCGTTTCCGCGATGCCATGGGCGAGCGTGTGGTGCTGAGGCTCAGCGAAATGTCGACGTACGAGCAGATCGCCGCCCTGCGCGAGGGACGGATCGATGCCGGGTTCGGCCGACTGGCGATCGATGCGCCCGATGTGCGCCGTGTGATGCTGGCCGAAGAGCCGCTGGTCGTGGCGATACCGAGCGGTCATCCCTTGTCTTGCAGCGTAGAGCCGGTTTCACTCTCGGAGCTGATTGAGGAAGTGCTGATTCTCTATCCTCGGCCCGCGCGTCCCAGCTATGCCGATCAGATTCTGTCCATTTTCCAGGATTGCGGCCTCATGCCGGACAAGACGCAGGAAGTTCAGGAACTGCAGACCGCGCTTGGCATGGTCGCGGCCTCCGCAGGCATCTGCCTCGTTCCCGCCTCGGTCCAGACCGTCCAGCGCGACGAAATCGTCTACCGCCCGGTCGCGGAAGCCAACGTTCACTCACCCATCATTCTCAGCCATCGCCGTGATGACATGTCGCCCGCGCTTGGCCACCTGGTTGCCATCGCTACCGAGACTTTCGGCGCGGTGGCAGGATAGGGGGATCGCTGAGCTACGCGGTCACATGACCAGCGCCCGATAGCCGATAACCACGACCGGGGCGGGAAAGCAGCATGGACGGCGAGCAAGCCGACCAGTCTTTTACACGTCTCTTCAGGTGTCGCCGTTGACGCATCTGTCGACGCCATTGCTGAGATGACGCACCAGCATTTCCTCGTCCTGGAAGTGCAGCACCGACTTTGCGCCGGACTTCAGCTGAGCCGCGATCAGCTCATGGGTGAAGCAGTCTTCCATCATCGGGTCGCGCAGGCCCACCTTGGAATACTCCAGGGCGAAGAGCTGGCCTGCGGTTTTCACCGGCGGATAGTAGCCCTTGATCTCCCAGACGCTGCGGTCGACCGCAATCGGCCAGATGTTGAACGTGAAGAACAGGCCGTCGAGCAGGCCGATGAAGAAGTTCGGGAAAATGTGCCAGAAGTCGAACGAGCCGCGGAACTGATAGCCTTCCTCGCCGCTTTCTGCTTTCTTGCCGAAGGCCTGCACCGTTCCCGTACCGAACTGGCTGGCGAGCATGGCCGTAGGCGGGGGCGTGAAGCTGTCGGGCGGCGGTGAACCGAGCACGCCGTGCGCCCCGTGCAACTCGATCCCGCTGTGCCGATACTGTTGCCCTTCGACTTTCACCGCACGCGCCAGCGTCTTTTCATGAAGGTAGGGCAAGTGCCAGCCTTCGAGCTGGGCTTCCTGCAGGGTCTTCCAGTTGACGTTTTCGTCGATGCGGTAGTGGAAGGCAGGTTCGAACCCGTCGAAATCGTATTTCCCGATGTGCTCGGCGACCGGCGCCAGGTGCTCTTCGAGCGTTTCTTCCGGCTCGTCTGCAAGGTTGACGAAGATGAAGCCGTTCCAGACGCCGCAATGGACGGGCGCGAGGCCGTTTTCCTCGGCGTCCACACTCGGAAAATTCTCGGCATCGCTGACGTGGACCAGCCGGCCGGTGGTGTCGTAGACCCAACCGTGAAAGCGGCAGGTGAGAAAGCCCCGGCATTTGCCGGCCTTGTCCCACGCCACCGGCGCGCCGCGGTGCGAGCACATATTGTGGAAGGCCCGGATGACCCCGTCCTTGCCGCGCACGATCAGCAGCGATGTGTCCGCAACAGCCAGTTCGACCACGAAATAGTCGCCGTTTTCCCTGGCTTGCAGTTCATGCCCGACGTTCAGCCATTTGCGCTTGAAGATGCGTTCCTTCTCGCGCGCGAAATAGTCTTCGCTGGTGTAGCGCTCGACCGGAATGGGATCGCTGCCCTCTTCGGGATACTGGCGCGTGAAGCGCTGGAATTCGGTTTGCGAGTTCATTGGCTCTGCTTCCCAGAAAGGCCCGAAGATGCGAGCGGCCACGTGTCGTGAACGGGAACGAAGCGGTCGATCGGAAAGACGTACTTCGGCGTCGGATTTTCGTACATTTCGACCGTGGCCGACACTTCGGCCAGGGCGAGGCACATGTTCAGCAGTGTCCGCTGGGCTTCATCGAGCCGGCCGAGTTCGAACTGGTTGAGGTAGGAAAGCGCGTCCGCCCCCTTTTTATGCATGGCATCGTAGAACGCCTTGCTTTCCTCGAGGCTCGAAGCCCAGCGTTTGTGATTGCGGCCAAGCTCTGTGGGCCGGGCCCAATCGAGCCAGCATTCGAGGTCGCTGAAGCCTTGCGGCAGGCTGTCCTGCATTGAACTGTCCCGTATTGTTGCGATCATGACGTTCGCCGGGAGCATGCCGGATCGCTATCCCTCAACTGCAGAGAATGGACTGATAGCGCTGCGTTTCGGGTGCGTGCTGCTGCAGCCTGTTGCGGCCGGAAGCATCATCGATACTATACCGAAAAGGTAAGATTCAGGCGCTGCAGAGTATTTGACAATTGCATGAATGACTTCACGCTGTCTGTCTGTTTTTGAGCGATTCCCAACCCTGACCGGTACGGCTGCGATAAAGCCGGCTGATGCTACAGGAGTATGAAAGTGTCGTTTCGCATCAAGATGGTTATACCGGTCCCGGTGCCGCCGGAGGCGCTCGATGCGTTTGCTTCGCAAGTTCCTGCGGCGCTTCGGCGCAGCGACGTGAGGCTGGATTTCTGTTGTGCGGAAAAGGGTGGGACCGCGCTCGATTCTCCCTACGAAGGCGTGATCGCCGATGCCTTTTGCCTGGCGGCGGGGATGAATGCCGAGGCCGAGGGCTATTCGGCGGTCTGCATCAATTCGATGAGCGATTCAGGCGTGGCGGCCTTGCGGTCGCGGCTGGCCATTCCTGTGTTCGGCGCAGCGGCGCCGACTTATCATCTCGCGGCCCAGCTCGGCCGGAAGTTCTCGATCCTGTCGATGTGGGACAACTGGCGCTGGCTCTACGACAAGGTGCTGGGCGAGCAGAAGCTGGCCGACCGGGTGGCTTCCATCCGTACGATCGGTGTGCCGCCCGACACCTCGGAGCTGCTCGCAGGCAAGGAGGACATGGTCTTCCCGAAGCTGCTCGAAGCGGCGCGGGACGCAGTGGAGCAGGACGGTGCGGACGTGTTGGTGCTGGGTTCCACCACGATGCACCAGTCTCACGCTTTTCTCTCCGAGCAGCTTGATGTCCCGGTGCTCAATCCGGGGCTCGTCGGTCTCAAGACCTGCGAGATGGCGCTCGATCTCCGACTTTCGCACAGCAAGTCGACTTACATGTCTCCCCGCACGACCATCGATGATGTCTTCCAGACGTCACTGCAAGGCAAGGCGGGAGGGGCCCAGTTACAGGAGAGCGTGCAATGATGACCTCGACTGCGTGGATGACCTCTACGGGGGCAGGCTGGAATGGGGCGGGGCTGCCGCTCAACCGCTGCGTCATGCTGGAAACCGCCGACATCGACACCGTCCATCAGCACATGAGTTCGATGTTCTGTCCCCACGATCTGCGGATTGATGGCGGTGTTCCGCCGATCGCTTTCCGGCACCACCAGGCCTCGCTCAAGCGCCTTACGTTCAATGCGACCGACTATGGCAACCCTTATGGCAGGGTCGTGGTGTCGATCCCGCCGCCAGACGATATTCACCTCGTGCAGTTCTCGCTCGCCGGCAAGGCCGAGATCGTGCAGGGCGATGAAACGCACATCCTGCGGCCCGGACAACTCTGCGTTCTCAGTTCCGACAAGCCGGTTCGCCAGACGTTTGATGTCGGCTACAAGCATTTCACCGTCAAGATTCCCAAGGCGGACCTTGAACTGTTACTTGCCCAGGAACTCGGTTTCCGTCCCGGCGAGCTGCGTTTCTCACCGCGTCCGGTGGATTTGGAGGGCGCCGCAGCCTCCTTTGCGCAGATGATCCGTACGGTATGCGACGACATCGATTTTGGCCGGATGGTCTACAATCACCCGCGCACCAGCAATTCGCTGGAAGACATTCTGAAGCGCCTCCTGCTGGTCGCGGTTCCGCACAATCACAGCGATCTGTTCAATAGCGCCGCAGCCGGTCCGGCGCCCTACTATGTGCGCCGCGTCGAGGAATTCATTCGCGCGCACGTCGAAGAACCGATCGGTCTGCCGGACTTCATCGAGGTTTCGGGTGTGAGCGGGCGATCGCTGCATGCCGGCTTTCGGCGTTTTCGCAACACGACGCCGATGGGGTACCTGAAGGACTACCGCCTCGGCCTTGCCCGCGAAGCGCTCAAGACCGGCGTGGACAACAACCTGTCCGTGACCGAGGTCGCGCTTTCGTGCGGTTTTACGCATCTGAGCAAGTTCGCACGCGACTATCAGGAGCGTTTCGGTGAACGGCCTTCCGTGACCCTGCGGCAAGGCTGACGATCCGATTTCCCGCCACGGTCAGAGGTAGCAGTTCAGCGCTCGGGCGAGGTGTAGCCGATCCGCCGGCTGAGGCGGCGCAAAATACCCGGAAATGCACATCATGGACGGGAGCGTCGTCGGCCTCGCGATGGCTCTGCGCGCGCAGTCATGCCTGGGCGCCATCGGGGCTTTTCGCCCCGAACAGCGCAATGCCCCGCAGCGATGGGATGGTTGCGTCAGGATCAGGCTAGCAGCGATTCAGGCAGCCCGTATCCCTCGAAGACAACAATGAGCGGCCATCCGATTGGCGCGGCAAGAGCGCGCGGCGGGTGGGCAGGCAGCAACAGAACAATCAGTTGTCACGGGGAAGAAGCACATGTTCGACGTCTCACGCAATCGTATCCGCCAACCTTCTGCGCCAATCGGCAGAAGGCTCCTGCTGGGCACGGCCTTCCCGGCTTTGATCTTGGCCTCCTTTCCGCTGCATGCGCAGGAAGTGGCTGCCCCGATGGCGGAAGACGCGGGGGCCGAGAATACCGGCGGTGTCGAAGTGATCACGGTCACGGCCCGTCGTCGTGCGGAATCGATGCAGGACACACCCATCGCCATTTCGGCCGTTTCGGGCGAGGGTCTGGCAGACCGCGGCATCGACAACGTCACACAGATTGGCGACTTCACGCCGAACGTGAAGTTCAACAGCTCGGTACCGGTCTCGGCCAGTAACGCGACGGCGGCGATCTTCATCCGCGGTATCGGGCAGAACGACTATCAGCTTTCCGCAGATCCCGGCGTGGGCCTCTACCTTGACGGCGTCTATATCTCGCGCGGTGTGGGCAACGTGCTCGACGTGCTCAATATCGAGCGCATCGAGGTGCTGCGCGGGCCGCAGGGCACTCTGTTTGGCCGCAACACCATCGGCGGCGCGGTCAGTGTCGTGACCAGCAAGCCCGGTGACGTGTTCAAAGGCAGGATCGAGGCCACCACGGGCCGGTTCAACCGCGTTCAGATCAAGGGCTCGGTCGACATTCCGCTGGCCGAAGGCGTCTATTCGAGCTTTTCCGGCTTTTACCACAACCGGGATGGCTACGTGAAAGGGATCGTCGCTGGTGCGCCGGATCTCGGCGACACGGATCAACTCGCTGGCCGTTTTGCCTTGCGGCTGGAGCCGAGTAGCGACGTGACCATCGACATCGCCGTCGATGGTTCGCGTGCTCGTGAGGAATCGGCGCCCAACGTGGCGTTGGCCATCAATGAAACCGCACCTGCCGCATCAGCGTGGAATGGGATCTACTCGGGTGCGCCAGGCATCTGCACCGATCTGACCAATGCCGCGCGCCTTTCCGACCAGCGCTGCTTCAACAGCCAGTGGGCGCTGGCACCCTATCGTCATGGCGGCACGTTCACGACCATTTCCGACGTCTTCAACGAGACGAGCAGAAAGCCCTATCAGTCGGCATCCAACATCAACATCTGGGGCGTTTCGGGCATTCTCGAATGGCAGCTCTCCGATAGCGTCACGTTCAAGTCCATCACCGCCTATCGCAAGGTTACCGGCTTCTGGACCCGTGATTCCGATCACAGCCCGGCGACTATCGTGCAGACCAACAGCGACTGGCGGCAGGATCAGTTCAGTCAGGAAATCCAGCTTCTCGGTCAGGCGTTCTCCAATCGGCTGAACTGGGTGGTCGGTGGCTACTATTCCGACGAGAGCGGTAACCACGCCGACCTGGTGAATATTGTCGATGCCGTCTTTCTCAGTGGTGCCGTGCTCGACGGCAAGAGTTATGCGGTCTTCGGCCAAGGCACCTTCGAGATCGTCCCGGATCTGAATCTCACCGCCGGCATCCGCTGGACCGAAGATCAGAAGACCTTCAACAACGCCAACCAGTACGTTGTGGCATCGGGCTTCCTCACCGGCTCCCCTTTCAATCCCGACGGGTCGGGGCTTCAGGACGGCGATCCGCTGATGGGGCCACTCGGCAATTCCGCGACGATCAAGGATCGGGCCTGGACGCCGATGGCGAGCCTTTCCTACCGCTGGAGCCCCGAAGTCTTGACCTACGCGTCCTATTCCAAGGGCTTTAAGGGCGGCGGCTTCACCCAGCGCGTATTCCCGCCCTTTGCCTTCATCCCCTCGTTTGAGCCGGAAACCAGCGAGACGTTTGAACTCGGCATCAAGACTGACTTGTTCAATCGTCGGCTGCGGCTGAACGGTGCCGTGTTCCTGAACAATTACGACAATCTGCAGATCACCGTGAACGACCCCACACTGGGCTTTGCACCGATCATCCAGAATGCGGCCAAGGCGCGGATCAAGGGCTTCGAAATCGAGATGCTGGCCGAGCCGGTCTACGGCCTGCGGATAGAGGGCGGCGTCGGTTATCTCGATGCCGAGTACCGCGATGTCGATCTCCGCGCGCTCGACGCCGGTGTCTCGACGGATACAAAGCTGCAGAACGCGCCGAAATGGACGCTGAGCGGCTCCATCTCCTACAAGGCAGAGTTCGGTAACGGCAGTTCCGTCACGCCGCGCGTTGACTGGTCGTATCGCTCGAAGGTCTACAACGACGCCGTGAATACGCCCGAGCTCGTGCAGCCGGGCTATCACATGATCAACGCTGCCGTAGCCTATCGGGACCCTAGCGAAGCCGTAACCGTGACGCTGGGCGTCAAGAACCTGACCAAGGAAGTCTACCTCAGTTCCGGCTACGAGGACTCGTTCGGCGGGATCATCGAGGGCGTCTATGGCCGTCCGCGCGAGTGGTACCTGAGCGTGGGCTACAGCTTCTGAACCACCCGACTGACGGTGGGGGAGCTTCCCCCACCGTCTCCTTTCCCCATAGCAAAGGCATCTCCCCCCATGCCGAAATCCATCGAGGCCCGTCTCGGGCGCCTGGAAGCGCTGGTGGCGATCGAGCGGTTGATCACCGATCTTGGGCGCGCCTTTGACAGCGGTCCTTCCGCCCAGGCGCTGCGCGCCCTGTTCGCCGAGGACGCGACCTTCGAGATCGACCGATACGGCACGCTGAGCGGCAGGGACGGGATCGCGGAGGGCGTGGCGGGCAATGCCGACACGGGATTTTCCTGGACGCTCCACTATCTCGTTTCTCCGCGCATCGATCTCTCGTCCGATCTCGTCTCGGCCGAAGTGTCGTTCATGCTCTGGGAACCGGCGTCCGCCGCAAGCGGCAAGGCCTACTGGATCGGTGGCAGCTACGATGCGCGGGCCGCCGAGATCGGCGGGCAATGGCAATTCACCTGGCTGCGGCTGAATGCCGAACTGATCTCCCACTATCCCGAGGGCTGGCACGAGATGCCGCCCGCACTGGCGGACGCGTGAGCCTGCCACCAACACGAAAGAGGATGCGATGTATAGCGACCCGGAAACGCTTGAGCATGTGCACCGCACGGTGCCGCAAATCCGCCAGGAGCTTGGAACGGCGCCCGTGTCGGTCCGCTCGATCAGCGACCCCGAAATCTACCGCCAGGAGCAGGAGCATATCTTCCGCCGCGCCTGGCTGAAGGTAGCCACTGATTGGGAATTGCCCGAGCCGGGCGACTACAAGGCCAAGGAGCTGCCCGTTGTCGGCGCCTCCATCCTGGTGATGCGCGACAAGCAGGGCAGGATCCGTGCGTTTCACAATGTCTGCACCCATCGCGGCAACAAGGTCGTGCCGGGCGACGGCTATGAAAGGTTCGGCCATTCACGCGCTGCAGTCGTTACTTGCCGCTTCCACGGCTGGGTTTTCGGCGCCGACGGCACGCTGAAGTCGGTGCCGCAGGAGGAAGGCTTCGGCACGCTCGACAAGTCGTGCCTGGGTCTGCGCGAAATTGCCTGCGATGTCTGGGAAGGCTTCATCTTCGTCAACTTCGATCCGCAGCCGGCCCAGACGCTGGCCGAATACCTGGGCGATTTCGGAAAGCTCTTTGGCGGCTTTCCCTATCGCGAAGCGACGACGGCCTTCCGCTATACCACCGTGCTGAACTGCAACTGGAAAGTCGCGCTATATGCCTTTTCCGAAGGCTATCATGTGCCGACCATCCATGCCGGTTCGCTACCCGGCTTCCGCGGCGTGGAACATACCGATTTCAAGATTATGGGCCCTCATGCCTCCTCCACCATCTATGGCGGCGGGATGGATTCGGCGGCATCGACGCATGCGTTTGCCGGTGTGCTGGCCGGCAGCGAAGGACACGGCCCCCGGCCGGACCTGCTGCCGCCCGCCGTCAATCCGACGCGGCGCGACGATTTCCAGTTCGAGTTTCCGAATATCTTCCCGAACGTGCTGATCCATCTTGCGTCCGGGTGCGGCTATCCGGGGATGGCCTATTTCACGCACCAGTTCTGGCCGCTCGGCCATGGGCAGACGCTGTGGGAAGGCATCAACTATTTTCGCCCTGCCCGAAACGCCGCCGAGCGCGCCGCGCAGGCCCATGTCAACGCGATTCACCGCAATGCCTGGCTCGAGGACACGGCAACCATGGAAGACACATTTGCAGGGATCATGTCGGGCGCGATCGACGAGATGCAGCTGATGGATCAGGAGTTCCTTATCCGCCATGCGGCCCAGACCCAGGACAGATTCCTCTCGGAGACAGGAGCGGAGGCATGACCGAAGGCTTTGAACTGCCCGAGGGTTTCGAAGGCCTCGAGGCGATGGCCAGAAAGTGGGCAAGGCCGACCGAGAATGAGCGCAACGCCATCCGCTTCAATGCCAGCGCGGAGGACTTCGCGGAATTCTACGCGGTGATGATGCCGCGCTTGCCTGCCTTGCTGGGGCGGCTGGCGGGATATGATCCTTCCCCCAGTGACCCGGCCGAAAATCGCGGGCTGCAACTTGTCTGCGCCTTTGCAGAGGCGGCACCGCATCACGAGCTCTACGGCGGCAGTCCGCAAGTGCCTTTCAGCTTCGATGCCCGGCGCTTCGTTCCGGAGCACGGCGGAGAGAGGGTTTAGTCGCCGCCGCCAATGTGAACCAACCGATGTCCGGAACAGAAGGCTGTCAGCCGAGTGTCCTCTATCCGGCGCTCGGCGAGCACGGTGTCCCTTACGATACCCTGTACTTCTGAATACGACTGCCAGTGGTCCACGTGACATGAAAACCGCCCAGAGCCGGCAGTGTGGCTCTGGGCGGTTTTCAGTCCTGTGGAATGCGTTGTCCGCTTACGCAGCCGGCATCGGTGTGCCGCGCACCACGCAGACTTCATGATAGAGCGGCGTTTCGGGATCCTTGTCCACGAGGCGCTGGGCCTCATGGGCGGACAGCCGGGTCTTGCCTTCCGGATCGGCGAAGAAGAAGCACTTGAACTCCTTCTCGAACCCCGTGCCCTGTAGCGCGCCTTCCAGCGCGGCGAAGAACGAGATGTCCGTGCCAACATCCTGGCGGACGATCTGGGTCGCGATCTTCTCCGGCTCGTAGCCGTTGGCGCGGAACATCTCGAAGATCAGTTCGGTGCCGATGCGCGCGCCGAAATTCATCACGACTTCCGCCTTGGGCGCGTGTTCGCGAATCCGGCGTAGAAGCGCCTCGTTCAACCCGAGGCCGACGGAGTTGAACGGGTAGTCGTCGAACATCGTCCACGGATAGTAGTGGGCGATGTGATCGTGCGCTTCCTCCTCGGCCCCCTCGGGCAGCGAGACCGACTGCTCTTCGCGGAAGGCGGCAAACCGTTCGTCGTTGGGGTCCCCCACCTGCGGCAGGCAGGCGATGACCACATCGGTCTTGGCGATCTTTTCGCGGGCTTCGTCCGTGTCGATCAGGCTGACGGCACCCTTGACCGGCTGGAAGAGCTCGGCGTGCTCCGGGGAGAGGCTGATCAGGTTGCGTTCGGCCAGTTCGATGAGGCGCGGGTCCAGGTCGCTGCCATAGAAGGCCGAGGCGCCGCAGAAACGCAGGACGAACGCGGCGTTGATGCCGGTGCCGATGCCGACCTCGTAGACGGCCTTTCCTTTAAGGTTGGCGCGTTCCAGGCCCTTCTGGAACGTTTGCGTCCACGGATCGCGGGGATCGAACGCGTATTCGGGAGCTTCGGGTTTCGGTGCGTTACTGTCGGTATCGGAAATCATTTCGGTGCCGGCGTCATCGCCCATTTTGCTTCCTTCATGGCAGGTCGCAGCACACCCCAAATGCTGCTCCTGCTGCACGGCGAAAGCTGCTGATGCAGCGTATTGCGCCGGCTGTACGCCAAATTGTCCCGGGCTTTTCGGGTGGCAAGTATCTTCAAGCAGCGCTGGCGCTGAAGGTCAGCGCCCGCCGCAGTCATGTGTTTGGCCGCGTAGTCGCGCCAAATTACTGCTTCGTGGCAGCAACCAGCTCGATACGGCTGGATGCAGCGCCCAGCGAACCGGTGATGCGGTCTGCATCGCATGCTTCGCCAAGCAGTACGCCCATGCGGGCGTCGTCCTTCCAACCCACCAGCGCCTGCTTGATGCGCAGGATGGCAGGAACATTGGAGAGACCACTACAGTCCAGAGTTTGTGCAACGTGCATTCGATGTGCTCCCTGTTCGCAGACCCGCCTTGCCGCGGGGCCACTGAGCCGAGCGAGAATACCCGACATGAAAAAACATTGCTCACGCCCTGTTTCCGCATCACGGATCAGCATCAATGGGTGACGCAATTGCCAATAAAGCGGGAACGGAGCAGCGCAGGCCACTCGAAAAATCCCGCAGGCAAAACAAACCGCCATCTGACGGTCGTAGAGCGCTACGTCGCCGCACTCTCCCATAAGACTGCAGGCAAGAACTTACCTGCATGCGAACCTCGGCCTATTTTTTTATGCCTGAAGTAAAGAATTTTTTCGTTGGAATGGTTTGCAGGCTATGTAGGGGGGCGGCCCATGTCAAGCGCGTTGGGCCCGGTTTTTGGCCCCGATCCGAGTACGCTCAGGCATCTCCGTCCATAATCCGATGATGCCCTGCAGGGCGATTTTCCGGCCATCTGATTGGCATCGCCGCGAATTCCCCTTTCTCTCTTCAGTCTCGGAAGCCGGGATCGAGCCGGTCCAGCATGCGCATGTGTGCGTCCCATTCCAGCTGCACATCGCCATCGTCGTAGGCCATCTGGTCGATCTGGCCGGTGGCCTGGCGCATCGTGGCTTCGTCCAGATTCTGGAGCGGCCTGCCCATGGCCAGTGCCGATTCCTGAATTTCGCAGGCCCGGCACAGGTTGAACATGTGTGAAAACATCACCGCCGCATCGGGACCCACGGTCAGCAGGCCGTGGTTTCGGAGAATGAGCGCCGGGTTCGTGCCCAGGCTGGCGACAATGCGTTCGCGTTCCCCAAGGTTCAGGGCAACGCCTTCGTAGTCGTGATAGCTCACGCGCCCGAAGAACTGCAGGGCGATCTGGTTGATCGGCAAAAGGCCTTCGGCGAGGCAGGACACCGCGACGCCCGAGCGTGTGTGCGTGTGCATCACCCAGTGCGCGTCTTCGCGTCCGGTGTGGACGGCGCTGTGAATGGTGAAACCGGCCGGATTGACGCGATGCGGGCTGGAGCAGACCTTGTTGCCGTTCACATCGATCTTCACGAGCGAACTGGCAGTGATTTCCTCCCAGAGGAACCCGTAAGGGTTGATCAGGAAGTGTTCCGGCTCCCCGGGAACCCGCGCCGTGATGTGCGTGTAGATGAGGTCGGTCATCTTGTAGTGGGCAGCGAGCCGGTAGCAGGCCGCGAGATCGACGCGCGCCTGATGCTCCGCATCGCTGATGGCCGGGGTTTCGCAGATGGTTGTCATCATGTCCTCAATTTGCCGCGGGCGGCATCGTGCCGCCCCTTGTGCCGGGCCGCAGTTGGGCCTCGAAGGTTCGCCCCTGCCTAAGGGTGTGGGGCTCCGGCTTTGTTGATCGGGGTCAAACCCGCCTTTACTCGCCCCTATACATTTGTATAACTTGAGCCATGGTGCAAGTGCGAAGTTGCCTTCGAGGTGCTGCACTGCGCGCAATCTTGTTGCCCTTTGTGAAGGGCGTGTCCGGTGTGTGAGCGCTGCGACGAAAACGAAAGCCAGGAGATCCTGCAAGATGGCGAACCCGGGAACGATCCACGGCGTTCTTTTGAGTGACACGTTCGATCTGAAGACTTTCTACAGCCTCGACCTGACCGGCCGGGCGGACGATGTGCGCCTCTATAATCCGGATGAAGTGACCGATCCCGAGGCTATCCGGTTCGCGGTGTGCTGGCTGCCTGGCCCGGATGCCTTTGCGGCGTATCCCAATCTGGAAATGGCGATGTCGGTCGGTGCCGGTGTCGACGATCTGCTCGGTCATCCGGGGCTGGGCAAGGACGTGGCGATTTGCCGGGTACGCGATCCCTATCAGGCCGACCTGATGGCGGGTTATGCCGTTCACGAAGTGCTGCATGTCGAGCGCGACTTTGGCACCTATCAGGGGCACAAGGCCGGCGAGACGTGGGATCCGCTGCCGCTGCGCCCACCGCATCACCGGAAAGTCGCGGTTCTCGGCCATGGTTCGATGGGGGCGGCCGTGACCAAAGCTCTGGCGGCACTGGGCTTTTCCGTGACCGTTGCCTGCCGCCGGCAGCCGGGCGATCCGGTCGAGGGTGTTACCTATTTTACCGGCGACGAGGCGATAACGCAGGCCGTCACGGGCGCGGAAACCGTCGTCAACGTTCTGCCGCTGACGCCGCAGACGCATGGCATTCTCGACAAGGCGCTGTTCGCCAAGCTGGCGCCAGGCGCTTGGCTGGTGCAGATCGGGCGGGGCGAGCATCTCAACGTGGAAGACTTCGTCGCCGCGCTCGACAGCGGACAGCTCGGCGGTGCCAGTCTCGACGTCTTCGCGGAAGAACCGCTGCCGCCGGGCCATGCCTTCTGGCAGGACCCGCGCCTGCGGATCACGCCGCATATCGCCAGCGACACGACGCCGCACGTCGTCTCCGAACAGGTGCTGCAATCGGCACGCGAACTGCTCGCTAGCAAGCCGCTGACTTTCGCCGTGGATCGCGATCAGGGGTACTGAGCGGCGATCCGAGTCCTTGATGAATAATTATTCGGTCGTATAACAGTCGGCATGGTGACGCGATCCGCTGCATTCTTCCGGACCTGCCTGGCATGAGCCGGAAAGCGTTCCAGCGCCTCACTCTGGACGACCGCCGCCGCAGCCTGATGGAGGCCACGCTGACCTGTGTCGCGCGTGACGGCCTTCAGGGCGCGACGGTGCGCCGGATCACCGAAGAGGCGGGCGTGACGCTCGGGCTCGTCCGCCACTACTTCGGCAGCAAGGACGAACTGATCAGGAGTGCCTACGCCTATCTGATCGGCCAGCTTACATCGCAGGCCAGCGAGAGTTCGAGGCAGAGCGAAGGGGCGCCCGAGGTCCAGCTCGGCCTTTTCCTGCGGGCGAACATGACGCGGCCCAACCTCTCGGAACGCAACGTGTCGCTCTGGGCGACATTTATCGGCCGGGTCCGCTCGGACAGCATCTTCGCCGAGATCCATCGCGAGGGATACCGCGAGTTCCTGACCGTGCTCGAAACGCTGATCGAGCCGGTACTGGCAGCCCACGGCCTTCCGCACGGAGCGGCGGCGTGCAAGCGGCACGCGATCGCCCTCAACGGCCTTATCGACGGGCTGTGGATGGAAGGGTCGCTGAATTCGGGACTCTACAGCCAGGCCATGCTGCCCGACCTCGTTATCGAAGCCAGTGAGCGCCTGCTGGCTCTCCCGCCCGGCGTGCTTTCGCAAGCCCCCACACCTCCTGAAGAACAGAGACTGACATCATGCGCTATGCCGGAATAACCGAACGCCTTGCCGACCTCGGCGGAGAAAAGTGGGCGATCCACAATGCGGGGCGGGCAAAGATGGACGCCGGTGAAGAGATCATCGAGCTGACTATCGGCGAGCCCGACATTCCGACCGATCCCGAGCTGATCAGAGTCTGTCACGAGTCCATGCTGCGGGGGCGCACGCATTACTCCAACGGACGGGGGGAATCCGGCCTGCTCGACGCCATTGTCGACAAGTACAAGCCGATGCATCCGGGGCTCACCACGGACCACGTTCTGGCGTTCCCCGGCACGCAGACAGCGCTCTATGCGGTGATTACGGCTCTCGTCGAGGAAGGCGAGGGCGTGCTGATCGGCGATCCGTACTATGCGACCTACGAAGGCGTGGTGCGCGCGCCGGGGGCGGTTGTCGAGGCGGTGCCGCTCAAGATCGAGAACGGCTTCATCATGCAGCCCGACGATCTGCGCGCCGCCGTTACCGAGAAGAGCCGGGTCCTCGTGCTGAATTCGCCGCACAATCCGACCGGCGCATTGCTCGACCGCGAAACGATCGTCGAACTGGGCAAGATTGCCTGCGAACACGACTTGTGGATCGTCTCCGATGAAGTTTACGAAGACCTGATCTTCGTGGACGACGAGTTCGCGTCTCCGCTCGAAATCGAGGAACTGCGCGAACGCACCATCATCGTCTCGTCGATCTCAAAGACCTATGCGGCCACCGGATTCCGCAGCGGCTGGGCGGTTGGCCCGGTCGAATTCTGCACCAAGCTGCTGCCGATTTCCGAGACGATCCTGTTCGGCAACCAGCCTTTCATTGCCGACATGACCGAAGCCGCACTGCGCGGCACTTTCGATACCGCCGAACGCATGTGCCGCAGCTATTCGGCGCGCGTGGACCTGATCATGGCGGCGCTGGAGAAGAGCCCCAACCTCAAGGCGGGCAAGGTATCGGGCGGCATGTTCATCATGATCGATGTCGCGGACACCGGGCTGGACGGCGAGCAGTTCGCCTGGGGTCTGCTGGAAGAACAGGGCGTGGCGATCATGCCGGGCACGTCCTTCGGCGAGAATGCCAAGACGCTGGTTCGTGTCGCGCTGACCGTGCCCGACGACATCCTGAGCGAGGCCATGAAGCGCATCAACGCCTTTGCCGCCTCGCGCGCTGCCGCCGGTGCTCCGGGCTGACCGCCTGCGCTATTCCGGGGTGTCGTTCGAAGCCGGTTCGGTACCCCGCACAGCATTGAAGTCCTGACGGGGCATCGCCTCGGTGCGGCCGAAGAAGCGGTCCAGATCGCTGTCGTCGGCCGTGCGCAGGGTGTCGGCCGCAGCGGGGATGAACGTGTCGAACACGCGTGTCTTGGCGCGCTCCACGGCGGGCCGCTCGGCCAGCTTGTCGCGCCAGTGCGCCATCGCGGGGAATGCGTCCCAGGAATAGCCGTGGCGCTCGCAGTATTCGGCCCAGGGCAGGGTGGCGATGTCGGCGATGGAGTAGGCGTCGCCGGCAATCCATTCGCGCCCGGACAGCCGCTCGTCGATGAGGTGATAGAGCCTGTCGGCAAGCGCGGCGTAGCGGCCATGGGCATAGGGTTCGCTGTCCGGCGGCAGCAGTGAGAAGTGCGTGAACTGCCCCAGCATCGGCCCGATGGCGGACATCTGCACCATCAGCCATTGCAGCACCTCGTACCGCTCGGGACCGGATGCGGGCAGGAACGCTGTGTAGTGCTCGGCCAGCCAGATCAGGATTGCACCCGATTCCGCCAGAGGTTTTCCGAGTGCTGGATCTAGTAGTACGGGCACTTTCCCGACCGGATTGAGCGCGAGAAACTCGGGAGTGAACTGCTCGCCCTTGAACAGCTCAACGTGCTGGAGGCGGTAGGGAAGGGCCAGTTCCTCGAGCATGATCGCGACTTTGACCACGTTCGGGCTGGCGACGCCGAGAAGCGTGATCGGCTCGGTGCCTGTCGTGTGTCCGGTGGTGCCGTCAGTCATGGCTGTCCTCCAGTTTCTTCAGGGTGCCGCCCAGCGGGGCCGGCATGAAACTGTCGCCATAAGGCCAGTCGAGGAAACCCAGCGAGGCGATGGTGCCGCCGTCGATGTGCAAGGTGGTGCCGGTGATTGCGCGGCTGAGGTCGCTCACCAGGAACAGCAGCCCGTTCATCACGTCGTCGACTTCCGGCGCGCGCTTCTGGGGCACGTAGAACTCGATTGCCTTGTTGAGGGCGTCAGCGCCCAGCTCAGCGAGGCGCTGGAAGTCTTCGGGGGCCAGTGCCGCATTCGATGCCCGCGCCAGAGTGGTGTCGGTGGCGATGCAGTTCACGCGGATCTGCTCGGCGCCGAGTTCGACGGCAAGGGCGCGGCTGAAGTTCGTCGTGCCGGCCTTGGCGCCGGCGTAGACGGCGAAGGTCGCAGCGCCGCGATGTGCCTCGATGGTGGTGAAGTTGACGATCGAGCCGCCATTCCCGCTTCTCCGCAGCAAGGGCAGGGCGCGCTGGCAGCTGTCGACGACGTAGCCATAGTTGAGCCGGATGTCGCGCGCGTGGTCTTCGCGATTGGTCTTGTCGAACAGGCTGCGGCGTACGCCGCCCGGCATGTTGATGAGGATATCCGTGTGCCCGACCTCTGCATCGAGGTGGTCGTAGAACGCATCCAGCGACGCCGGATCGGCGACATCCGCGTAGTGAGCCTCCACGCTGCCGGGAAGGCTGGCGGCTTCCGGGCCGATGCTGGCAATGCCTTCGCGGTCGTTGTCGCAGCAGACCACCCGAACACCGGCCTGAGCAAGTGCCAGCGAGGCCCCGCGCCCGAGAAAACCGGCTGCTCCACCCACGACTATGGCCGTCTTGCCGGCAAGGGCCTTGTGCGCCTCCAACAGTCCCATTGCATCTCCTCCCTGCCCGCCCATCTGCCCCGGCGGATCGCCGATCGTGAGCTGTGCACTGCGGGAAGTAGATCACGAGGTGGTGGTTTGAGGCAATCGCAGGAGCGAAAACCTTGCTGCCAATCGCGCCTGCGCCGTCACAGGAACGGCTGAATGTCCTCTTCGCGGCTCTTGGCGTTCGCTTCGCGGACCGCTTCGAGAAGCCCATCGAGGCTTTTCCGGTTCAGCATGCGACCCCCGGTAAAGACCGTGTCGATCGTGTCCGTTGCGTCGATGTCGGCAAGCGGGTCTTCGCGCAGAAGGACGAGATCGGCGTCATAGCCCTCGCGGATCTGTCCGCTCTTCACGCCCATCCAGGCGTCGGGCCTCAGAGTGGCCGAGGCGAGTACTTGTGCAGGGGACATGCCTGCGGCCTGCATGGCTTTCATCTCGTCGTGGAGGGAAAAGCCCGGCACCATCACCGGGACGTTCGCGTCGGTACCCGCAAAGATCGTCGCGTTGGCTTTCAGCAGTTCGCGAAACAGGATGTTCTGGGCGTGCGCGTAGGCACTCCAGTAGGCCTCCTGGCGTTCCTTCCAGTCTTTCGTCCGGTAGTCTTGCGGGACGCGGTAGATGTTGTTCGCTGGCAACCATCCCATGGCCTGCCCCTCGACGACGCCGGGATTGACGTGTTCAAGCGGCATCTCGCGCAAGACCGTCTCCAGGTCTGTCTTTTGCCGAACGAAGCTGTCGATAATCGCCAGCGTGCTCGTGACGGCCAAGTCGCGCTCGCGAACCTTCCGGGCGACAGCGGCGCTTCGGCTGGCGACGAAGGCGAGAAATTCGTCGGTGTTCTGGCTGGTATAGCCGCCGAACTCGCGGTCGAGCGCTTTGACGAACTCTTCGACGTGGGCGACTTCCTGCTGGTTGGAGGTCCACAGGTCGTCCAAAGAGGCCGCTACCGGAAGATGCCCCACGAAGCGTGCGGACTGCGTTTTCGTTTCCCTGCTGGCCGCCTTGTAGGCCGAAAGGCTGAGATAGCTGCTTGCCTTCAGCCCGTCGTACCCGTCTTCGAGCAGCCCGTTCACGGTCTGGCGAACGTCCTCGTCGCTGCGCACGACGTTGCGTCCGGACGTGAGGCCTTGCCAGATGCCGGGAAGAAAATCGTAGGTTGCCAGCTGAGCTGCGGTGACGAACAGCTTGGGCCCCAGACGCCCCTCGGCGATTTCATCCCGCCATTCGAGGTGGTGCGCCTGCCCGTGCATCTCGCGAACCTGCGTGACGCCGTTTGCCACGTAGAGCAGCAGATCGTTCTCGCTCTGCCACAAGTGGACGTGCGAATCCGTGAAGCCGGGGACGAGGTACATCCCGCTTCCATCGACGATCCGGGGATTGCCGCTCATGTCCGGCTTATCGCCGACATAGGCGATCTTTCCCGATGCCAGGATTACCGACTGGCCGGCAACGAAGGCATCGGCGGCCGGTGTCAGTACCTTGGCGTTGGTAATCACGACCCTGCCGGTTTCCGGGGCCGGGATCGCCGCTTCGGCCAGTGCAGTGTTGGCGCCGAACATCTCCGCGGTCGCACGCTTCACGAAGAAGTAAGTGCCGGCAGCTCCGAGCAGCGTGATGCCGAGAAGCGTCAGTCCGATCCGCGCTATCCACTTCTTCATTCCGCATTCCCCTTGGCATGTGCCGCTGTAAATACTCGATCTAGACAATGTAAAGATAGGTGTAGTGCTTTAAACTAGTCACTGTCAAGATTGTGTGCGATAGAGGATACGGAGCGGCGCTGGAGAGACATGCCATGAGCAAGACGGCCTATCATCACGGGGATTTGGCAAGCGCTCTGCTGGAGGCTGCCGAAGCCGAACTTTCAAGCAGGGGAATCGAAGGTTTCTCGCTGCGCGCCGTGGCCAAGCGCGTCGGCGTCAGTCACGGGGCGCCGGCCCATCACTTCGGCGATGCGCGCGGCCTGCTCACGGCGCTTGCAGCCAGGGGATATGAACGCCTGCTCGCCCGTCAGCGGGCCCACGAAGAGGCGGCTTCATCGCAACCGCGCGAGCGGCTTGTCGCGTCCGGACTGGCCTATGTCGAATTCGCCATGGACCATCCCGAACTGTTCCGGCTGATGTTCAACTCTTCCATTCCCGATCGCTCGGATGCCCGGTTCTTCGATGTTGCCTTGTCGGTGTTCGACCGGCTGGTGCGGAACACGGAAAGCTTCACGGGCAGCAACCCCTATGAAGATCGGGAGAGCATGCTCGACCTGATGGCGTCCTGGTCGCTGGTGCATGGCCTGGCGGAACTGATCATATCCGGACGGGCAGAGCGCCCGCTGAACCTGAGCGATCTGGAGCCCGAGGAGTGTCGCGGGACGCTGTCCTCGATACTGGCCCGCGTGAACGTGCCGAAGTGATCGACTTTCCAGACGAAGGGCACAGCCCGGCATAGGCGGTCCGTCCCGGAAGTGTCTGGCAGGCCTTGTCTCTTTCCGGCTTCGCAATAAGGTGCCGGTGTGCAGCCGACATTGCGCCAGTTACGCTACCTTGTAGCCCTTGCCGAACATGGCAGCTTTACGCGCGGTGCGGCGGCTGAAGGGGTTTCACAGCCCAGTTTCTCGCAGGCGATCCAGCAGCTGGAAGGCATTCTCGGCACCCGCGTGGCCGAACGCGGGGCGAGGGCGGTCCTGACCCCTTTCGGTCGGGAAGCGGTCAGTGCAGCGCGTCTGGTCCTGGCCGAAGTCGATGCCTTCATGAGCCTTGCGGGGCGCGACGAAACCGCCATGTCGGGAACGCTCCGGCTGGGGGTGTCCCCCACGCTCGGCCCCTATGTGCTTCCGCAGCTCGTGTCCGAGCTGCATTCGACGAGCCCGCACCTGCGGGTCCACGTGCGCGAAGGGCTGCCCAACGAAGTGATCCAGATGCTGATCGAGGGCGAGCACGACATCGTTCTCGTGCAGTTGCCGATCAACGAGCCGCGCCTCCACGTCGAACGGCTGTTTCGCGATCCGCTGGTGCTGGTCATGGCGCCCGAGGATCCCCTCGCATCGCGTGAGACGATCGAGAACGCGGACCTTGAAGGGCGCGGACTGCTGACGCTGCGCCCGCAGTACCGCATCAGCGACCAGATCCAGACGCTGGCGCAGACGGTGGGGGCCCATGTGCTGCGGGACTACGAGGGCACCAGTCTGGATGCGATCCGGCAGATGGCCGGCCTGGGCATGGGGCTGGCAATCCTGCCGCAACTCTACGTCCGGCAGGAGGTCCGGGGGAACGACGTCGTGGTCAGGCCCTTCGCGGGACAGCGCCTGTACCGGGAGATCGGGCTCGTCTGGCGCGAGGGGGCGGGCCGCTCGCCAACCTATCAGGCACTGGCCGAGTTGCTGAAGCGTGTCGCATTATAGGTAAAATCTATTGAAATTATAGGAACCTTGCGGTTGTACGAATAATCGACCGACCTCACCTTCGCATCTGCAGCAAAGGGGAGCACACGTGTCGCAACCGGTTCTGGGAATTCGTGATCTGGGTCGCTGGATCGGGCTTTTATTGGCGCCCGATGCCGCCTTCCTGCGGCTCGCGCTGGTCTATGGCATCGCCATATCGCTGCTGTCGCTGGCGACACCGATCTCGGTCCAGCTGCTGATCAACTCGGTGGCCAACACCGCGCTCACGGCACCGTTGTTCACGCTGTCTGCCGTGCTGTTCCTGCTGCTTCTGCTGGTGGGTGTGCTCAGCGCTTTCCGCGTGCATCTGATGGCGCTTTTCGAGCGCCGGCTGTTCGGACGCATCGTGGCGGAAATCACGCTGCGTGCGGTCCATGCACAGAACCCGTTCTTCACCGACACCCGCCGCGGCGACCTGTTCAATCGCTATTTCGATCTGATGACCGTGCAGAAGGCCTTGCCCAGCCTTCTGATCGGCGGCTTCACCATCCTGCTGCAGGGCGCGGTGGGACTTGTCGTCACCAGCTTCTACCACCCTTTCTTTCTGGCGTTCAACGTGGTGCTGGTACTGCTGCTGTTTCTCGTGTGGCAGATCTGGGCGGGCGGCGCGATCCGTACGGCTGTAGGCAAAAGCCACGCCAAGCACGCCGCGGCGCACTGGCTGGAAAGTGTCGGCGGTTCGAACGGCTTCTATCAGTCGGGCCGCCACCTGAACTATGCCATCGACCGTTCGGAAGTGATGACCGCTGGTTACGTCCGCGCGCATGAGCGGCACTTCCGCTATACCTTTTCGCAGACGATCTGCCTGCTGCTCATCTATGCGCTGGCGAGCGCCACGCTGCTGGCGCTTGGCGGCTGGCTGATCATCCAGGGGCAGCTTTCGATCGGGCAGCTGGTTGCGGCGGAACTGATCCTGTCGGGCGTGTTCTACGGGATCGCGCAACTCGGGCCTTATCTCGAGGCGCTTTACGATCTGGCAGCCGGGCTCGAGGAACTCTCGTTGTTCTGGGATATCCAGCAGGACGAGCCGCGCGGTGACGGTCGCGGCCCGGCAGACGGGACGATCCGCCTGAAAGGCGTCGAAAACGCCGACTACCGTTTCGACTTCAGCGTCGCCAGCGGAGAGCAACTGGCGCTCGTTGCGGCCCCCGGCATGGAGCGCAAGCTGATGTTGCTGCTCAAGCGTCACGAGACGCCGGAGCGCGGCCTTGTCCTCGTCGGCGGGAGCGACATCGGCCGGTTCGACATCTTCCGGCTGCGCTCCGAGATCATGGTCCTGGCCCGCGCGACCTTCGTGGAGATGTCGATCCGCGAGTACCTCGACCTGGCCGTGGGCGACAAGGCGGGGGACATTACACAGGCCGTGGAGGCCGTCGGTCTGGGCGAGCGGATCGCCAGCCTGAACGAGGGCTACGACGCCATGATCTCGACCACCGGCTGGCCCCTGTCGGTCGGCGAGCTGATGGCGCTCAAGCTGGCTGCCGCCATGCTGGCGCAACCCCGGGTGCTGGTGCTCTCGCCGCTCTTCGACTTGCTGCCGCCGGAACGGCTGGATGCAGCCCTGGCAGCCCTACGAGAAAGCGGGACCACGGTTCTTCAATTCACCCGCCGGCCGGAGGCCCTTGTTCGCGACCGGTACCTTTGGGTCGGCCAGCGCAAGCAGCGCTTCTGCGAGTCCTCTGCCGAAATGATCGCTGTCGCCCGCGGCGAAGGAGGTTCCGATGCCCTTCCGGCCTGAACATATCGCCCATTTTCCCACCCTGGCCGCCCAGCAGCCACCCCGTTTGACGCGGGTGCTGGCATGGATGATCGGCGTGACGATCCTGATCGTCGGCGTGATCCTGTTTACCGTTCCCTGGGTGCAGACCTCATCGGGATCGGGACAAGTCGTCGCCCTGAATCCCGAAGACCGCGTGCAGTCGATTACGGCGCTGGTGCCCGGCCGCGTGGAGAAGTGGTACGTGCACGACGGCGACAGCGTGAAGAAGGGCGATCCGATTGCCCAGCTGGTCGACAACGATCCCGCGCTGCTCAGCCGACTGGCCGCGGAAAGGGCGCAGGTAGAGGCGGAGATCGCAGCCGCACAGCAGGCCATGGCCGTGGCGCAGATCGATGTCCGCCGTTCGCAGCAATTGCTGTCGGAGGGCCTGATCGCCCGGCGCGACTACGAAGCGACCCAGATCAAGGTTGCTGACCACCGCGCGAAGCTCGCGGAAGCGCGCGCCAAGCTGAACCGGGTCGATGTGACGCTCAACCGGCAGTCGGCGCAGCTCGTCCGGTCCCCGCGCGAAGGTCGCATCCAGTCGATCAATGCAGCCGCGGGGGCCACGCTGCTCAGTCCCGGCGCCGTTCTCGCAACGCTTGCTCCGGAAAAGCCGGTGCGCGTCGTCGAACTGATGGTCGATGGCCGGGACATCGCGCTCGTCCATCCCGGGCGGCCGGTGCGACTGGCGTTCGAAGGGTGGCCTGCCATCCAGTTCAGCGGCTGGCCCTCGATTGCCGAGGGCATGTTCGATGGCCGTGTCCGCTCGGTCGATCCCTCCGCGCAGGCCAATGGCCTGTTCCGCGTGCTGGTCGAGCCGGCACCCGGCAAGCGCGACTGGCCGCCGGTGGACTACGTCCGCCTCGGTGCAAAGGTGCGCGGCTGGATCCAGATGGAGACAGTGACCGTCGGTTACGAACTCTGGCGCCAGTTGAACGACTTCCCGCTCGAATTCCGCCGTCCCGGTCTGAATGGCGGAGCGGGGACGGGCTCGACCGGGGGAGGCAGCGACAGCGGCAGTTCCTCGGAGGGTGGAAAGTGAAACGCGTCCTTCTGGGGCTCCTGCTGCTGATCCTGCCGGCGCCCGCGTTGGCGAAGGAGCCGCTGCTGCTCGAGGAAGTCCTGCGGTCCTCCGCCATGCACTCGCCGGCGATCGTCGAGGCCTTGAGCGAGCAGCGTGCCGCGCAGGGCAGGGAGCTATCCGCTTACGGTGCGTTCGACACCGTGTTCGACGTCGACATGAAATCGCGCGCGCTGGGGTACTACGACGGCACGACGCTGGACGGCGGTGTCACGCGCCAGCTGGCCGGGAATGGCGGCAAGGTTTACGGCGGTTATCGCGTCTCGCGCGGGGATTTTCCCGTTTACGATGGCAAGCGCTATACCAATGAATTGGGCGAAGCGCGGGTGGGCACCGTGTTCTCGCTTATCCGCGACAGGCTGACGGATAGCCGTCGCACAAAGATCGGCCTCGCCGCGCAGGACGTCGAACTGGCCCGGCTCGACAAGGAACTGGTGGCGATCGGCGTGCAGCGTCAGGCCATTGCCGCCTACCAGCAATGGGTGGCAGCGGGGATGCGAGTGGACATCTATCGCAACCTGCTGATGCTCGCGACTGAGCGGCAAACGTCGATCGAAAGGCAGATCCGCCTGGGGGCGCGCCCGGACATCCTCGGTACGGAAAACGAGCAGAACATCCTGCGGCGCGAATCCCTGCTGGTGCGCGCCGAGCAGGAGCTGGCTGCCGCGGCCAATGCCCTGTCCTTTTACCTGCGCAATGAAGTGGGGGATCCTGTCGTCCCGTCGGCGGACCGGCTGCCCGATGAGCTTCCGGACTTCGACTTACCGCAGGTCGGCCCGCTTATGGGGCCCCGCTTGAGCGAGAGCATTTCCCGGCCCGAACTCGATGCGATTCTGGTGAAGCTGGGGCAGGCCGAAGCGCGGCGCCGTCTTGCCGAGAACGATCTCAAGCCCCGGCTCGATCTCAAGGCCGAGGTTTCGAAAGACTTCGGTCCCGTCGGCCCGGGCGGCAGCAGCCGGACCCCGACCGAGGCCTATGTCGGTTTCAGCTTTTCGGTCCCGCTCCAGCGGCGCGACGCGCGCGGACGCATTGCCGAGGCCGAGGCTGTAGCGCAGGCTCTTGAGTTCCGCCGCAAGAGGATCGAGGACCAGATTCTCGTTGAGGTGAACGGCCTCGCCATCCAGGTGGAGGCGGCCGACAAGCTCGTGGCTCTCGCCGACGATGAAACGCGGCTTGCCGACACCATGGCTGCAGCGGAGCGGCGACGCTTTTCGCTGGGCGCCAGTGATTTTCTGGTGGTGAACCTGCGCGAGGAAAGCGCTGCCGATGCGCGTTTGCGTCAGATCGATGCGGAATACCGTCGGGCCGCCGCACGGGCGGAACTGATTGCGGCGACCGTGGATCGCGACCAGCTCGGGCTCTGGCCGGAGAGCTGAGGCCGCTCTGAGCGGCGCCCGGTATTGTTTCAGGGTGCCTTGCCCTCGATCTTGGGCTATTTGCTTTGTCGGCAACGAGAGGGGCAAGCGGCTTGGCGGTGAGGGACGGGCATACGGCTATCATTGCCGACGATCATGAAATCGTCCGACGATCGCTGGCTGCCATCCTGCAGCAGTGCGGCCCTGTAGAGGTGGTTGCCGAAGCTGCGGACGGGCTTTCCACCATCTCGCTGGTCAAGCAGCACAAGCCGGATCTGCTGCTGCTCGATGCGGCCATGCCACTGGCGCGCGGTGTGCAGGTCTATGCCGAGGTCCGCCGCTGGTCGCCCGATACGCGCGTTGCCGTCGTCACCGGATTTACTTCGGTCGGCATGCTCGCCGACTGGATGGCGGCGGGGGTCGATGGGCTGTTCCTCAAGAGCGCTTCGAGCGAGGAGATGCAGCGCGGTTTCACGCAGATCCTTGCCGGCGGGAAGTACGTGGCGGCCGAAGTGACCGAAAAACTGGAGGCGGAGCCCGAGCGCGCGAAGCTGACGGACCGCGAGCGTGAAGTGCTCGCGTTGATTGCGGCGGGCCACCAGAATGTCGCCATCGGCGAGAAGCTGTGCATCAGCGCCAAGACGGTCGAAAAGCACAGGGCCAGTGTAATGGCGAAGCTGGGCGTGAATTCGGTGTCGGCGCTGTTGACCTATGCCCTGCGCGAAGGCCTTCTCGACGAGCACCGTCAGCTATGAGGATGGCCGGCGGAACGGGTAATCTACCCCATAGGGCTGCTGTGGGCCTCGGCCTAATCCCGGAGGCATGAACCGGACTGCATTTCTGGGGCGTGTGATAGCCCGGATCGCGTTTTTCGTGATGGTCCTGCTGGGGGCGACCGGAAGCGGGCACGCCCAGCCGCTTGCCACGGTGGCTCTGCCGACAGGTGATGCCCATGTGCAGCCGCTGTCGGAGATGCGCTTCTATCTGGACCCGTCCAGAAAGCTGACAATGGCCAAGGTGGAGCGGCGCCGCGATGCGTTCAGGCCGGTCACGACGCGGTGGGTGGACTTCGGCATGAAGGATGCCCGGATCTGGCTGCTGGTGCGGGTTGCCAACGAAACCGGGCAGGACAACGACTGGTTGCTCGATCTGCAGCGCTCCTTCGTGGACGACCTGCAGGTTGCACGGATCGATCCGGCAACGGGCAGGGGGCACACGCTCCTCAAGGCCAGTGCTGACACGCCCTTCGCAGCACGGCCGGTGAACAGCCGCAATCTGGTGGTGCCGCTACGGATGAAGGCGGGGCAAACGAGCGACATCCTGATCGGGTACACGGCGAGCAGCGACAGCTGGATGCCGGTGACGTTCGCGACGCCGGAGCGCATGCGCACGGCCTATATGCATGAGGGACGGATCAACTGGCTCGTGAACGGGGCCCTGGCCGCGCTGATCGTTACCGCCTTGTGCATGGGCCGCCTGATCGGCTGGCCGCTGGTGCTGGCCTTTGCCGCTTATACCGGCGCGGGCGCGCTGTTCGTTGCCAACAACGAGGGATATCTGCACTACCTCCTCTGGCCAAACCGGGCTGTCGACTATCAGCTTTTGAACCTTGGGCTGATGCTCTTCATGGTCGTTTCCGGCTTGCAGTTTGCCCGCACTTTCGCCCGGCTTTCCGAGCACCGGCAGAGCCTCGACCGGTTCGTTTTCCTCTTCCAGTGCGTGCTTCTGGCGCTGCTCGTCGTTGTCCCGCTGCTGGGCCGAATGCCGTTCTTCGCGCCGCTGGTCTTCGCTGCTGTTCCTGTCGGTGTGGCCTTTTACCTGCTGGCCGGGCTCACCGCTTGGCGGACCAGGGTGGAGGGCGGACTGCCGTTCCTCGTCGGGTCGCTCGCGGTTCTGGCGACACTGGGCTTTGCCGCAGCGATCCTGCGGTATCCCGGCCGCCTGCCCAACAGCGTCGGGCTGGACTTCATGCACCTGACGGTACTCGCAGAAAGTCTGGCGTTCCTTGTTGCGATCCTCGTCAGGATGCTGGCGATGCAGCGGGCATTGAACCGGTCGCTGGAGCAGGAAGTGCGCAGCACCCGCGAGCGCCTCGCCCTGGCAGAGGAACTCAACGAGAGCCGCAACCGCTACGACAAGGCGCAGCGGCATGCCGAGCAGTTGCGCTCGCGGCTAGCCGCGACCTCGCACGATCTGCAGCAACCCTTGCTGTCGCTGCGGCAGGGACTGGCCGCCCGGACAGGCGATGACAGCGAGACCGCGCGGGGTTTGCGGGCCGCGCTGGAGTACCTCGAGAACGTGACATCCAGCGGCTTGGCCGACAGCCAGCCGGACGATGCGCTTGCCGGCGAAAAGCCCGATGAGGGGGCGGAGACCTTTCCGGTTTCCATCGTGCTCGACAATTGCATGGCGATGTTTCGCGGCGAAGCGGAAAAGGGGGGCGTCGAGCTACGCGTTCGCTCGCATGCCGGGCAAGTTCACACCGATCCCGTCGAGTTCTTGCGCAGTGTGAGCAACCTCGTCTCCAACGCGCTCAAGCACAGCGGTGCAGACACGGTGCTGATTGCCGCGCGCGGGCGGGACGACCATGTTCTCGTCCATGTCATCGACAACGGTAGGGGCATGGATGACGCGGAGATTGAACGGCTGCGGCAGGCCTATACGAAGTCCGAAGATAGCGCCGGCCATGGGCTTGGCCTTGCCCTTGTAAGCGCGTTCGGCATGCGTCCGGGCCATGACTTCGTTATCCGCTCGCGGCCGGGTCGTGGCAGTTGCTTTACGATCCGAATCCCCGTGAGAGAGTGATCGCGGCTCCTTGCAAGCGTGGATGAACGTGGAGGCCGGGCGGTCGCTTGGCGGGCACAAACGATGCAATTCCGGTCCGGACAAACAGCAAGCAGATACAGTCAAGCATGTGCTTGATTTGCGTCAAAGTCCCGATGGAGCCCTTGCATGAAAATCGTCGCACAAGGCCGGTGCCGTTCGGCCGAGGGCGAGGATCGACACGATGGGCAAGACGCTGATTGCAGGCGCACGGGTATTTCCCGCGACCGATGAAGAGACATTCCTGGCTGACGTCCTGATCGATGATAACCGCATCGCCGCAGTGTCGCGCACGCCGGGATCGCTGGCAGCAGGCGACGCGCAGCGGATCGACGGCTCGGGGCTGTTCCTGATGCCCGGCATGACCGAAGGGCACGGGCACCTCTCTTTCGACAACATCACTGCCACCGAAGGCCTGATGCTGCCGCCGCCCGAAGAGCAGACGCTGGCGACGGCGCGCAATGCCAGGCTGCTGTTCGATCATGGCTTCACCAGCATCTACAGCGCGTCCGAGGCCAAGCTGCGGCTCGCTGTCGCGGTCCGTAACACGATCGAGGCCGGGCACATGATCGGCCCGCGCATCCGTGCTGCGGGTGTCGAGATATCGGTTACCGGCGCGATGGGCGACGAGGGGCGGCTGCATGATCCCCGTCAGGGCCCGTCCATGCTGATCGATGGCCCCGAGGAAATGCGCAAGGCCGTCCGCCTGCAGTGCCGCGAGGGCGTCGACAACATCAAGCTCGATGTCTCGGGCGACCCGTTCTATCCGGGCACACCCGGAGACTGCACGCCGATGTCGTTCGAGGAAGTCGAGATGGCGTGCCGCACCGCCCATGCCTTCGGCAAGATGGTCAATGCCCATACGCGCTCGGCGGAGGGCACCAAGATCTGCGCGCGGGCGGGCGTCGATATGTTCTACCATGTCGAATATTCCGACGAAGAAATGCTCGACATGTTGGAGGCGCAGAAGGATCGCATCTTCGTGACGCCCACTTTTGGGCTGCTCTACACGATGCTGCACGAGGCCTCGCCCTGGGGCATTACCCCCGAGGTTGCGAAGGCCATGCGGATCGACGAGCTTGTCGATCGCGCTGCCGAAACCCACTCCGAATTGCGCAAGCGGGGTATCCGTCACCTGATCGGCGGCGACTACGGCATTGCGTGGAACCCGCAGGGCACCAATGCGCGCGACGTGAAGCACTTCGTCGAGTTCTTCGGCTATTCGCCCGCCGGCGCGCTCGTCTGCGCGACCCGCAACGGCGGCCTCGCGATGATGCGCGATGGCTCGCTGGGCACGCTCTCCGAGGGTGCGCTGGCCGACATGCTGCTGGTCGATGGCGATCCGCTCGCCGACCCTTCCGTCCTTACCGATGCCGACCGCCTTGTCCTGATCATGAAGGACGGGGTCATCCACAAGAACCACGTTGGCGTGCCGCAAGAGCACCGCGCCGCCGCCTGACATTCAGGAGACCGAAGCCATGAACTATTCCGATCCCAAGCTGAAGGATGCGCTGCAGCCCGGCGCGGCCCGCTGTCCCGCCATCAGCACGCAGGACATCATCGCCGGCGATGCCGTGCCCGCGCCCGAATGGGTCCGCACCGAAAGCTACAGCTTCCTCGGTGACGAGGATATTTCGGCCGATCGTTATACCAAGGCGGAATATGCCGAGGCCGAGTTCGAACGGATGTGGCCGCGTACCTGGCAGTTCGCCTGCCGCGAGGAGCATATTCCCGAAGTGGGCGACTACTACGTCTACGACGTCGGTCCCTACAGTCTGATCGTCACCCGCGTGGGCGACGACGATATCCGCGCCTATTTCAATTCCTGCCTCCACCGCGGCACCAAGCTGCGCCACAGCGGCACCGAGGGCACGGCCACCGAATTCAAGTGTCCGTTCCATGCGTGGAGCTGGAATATCGACGGCTCTTGCAAGGACGTGCTGTGCGACTGGGACTTCCCGCATGCCCGCAAGGAAGACCTCTCACTGCCGCAGGCCAAGGTGGCAACGCTCGGCGGGTTCGTCTTCGTCAACATGGACCCGGATTCGCCTAGCCTTGAAGAATACATCGGCCCCGAGGCGATGAAGCACTTCCAGGCTTGGGGGCTCGAGGACCGCTATGTCTTCTGCCACGTGAAAAAGCGCATTCCGGCGAACTGGAAGCTCAATCAGGAAGCCTTCCACGAGGCCTATCATGTCCTCGCCACGCACCCGCAGGTCTGTCCGTCGAACGGCGACGTCAATTCGCAGTACGACACCTTCGGCGATCACGTGAACCGCTTCATCTCGACGCTCGGCGTGGTCAGCCCGCACCTCTACGGCAAGGTGACCGAGCAGGACATCTTCGAACAGTTCGTGATCGGCGATCCCAGCGCGCTGGAAGGCTCCGAACGCAAGCTGGCCGAAGGCGAAAGCGCCCGCGCCGCCATGGCCAAGCTGTTCCGCAAGACCTTCGAGGAAGCCAACCACGTCGATCTGTCCGAAGTCTCGGACTCCGAACTGCTCGATTGCTTCAGCTACAGCCTCTACCCGAACATGTTCGTGTTCCCGGGCGTCTCGCTGCCGATGGTCTACCGCTTCCTTCCGGACCGCTTCGATCACCGCAAGAGCACGATGGAAGTGCTGTTCCTGCGCCCCAAGCCGGCCGACGGCAGCGCCTTCGAAACCGCCGAGATGCAGGTGCTGCGCGACGACCAGTCGTTCACCGAGGCGGAAGGCATGGATCCCGGTTTCGGCGGCATTCTCGATCAGGATACCGACAACCTGCTGCTGCAACAGGAAGGTCTGGAAGCAGCATCGAAGAAATCGCTGACGCTGGCCAACTATCAGGAAGTCCGCATCCGCCACTGCGAGCAGTCGACCGACCGCTACATGGCCATGCCGCCGCTCGATGTGGACTGGCGCAAGCAGCAGAAATGCGGCCACCACGGTTGACGGGCTGAACCTGCCGCTCCCTTCGTTTCATGAAGCGAAGGGAGCGGTTCGGATCATGCGCTTACGCCGTGGTTATTCGCCAGCCTCGACGATAATGCGGGCCCGCGCCAGGTTCTGGATGCGGGCGAAAGGCGTCTCTGTGTCGCCCTCGCGCTGCGATACGCCGCGCAGGACAGCGAAGTAGGTGCCGGGCTTGGCAAAGCTGTGTGTCGCCTTCACCGAGACCCTGGCCTTCGTGCCCGAAGCCGCGTCGAACTGATCGAAAGTGCCATCGCCTTCGAAATCCCACTCGGTCGCGACTACATAGCCGGTGTTCGGCGGCGTGGTGACGGTTCCGGACAGCGTGACCGGTTCGCCGACCTTGACTACAGTCTTCGGGCCGCCATTGGCCGACAGGGTGACGACCGGCTGGATGCCCTTTCGGGTCGCAGCCGTGGTGGGCACTTCGACCTGACCGTCGACCACCTTGTAGCTCGTCGTCTGGGGTGGAGCCTTGCCCTGTTCGACCCATTCCGCCAGGTCGCGCAGCGCCTGCTGCAGCACGCCGATATAGGATACGACGCGCGACGGATCGTCCTGTTTCGTCTGATCTCCATGGAGGGCCCGGTCGGTGTACCAGAGGCGGAAGTGTCCGGTATCGTCGGGGCCGCCGTGCGCCTGCACTTGCCGGCGGTACCAGTCGCCCTGCCACGGCAGGGCTTCGCGGTCCCACAGGTTCTCTATCAGGATCACCTTGCCGTCGTACTTGCCGCTGGGGATCGAGCCGGACGCGTTCCTGGTGAACATGGGCCCCAGGATCATCGGCCGCTGGGCATAGAGCGGTTTCCCGTCGGGACCGCGGTACTGGTCCCATACCGGATACTCGCCGTCGTTGGCGGGGACCTGATGGCGATGATAGGCTTCGGCAGCGAGAACGTCGCTGTTGTCCAGGCGTACGGTTTCGGCGGCCTTCACGGTGCCGACCAGACGTGGATCGTTGATACCGATGATGCCGATGTCGTCTTTGACATCGGCAAGCAGCAGCTTCTTGCCCGACGGCAGAACGAGGTCGGAAAGCAGCAGCGGGCCTTGTTCAGGCACGTTGGACAGGCGCAGGGCGACGGGCGTTTCGCCTGCCGAGTTCAGGCCCATCGCTTTCCAGGCCATGTCTGCCGTGCCCTTGGCCGTACCCGGCGAGCGCCCGACGTCCAGGCCCATCGCTTCGGCTTCATCGGCCGTGATGACGTCGGCGATGGTTGTATCGAACTGGACGCGATCCTGCGTGTAGAGTTCGGGGCTGTCATGCCCTTCGTATCCGGGTTTGGTCCAGAAATCGGTGAAATAGGGCGCGTCGACCATGCGGATCGCATTGAACAGCAGTGCGAAGGCATGCGGGCCCATCGTGCGCCACGCGTACCACGACTGCGGCGGGAAGCCCATTGCGGTCGCTTCCTTGAGCGCGTCCCGTTCTAGCGGGGTAAGCCCCTCATAAGGATCGCCGCTGCCACCCGCGTCGAGGGCATCGACCACGCCGTCGAACTTGCTGCCGAGCACGCGCATCGCGTTGAGGCGAACCGTGAACATGTTGGGGATCGCCATCGGCGAGCCGAGCACATAGGGCACGGCTCCATCCCACACACCGTGGGTGTTCTCTATCGATCCAAGCGTACGATAGGCGCCGCCGCTGCCGCCATAGGCGTAGCCGTAGATATGATTGCGCGGTTCATAGACCTGCCCGGCCACGAAGCGCGAGAATTCGGCGGCCGCTGCATTGGCGCGATAGGCGCCGATTGTCTGATCGAGGCCGCCGGACGGATCGGCGGCCCTGGGACCGCCACCGTTGGTCTCGATGAAATAGGCGCCGCTGGTAAGGGCCGCGCCGATGCGGTCTTCCTCACCTTGCAGGCCCTGTGACAGGGTTTCGCTGTCGGGAACCGGCGTGATGTACTGGAAGAAGCGGCCTTCCCAGTCCTTCGCCAGCGGAAAGTAGTAGGAAAAGCCGGTGTCCGTTCCCTCGAAGCCACCGTGCACGTAGCGGTAGGACTGCGCGCCATCATGGCGCATTTCGTCCTTGTCTATGAAGGGTTTGGCGAACAGACTGTCTTCGGTCGAGAAACCTTCCGCCGTGAGGCTGGCGCCTTCCGGACTGGCGGTCCGGGAGGTGGGGATGGCGTGGGCTTCGTTCGCCCGGGCGATGCCTGGCGATTGCAAGGCTGCAATCGTGGCAAGGGCCGTGAGGGCTTGAAAGCCGCTCTGGATCGCGCTCCGGCGCCTTGAAAACATCATGCTCTCTCCTCCCTGATTTTCTGGTCCATGCGGGGTGGCATCATTTGATGCTGGCGACTAGAGGTAAATCCAATTATCCGCAATTGGTAAGAATGGGCGGTGTCGCCCTGGCATGGTCATACGGGAGAGTCGCATATCATGGTAGCAGGCAGGAAATTCGCGGCGGCTTTGGCTATTTCGGTGGCTTCCGCACTGCTCCCGGCCGCTGTGCTGGCGGACACGGCCGGACCTGATGCACCGGCTCAGGCCGCGCGCGATGTGACCGCGCTTTCCGACGGCTGGCGTTTTCACTTTGGCGATGCGGCAGCGACCGTGACCGGGACGGGATTCGACGATGCCGGTTGGGAAGCCGTTTCGGTTCCCCATACATGGAACCGCATTGGCAGCTACGGCGCCGAGCGCAGCCCCGACAGCAACAACGAGCAGGGTATCGGGTGGTATCGGCTCTCGCTGCAGGCGCCTGCGGTCGAAGCCGGCACGCGGCAGTATCTGGACTTCGGTGCCGTCGGCAAGATTGCGGATGTGTGGGTCAATGGTGTTCACGTGGGCACCCACAAGGGGGCGTTCGCGCGCTTCCGCTTCGATGTGACCAAGGTCTGGAAGCCGGGCGAGAGCAATCTCATTGTCGTGCGGGCAGACAACAGCAAGGTCGAACCCGGCAGTTCCACGGCCGAAGTGATCCCGCTTTCGGGCGACTTCTTCCTGCATGGCGGCATGTACCGCGGCGTATCGCTGCTGCAATTGCCCTCGGCGTCGATCGATCCGCTCGATTACGCGGGTCCCGGCGTCTATGCGCGGGCTGCCGAAGTGGCCGACGCAAGAGCCACGGTCGATGTGCGCACCATGCTGCGTAACGCAGGTGCAGCGCGCGATCTGACGCTGATCACGCAAATCCGCGATGCGGATGGCAAGGTGGTGGCCCGCACATCGCAGCCCGTAACACTCGCTACGGGAACGCAAAGCCTCGCGGCTCGTCTGACCGTCGCCGATCCGCACCGTTGGAATGGCCGCGAAGACCCGTATCTCTACCATGTGACGGCAACGCTGACCGATGGCGGCCAAGTCCTCGACAGCGTGACCCAGCCGCTCGGGCTGCGCACTTTCCGTTTCGATGCTGACCAGGGCTTCTTCCTCAATGGCCAGCATCTGAAGCTCCACGGCGTTTCGCGCCATCAGGACTGGCTCGGTTCGGGCTGGGCGCTGACCGAAGCGCAGCACGAAAAGGACATGGAACTGATCGAGGAGATCGGCGCCAACACCGTGCGTCAGGCGCACTACCAGCATGCCGACAAGTGGTCAGACCTTGCCGACGAAGCCGGCATGGTGGTCTGGGCCGAGCTGCCCTACGTCACCACGCCGAGCGTCACCGGCGGCAAGGGATCGGACAGCCTCTGGGCCAATGCCGAACAGCAGCTGCGCGAGCAGATCCGGCAGAATTACAACCACCCCTCGATCATGATGTGGTCGGTCGGCAACGAAGTCGATTCCGCCAAGGGTTTCGGGATCAAGGGCGACCCGCCCGAGCCACTTGCCCTGCTGCAGCATCTCAATGACGTCGCCAAGGAAGAAGACCCCGACCGCCCGACGACCTTCGCCGATTGCTGCGAAGGGCTGAGCATGATCAAGACGGCGGGCGAAAAGCTCGCCGGAACCGCCGATTTGATCGGCTACAACCGGTATTACGGCTGGTACTATCCTGAGCCGCTCAAGGCGCGCGCCCAGTTCGGTGAGACGCTGGACAAGCTGCACGCCGACCATCCGAACCTGCCGATCTCCATCAGTGAATACGGCGCCGGCGGCGCAATCAGCCAGCATACCGATGATGTTACGGGTGGTTTCGTCAATTTCGTCGGTCGTCCCCATCCCGAGGAATACGAGGCCTGGGTTCACGAACAGGCATGGCCGGCGATCAAGGCGCGCGATTTCGTGTTCGCCGGCTGGGTTTGGAACATGTTCGATTTCGCCAGCGACTTGCGCGACGAAGGCGATGCCGTCGATCTCAACGACAAGGGGCTGGTCACGGCAGATCGCAAGGTGAAGAAGGACGCCTTCTGGTACTACAAGGTCGCCTGGAACGACGCGCCGATGATCCACCTTGCCGGCAAGCGCTATGTCGACAGGTCCTATCCGGTGATGAACGTCAAGGCCTATGCCAATTCGCCCAGGGCAAGCCTGACCATGAACGGCAAGGCCATCGGCGAAACGGCCTGCACCGATGATGTGTGCGAATGGAAGAACGTGCCTCTGAAGCCGGGAGCTAACCAGGCCGAAGTGACGGCGGTGGGCGGCAAAGCCGCGCTCACCGATACGGCAGTCTGGAACGGGCCCGATCCCGAACAAGGCATCCGCATCGATGCCGGCAGTCTCAGCACGCGCGACCTGAATGGGCATCGCTACGGTTCGGATACTTTCGTGACCGGCGGGAAGCCGCTGGTGCTCAATCTTGTCGGTTTCGGCGGGCGGTCGCTGCGCCCGCATCGCGATGTAGGGACAGACCATCCGGCGCTGTTCGAATACTGGCGCGAAGGCGAAAACTTCACATATGCGGTTCCTGCGCCGGACGGAAAATGGACGGTTACCCTCCACCTGTTCGAGCCGGACGAGAAGGCGTCTGAAAACCAAGCGCTTACGGTGACGGCGAATGGCAAGCCCGTCATCGAAGGGCTGAATGTGCGCAAGGCGGCGGGCGGGCCGCTCAAGGAACTGGTCCGGTCTTTCCCGGTAACCGTGAGCGGCGGGCTTCTCACCCTCGATTTCAGCAGTGTCAAAGGCAAGGCCGCGCTGGCGGCGATCGAGATTACGCGATGACGGGGATGCTGGCCCGCCGTGAGGCGATGGCCGCGCTGGGCGTGCTTGGCCTTGGCGCCTGTGCGACGCCGCGCGCACCGCTGAAGGCGCGCCGGCCGCTTGGGCTGGCCGATCTCACGGTGATGAACGCGCTCAAGCAGGACTATGGCGCCACGGTGCGGGCCGTTGCAGCCATGGGCTACACGCACTTCGGCTTTCGGCTTTCCAGCTACGCACCTAACGATCCCTCTGAACTGGCGCCGGCGGAAAAGGCGCGGCTGATCCGCGAGGCGGGTCTTGAGCCGGGCGTAGTCCGCTATGGCTATGACAAGGATTTCGGCGAGCAGGCGCGGCAGGCAGCGGATATCGGCGCCTCGATCATCGCCTATTCGGCAGCCCCAGTGTTCTTTCGCGGCAGCCAGTTCGGGGTGACGACGCGCGAGGCATTCGATGGTTGGTTGCCCGAACTGGGCAAGATGGCGGAAACCGCCGGGAAGCTTGGCCTGACGCTGGTCTATCACAACCACTGGTGGGACCATGTGCCGCTCGACGGCGAGACGCCGCTTGAGATTATCGCACGCACCTATTCGCCTGCACAGGTGAGTTTCGAAATCGACCTCGCCTGGACCTGGCTCGGCGGGGTCGCTCCCTTCACGCTGGTGAAGGCGTTGGACGGTCGCGTGAAGTCGATGCACTTCAAGGATGTCGATCCGACGCGCGACGCCGACAAGATGAAGCAACTGGTCGAGCCGGGCGCCGGGCGTCTCGACTACGCTTCACTGCTGCCCAATCTCGACCGGGTGACCGATGCTATCGGCTACGTCGAAGTCGACGAACCCGCCGATGGCATGGCTGCGGCTGCATCGGCCGCGCGCTTCCTTCAGTCCGTCCGGGCAGGTGAGGCATGAAGCGTCGGATCCCCTTGCGCTGGTGGATCATCGGGCTGGTCACGCTCGGCACGATCCTGAACTATCTTGCCCGCTCGACGCTTTCGGTCGCCGCCCCAACGATCAAGACCGAATTCGGGATGACGACCGAGGAATACAGCTGGGTCGTCATGGCGTTCCAGGCGGCCTACACGGTGATGCAGACCGTTGCCGGTGCTGTGCTGGACGCTTTGGGCACGCGGCTGGGGTTCTTCATCTTCGCGATGGGTTGGGCGCTTTCCAACATGGCGCACGGGCTGGTCGGCGGCTGGCAGGGGCTTGCCTTCATGCGCGGCCTGCTGGGCGCAACCGAGGCTGCGGCGATTCCGGCCGGGACCAAGGCGGTTTCGGAATGGTTTCCCGCCCGCGAACGGCCGCTGGCGACCAGCGCCTTCCAGATGGGAACGAGCGTGGGCAACATTGTCGCGCCGCCGCTGGTGGTGTTCTGCATTCTCAACTGGGGCTGGGAGTCGGCGTTCTATGTGACCGGCGCGCTCAGTGTCGTCTGGGCACTGCTCTGGTGGTTCGCCTATCGCACGCCGCAGGACCATCCGCGCATCGATCCCGCCGAGCGCACGCTGATCGAGCAGGACCAGCAGCAGACCTCCGACGCCGGCGCGCGTCCGGCGACGCGCAAGGCGGTGCTGCGCTCGCGCGGGTTCTGGGCCATTGCCATTCCGCGGTTCCTTGCCGAACCCGCGTGGCAGACCTTCAACTTCTTCATCCCGCTCTATCTCGTCTCCGTCTGGGGGCTCGATCTCACCAGTGTCGCAATGTGGGCGTGGCTGCCGTTTCTCGCGGCGGACCTCGGCTCGCTGGCGGCAGGCGTGGTGCCGCCGGTGCTGATGCGGCGCGGGACCGGCATGGTCGCCTCGCGCAAGATCACGATGACCATGGGCGCGATGTGCATGATCGGCCCGGCCTGTATCGGCCTTGCCGGATCGCCGGGCATGGCGATCGCCCTGTTCTGCGTGGGCGGCTTCGCGCACCAGATGCTCAACGGCGCGCTGATCACCTTGTGTTCGGATCTGTTCGAGCCGCGCACGGTCGCCACCGCCAGCGGCATGGCCGGCACGATCGCGTGGATCGGCGGCATGCTGTTCACGCTCATCATCGGCCAGAGCGCCGACATTTACGGGTACAATCCGCTGTTCGTGGCGTTGGCCGCGCTCGATATCGTCGGGGCCGTGGTGCTCTGGACACTGCTGCGCGGCTGGCGGGAGAGCAGGAAAGAAACCGAGGAGTCCGCATGATCGATCGTCGCAGTCTCATGGTGCAGAGCGGAGCCGCTGCCGCTCTGGCGCAGATGCCCGCCGCTGCTCTGGCGAGCGAAGGAAAGCGCACGTTTCCCAAGGGCTTCCTCTGGGGCACGTCCACCTCCGCGCACCAGATCGAGGGCAATACCGTCAATTCTGATCTGTGGTTCATCGAGACGGTCGAGCCGCAGACCTTTACCGACCGGGTAGGCGATGCGGACGACAGCTATCACCGTTGGCGCGAGGATATCGCGCTGATGAAGCTAATGGGCCTGAACACCTATCGCTTTTCCATCGAGTGGTCGCGCATCGAGCCCAATCCCGGGCAATTCTCGCAGGCGGAAATCGATCACTACCGGCGTTTCACCGCCGCGCTGCTCGAAGCCGGGATCAAGCCGGTGGTCACGTTCCTGCACGTCTCCGCACCGCGCTGGTTTGCCGAAAGGGGTGGCTGGCTAAATCCGGAATCGCCGGCTCTGTTTGCGCGCTTCAGCGACTATGCGGCGCGCCAGCTCAAGGGTGGAATGGCCTATGCCTGCACCATCAACGAGCCGCAGGTGGCGCTGACGTACCGCATGGTCCCCGGCGCCGATGCCTATTTCAAGGATGCCGATGCCCTGCAGTACGCGGCGCATGAAAATGCCGCGAAAAAACTGGGCGTCGACCGCTTCATTACGTTGAACCATCCGGCGATCCGGGAGATGACGCCGAACCTGATCGCGGCGCACAAGGCCGCCTATGCAGCGATCAAGGCTGCGGATGGCAATGTGCCCACCGGTGTCACGCTCAACCTCGTCGATTTTCAACCCGCTACCGAAGGCGCGCAGCCGGACAAGATCAGGCAGCTGGCCTACGGGGAGTGGATGGAAGCAGCGAGGACCAGCGACTTCGTCGGGGTGCAGACGTATCGCCAGATGCAGGTGCCCGGCGCTGGAGCGAAGCTGCCGCCGCCGCCGGAAATGCCGTTCGTCGATCCCGGCGACCGCCGCGAAGTGGTCAAGCAGCCGTCCGCTTTGCGCAACATGGTCGCCTATGCACACAAGCAGACCGGCCTGCCGGTGTTTGTGACGGAAAACGGCATCGAAACGGACAACGATGCCCGCCGCGAATGGTACATTCCCCAGGTGCTGGGTGAATTGCACAAGGCGATCGAGCAGGGCGTGCCGGTGCTCGGCTATTGCCACTGGTCGCTGCTGGACAACTTCGAGTGGCTGGCGGGCTATGCAATGAAGTTCGGGCTCGCCAGTGTCGACCGCGAAACCTTCGTGCGTACCCCCAAGCCGAGCGCGCAGGTCTACGCGAAGATCGTCCGGGCCAACGCGGTCTGATCGGGGGCTGGGCCGCGTTCAGTAAGGCGCGGCCTCGTCCCTGGCCGGAATCGCGCCGCGGCGCATGACGCACCAGCCTGCCAGTGCGTGCCCCGCTTGGGCTGCCTCTTCGATAGGCATGCCGTTCATTCGCGCGGAAAGGTAGCCCGCATTGAAGGCGTCGCCCGCGCCGCTGGTGTCTATCGGACGCAGCGTTTGCGGAGGAGGGCAGGGTGTGAGGTCCGGCAGCAGGCAGCCCTTTGCACCCTCCTTGACGATCACTTCAGAACAGCCGTGGCGTTGCCAATGTGCGGAGACGTCCTCCGCGGTTTCGGCGCCGCTCATGGCAGCTTCGTCCTCCAAGGTGGGCAGGCCGATATCGGCGAAGGCGATCGCCTTGTCGCGCAGGTGCACGGCAGCCTCGTGCGTTTCCCAGAGGTTGGGGCGGAAGTTGCCGTCGAAAGTGACCAGCCCGCCGTTGTCGCGCACTTTGCCGGCGAGGCGGAGCAGATCCTGCCGGCCTTGTGGCGGCAGGATCGCCAAGGAGATCAGCGAGAAATAGAACAGATCCGCTGTTTCGGCCTCGGCGATGGCATCGTCGATCTCAGGCAGTTCGAACATCGCCCGCGCCGCACTGCTGTCCCGCCAGTAGGTGAAGGTGCGTTCGCCATCATCATCGACGGCAATGGCGTAGAGACCGGGGCGGCGAGAGGGATGGGTGGCGATCAGACTGCAATCGAGCCCTTCGGCTTCCCAGCGCGTGCGCAGGTCGATGCTGAGGGGGCAGGAACCCAGCGCGGTCATGTAGGCGACGTCGTGGCCTGCGCGGGCAAGGTGGACGGCGGTGTTGAGCGTGTCGCCGCCGAAGCCCATGCGCCAGCTCTCGCTCTCGCCCTCGCGGGAGAGTTCGAGCATGCCTTCTCCGAGGCAGACGATCCTTGCCATTGATTCCCGACCTGCCCGAGCCGCTTACCAGTTCCACATCGTCCCGTCTTCCAGTCGGGCGACCGGCAGGTAGGCGGGCTTGTAGGGATACTTGGCGGCCAGATCCTCGTCGATATCGACACCATGGCCCGGGGTTTCGCCCACGATCAGATAGCCATCCTCGAAGCGGTAGTCGTGCGGGAAGACCGCGTCGGTCTCTTCGGTGTGGCGCATGTATTCCTGAATGCCGAAATTGGGCACCCAGGTATCGAAGTGCAGCGCGCAGCCCATCGTTACCGGCGAGAGGTCGGTGGCGCCGTGGCAGCCGGTGCGCACCTGATAGAGCGCGGCCAGGTCGGCGATGCGGCGCAGATGGGTGAGGCCGCCCGCGCCCACCACGGTAGTGCGGATATAGTCGATCAGCTGGTTCTGGATCAGATCCTTGGCGTCCCAGATCGTGTTGAAGATCTCGCCCACGGCCAGCGGCGTGACGGTGTGCTGGCGCACCAGCCTGAAGGCTTCCTGATTTTCCGCCGGCGTGCAGTCCTCCAGCCAGAACAGCTGATAGGGCTCCAGCATCTTGCCGAGGTTCGCGGCCTCCTGCGGCGTGTAGCGGTGGTGGCCGTCATGCAGCAGGTGGTGATCGAAGCCGTAGGTCGCGCGCAGCTTCTCGAACATCTTGGGCACGTAGTTCAGCGCCTTGCGCGTGTCCCATCCCGTCAGCGAGGGGAGGGCGGCGTCAGCTGGCTCGTAGTAGAGCTTGCCGCGGCCAACGCCATAAGCATCCTTGATGCCCGGAACGCCGGTCTGCGCGCGGATCGCCTTGTAGCCCATGTCGATGTACTGACCGACGGCATCGACGGTCTCATCGATGTCGGAGCCATTGGCATGACCATAGACCATCACCCGCTCGCGGCTCTTGCCGCCCAGCAGGTCGTAGACCGGCATCCCGGCCATCTTGCCCTTGATGTCCCACAGCGCCATGTCGACCGCCGCGATCGCGCGCATCGTCACCGGGCCGCGCCGCCAGTAGGCGCCGCGATAGAGGTATTGCCAGATGTCCTCGATCCGGCGCGGGTCCATGCCGATCAGGCACGGGATCACGTGATCCTCGAGGTAGGCGACAACCGCCTTCTCGCGGCCGTTGAGCGTTCCGTCGCCGATTCCGTAAACCCCTTGATCGGTTTCGATCTTCAGCGTTACGAAGTTGCGGCCGGGGCTGCAGACGATCACTTTGGCGGATTGGATTTTCATCAGTCGGAGTCCGTGGTTCGCCGCAGTCCAACGGCAGTCATCAGAATGTTTTACCACTTGCAAGAAATTGGTAGGACCGCAATAGGAAGATCATGACAAAGCGCAAGCATCAGTGGAGACCGCCGGCCATAGAGCCCGAGCTGCAGGCGCTGGGAAGCGACGATTCCCGTCTGTTCAAGCGCGTAGCGGGCGAACTCATTCGCGAGTTGCAGTCAGGCGAGTACGAAGTGGGCGACCGGATGCCGGCCGAACGCGATCTCGCCGTGCGCATGAAGGTCAGCCGCCCGGTCGTGCGCGAAGCCATGCTTGCGCTGGAAGTTCTCGGCCTGATCGAGGTGAAGGTTGGCGCGGGCACGTTCGTCGTGCGCCTTCCGGGAACCGGCGTATCGCCGCGTTTCAATGTCAGCCCTTTCGAACTGCTCGAAGCGCGTCTGATTTTCGAAGGCGAAGCTGCGGCGCTGGCAGCAGTGCACATCACCGACGAGGAAATCGCGCATCTTGAGGAACTGGTCGTTGCTATCCACGACCAGAACGAAGAGCGGATTGCCGAAGAAAACGCCGACATGGCCTTTCACATGGCCATCGCCAAGGCCACGCGGAACGGTGCCGTGATGAAGACGGTCGAGGACTTGTGGCTGCAGCGCTGGGCCTCGCCCGAATGCGAGCTGCTGCTCGACAAGGCCCGTACGGCCAATGTGCTGCCGGTTGTCGAAGAGCACACCGCGATCGTCGCGGCACTCAAGACCCGCGATCCGGCCAAGGCCCGCGCGGCCATGCGCAGCCATCTGTCGGCCGTGATCGATCACCTGCTTTTCGCCGTGGAGGAGCGCGCCGTCGCCGAAGCGCGCAATTCGGTTGCGCAGACACGGCAGCGTTTCGGCAACGTCGCGAACATCTGACCGACAGGTATAGCTTTGACGAAGAGTGCCCTTGTTCTCGATCCCGACCGGCTGTTCCCGGCGGAGCACAGAACGCGCGAGATCGCCCGCTCGCTTTACGCTGCTGTCCGCAGCTTGCCGATCATCAGCCCGCACGGCCACACCGATCCGGCGTGGTTCGCAGGCAACGCGCCTTTCGAGAATGCGACAGACCTGCTGCTGCGGCCCGATCACTACCTCTTCCGCATGCTCTATTCGCAGGGGATTGCGCTGGAGGAGCTGGGGATCGGCAATTCGTCCGCCGATCCGCGCGAGGGCTGGCGCCTGCTGGCGGCGAACTATCATCTGTTCCGGGGCACGCCGTCGCGCCTGTGGCTCGACTGGGTCTTCGCGGAAGTATTCGGCATCGAGGTGAAGCTGACGGCAGGGACTTCGGACCTGTACTTCGATACCATCACCGGCGCCTTGCAAAGGCCGGAATTCCGGCCGCGGGCCTTGTTCGACCAGTTCGGCATCGAAGTCATCACGACGACCGAAAGTCCCCTCGATACGCTCACGCATCACGAGACGATCCGTGAGGAGAACGCGCGCGATGGCGGTTGGCAGGGCAGGGTGCTGACGGCCTATCGCCCGGACCCCGTGATTGATCCCGAATTCGAGGGCTTTCGCGCCAATCTGGACGGCCTCTCGGGTCTGACCGGCGAGGATTGCACCCACTGGCAGGGCTATCTCGCCGCCCATCGCAAGCGCCGCGCGTTCTTCGCCTCGATGGGCGCGACATCGACGGACCATGGTCATCCGACGGCCGCGACTGCCGATCTGTCCCCGGGTGAAGCCGAAGCGCTGTTTGGCAAGGTCGTGTCCGGTACCTTCACGGCGGCCGATGCAGAGCTGTTTCGCGCGCAGATGCTGACTGAAATGGCACTAATGAGCCTCGACGACGGTCTCGTCATGCAGATCCACCCCGGATCGTTCCGCAATCACAACCAGCGTCTTTTCGAGACCTTCGGGCGCGACAAGGGAGCGGACATTCCCGTCTCCACCGAATATGTGCGGGCGTTGCAGCCGCTGTTGTCGCGCGTGGGCAACGAGCGCGATCTCACGATTATCCTCTTCACGTTGGATGAGACGGCCTATTCGCGCGAGCTTGCGCCGCTGGCCGGGCACTATCCCGCGTTGAAGCTGGGGCCGGCATGGTGGTTCCACGACAGCCCTGAAGGTATGCGCCGCTACCGCGAGCAGGTGACCGAGACCGCCGGGTTCTACAACACGGTCGGGTTCAACGACGATACGCGCGCGTTCCTCTCCATTCCGGCCCGCCACGATGTCGCCCGCCGGGTTGACTGTGCTTTCCTCGCCCGGCTCGTGGCCGAGCACCGGCTGGAGGAAGACGAGGCCGCCGAACTGGCCGTCGATCTCGCCTATAAATTGCCGAAGCAGGCCTACCGTCTGTGAGGCTTTCGACGGACAATCTGGACCGGCTGAACCCGGATGTCGCGCGTTATGGGTATGACCGTGACGATCAGGCGGTGGGCATCGTTCACTTCGGGATCGGTGCGTTCCATCGCGCCCATCAGGCCTGGTACACCGACCGGGCCATGGATGCGGGCGACCGGGATTGGGGGATCGTGGGCGTATCGATGCGTTCGGCGGGGGTTGCCGATCAGATGAACCCGCAGCAGGGTCTCTATACCGTCACCGAGCGATCGGGCGGCGAAGCGAAGACTCGTGTTGTGGGCGCGGTGCGCGAGGTGCTGGTGGCGCCGCGCAGTCCCTCCTCCTTGGCAATTGCACTGATCGCCCCGCAGACGCGGATCGTGACCTTCACCGTTACCGAAAAGGGCTATTGCCGCGCACCCGACGGATCGCTTGACCTGCAACTGGCCGACGAGGGCGGTTTCTATCCGCTGCTGGCCGACGCCATGCGCCAGCGCCGCGATGCGGGCATCGGCGGTCTCACGCTGCTCAGTTGCGATAACCTTGCGCACAATGGGCGCCAGCTCGCCGGCCTCATGCGTGAGTACCTCGCCGCGCGTGCGCCCGACTTGCTGGACTGGTTCACGGCGGAATGCCGCTGCCCCTCGAGCATGGTGGACCGTATCGTTCCTGCGACAACGGACGAAGATCGTGCGGTGCTGGCAGAGGGTCTCGGTCTCGAAGATGACGCCGCCGTATTCACCGAGCCGTTCAGTCAGTGGGTGATCGAGGACGACTTCGCGGCTGGGAGACCGGCATGGGAAAAGGTCGGTGCGCAGATGGTCGCCGATGTCGCGCCCTATGAAACGGCTAAGCTGCGCATGCTCAACGGAGCCCATTCGGCACTGGCCTATCTGGGGTTGCAGCAGGGGCATGCCTACGTGCACGAGGCCGTGGCAGACCCGCAGATCGGTCCGTTGGTCGAGCGTCTGATGCGCGATGAGGCGGCCTCCACCATCTCCGCGGCACCGGGGCAGGATCTCGATGCCTATGCGACGTCGCTGCTCGAACGGTTTGCCAATCCGGCTCTGCAGCATCGCCTGCAGCAGATCGCCATGGATGGCAGCCAGAAGGTCACGCAACGCTGGCTCGAGACCTTGGCCGCTCAGGCGGGGAGGGGGCAGGTATGCGAGGCGATCCTGACGGCGCTCGCGGCATGGATGCGGCACGTGCGCGGCAATATGCGCCCCGTTGACGATCCGCTGGCGGAAACGTTCGCAGAGCTTTGGTGCGACAAGGGCGAGGGTGGCATTGTCGATGCCCTGTTTGCGCCGGATGGCCTGCTGTCCTCACCATGGGTGCCGAGTGCAGCCGACAAGTCATTCCTGCAGGCTTCTCTGGTCAGATCATTCTGATCTCCGTCAGTCCCGGCATGGCCGGTGAGGATTCGTACGGAGCGAGGCAAATCAGACGGTCTGCCCCTACGGTATACCGCTAAGGAAGTCCTGCCTCATTCCTGTAAGTATATGTTTGTTATGAATTAAGTTCGGTTTGGCGCGAGGTATGCCATGCTTGAAGGCAGCTTGCTGCCATTCGTGTTTTGCTCGCCCGTCAATGCGCAAAACCAATGCGGACTCATTGGTAAGTCCAATATTGCTTGACAAGCCAGACCATTGCTGACGATAGCGGTGCCATAAAGACACTTCTTGGGAGGGGAAAACATGGCCGTCAGGTCCAATTCGGTTCGTTCGTTCGCTGTGCTGGGTGTTTCGGCCCTTGCGCTTTTTCCGGCTCTTGCGATGGCGCAGGATGCAGAGGAGGGCGATGCGGCGGTTGCCGAGACAGAGATCGTCGTAACCGGCACCCTCGTGCGCGGTATCGCGCCGGCCGGTGCCAACGTGCTGGCGACATCGAGCGAAGACATCGAAAAAACCGGCGCTTCAACGGTTGCACAGCTGCTGCAGACCATACCCCAGCTGGGCTCCTTCAATTCCCTTCAGCAGCCGCTGGCGGCCAGCAACGAAGTGGCCGTCAATCGTCCCAACCTGCGGTCGCTGCCCGGTTTCAACAACACCAGCGGATCGACGACGCTCGTGCTGATGAACGGGCATCGCCTTGTCGGCATGGGGGTGACCTCGACCTCGCCGGATCCGGATATCATTCCGCCCGGCGTGATCGAGCGGCTGGAAATCGTCCCCGACGGCGGCTCTGCCATCTACGGTTCCGATGCCGTCGCCGGTGTGATGAACTTCATCACTCTCAAGCGCTTCGATGGCGTCAAGGCCGATGCATCCTATGGGTTTGCGGACGATTACTGGTCCTGGGATGCCAATGTTACCGCGGGCAAGGATTGGGGGTCGGGCTCGCTGTTCGTATCCTACTCGTTCGCGAAGACCGATGACGTGCTGGGCAAGGACCGAGATTACATCAGGCAATTCCCGGCAGCGAGTTCCGGCTATACCGATCTTCGCTGCGATCCCGGCAACATCGAGGCGTTGGCCGGCGCCTACTCACCGGCAGGCGTCTATGGCGTCGATGGCGGCAGCGTCACCCAGTGCGATGCCAGCGATTACGCCACGGTCTATCCCAAGTCCGAACGCCACAGCGTGTTCGCAGGTCTTACGCAGCAGCTGTCGGACAGGCTTTCGGTCGAACTGACGGGTTACTACACCAATCGCCAGACCTACGCGCAAAACGGGCCGTTCCGGGCTTCGCAGATCATCGTGCCTTCGTTCTTCAAGGGTACGGCAGATGCGCTGGGGATCCCGGCCGTCACCAGTCCGTTCAGCCCGTTCTCCTTCAACGCTGGCTGCATGTGCTTCCTGCCCGCAAGCCTGAACTCGAAGGACATTGTCCAGCAGGCCGACTTCCAGTTCGGCGCGAACGACGCCAATCACAGCAATATCGAGCTGGATACCTGGGGCGTCACGTCCGAATGGTATTACGACCTCGACGACAACTGGCGACTGCGTTTCACCGGAAACTACGGCGAAAGCATCACGTCGCTGGTCTCCTCGACCTTCAATCAGAGTGCCTTGCAGAACGCGATCACGGCAGGCCTTTTCAACCCTTACGATCCAGCTTCGAGCGATGCTGCGGCGGTTGGAATCATCACCAATTTCGAGACTTACGGCCGCAGCCGCCAGGACATGACCAATTTCCGGGCGGTCGTTGACGGGGACCTGATCGATTTGCCGGCTGGCGCAGCGAAGCTGGCTGTGGGTGTCGAGTACAACCGTGAGAGCTTCTCCGCCCGGCTCGGCCAGGCGGTTCCCGGTTTCGAGATCGGCGGCGCCGATGCGCAGTATGTCGGTTCGACGCTCGTGGCCCCTGCCAATTCCGGTGTCTCGCTCTTCAAGACCCGGCGTAACGTGAAGTCGATCTTCGGCGAACTGGTCGCCCCGGTCATCGGCACCGATGCCGGCATGGAACTGAACATCTCGCTGGCCGGACGCTACGACGATTACAGCGACGTGGGCGACACCTTCAATCCGCGCTTCGGAGCGACCTTCAAGCCGGTCGACTGGGTTTCGATCCACGGTGCCTGGGGCAAGAGCTTCAACGCGCCCGGTCTGGCGGATGCAGAGGCGGCCGACAACAACACGATGTTCATCCTGTCGGGATCTTCGGCAAGCTACTTCGCGCCGCCGGATTCGCTGGTGGGGACAGGGGCGGGGCAGACCCCGTCTATGATGGCGGTCTGATCGTTGCGGTTCGCGGCAACGCCCCGAACATCCAGCCACAAAAGGCGACGACGTGGACGGCCGGGATCGATATCGATCCTCCGATGCTGCCGGGGCTGCGCCTCAGCGCAACGTACTACAACATCAAGTACAAGAATCAGATCGGTCTCGCGCCGTTCCAGAATCCGGCGCAGCTCTATGCCAATTTCGGCAGCCTGATCACGATCAGCCCGAGCCAGGACTTGCTCGATCAGGCTCTCGCCGACGCCACGGTCATCGCGCAGGGCAGCCCGCCCCTCACGGCGTCGCAGGTTTATGCCTTCTTCGATGCCCGCAAGCGCAACTTCGGCAACGTGAAGGTCGACGGGATCGACTTCTCGCTCAACTACCGCACGCAGACCGGCTTCGGTTCGGTGTTTGCGGCGACCCAGGGCACTTACCTGCTGACGCTCGATCGCAGCGTGGCGGCTGGAACGCCGATGCTCGATATCGGCAGCAGCAACAACAGCCGCCTGAAGGCGCGGACCATGCTGGGTGCTCAGGCGGGGCCGGTGCTCGGACAGATCACGTGGAATTTCTCGCAGGGGTACGATCTGGACCCGGTGGTCGGCTATGTGCCGCAGTCGAAGGTGCGTGACTTCAACACCTTCGACCTGTTCTTCCGGTTCGATGTGCCGGGAGAGGGGCTCGCCAGGGATCTGGCTTTCACCGTCAACGTCAACAACGTGTTCGATGCGGCACCGCCGGTCTATCGCGGCACGATCCAGGTCAACGGCCAGATGGGTGTGCCCGAGCGGGCCCTGACGCTGGGGCGGTTCTTCAAGCTGGGAGTCTCCAAGCAATTCTGATCGCTCGCCTTAGGCGGGTCGCATCCATGGTCCGGCCGGTTCATCCTCTCTCTCCTCCGAACCGGCCGGGCCATGGACTTTTCGGCAGCCAGGCACGAAGGACCGCGCGAGCGGTCCTTTGCAGTTTACGGATAGAGGCAGGGCAAGAGTGCTAGATTTTCTCCAAGACGGCGATCTCATGCTGAAGCTGTGGTTCGCGCTGTTTGTCGTGACCGGGATCGGTGCAGGGATCGTCACCGGGTTCTTCAAGGCGCGCAAGATTCAGCCCAAGGGGTTCAAGTGGCGCACCTTCCGCAATGAAGCGATGTTCGGCATGCTCAACCTGACCGTAGCTGCCTTCACCATCGGTCCCGCCACGCAGTGGCTGCGCGCGAACGGTGTGATCACCTTCGCCAGCGGTCCGGCCGCGTGGTGGCAGATTGCGCTGGAGTATGTGCTCTACTTCTTTCTCTTCGATACCTATTTCTACTGGCTGCACCGCTGGATGCACAAGGAGCCGTACTTCACCTGGATTCATAAGATCCATCACAAGTCGACCGCACCGAACCTGCTGACGACGATTTCCGTCAGTCCGCTGGAATCGATCATCAACGGCGGCTTCGTGCCTCTGTTTCTGTCCATGTTCACCGTGCATAGCGAGGCCATGGCACTGATCGGGCCGACCAATATCCTGATGGGTCTCTACGTCCATTCGGGTTACGAGTTCCTGCCGCGCTGGTGGAACCGGACTTGGGCCACGAAGTGGTTCATCACCACGACCTTCCACGATCAGCACCACAAGTATTTCAACTTCAACTTCGGCGGATATACGCAGGTCTGGGACTATCTGTGCGGCACCGTGCGCAAGAAGTATGAGCACGACTTTGAAAATCCCAAGGCCCGCCGGCAGCCGTCCCCGGCGCCCGCTACGGCTCTTGCCGAAGACGGATCGGCTGGCTGATTTGGTAGCGACGCGATCTCAGTTCTGGCTGGTTTCTGCTTCAGCCGGTTCATAGGCGCGGATGCCCCATTCGGACGTGTCCATCGCGGCTAGCCCGACCGTCTCGGCACCGGTTTCGTCCAGGACTTCGTCGAAGCGCGCGGCGATGGTTTCGACGGTCTGGTCGCGGTCGCTGAAGCCCTTGGTTCGCGAGATGTAGCAACGCTGGACGTCGCCGCCGACGGAATCGATGCACTCGCCGTTCACCGGGCAACTCTCGTGGGCAAGGAAGACCACGGCGGGGGCGCAGAGTTCAGGCTGCAGGCTTTGCTTCGAATGCGCGAGCAGCGGGGAATCGTCCTCGAACGAGGAGATCACCATGCGCGTGTAGGCGCCGGGGCTGACGGCATTTACCTTGATGCCATGGGCCTGTCCTTCGGCGGCGAGGCCGCGTGTGAGCGACCATGTGCCGCCCTTGGTCGTGGCGTAGATCACCTGATCGACGTAGCCGGTCATCGAGCCCGAGGTGATATTGACGATGCGGCCATAGCCTTGCGCTTTCATCAGCGGCCAGACCGCACGGGCCATCCAGACCGAGCCGAGAACGTTGACTTCCACATGCCGCTCGATGTCGCGGTCGCTGATCTCGTCGAACGGGGCGTTGATGCACACACCCGCATTGTTCACGAGAATGTCGACGCGGCCGAACGCGTCGATGGCTTTTTGGACCACGGCCTTCGCACCTTCGGAAGTCGCCACCGAGCCTTCGGCGGCGACAGCCTTGCCGCCGGCCGCACGGATTTCCTCGGCCACGGCTTCGGCCGAGGCCATGCCCGGATAGTGGCGCGCCTCGGGATCGCGGCTGATATCGTTGACGACGACGTTCGCGCCCCGCTTGCCGAACAGCAGCGCGTAGGAGCGGCCGAGGCTCGGATTGCCGCCGGCACCGGTGACGATCACGGTCTGTCCGTCGAAACGCAGTTCGTTCATTTCATCCTCCTTGCCCATTCTCGTTGGTCAGGCTGCGACTGCGACGGGATCGAATTCGACCGGCAGCCCGCGAATGCCCCAGGCTCCGGGGAAGGGGCGCCAGCCACGCGCGCCGGTGGTGCGCGGGTTTGCGAGGCGCTGGGCGATCAGCATGTCGAGCAGGTCTTCCTGGCTCTCGTGCGGCGAGGCGCGGCGCTGGGCGACCAGATCGATGACGAACTGCTCCATCTGCTCGACGCCTTCCTGCATCGCCGGCAGCCAGCGCTTGTCCATGCTGGTGGACAAGCCGATGGCCTCCATGGCCGAGCGCAGGCCCGGCACGACCGACGGGGAGGCGCCGATCATCCGGCACATCACCGAAATCGGATAGTAGCTGGCGAATTCCTCGAAATCGAAGCTGCCGCGCGGGGCCCATTCGTCGAGCAGCTCGGTCATCGTGCGGCGCATCAGCGGGCGTAGCTCGTTCATGCGCCGCGGCGTGAAGGAGGCCTGCAACATGTCGCGATAGCGCTTGTGAGCGGGGCCCATCTGGTTGAGCATGTGGCGCTTCTGGAAGTCGCCCCAGCGGGTGCCTTCGGCCTCCATGATCTCGACGATATGGTTGTAGAGCTGCCCCATCTCGCCTTCGCGGGCGAAGAGCTCGCGCATCGCCTTGTAGTCGGTGACGACATAGCCCAGCACCCAGCGCGCCAGCCACGGATGCTGGGCGCGTGCGCGTTCGAAATGCGGGATGGGATCGGCGGCGAAATCGTCGGTCTCCATCTCGAGATAGGGTAGCTCCAGGTCCTGCCCTTTTTGCATCATCCTTCTCCCTCGTTCTTGTCGCCGCCGGTCAGCTTGCCTTGCGTCCGGTCTTTTCTTCCCACTGCGCGAAAGCGGCTTCTGCGCCTGCCGTCCGCTGGCTTTCCAGTCGGTCTATCGCATTGGAGAGGTCGCCGTAGCTGGCCTGCCGGTTGCGGTTGGTGCGCGCGAAATGCGGCATGACGAAGCGGGCGTAGAGTTCGTAGCTCTTCTTGGTCTCTTCCCATTCCGCCCAGTTGTGCGCCTGCAGCAGGACGACGCCGAACTCGCCCTGCTTGGCCTGCAGCTTTTCGATCATGGCGATGGCATCGTCGGGCGTACCGATTACGGCGCGCCCGGCATTCACGAGCAGTTCTGCCGGATCGCCGGCGCCCGACATGCCGCGCATTCCCGCCGGCGCCACTCGGTCGAAGTACTCGACCCAGCGTGCGAGTCCCTCGGCCACGTCGGCGCGGGCCTTCTCGCGCGTCGCTGCCACATGCATGGGGACGACGAGACGCAGCTTGGCCGGGTCCATCGTGACGCCGTTCTCGGCCGCGACTTCGTTGGCGATCTTCCAGTTCTCGTCGAGTACGTCGAACCCGGCGGTCTCGGTCGCGGCGACGCAGAGCATGCCGAAACCGTACTTGCCCGCCAGCATGCCGCCCGAGGGGGTGATGGCACTGGCGACGGCGATCTCCGGGTGCGGCTGGCTGTAAGGCAGCAAGTGCGTACGGGCCTTGTTGAGCGTGTACCAGTCGGTCTTGTGCGTCACTTCCTCGCCGCGCAGCAGCGGCACGATGATCTCGGCGACTTCGGTCAGCTTCTCGCGCAGGCTCTTGATATCGACGCCGATCATGTCGGCATCGGTGGGCAGGAGGCCGGGGCCCATGCCGAACATCACGCGCCCCATCGTCATATGATCGAGCTGGAGGATGCGGTTCGCGACCATCAGCGGGTTGTGATAGGGCATCGAGACCACACCGGTGCCCAGCCGGATGCGCGAGGTGCGCTCGGCGGCAGCGGCGATCATCAGTTCGGGTGAGCAGATCGTTTCCCAGCCGGTGGAATGATGTTCGCCGAACCAGGCTTCCGCAAAGCCGAGCCGATCGACCCATTCGACGATCTCCAGATCGCGGCGCAGGCCGATGGTCGGGCTTTCGTTGACGTCATGATAGGGGGCTATGAACAGCCCGTGCTGCAACGTGGACACTGCGTTTTCCTCTCCCACAAGTCCTGTGTTCGGTGCTTCGCTTGCCGAAAGCGCTGCACCGTGCGGACCATTGCGGCTGTCGTAACGGAATTCCGCGCCCGTTTGAAAAACACTTGTTTCACGAGCCGCATCCGGCTGCCGCACGGGGCATGTCAGGCCGATTGAAAATCGCGCGGGGGTGGCGCAAACCCGGCGGTATGAGGATCGATCCGGACAAGCGTCGCCAGGACATCGCGCAGGTCACGATAGACCTTGTCGCGCGCGAAGGGCTGGCCGCCGCGACCTTTCGGCGCATCGCGGCCGAAGGCGGCTGGAGCACGGCCTCGATCACCAATTACTTCGTCGACAAGCAGGACCTGCTGGTCTGGACGTTCCAGGTTCTGTCCGTCGAGGGGGAAAGGCGTTTCGAGGAGGCGCTCGACAGTTCAGAAGACGATCCGGTTCCGGCGCTGCTGACCATGGTGCCCTGGTGCCCGGCCAATGTGCGGCGCTGGAAGGCCTATCTGGCCTTCTGGGATGCCGCCGTGCGCGATCCCGAACTGGCCGCACTGCTTGCCGACAGCACGACCGTCGGCATGGATCTGCTGGAGCGTCTTGTTCGCCGATCGCTTCCCGCCGGTGCCGATGCGCGCGGGGCCGTCGAACTGCTCAATGCCACAATACAAGGCGTGGCCCTGCAGATGCTGGTCGATCAGCGCGGGTGGAGCGAGGCAAAGGTCCGTGCCATCCTGCTGGAGTCGCACAAGAGCGCCATCGGGCGTTTCGCTACCGCCTCGTCAATGTGACAGGTTGGACCTGCGATCAGGCACGATAGTCTCCGGCCTCATCACAAGAAGCACTGGCGGAACGCGGCGAAGAGGGAGCCCCTTGTCGCCCGGCAGTTTCCGACCTGTGCATGCTGAAGGGCTGGCCCCGTTGGCTGCCCGCGAGAGCGAGAGGACAGGTCCATGAACCAGCAGACTGCCGTGCCGCCGCCGATGGACGGGCGCGATCCCTCCAACCTGCGCGGGGACAAGATTACCGGCGACCGCTACTTCTCTCAGGACTTCGCGCAAAAGGAGTGGGATCAACTCTGGACGAAGATCTGGCACATCGCCGGGCGCACCGCGGACATTCCCGAGGCGGGCGACTTCATGGTCCACAACTTCATGAAGGAATCGGTGATCGCCGTGCGGCAGGAAGACGGTTCGGTCCGTGCCTTCTACAATTCCTGCGGGCACCGCGGCATGCGCATGGTCGACGGGATGAGTTCGGTCGCCTCGTTCCACTGCCCCTACCATGGCTGGAAATGGGGCATCGACGGCGTGCTGGAATATGCGCAGGACGCGGATGTAGATTTCAGGAAGGGCAATCCCTGCGGCAAGCTCAAGCTGGGCGAACTGCGCTGCGCCGTCTGGGGCGGTTTCGTATGGTACTGCATGGACGACGATGGCCCGACGCTCGAGGAGTTTCTCGAGCCGATGCCCGCGCTCTACAAAAACTATCCGATGGACACCGCCGTGCGCGTTGCGTGGTACCGGATCGAACTCAACGCCAACTGGAAGTTCGTGACCGACAACTTTTCGGAGAGCTACCACACGCGAACGGCACACCCCCAGGTCCCGCCGTGGATCGATCAGGACGTCGACTCCGCTCGCCACGAGATGTGGCCCAAGGGGCATGGACGTACCGTTCAGCCCATGCGGCCCTCGCTATCCGACCGGCCCGAAGGCGGCGGCAATGCCATGTTCGAGGCGGAACTGCGCAAGTGGGACGTCGATCCGGGCAAATATCCGACCTATGAGGACTTCGCGCTTCAGGGCTGGAAGGACCTCAAGGCGGCCAAGCAGAAGCTCTGGAAGGAAAAGGGTTACCTCCACTACGAGCACATGAACGACGAGGAGATCACCGACAGCCCGCACACGGTGATGTTTCCCAACGTCACCATCAGCTTCCTGCCCGATAACCTCATCCTGTTCCGCAGCGAACCGCACCCGGAAAATCCGGAGAAGTGTTACTTCGACTTGTGGTGCATGGCCTTTCCGGTGGAAGGCCAGACCGAGGTGGAATCGATCATGGCCGGCGTGAAGCCGCTGCGCGAAGTGCCCGAATGCGAGCATCGCCTGTTCGATCAGGGGCGGGGCATTCCCGAGCTTGCGGGCCAGATCGTCTATCAGGACATGGAACTGGCCGAGAACATGCAGGCCGGCATGCACTCGCGCGGATACAAGGACGCCTACCTCTCCGATCAGGAGACGCGCATCCGTTTCTTCCACGAGGTGCTCAACGACTGGATCGACGGCAGGGCCTGAGCCCTGCCGGCAGGCAAGCCGCGCTCTAGAAATTCTCGAGCGCCAGTGCCGCCGTGGCAAGGCTGTGCCAGCTTTCAAGACGGGCGGAAAACCGGATTTCCGTCAGGGCGAGCAGGACCGGCATGGCATTGTCCTTGAGGGCCTTGTCGAATGCGGGCTTGGCCAGCGTCGCATAGTCGTCGTGGGGGACCGTGATCAGGATGAATCCCGGGTCGGCAAGATTGATGTGGTTGGCGACAAGACGGCCGAGATGATCGCCCGCTGTTGCGAATAGCGCGCATACAGCCTCATCACCCGATGCCGCCCGTTCCTGCAACTCCTCGTATTGCCGGATGCACCTCCCGATCGCGTCGGGATCGTGCTCGAAACCGTCGAGCAGACCCGCCCGGCGGACCACGCCGAATTGTGAGGCATAGGCGGTGCCGCAGCCATGCGCGCCGCAATAGCAGGGTTCCGCATCCGCAGCGTCGGTCGTCTTTACGTGGCCGATTTCCGGGGCCAGTCCATGCGCTCCGGTTCTCAGCAGGCCATCCGAATACATCGCGGAATCGATGGCGAGGCCCACGTTCAAGAGCGTGAAGGTGTCCCGGTTCTGAGCGCGTCCGAACCAGTGCTCGGCGCGGGCGAGGCTGGTCGTGCCGTTTTCGATGGTGACGGGAATGTCGAGACGCTCGGCCACGATGTCGGCAAAGGCCACTGGCCGTTGCGGGAACATGGCCATGAAGTGGACGATGCCGCGGCTGCTGTCGACCAGAGCGGGCAGGGCCACACCCGCATGTTCGATCTGGTTTTTCGGAAAGCCGCTGTCTTCCACCGCATGGCCCAGGGCATCCGCCACGCTGACGGCAAGGTCCTCGAGCGTATCGCGATGCGTGAAGGGGACTTCGGCCTTGCAGCGGATCTTGCCGGACAGGTCCACGAACGTCGTGGTCAGGGTGTCGCGGCTGGTCATGCGCGCGCCGAGCACGATGGGGCCTTCGCCTGATATCTTCAGGAATACGCGCGGGCGGCCGGACCGGGTGGTCTTTTCCTTGGTCTCACTGATGAAGCCGCGCGAAAGGAATTCCGCGGTGATCTGCGAAACCGCACCTGCCGACAGGCCGGTCATTTTCGGCAGATCGCTGCGCGACACCGGACCGTGCATGCGGATGGCTTTCAGGACGCCAAGACGATTGAGATTGGGGCTGCCCTTAACCATGGGCTTCCCGCCTGCTTTCCCGTTGCGGTCTGCAGGATCTTGCGCGGATAGTTTTTTCATCATGTGAAATAATATTGACTGCCGTTTGAGAATCCATCAGGTAATCGATCTCTGGCGGCGATCCGGGGGCAACCGGAGGACACGCCAGGGCGCAAAATGTGCGCACAACAGGGAGAGTATCGATGCGTCTACTCAAGGCATCACCAATTTCTGCGTCCAAATTCCGTGGGACGGGCGTCTGCTCGTGGGCTCTCGCGGCCGGGATCGTCGCGGCAGGGAGCCTTCCGGGCACCGCCCTCGCGCAAGCGGCCGTTACAGACGAGCAGCCCGCGAAAAGCAACGATCTTCAGGTAGAGGAAATCATCGTTACCGGTACGCTGCTGCGCGGCGAACCTCTGGTCGGATCGAACAGCATCGCTCTTGACGGTTCCAAGATCGAGGAAACTGCGGCGGTTTCGTCGAACGATCTTCTGGCGTCGATCCCCCAGGTCACCAACTACTTCAACAATGTGCCGCTGGCCGACCTGTCCATCGCGGTAAACCAGATCCAGATCGCGCGGCCAAACCTGCGCGAGATCTCGCCGAACGATGCGTCTTCTTCGGCCACGCTGATCCTCGTCGATGGGCACCGCATCGCCTCGGCAGGCGTCAACCAGGCTTCCATCGATCCCGATCTCATTCCGATCGGCGCCATCGAACGCGTGGAAGTCGTGACGGAGGGCGGTTCGGCAACTTACGGCGCGGATGCCGTTGCCGGCACCATCAACTTTATCACCCGCAAGCGCTTCGACGGTATCGAAGCCAACGGGCACTACGGTTTTGCCGACAAGTACTGGCAGTGGGATGCCAATGCGACGGCGGGCAAGGACTGGGGCAGCGGCTCGCTCTATGTTTCCTACAGCTATTCGAAGAGCGATGCGTTGTTCGGGCGCGACCGGGATTTCATTCGCGACGTGAACTACGCCAGCGAACCCTATATGCCGCGCGACCTGACCTGCGCGAACCCGAACCTGTCGGTCAACACGGTGATCCCCGCGTTCGGCGCCACGGTCGCCTCTGTAAACTACGCGGCGCCCGATTACGCGCCGGGTACGACAAACCTGTGCGACAACAGTCAGGACGACACTTACGTGCCTGCCGCCGAACGCCACGGCGTGCTGGCCGGCCTGACCCAGGAACTGGACAGCAAGACCTCGGTGAGTGTCCGCGCGTACTACGGTCGCCGCAAGACGCATTCGACCAGCGACCTCACGGGGTCGGTCGCGGTTTCTCCGGACAATCCCTATGCGGCGACGGCTCTTCCGGCGGGCCTCACACTCGGGCCGACGACGGTGACGATCCCCGGTTTCGGTACGTTCCCCGCCGTCAATCTCGCGTCGGTCAGTTTCAATCTGCGTCCGCTGCTCGGTCCCGACAGCCAGCGTTCGGATACGTTGATCGAGGAGTGGGGCTTCAATGCCGAGATGACGCACGATCTCGACGATAACTGGCAGCTGCGCACCCTGTTCAACTGGAGCGCCAGCAACAGCTCGTATGAACTCACCGGCGTCAGCAATGCCCGGCTGGGGGCTGCGGGCAGGGCCGGCACCACGGCAACGGCGTTCAACCCGTTCGATGTAACCAACAACAATCCCGCGCTGGTCGCCGATCTCATCGACAGCGAAATCGCCGGGCAGGCCAAGGACAACCTGATCGACATGCGCGCGATCGTGGAAGGCAAGCTGTTCGACCTTCCCGGTGGCGATGCCCGACTGGCCGTCGGCTACGAGTACATGCACGACAGCCTGCGGCAGCGCTTCGGCAGCGACATCCGTATCGGTTCGATCGGATCGCTTCCCTTCGGCAAGTACAGCCGCGACGTCCATTCGGTGTTCGGCGAACTGCAGGCGCCGCTGATCTCAGACGGGTACGGCGGCAGCATGCTGACCGTTTCCGCATCGGCCCGCTACGATCACTACAGCGACTTCGGCGATACCTTCAATCCGAAGTTCGGCGCTACCTTCCGCCCGGCGGAATGGGTGAGCTTCCGTGGCAACTGGGGGACGTCGTTCACCGCGCCGACCCCGCTCGACCAACTGGGTTCCTCGCGCAACACGATCGGTTCGTATCCCTTCGTTCCGTTCCCGAACCCGGCCGACCCGGCTCCTCCGGGTGCCTATACGATCGGCCTGCAAGGCTCGACGCAGAACCTGAAGCCGCAGAAGGCCGATACCTGGTCCGCGGGTGTCGATCTCACCCCGGTCGAAGGCCTCGCCGCAAGCGTCAGCTACTACGACGTCAACTTCAAGGACATCCTGCGCACGCCCAAGGTGGATGCGAACATCATCTCCAACTATCCGGCCAATGTGCTGACCAACAGCGCAGGCTTCTCGGCTGCGGACCTTCTGGCATTCGCCGGCCAGGCCCCCGGCGGAGCCGCCGTGGTACAGCCCCTGATCGACAGCGGCACGCTGGTGTACGAACTGGTGGACTTCCGTGTCGCCAACTATGGCGTGCTGCATGTGAAGGGCCTGGACTTCCTGGTTACCTACAATCGCCCGACGAGCTTCGGCAGTGTGGACTTCGCGGTGAGCGGCAACCGCCCGCTGTCGCGCAAGTCTCAGGTCAGCCCGGAGGCGCCGGTGGTGGATGAACTGGCGACCGAACGTCCGAAGCTGTACCTGCAATCCTCGGTCGGAACCTCGATCGGCGGATTCCGGGCGCAGGCCACCTGGAACTACAACGGCGGCTACGACATCGAGCCGACGGCCAGCTCGCCGGTGCAGGATCACGTCGGCTCGTTCAGCACGGTCAATCTGTTCTTCAAGTACGATGTGCCGGGCAACAGCGCGATCCTGAAGGATCTCAGCCTGACTCTGAACGTGAACAACCTGTTCGATCAGGATCCGCCGATCCTGCGTCGCAACCTGCCGTCCGAATTCGGTTTCGCCAACGGTTTCACGTTCGGGCGCATGTTCATCATCGGCGCTTCGAAGAAGTTCTGATGACGGCCTGCCGAAACTGAAAAGAGGGGCGGCCGGTGCCCGTGGAGCTGGCCGCCCCGAACACTGCCATGGGGTTTGATATGAAACGTTTGCTTTTGAGTGCCGCCGGTGTGAGCCTGATCGCGGTCGGTGCAGGCGCTGCTTCTGTAGCGGCCGCCTCTGCAGGACAGGCCGAGGAACGGCCGGCAGCCGACCCGCTCTTTGGCGAACCCTATATCGATGTGGACGAATGGCGCGACGCGCCGGTGCGGCACCGTTATGTCCATGGCGGTTTCAAGGGAACGGACACGCGCTTCTCGTTCTACTTCCCGCCCAAGGGTGCCTACGAGGGGCGCTTCTTCCAGCACATCACGCCGGTGCCGCAGAGCGAGAACCTGGCGCAGACGATGCCGGCCGGCCGGTTCAACAAGATCGGTTTCTCGATCGCTAGCGGTGCCTATTTCGTGGAGACCAACGGCGGCGGCAAGATCGACATTGCGGGCGGTGCGAAGCTCGCCGATCCGACCATCACGGCCTATCGGGCCAATGCCGCAGTCGCACGCTTTTCCCGCGTCGTTGCGCAGAAGATGTACGGCAGCAGGCGCCCCTATGGCTATGCCTATGGCGGTTCGGGCGGGGCCTATCGCACGATCGGTTCGATCGAGAGTACCCACGGCGTCTGGGACGGGGTGGTGCCCTATGTGCCGGGCTCTACCATGGCGATCCCGAACATGTTCACCGTGCGCATGCAGGCCATGCGCATCCTCGACAAGAAGTTCCCGCAGATTCTGGATGCCGTGGAACCCGGCGGTTCCGGCGATCCCTATGCCGGTCTGAATGACATGGAAAAGCAGGCCCTTCGCGAAGTGACGAAGATGGGCTTTCCGATGAAGTCCTGGTTCGGCTGGAAGACCATGGGCGTGCACGGTTTCGCTGCGCTCTATCCGGGCGTGAAGATGGCGGATCCGACGTACTTCACCGACTTCTGGACCAAGCCCGGGTACCTCGGCCACGACGATCCGGACAGGTTCGACGGCTACCGTCTGCAGTTCGACACCACGATTGCGGAACCGATCACGGCTGCGGACGCAGCGCGCATGCGCCTCAACACCGACGCGTCGAACAACCGGGACCGGGGCGGCGTGGACAACGCCTTCAAGGTGCCCGAGGGTGCTGAAGGACAACGCATCGTCGGTTATCGGCTCGCGGGTACGCCGCCGACGGTCGAGTTCATCGGCGGAGACCTTGTCGTGAAGAGCGGCGAGGGGGAGGGCAGCGATCTGCCCATCGCGCATATCGACGGTGACGTCATCATTCTCGGCTATGCCGAGCAGTCCGTCGCCGGAGAGCTCAAGGCCGGTGACGAGGTCCGCGTCGACAATTCGAACTGGCTGGCGATGGAAAGCTATCACCGCCATCAGGTTCCCGGTCCGGACTTCAAGGTCTGGGACCAGTTCCGCGACGCCGAAGGCAAGCCGCTCTATCCGCAGCGCCCCATGCTGATCGGTCCGCTGTTCACCAGGAATACGTCGGCATCGGGCATGACCGGCAAGTTCGAAGGCAAGATGATCATTGCCGCCTCGCTCTGGGACCGCGAGGCCATGCCCTGGCAGGCGGACTGGTACTATCAGCGCGCCGCGGCCCATTTCGGTAACGCCGCCAAGGATCACCTGCGTCTCTACTACACCGATCATGCCTTGCACGGAGACGAGCAGGCCAATGAGGATCCGACCCGCATCGTCAGCTATCAGGGTGTGCTGCAGCAGTCCCTGCGCGACCTCGCGGCCTGGGTGGAAAACGGCATCGCCCCGCCGGCCAGCACATTGTACCGGATCGATGACGGGCAAGTGATCGTCCCGCCGACGGCTGCCGCGCGACACGGCATCCAGCCGGTCGTCGATCTCAAGGTCAACGGCGGCGAGCGGGTGGATATCGAGGCCGGCCAGAGCGTGACCTTTACCGGGACGATCACCGTCCCGCCGCAGGCCGGCTATGTCGTGGCTGCACAATGGGATTTCGACGGACAGGGGGCTTTCCCCGTTTCGTCGGAGATCCCGAAAGGCGCGAAGTCGGTGAAGGTCTCGGTGACGCACATCTTCGATAGGCCGGGCACGTACTTTCCGGCGCTCCGCGGCACGTCGCAGCGACAGGATGACTTCAAGACACCTTACGCCCGGATCGGCAACCTCGGCCGCGTGCGGGTGGTCGTCAAGTGAGCCGGCGCGTCCGGCTTGAGAACATAACAATGGGAGGGAAGCGAATGCGCCCCGTACTGATGATTTCCGCAGCGGTTCTCGGCTTGTGCGCCAGCGCCGGACCGGCATCCGCCAAGGCAACGCATGCCGAAATGGAGGCTGCCGAGACCCGCGCCGGCGAGACTGTCGAACAGATGCGCCAGGATGAAAAGACGGTGCTGACGCACGGCATCATGCCGATTGCTTTCGGTGCCGATGCAGCTCCTCCGCCGCCCGATTCCGTGCCCGGTGCCGGCTACATCGCGGGGATCGAGCGGCTGGGTGTTCCCGCGCTCAAGGAAACCGACGCAAGTCTGGGCGTCACCTACATCATGGGCCTGCGCAAGGACGGCGCCACTGCGCTGCCTTCGGGTGTCGCCATGGCCTCGACCTGGAATCCCGAACTCATGCGCGAAGGCGGCGCGATGATCGGTTCGGAGGCGCGGGCCAAGGGGTTCAACGTGATGCTTGCCGGCGGCGCCAACCTGATGCGCGATCCGCGCAATGGCCGCACGTTCGAATATCTCTCCGAAGATCCGTTGCTCACCGGCGATCTCGTCGGCGCGGCCATCGACGGGATCCAGTCGAACCACATCATCTCCACCATCAAGCACTTCGCGCTCAACGGGCAGGAAACGGGGCGCAAGTTCGCCGATGTGCAGATCACCGATGCAGCGGCGCGTGAAAGCGATCTGCTGGCTTTCCAGATCGGCATAGAAAAGGGCAATCCGCTCTCGGTCATGTGTGCCTATAACCGGGTCCATGGGGCGCAGGCCTGCGACAGCGATTACCTGATGAACACGGTGCTGAAGCAGGACTGGGGCTACAAGGGCTTCGTCATGTCCGATTGGGGCGCGGTCCCCTCGCTGGACTCGGCGCTTCACGGGCTCGATCAGCAGTCGGGAGCGCAGCTCGATCCCGAGGTGTTCTTCGACAAGCCGCTCGCCGAGGCGGCTGCTGCAGACCCGCGCTACGCCGCGCGCCTCGATGACATGAACAAGCGCGTTCTCACGGCGATCTACGCATCGGGTATCGACAAGCACCCGGCCACCCCGGGCGGCAAGATCGACTTCGCCGCGCATGCCAAGGTTGCCGAAGACGTGGCGAAGCAGGGCATCGTCCTGCTGCGCAACGAGCGGAACGTTCTCCCTCTAGCCAAGACGGCCAAGCGCATTGCCGTGATCGGTGGCTATGCCGGTGTCGGCGTGCTCTCGGGCGGCGGATCGAGCCAGGTGCAGGGAGAGGGCGGGCCCGTCGTCAGCATTCCGCTGGGTGAAGACGGACCGATGGCGGTCTTCATGAGCAAGGCCTATCAGCGCTCTTCCCCGGTCAAGGCCATGAAGGCGCTGGCGCCGGAGACCGACATCGTATGGCGGATGGGCGAGTACGTCGCCGATGCCGTGATCGAGGCGAAGAAGGCCGACGTGGTGATCGTTTTCGCCACCAAGTGGGCGACCGAAGGCGCCGATCTTCCCGACCTCTCGTTGCCCAACGGGCAGGATCAGCTGATCGCTGCCGTGGCGGCGGCCAACCCCAATACCATCGTCGTGCTCGAAACGGGCAATCCGGTGGCTATGCCGTGGCTGGACAAGACCGCGGCCGTGCTGGAAGCCTGGTATCCGGGCGCTCGCGGCGGCGAGGCCATTGCCTCGGTTCTGTTCGGCGAGACGAACCCCTCGGGCCGGTTGCCGATCACGTTCCCGAAGAGCGTCGAGCAACTGCCCCGGCCGGTGCTCGATGGTTATGGTGTTTACGAGCCCAGCATTTCCGGCGCCCCACCGTCCCCGGATGCCAAGCTCATCGTCGATTACAACATCGAAGGTTCGGACGTCGGCTACCGCTGGTTTGCGCGCAAGGGCGAGAAGGCGCTGTTCCCGTTCGGCTACGGGCTTTCCTATACCACCTTCGCGTCGAGCGGCCTCAAGACCGACGGCAAGACGGCAAGCTTCACGCTGAGCAATACAGGCAAGCGGGCCGGTGCGACGGTTGGCCAGCTCTACCTCGTCTCGCGCGATGGCGAGACCAGGCAGCGGCTCGTCGGCTTCAAGCGTGTCGAGCTGGCGCCAGGCGCGTCGCAACAGGTTCGCGTGACAATCGACCCGCGCCTGCTTGCCGACTGGAAGGACGGCGCCTGGACCATCCCTGCGGGCGACTACGCCTTTGCCCTGGGATCGGATGCCGAGCACCTTGGTCTGAAGACGACTGTCCGGATGGCCGCGAAAACCTGGAAGGATTAGTCCGAGCAGACCTGCCGCTGCGCCTGCCAGGCTGTCAGCAGATGAACGTCGAAAAGTTCAGGACGATTTCCAGCTGCCTGCAGGTGTTCGTCTTGCGGAAGATGGACTTGAGGTGCTGGCGGATGGTGTGCGGCGTCACGCTGAGTTCGCGCGCGATGATTTGCACGTCCTTGCCGGTGGAAAGGAAGCGGATGATGTCCAGTTCCTTTCCGGTCAGGCCGATTTCGTCGATCACGTCGGCTGCTTCGAAGATCGCGTGGGAGCGTTCGCCCGGCGCGACGCTGACGAGGTAGAGATCGAGGTCGAGGCTGCTTTCGGACCGCGGGACATAGGCGAGCCTTGCGTCGTAGATCGCCCCGGAGGAGTCCTTGAGCAAAAGGATCTTGTCGCGGTAGCGCAAGTGGGATGGCCGGCCGTTTTCATCCTTTTGCGCGACGATCTTTTCCACGTGCTTGATGCGTTCGATCTCGCGCTCCAGTTCGACGGTTCCCTCGCCGCCTTCTCCCGAGATTTCGCGCAGGAGGTACTGGTAGAGCCGAGCGTCGGGCAGGAACACGAGATGCGAGCGATGGGGTGCATGGCGCGACAGGATCTTGAGCACGCCCGAGACCTGGCTGCCGAAGTGCGCGTGAAAATCGGATAGTTCCGTTTCCGCCATTGTCAGGGCCTCTTCGAATGTGGGCATGAAGGACAGTGCCGGTTCGACCGAGAGGGGGGAGTGTCGCATGGCGCACTTTCTCGCTGGGATGGGCCCCGCGTACCGTTCCGGAAAGGAGCGGTGCCGTCGGGCCACGGCATGTCGTGGCGAAACCGGGCAGCCGCGTTTGCGGCTGCCCGGCTCCTTGCGTCAGAAACCGATCTTTACACCGGCACCGACGTTTGCGTCCTTCACGCCGCCACCGGTCGAGTAGCTGCCCCGTACGAAGACGGTGCTGCGCTCTCCGATGGCTGCGCCCAGGCCTGCCCCGATGGTGAAGAAGCCATCGGGATCGACGCCCTCCAGCCGGAACACGCTGCTGGTATCGCCGAGGTAGGCCACATCGCGGCGGGCGCCGACGTCACCCTGGAACGTGTAGGACACGGACAGTTCCGGACGGAGCGTGGCAAGGCCGGTCTCGAAGTCCCCGGCCACCTTCACGCCGAGTTCGGGGCTGAGGACGGTCTTGGACCGGCTCTGCACATCGAGGCCGATGCCGCCTGCACCTTCTTCGGTGAACCCGTCGAAGCTGTAGTGGCGCAGATCGACCCGGGCGAAGGGGGTGGCAACCACGTTCATGCCGATCGGGAAGTCATAGCCGCCCTGCAGAATGAAGCGGGTTTCCTTGCTGTCGAAGTCGGCCGTCGCCGTGCGGGAGAACAGTGGCATGTGGCGCGTCGCCTCCCAATTGCTCCAGCCGAACACCACCTGCGCCGCGACATGGGCCTGACCGAAGGCCTGACGGGCGAAGGCACCGACCATGTAGGTGTTGGCCTTGGCCTTTTCCGGCGTACCGCGCGCGCTGGTATCGACGCGGCCATAGCCGAAGCCGACGCCGTATTCCCCGCCGGCACTGGTGGTGACACCGAGGCCGACCGAACCGCCGTAGAGGTCCGCGCGCAGGCCCGAGGCACCCGCACTGTCGTTCGCGCTGTACTTGGCGAAGTTGCCGTTCGGGCTCAGCCAGAGGTTGAAGCTGCCCGAGCCGACGCTGACCGGCGCCTGACGGGTGAAGTCCCCGAAAGGATCGGTCGTGCGGGTAGCCAGCAGCGATCCGTAGTAGGCACCGCTGGACAGCTCCCGCAGCCCCTCGGTGACCTGTGCATTGGAAAGCTGCGTGTCGAAGGCGGCGATGACGGTGGCGACATCCTGCACGGCAGAGAACTCCTCGACCGTGGAGAAGGCTGCGCCGCCGGCAGCATCGGTGGTCAGCATGTCGACGATGCCGGGCAGGGCCGCGTCCAGTCCGTCGGCAGCCGAGGCGCTGTTCGCGTCCGCTGCCACGCTGGCGTACGGTGTGCGCACGACCTCGATGGCAACCTTGGTCATGTCCCCTTCGGCGTAGTCGGTCAGGCCGAAGCTCACGAAGCTGGAGCCGAGGCCGTCGGTGACGGTGGCACCGCTGTAGTCGACATCACCGCTGACGCTGAAAAGGTCGGTGCTCGTGCCGCCCACGTAGATGGCGCCGCGGGTGGTGGCGAGGTTCACCGTACCAGCGAGCGACAGATCCCCGTCGAGTTCGACGAAGCTCGGGGTCGAGAACGGTACGTTGCTGTTCTCGGCCGTGGTGAACGGAGCGAGCGCCACGCCGGTGAAGCTGGTGCCGAACAGGCCGCGCGAGACACCCGGCGTCACTTCGGTCTGGGTGCTGCGGGCCAGTGTCGGCGCTACACCGACGACCAGCGTGCCGCCTTCGGACTGCGTGAAGTTGCCTTCCTGGAAGATTTCGATGCCGGCGATCACTTCCGTGCCGGGGGCAACGAGATTGTTCAGGAACAGCGACTGCGGCAGCTCCACACGGCGGCCGAGTACGAGGGTCGCATTGTTCTCGACGTCACCGCGGATGCCGAAGACCGGAGCCTCCAGATCCATGGACCCCGTTACCGCGAAGCCGCTATACCCGTTGTCATACTCGCCGTAGTTGTAGAGATCGTAGGACGATCCCACGACATCGAGTTGGACTTCCCCGCCATTTATGACGAACGATCCGATATCGAATGTCCAGGCCGGAAGCGGCGGCGTGCCATCGGCGTTCTCATCATAGGCCGTGCCTGTGATGATGAAGGTGCCATCACCCGTCTTGGTGATCTGCTCGACGCCGCGCACGGAGACGCCGAGGCCGAACACGTTGTTGCCCATCGACATCAGCGTCGAGAGGTTCTCCTGCGAGAGATAGGGGTCGATCGACCCGTACGGAGAGAGCACCGAAAGGGCTTCCGTACCGTCATCGCTCAAGGCGAGGCCGAAGTAGCCCGATCCGTTGAGATTGAGCATGGTGTTGGTGGCAAAGGAGCCGTCTTCATTCTGCTCGGCGAAGACCCCGGTGCCGGTGACCGACCCGTTGTTGAGATTGATCGTCGCGTTGATGGTGCTGGTGGGCATGTCCGAAAGACGATCTTCCGGGTCGTAGTCGTCGTAGGCACCGAAGATGCTGACACCGCCGGCGGCCACGCCGTTCTGGGCGATCAGGATATCCTGGACGAACGGATCACCCTGGCTCAGCAGCGTTTCCTCACCGGCGGAGAACGCCGTGTCGGTCTGCGTGGTGGTGTAGTTCGGAAGGTAGATGCCGCTGTAGATCGTGCCGCGGATCACCCCGTTGTTGGTCAGTACCGAATTCCCGCCATAGATTTCGGCGTCGCCGGTGATCAGGCCATTGTTGAGCAACGTCGCGTCGCCGCCGACCGGGGTATAGGTGCGCGTGATGACCTCCGTGCGCAGCACAGGGTCGAGCGTGCCGGTGACTTCGGTAACCGAGCTGAAGTTCAATCCGGTGCCATCGACTGAGACGTCACCGAAGATGGAGCCATTGTTGGTCGCTTCGGCGCCACTGGTCCCGAATACGTCGACCCACACCGAGCCGTCGTAGAAGTCGAGCGATTCGCCCGGAGCGCCGACGGTGCCATTGTTGAGGAACACACTCGGCCCATCGACCATGACTTCATCAACAGTCGTGATGCTGCTGCCAGCGCCACTGTTGTCTTCAAAAGACGTCGATGTTCTGTCCCAGAAGCCGTATTCGCCCACGTTGGGATTGTATTGCCAACCACCAACACCGATGTAGCCGCCGGGGGGCACGCCCGTTTCCTGGTTGCCAGTGAGAACGCGGGTTCCCTCACCGATGGTAACGTAAGAGCCGGCCCGGCCCGCCGCGACGATCGATCCCGTCTCGACGGCCGGTAGGTTCGCTCCGGCAATATCCGGGTTCGATGCGATCGTGACCGTCGCCACTCCGCCGACTTTCGTGTTGGTCGACATCGATTCCATGGTGTCGTAGCCGGTGCTGGTGAACGACCCGTCCGAGAATACCGACGTTGAACTATAGGTGGTGTCGCTTCCGCCAGTGTAGGCATAGACACCCTGCAGGGCCTGCCCGGTCAGATTGACAGTGGTGTTACCCGCCCCGCTGTCTGCTGTGACGCTGCCGTGCACGGCGCCATCGATCTCGGCCAGGATATCACCTCCGACGTGCGTTGTGCTTCCAGAACGTTCCTCGGTGCGGTCGACGGTGTCGTCGTCCACCCGCATGGCAGTGCGGGCGAAGGTGCTTTCGCTGTTCGAACCGAAGGCGGAAAGCGAGACGCTGCCAACCACTTCGCTGTCACCGTCGATCGAGGCCATGGCGCCGCCCGAACCGTTGACGGTAAGATTGCCGCCGGTTTCGTCTTCGACGTCGCCAAGCGTGGCGCCGATCAGCGTCGCCGATGCCATGCCGGGTACGGCAGTGCTGGTCGATGCGGTGGAGTAGGTTTCGCTCTGCTCCACGCCGTTGAGCCAGGACTGCTCCAGTTCACTGGCGTAGGTCGAGTTGGTTCCGCCTGCCGAAAGCCCGGCGTTCCCTTCGATGGTCCCTCCATCGACGAGCAGCGTGGCATCGCCGCCTGAGGATTCGAGCGTCAGATTGCCGGTGGCGTTGTAGGCATCGTTGGTGATCCGGCCGCTAACCGTGGCAGTGCTCGAAGCCGCGATCTGCTCGCTCGAGGACTCGTAGGACCGGGTGTAGTCGAGGGCCGTGTCGGTGCCGTCGAAGACGGTGTGACGGGTTTCGACGTTGCTCGTCTCGCTGTTCGACGCTCCGGCTGCACCGCCGAACGAGCCGATGATGACGCCGCTGATGTCTGCCGTGCTGCCCGCCTGGCCGTACTGGCTGACATTGGCCGCCACCCCGTTGGAGTCGATGAACTGCACTGCGCCGACAGTGCCGGCGTAGGTCCCCGAAGCCACGCCGCCCGTTGCGGTCGAGGAGGTCAGAGTCGTGTCGGTGGTGTCCGCAGTGTAGGGATCGGCGGCGGCGGCAAGCATGGCTGTCGCCGCCATGCCGTTGCCGTTACCGTTACCATTTCCGCTTCCCGACGCCGGAGTGGTGACGCTCGAGTAGGTATAGACGTTCTCGTATTCCATGCGGGTGCCGGCGGCCGTCACCGAGACGTTGCCGATCAGATGGCCTTCGCTCGCCAGACTGGCGTCGGTTGCTCCGGTTACAGACGTCGAACCTTCGACGATGGCGCCTGCGCCGTTGGTGAAGGAGGCGGCACCTCCGAGAGTCTCGTCGACGTACTGAAAGGTCGAGGTGCTGTCATAGGTGGTGGTGCCGTCATCGGCCGTGCTCGAAGCCGTCGTGCTTGTCTGCTCTTCGAATGTGCGCACACCGGGGCGGGCACTGGCGACATTCACCGAACCGCCGATACGGCCGGCATTGCTGAGATCCGCGGATTCGTCGCCGCGAACCGAAACGCTGCCGCCAACGGCCGCCATGTCAGCGATCGAAACCACAGCCGGGCCGCCCGATTTCGTGCGGATCATCGTGGTTCGCGATGCGGACGTCCCGGTGTCGTTGTCGGACGTCTGTTCATAGGCGTAATCGGTCGCTGTCGAACTGGCAGAGACCGATCCGCCCACGCTGCCGGCGACATCGACACTGGCCGCGCCGCCAGGCGTGGAAACGCTGACGTCTCCGTAGACCATGCCGTCGGGACCGACGACCGCTGAGCTGTCGCCGCCTTTGTAGTCATACGAGTAGGCGGTTCGTGAGGCGTAGTAGTCCGGATTGTCGGAATCGGTGCTGTAGGAGCGCTCGTAGCTGTAGTCGTAAGCGTCGTTGCTGACCGTGACCGATCCGGGCGCTTCCGGGCTTCCCACGGTGCCCTGAATGTCGGCGCTGGTGTCGCCTGTGCCGCCGTTCCAAACCGAAACCGAAGAGGCGCTGCCACCTTCGCCGATGGAAACGGAAGCCGTGCCCTCGTTCGCCGTCGTCTCGTAGAAATAGGTGTTGGTGGTCACGGTCCCGTCGGTGGTGGGAACGTAGCCGCCGTTTGTCGTGGTCGTATCGGCACCGGAACTTGCGACGACCAGGCCTGCGGCGCCGGTGTTGTCTACCGAGGCGCTGTCTGCGCCATAGGCGTAGATCGAGCCGGGCATGAAGGCGCCGGTAGCCGGGTCGGTGCGGCCAACCGTGCCGCTGTTTTCGACCGCGGCGTCACCCGAATAGCCGCTGGTCGTCACGCCGTCGGTGGTTTCGGATGTGTAGGCTTGCGCGATGCCGTCGATGAAATCGGTAACGGTTCCCGCATTGGCGATCGAGACATTGCCGGCCAGTGCATAGACGTGGCCGAAAATCGCTGCATTCATGCCGTTGGTCAGATCGAACACGTTGGTGTTGCTGGCGGCGTAGTTTTCATAGTCGATGCTTACCAGGGCATCGGAAGTGCCGATCTGGCCGTCGTTGGTGATGCTGACGGTGCCTTCGAAAGCGGAGCTGGGGGTAATGGCCGAACTGGGCTGAATGACCGTTCCGTCCGGCGCGATCAGCAATGTGAGGTCGGGCGGCGGTGCCGAGGCGGGGCTGATCGCGGTGTTGACTTCGTTGGCGGTGTTGTCCGCCCCCGAGCAGGTGACGGTGGAATCCTCTACCGCACAGGCCGCATGGGCAGTTCCGGAGCCGAGAACCAGAGCGACCGCGAGACCGGCCATACTGGTCGTGATCTTCATCCTTGCCTTGGTATTCATTTCATTCCCCTATTTTCAGCCCTTTTCCGGGCGAGCGACGTCGCGCCGGAAAAGCCAGTTTCCAGCCGAGCGAATTGCGGTCCCGTTTTGATCGAAGTGCGGAAACTGGAGCGCGCAGTGCGCCCGTATTCCGGTCTATTTTTGCAGGCCTTTTCTTGTGTGGCCTGAGTTATCTTTTGTGTTTTTAACTACCGAACGCTCGTGGAGCATTCCTCCGCCACTCTCGCCGTCATGAAATAAACGGCCGATAAGTTAACGGGTCAAAGTACTCTGTGAGCGCATTACAACGCGTTCTATTCCAGCAATGAGCGATTAGATGGCCCGAGCGGAGCTCTCTTGCGCAGCGGAGATGCGTGCGCAAAGTGCAAAAGGCCTCAATTCTGAAAACCTCCCTATGTATAATCCTCATCTAATGAGACGAGGCTGGATTCGTACCTTTAAGAACCAGAAAAGAAGCTCTTCAATTCCTCATTTTAGTAATGTCCATATTTGTAAAAACGATTTTATTTACTCAAACAGGTATGGACATTTGAAGTATGTTCTGATTGGTTAGGCGCAGTTCGGAGGCAAAGGGGATCACGCCAAATGCACTTTTTTTGCCGAGACGAGGCAGAGCCCGGGGGAGCGGTCGTTGGCAGTAAGCTAACCGGGACCGGTAGCCCCTCCTGCGCATATTCGCAGAGCCTCGTGCGAACGCCTCATCCCGGTAGTGCGGCTCGCAAGGCGCCTTTGCAGCGCAAGGCAGAGCGGGAAGACCCGTTCGGGGCACTCGCATCGCAATGGCAGCGGGGAGACCGGCAGGCGGGTGGAGCCCTGTTCTCGGCATTGGATCGGGAACTGCGGGTCGTTGCCGCCGCGCACTTGCGCCGGGAGCGGAACAGCTCGCTCTCGACCGGCGATCTCATCAACGAAGCGATCCTGCGGTTGTCCCAACTCAAGGTGATGACCATCAATGGCCGGTCGCATGTGCTGGCACTGGCATCGCGGCTCATGCGCCGGGTGCTGATCGACAAGGCGCGTCGCAATGCGGCCTCCAAGCGCTGCGGCGAATGCGTGACCCTGCGTACGGAGGCAGCGCAGTGGGAACTGCCGGTCGACATCATGGCGCTCGAACTCGCTCTCAACGAGCTCTCGCAGATCGATGAGGAGCGGGCGCGTATTGTCGAGATGCGCTTCTATGGCGGCATGTCGACGGAGGACATCGCCGAAGTCCTCGACATTTCGGAAGCGACAGTGAAGCGCCGCTGGGCAGCCACCCGCAGCTGGTTGCACGCACGGCTCGGCGGGTAGAAACGATGGTGGCCGGCGTGGCGTGCGATGCAGAGCGCGAACGCGCCGCCATGGAATTGCTGGAAGATGCGCTGCAGCTCCCTTCCGGTGAGCGGTTAGCGTTCCTTCAAAGGCAGGAGAATGTCGACGCCGGCGTGCGTCACCGGGCGATAGAACTGCTCGCGTCCGAAGCGTCGGCTTCCGTCATGTTGCGGACGGGCGGTGCGGCGGACGTCGAAGAGGCCCAGCCGGTTCCCGAGACGATTGGCGGGTATCGCATACTGGATCTGCTCGGGCGGGGCGGCATGGGAGCCGTCTATCTGGCCGAACGAAACGCCGACGACTTCGAGCATCGCGTGGCGATCAAGGTCATCAAGCCGGGCGCCTTGTCGGACACGCTGACCGATCGCTTTCGCCGCGAGCGACAGATCCTGGCGCAGCTCAACCACCCCCATATTGCGCGGCTCTACGATGGTGGAGAGACAGAGCAGGGACAGCCCTATATCGTCATGGAATATGTCGACGGGCAGACGCTGTTCGCCTGGCTCGATCGGGAACCGCGCCCGATGGACCAGCGTATCGCGCTGTTCCGGCAAGTGGCATCCGCCGTTGCGTTTGCGCACCAGAACCTTGTTGTTCACCGCGATCTTACGCCGACCAACATTCTCGTCACGGCCGACGATCAGGCCAAGCTGATCGACTTCGGTATCGCACGCCCGCACGAGCCGGCACAGGAAGGCGGACAGGGTGGCGGCGTCTTTGGCGGTCTCAGTCTCACGCCCGGCTTTGCAGCACCTGAGCGTTCCACCGGGGCGGCTTCGAATACGCTCGCCGACATCTATTCTCTGGGCAAGGTTCTCGGGGTGATCATCGGCAAGGCGGATGTGCCCGAACTTTCCGCCATTGCGCGCAAGGCGGCCGCGGAAGAGCCGGAACGCCGCTACGCAAGCGCTGGTGACCTGATCGAGGACATTGATCGCTACTATGCCAAGCTTCCGGTCCGGGCCTACTCGGACAAGCGCGCCTACAAGATCCGCAAGTTCATGGACCGCGAAAGGAAATCCGTGATTGCCGGCGCGGCGCTGATACTGACGCTGGTCGTTGGTCTGGCGGGCACAGGCTGGTCCTACGTCCGGGCCGAGCGCGAGCGGGAGGCCGCCGAACAGCGCTTCTTCGAGCTGCGGAATCTCGCGCATCACATGCTTTTCGACATCTACGACAAGGTTTCCGCCGTGCCGGGCACGGTAAAGGCGCGCGAAGATCTTGCCAAAACGGCGCTCTCCTATCTCGATGCGCTGGCGAAAGATGAAAGCGCGCCGGCCGATGTCCGGCTGGAAGTGGCGCAAGGCTATCAGCGGCTGGCCAAGGTCGTGGGCAGCACCAACGATGCGAGTCTGGGCAAGCTCGATGAAGGGCAACGGCTCCAGTCGCGCGCGTTGTCCATATTGCGCGGGCTGCACACCGAGTTTCCGGACCGGCGCGATGTCTCCGAGGCACTGGCCTTCGTGCTGGTCAGAGCCGCTAGCGAGAAGCTGTGGGCCGAAGGCGACATGAAGGCCGCTCTGGACATGGCTCGTCAGGTGCAGACGCTGGTGGCCGTGGACGACGCGACCGATACGAACAGCGCGAATGCCTTGCTCGATGGATATCGGGTGGAAGCCGAAGCCTTGAACTGGATGGGTAATTCGCGCGAGGCGTTGCGGGCCTCGGAAGCGGGCATCGCAGTCGGGCGAACACTTCCCGGCAGGTTGCGGCAAGAGGCGAGTGTGCGCGGGTCGCTGGCGACCCTACTTAGTATCAAGGCGTCGCTATTGGCGGAGCAGGACAAACCTGATGCCTCGATTTCCGCTTTCAGGGAAAGTCTGGCGCAGCAGCGATTGGCCAGCAATGGAAAGCCGGCGGGCATCCGCAACTTGATCATCACGCTCTACTACCTCGCCAAGGTGGAAGCGCAGGAGGGCAAGCCAGAAGCTATGGGCCACGCCGATGAAGCGCTTGGCATGATCGCGCAGAACATGGCCCGCGACGCGAACGATACCCGCATGAAGGAACTCTTTTCCGGAGTGGCGCTGGTGAAGGCCGCGCTGCTGGCGGAAGCGGGGCGCCACGCTGAGGCTGTCGCGCTGACCGAGCGGGCGATCTCCTACGCCCGCGACGTTGCGGCGGCGGCCGGAGAAGTGGCGGGGGCACGCATGCCCCTTGCGGTAAGGCTTTCCGAAGCTTCGAGCATCTATGCTGAGCTCGACGAGAAGGTACGCCGGTGCGAAGCGGCGGGTGAGGGGCTGGGCATCATGCAAGCCTATGCCAAGGGCCACGATATTCCCGCCCCGGATCGCGAGACTTACCTGAAGCCGCTCGAACGGATGGCAGCGACTTGCTGACGCCGCCTGATCCCGAAATTTTTGCATGCGGATGCGAGAAATCTGATCCGCTTCCGGTGCGTTTGCCGCCTCTCCTAAGAGAACAAGGAATGGACGACTTGCCTCTCTCTATCGGTACGCTTCCGCCTCTATGGACGCTGCCGGCGTGGTCTGCGTGGAGCCGCCGCCATGGTTAAGCGCAGACCACGCGCTTTTTCAGTTTCAGGACAGGGCACTCAGCCGCCGACCTTCATCAGCACCCGGCCGAAGGGATGGCCTTCCGCCACGAAACGGTGCGCTTCCACGGCATCGGACAGGGCATATTCAGCTGCGATCGGCATCTGAAGCTCGCCGTTCGCCATCTGCTGCGTGATCTCGGCGAGCAGGGCGTGGACGCGCGGGGTGTGCATGTCGCGCCCGAAGGAAATGCCCACGACGTGCAGCGCCTTGCGGATCAGCTCGAAGAAGCTGAAGCTCGGTAGTGTGCCCGTCGCGGCGCCGATCACGGCATAGCGTCCATGCGGCTTGACGGCTCGAAGCAGCGCGTCCTTGCCCTGTCCGCCAGCGAGATCGAGCACGAGATCGACGCCCTTGCCGCCGGTGATTTCCTTGCAGCGTGCAGCGATGTCTTCGTTGCGGTAGTCGATGCCATGGTGGAGGCCGAAAGGAACGATCTTATCCAGCCGTTCCTTGCTCGATGCCGTTCCGATCACCGTCGCGCCTGCCTTCGAGGCAAACTGCACCGCGGCCAGTCCGACCCCGCCGGCTGCGCCCTGCACCAGCACGAAATCGCCGGGTTTCATCTCGCCATATTCGAACAGCGAATCGTGCGCAGTGCCGAAAGCCACGGGGATCGTCGCGGCCAGTCGCAGGTCCATGTCTTCTGGAACCGGATAGGCATAGCGCTCGGGCACGGCGAACAGCTCTGCGTGGCTGCCGTTCCAGTTGAAGCCCAGCACGCGGTCTCCCGGACGGAAACGCGTTACGGCCTCGCCCACGGCCTTGACCGTGCCGGCTGCCTGATAGCCCGGGATGAAGGGTGTCTGCGACGGAGGGCTGACCAAGCGGTTGAGCAGGTCTCCGCCTTCGATCGAGATCCACTCGACGGCGATGAGCACGGTATCGGGACCGACCTCGGGATCGGGGAGGTCGCCATATTCCATGACTTCGGGGCCGCCGTTGCGGCTGTAGTGCACTGCTTTCATAATGCGCTGGACCCTAACGGCAGGCCATAGGGCCTGCCATGGCTGTCGCTTGCCTCAGGCGGCAGCCTTCTTGGCTTCGCAGGCCGCGAGGAACGGCGCGGGATCGAAGTAGTAGGGCTTGATCTCGCAGCATTTACCGTCGCGGAAGCGGAACATTTCGCACAGTTCGGCGGGCTGCAGTTCCGGGTCGGCGAAGCGCATGGTCAGGACGGCGATGGCGCAGTCTTCGCTGACCGGTAGTGCCGACCGTTCGAGCGCCACGACATCGACCATGCCCATGACCTTGCTGTAGAGATCCTTGAGGCCGTTCTTGCCGCGGAACTTGCCTGCCATGGGCAAGCCGTCTGCTTCGTGCGCCACGAAGTCGTCGGTCAACATGTCGGCTGCGGCTTCCCAGTTTCCCTCGCCGGTCGTGGCATAGAGGCGATCGACGAAGGCGGTGATTTCTTCGGGGGTCATGGCTGTTTCGGGCTCCTCTCTTTTCGGCACCGATAGTGGCAAGCGCGGAAGGTTGCCGAACCTAGCCATTCGAATAGCCTGCAGCTTGCGACGGCAGCGCTAGAGAGGACACATGGGAAAGGTTAAACAGATTCTGTTGGCACGGCGCCCCGAGGGTGTGCCGAAGCCCGAAGACTTCCAACTGGCAGAGACGGATATGCCTGTACCGGGCGAGGGTGAATTCCTCGTCGCGATGCGGGTCGGTTCGGTCGATCCGGCGATCCGCGGGTTTCTCGACGATCGGCCGAGCTATATCGAGCCGGTGGCTCTGGGAGCTCCCGTCAACGGGATGTCGCTGGGCGAAGTGGTCGAATCCAACAACCCGGATTATCCGGTCGGTACGTTCGTCCGGGCCTTTGCGCATTGGTCGGATCACTATGTCCTTTCTGGCGATGCCTGGGGGATCGAGAAAGTCCATCCGCAACCGGGCGTCGATCTGCATCATTACATGGGCGCGCTGGGGCCCGTCGGGCTTACCGCCTGGGTCGGTCTTTTCGCGGTGGGCGAAGCGAAGCCCGGCGAGACCGTGGTCGTGAGTGCAGCCGCCGGCGCCACCGGATCGACGGTTGGCCAGATTGCCAAGGCGAAGGGATGCCGCGTGATCGGCATCGCCGGCTCTCCCGAGAAGATTCAGGTCGTCAAGGATCTCGGCTTCGATGCCGCGATCGATTACCGCGCCACGCCGGACATCGCAGCCGAGATCGCCAAGGCGGCGCCCGAAGGCGTGGACGTCTATTTCGACAACGTCGGCGGCGAGATGCTCGAAGCGATCCTGCCGCTGATGCGCCTGCATGGCCGTGTCGCCGTATGCGGCATGATCGGCCAGTACAACGATGCCGATCACCCCTATGGCGTGAAGACGCTGTGGCAACTCGTCGTGAACCGCATCAAGATGCAGGGCTTCATCACCTTCGATTATCCCGAGCTTCTGGAGCAGGCGCAGACCGAGCTCGATGGCTGGGTCGCCGACGGCAAGCTCAAGCCGCTGGCCAATCTCCGGGACGGGTTCGAAAAGCTGCCCGAAGCCTTCATCGACCTGATGAGCGGCAACACCATCGGCAAGACGCTGGTCCGGATATGACCGATACGACAAGCTGGTTGCAGCTTTGCACCGAGGCGGAGTTCCCGGAAGAAGGCAAGCTCGCCATGCAACTGGGCGGCTGGAGCGTGCTGGTGGTGCGCACTGAGGGCGGTTTCAGCGCGGTGAACGACCGTTGCACTCATCAGGCGGCAATGCTGTCTCCGGGGCGTGTACGGCGCGGGGCGATCATGTGCCCGCTTCATGGCGCCCGCTTTGAAGTGGCGACCGGGCGCTGCATCGGCGGCGCCTACGCCGATCTGCGCCGGTTCGAGGTGCGGATCAGCGACGGTACTATCGAAGTCGCCATACCAGATACCGAGCCGGGGCCGAACGAACGTCCGGTAGGAAGCTGATTCCTCTCACCTGTGACAGGTTCGCTCGCCGCGTGCGCAGCCTACCATGTATTGAAACAACCACGGGAGAGATCACGACATGACATTCACCGGCCCCTTCGAGGACCGCCTGGCCATCCGCGAACTGCTTGAGGCCTATGCCGACGCCGTAACCCGGCGCGATGCCGAAGACTGGGGTGCGACTTGGACCGAGGATGCGGAATGGTCGCTGCCCGACTATCCCGAGATCGGCACCACCAAGGGACGCGACGCCATTGTTGCCATGTGGAAGGAGGCGATGAAGGCCTATCCCGGCATCATGTTCGAGGCATGGCCCGGAGCGATCGAGATCGACGGCGATACCGCGACGATCCGCAGCTACACCACCGAAGTCTACGATCAGGAGGACGAGACCGTCCGCGACCGTGGCCTCTACGAGGACACCTGCGTGAAGATCGGCGGCAGCTGGTACTTCAAGTCGCGTTCGTTCCGGAACATCCACCGTCAGCGTTCGCCCAAGGGCTGCTGACTTCATAAAGAGAGCTAGGTTGCGAAAGCCCCGTCACCGATAGAGGTGGCGGGGCTTTTTGCTTGCATGGTCGAGACGGACCGCTCCGTTCGTCAAAGGGCAGGGGACAACAAAAAGGGCGGAGCCGAAGCCCCGCCCTCATGCGACCCTTTCGGGATCAGGCAAGCGTCAGAAGCGCTTGGTGACTTCCACCATCACCGTGCGCGGCAGGCTGCCGAAACCGAGCTGGTCGGCCTTCACGCCTGCAGGAGTGCCGGTGCCGCCGCCGGTCGAGGGACCGTCGACAACGCCGGTGACGTAGAACTGGTTGGTCAGGTTCTTGCCGATGAGCGCGATCTGCCAGTTGTCGTCATGCGCGCCGACGCGGATACCGGCGTCGATGGTCACGTAGCTGTCCTGTTTGGAAAGCGGATTGCCGAAACCGGATGCCAGGTAGCTGTCCGAGTACTTGCTGTCGACGTTGATGCCCAGCTTGAGCGCGTCGCTGATCGGCGTCTCATACCCCATGCCCAGGCTGCCGGTCCATTCCGGTGCCACCGAGAGCGGTGCACCGGTCAGGTTCTGGCGGGTGTTGCCGGCAAGCGAGCAGCCCTCGCTCGGTGTCTGGCCCGCATAGCAGGGGCCCAGCGGGAAGCTGGTGTAACGCGCCTTGTTGTAGTTGATCGAGCCGTGGAATTCGAGGCCCGGCACCGCATAGGGCGCGAACTGGAAGTCCACTTCCACGCCCTTGGTCCGGGCATCGGCCGTCAGCGTCTGGAAGGCGAAGATCGGCGAGTTGAAGAAGTCGACCTGCAGATCCTTGTACTTGTAGGTGAACGCGGTGACGTTGAAGCGCAGCTGGCGGTCGAGCAGGGTCGACTTGAAGCCGATTTCGAAGCCCTCGGCCTGTTCCGGGTTGAAGGTAAGGTCACCCTGCGGATCGGCCGAGAACTTGGAGTTGATGCCGCCGTTCGAGAAACCGCCCGACTTGTAGGCGGTCTTGTAGGCGCCATAGACCATGATGTCCTGCACCGGCTTCCAGGTCAGCGTGGCTTCCGGCGACCAGTTGGTGAAGTGCTGGCGGCCATAAACTTCGCCCAGACCGTCCGGATCGTTCTGGTCGCGGAAGATCGCGGTCACCAGCGGGTTGTTGTAGGGCTGCGTGAAGAAGCTGTTCTTCGTCTCGTCCGTATAGCGAACGCCGCCGGCGAGTTCGAGCGTCGGCAGGATCTCGAAGGTGGCCTGACCGAACACGGCCATGGTCTCGCCCTTGGTATAGCTCGACTTGGCGGTGGCGACGTATTCGTAGCCCTCGGGCGCCGCCGAGTTCGAAACGCCGGCGAACATGACGTACTGCTCGAAGTCACGCTTGGTCTTCTGGTAGAGGGCGCCGAGCATCATGTTGAACGGGCCGTCGAACTGCGTAAGCGCACGCAGTTCCTGGCTGAAAGCCTTCCAGGACGAGTTTTCGGTGGCCCAGGTCGCACCGATTCCGTTCGAGGAGTCCGCCGACTGGAAGTCGCAGGCACAGGCCCAGCGGTTGTTGTTCCACTGATAGTTGGTGACCGACGAGATCTGGAGGAGGTCGGCTTCGTACTGCACGTTGAGCGTGCCGGCGGCCGAGCGGTACTTGTTGTACAGCGAGCCGTCGCTCTTCGCGTAGGGATAGTTGACCGCGATGTCTGCCGGCATGTCGTTCTGGTGCGAAACGAAGTCCTTGTCGCACTCATAGCCGTTGAGCTGCGAGGTCGAGCCGTTGCCGCAGGCATAGGCAACGTAGTTCCACGAGGAGTTGTTGACCGTATTGATGTCGACACTGCCCTTCAGGCTGACGGTCAGGCGGCTTGTCGGCTCCCACTTCAGTGTACCGCGAGCCAGGAATTCTTCCTCGCCGGGTGCCTTGTAGGGAGCGGGCTTTGCAAGGTGCGAAGTGGGATCGCCGTCACCGCCGCTGAAGAGGCTCGCTGCGTCCACTTCGGCGTAGTAGATGTCCTGGGAAACGTTGCGGTAGTAGCCGCCGTCCATCTTGGAATAGCGGGCCGCGACGCGCACGCCGAGCGTGTCGGTCAGCGGGCCGGAGGCATAGCCTTCGACGCGGTACTGCTGGCTCTTGAACTCGTAACCGCCCTTTATCATGAATTCGGGGGCGGCGGTCGGGTCGGCGGTGGTGATCGAGATCACGCCGGCGGTCGCGTTCTTGCCGAAGAACAGCGCCTGCGGGCCCTTGAGCACTTCCACGCGGGCGAGGTCGAAGAAGCCTTCCTGAATGACGCGGCCCTGACCGTAGTAGGCGCCGTCGACGACCACGGCGACCGACTGTTCGATGCCGATCGAGGTCGAGGACGAACCGATGCCGCGCAGGGTAAGCTGCGCGCCCGAACCGTTGGAAGCGCGGCCCACGTTGAACTGGGGTGTGATCGCGGCGATCTTCTCGACGCTGGTCACGTCGCGATTGACGATGTCGGCAGCGGAAATGGCGGAAACCGCGACGGGCACGTCCTGAACGGACTCCTGACGCTTGCGGGCAGTGACGACGATTTCCTGTACACCGCCCTGCTGGCCTGTGTTGGCTTGTTCCGGAGCCGTGTCCTGCGCAAGGGCCGGCGTGGCCGCTACGCTCATTCCGAGCACGGTGCCTGCCAGCAATACGGATTTCGAGACACGCATTTCAGAAACCTCCCATGTATTTGTCTGTTATGCGGCGCCTTACGCTGGTGCCTCGCGGGCTGCGGCCTGTGTAAAGGGTTAGCCCTATCAGATTGATTAGGTGGCGCGCTCGCCTGCGCAGACGACGATGCCTGCAAGGAGAGTTGAATGACTGGCAATCGCTACTGGCGGCTTGATCGCCATCCCGAGGGAAATACCAATTTCGCGCAGGCCCTGACCTTGTGTGAGGAGGAACCGGCGGCTTTGCAGGCTGGTGAAGTACGTATCGCCGTGGACTGGCTATCGATGGACGCCGGCACCCGCATGTGGATGAGCCCGCGCACCGACGGCTATCAGCCGCCGTTGCCCCTGGGCTCGAAGATGGTGGGGCTCGTGCTGGGCCGCGTGATCGAGAGCGATGATCCGGGCTTTCCAATCGGCGCCTTGGTGCGCGGCTTCGGGCAATGGGCTGAACAGGCTGTGGTCTCGCCTGCGCTGGCCGGGCTCGAGTGCGTCGACGATACCGTTGCCGATCCCCGGCAGCACTTTGGCGCCCTCGGCATGAATTCGTGGACGGCCTATGTCGGCGTCAGGGAAGTGGCGGGCGTGAAAGATGGGGAGTGGCTGGCCGTGTCGGCTGCTGCCGGCGCCACCGGAAGCCTCGCCTGCCAGATCGGCCGCATTCTGGGTGCGAAGGTGGTCGGCATCGCGGGTGGTCCGGACAAGTGCCGCTTCCTGACCGAAGAGATCGGCGTCGATATGGCTATCGACTACCGGAATGAGGACGTCGAGGCGCGGCTGGCAACGATCGATGGGGGTATCAATGCCTTTTTCGACAACGTCGGCGGCCCGATCCTCGATGCGGTGCTGCCCAGCATGGCCCATTATGGCCGGGTGGCGATCTGCGGCATGGTCGCTGGATACGAGAACGACAAACCGATGCCCGGGCCGGCGCGCTTCGATCAGATCCTGATGCGGCGCCTGCGGGTGGAAGGGTTCTTCATTCCCGATTTCCTCGAACGCGGAGCGGAGTTCATGCCGCAACTGCGGGAATGGCTCGATGCGGGCAAGCTGACGATGCGCTTCGACGAGACGCAGGGCATCGAGAATGTCCTCACCGCCTACGAGCGGATGCTGACGGGCAAGAACATCGGCAAGGTGCTGGTCAAGCTCTGATGCCGATCATCCGCTACCGCGCACCGCTGCAGTGCCTCGTCGCCGTGCGGGGGCACCCGTTCGACCGCACGGCCTTCGACGCCCTGTTTCAGGCCATGGATGGCATCAGCGCCACGATGGTGGACCAGCCGGCGGCCGCAAGGCTGATGAACCCTGACGGCATGCGTGGTTTCGACGTGCTCGTGCTCTATGACATGCCCGGTCTCGATTTCGAGGCGGGAGAGGGCGCCCCGGCCTATCTGGAGCCGCCGCAGGACCTTTCGCTTGGGATGCGCGCCCTGTTAGAGGCCGGCAAGGGCGTTGTCGCGCTGCATCATGCCCTGGCAGGCTGGCCGACGTGGCCAGAATACCATGAATGGCTGGGCGGACAGTTCTTCTACCATCCCGGCGAAGTGCGGGGCGCTCGCGTGCCCGACAGTGGCTATGCCCACGACGTGACGTACGAGGCAGAAGTCTTGGCGGATCATCCCGTCACGGCAGGACTGCCGGAGCGTTTCACACTGACCGACGAGCCCTATCTGGCGCAGGTCTTCGCGGACGACGTGGAGCCTCTGCTGCGCGCGGACATGCCGTTCACGCGCGACCGGTTCTATTCGGCCGATCTCGCGGTGCAGGGACAGATGTACGCGAGAGAGGGGTGGGAGCACCCGCGGGGAAGCGATCTCATCGGCTGGGCGCGGCAGGTGGCAAACAGCAGGCTTGTCTACCTTCAGCCGGGTGACGGTCCGTCGGTCTATGACAACCCGCACTATCGGCGGCTGGTGGAGAACGCCATCCGCTGGGTGGCGCCCTCCACCTGAGCGATCACATCGCGGTCACGCCGCCATCGACGGTGAATTCGGCGCCGGTCACGTAGTTCGCCTCGTCGGAAGCGAGAAACAGGTTCATGTTGGCGATGTCCAGGGGCGTACCCAGCCGCTTCATCGGCACGCTGGCGACGATCTCCTGAAACCCTTCCGGATTGTCGCGGCGGGCGACGTCCTGCATCGCCGTTTCGATCATGCCGGGATGGACCGAGTTGCAGCGAATGCCCTCGGCCGCGCACTCCATGGCCACGACCTTGGAGAAGATGCGCACGCCGCCCTTGGCCGCGCCATAGGCGCCGCAGGCCGGCACGCCGACAAGGCCCCCGATCGAGGACAGGTTGATGATCGATCCGCCATGGCCGACCTTGCGCATCAGCTCGACCGCACGCTTGGTGCCGTGGAATACGCTGTCGAGATTGACCTTGTTCTGCTTTTCCCAGTCGGCCGCGGTCAGCATCGTCAGCGGCTTGAGGATGGCAATGCCGGCGTTGTTGACCAGCACATCGAGCCGTCCGTGGCCGTTCTCGATCGCGGAGAACACCTTGTCCCAGTCCGCCTCGCTGGTGACATCCTGGACCATGGCCTCGGCCTTGCCGCCTGCCGCGCGGATGCTGTCGGCAACCGCCTCGGCACCGGCTGCGTCGAGATCGGTCAGGTAGACGAATGCGCCTTCCTCGGCGAAGCGCTGCGCGGTCGCGGCGCCCAGACCCCGCTCGTTACCGGCTCCGGTTACCAGAGTGATCTTGCCTTCGAGACGGCCCATCTGCTTGCTCCTTGATCAAATGCGTGATGCACAAAAAGAAAAAGGGTGTGCGGCGAGAGAGAAGAGCCGCACACCCCTTGAAGAATCGACGGTCTCCCGTTCGGGGAGGTCGATCAGTATTTGAAGCCGATCGTGGCGCCGTAGGTGCGCGGCTCGAGCGCCATGCCGAACGACCACAGACCGGCCACCGTGAAGGCGTGGGTGGTGGTCTTCTCGTTCGCCAGGTTGCGGCCGAAGACGCGGAAGTAGGCTTCCTTGTCGCCCAGATCGAAGTTGAAGGTCAGGCTCGCGTCCACAAGGTCCTGCGTCGTCGTGCGCACGCGCGGGTCGTTGCCGTTGACGATGACCTGCGTGACGTTGCCCCCGCCGTCGGTGATGGGCGTCAGCGAAGCCGCGGAGATCTGCTCGTCGTACGGGCTGATGTGACGCCACCCGGCAGTCGCCGCGACCGAACCGAAGCTGGTCGGCACTTCGTAGTCCGCATTGAGCGAGGCGGTGAACTTCGGCGCGTAGATCAGGCGGTTCGCGGAATAGTCGAACGGTACGATCTGGGTGCCGTACACGCCGTCGGTGATGAAGTTGCGGAAGTGCGACTTCATGTAGGCACCCGATGCCGTGAGGCGCAGGCGCGAGGAGACGCGCAGCGAACCGTCGAACTCGATGCCCTTGATGATGGCGCCGCCCGGAACGTTGCCGGTAATCGTCTGGTTGCCCGTCGGGCCGCCCGGCAGCGTCAGGTTCTGCTGCATGTCCTTGTAGTCGGAAATGTAGCCGGCGAGATTGAGATCGAGCCTGCGGTCGAACAGCGACAGCTTGGCGCCGATTTCATAGGCATCGACAGTCTCGGGCTGGAACGGCGTGCCCGCGGTCTCTGCGGTCGCTGCGCGCGGGCTGAAGCCGCCGGAGCGGTAGCCGCGCGACCAGCTGGCGTAGAGCATCGTCTCGCTGTTGGGGCGATAGTCGATGCCGACCTTCGGCGTGAACTTGCTGAAGTTCGCATCGCCGGTGCCGATCAGGCCGAGCTGCCCGAAGCTGTTGGTCAGCTTCTTGTTGTCGTGCGACCAGCGGCCGCCGAAGGAGAGGCGCCACTTGTCGGCAAAGGCCCAGTTGAAGTCGCCGAACACGGCATAGCTGGTGGTGCTGCCTTCGACCATCTGCGGGTTCTGGTCGAATTCCGTGGGTGGAACGTCAGGCGAGAAGCCGAACACGCGGGACCACTGGATCAGGTCGTAGTTCGAGTCGAAGAAGAACGCGCCGACCACGTAGTCGAAGCCGTCGAAAAGCCCGCCGGCAGCGCGCAGTTCCTGGCTCCACTGGGTGTAGTGCTGGCGGCGATCGACATAGTAGAGGTCGACGGACGAACCGTCGAAATCCTGCGTCTGCTTTTCGCGGCTGTGACGCCAGCCGGTTATCGAGGTGAGCGTTACGTCGCCCATATCGAAGTTCATGTGCAGCGTGGCATTGGGCGCGTTGTAGTCGCTCGTCGCGGCCGCGCCGAATGTCGTGTAGAGATCGGTCGTGGTGTTGCGGTTGCACTCTTCGGCGGGTTCGAAGGCGCAGAACACTTCGGTGCTGTTGGCAAGGTTGCTGACCACCGGATCGAAGGTCTGCTCCACGTTCTCGACCGTGAGCTGGGCGTCGAAGGCCGAACCGATGGGCTTGTAGATCAGGCTGGCGCCGTAGCTGTCGCCCTTGCTCCAGCCCGCGTTCGTGTCGCGTGTCTTGTTGTAGTAGAAGCCGTCGGTCTCGTTGTGGAAGTACCAGGCCTTGATGCCCCAGTTCTCGCCATCGCCGTAGTTCAGAATGGCCTTGGCGGACCAGGTGTTCCAGCGGCCATAGGTGAGTTCGGCCTTAACGCCCGGTTCCATGGTCGGCTTTGTGCGGGTGATGCTGATGACGCCGCCGATGGTGTTGGCGCCGAACAGAGTGCCCTGCGGACCGCGCAGAACCTCGATCTGGGCGATGTCGAAGGCATCCTGAAGCTGACCGGTGTTGGTACCGATGGTCACGCCGTCGACGACCACGCCGACGGTCGGCGTCTGCGACTTCTCGACGTCGGCATAGGTGAGGCCGCGGATGGAGATGTTTGCGGCCTGTGCGCCCGAGTTCTGCTGGGTGATCAGCAGGCCCGGAGCGGCGCCCTGCAGGTCGCCGATGTTCACCGCCGCCTTGTTTTCCAGCATCGAAGCGTTGACCGCGGTGATGGCGATCGGCGTGTCCTGAAGCGTTTCGTCACGGCGGCGTGCCGAGACGATGATTTCATTGGGGTCTGCAACAGCAGCTTCTGCGCTGTCTTGAGCCATGGCTGGAACGGAAAAGCCGCAGAAAGCGGTGGTGCAGAGCGCAGCGACCCACGCTCCGCGAAAACGTGCGGATGCCATCAGTTATCCTCCCTTGCAGCTCGATTTTTCGAGGCTGCCGTGAATTGCACCGCCCTTATGCAACGGTTCGTCGAGAAACAGACCTGCCACTATGATCAGGTGCGGACGCAATTGTGTTTTCGGAGGAACCCCACAATCGCAATGGAGAGATGTCATGGCCGAAAACCGGCGTTTCCTGCTGATCCGCAGGCCTGAAGGGACCCCGAAAGAGACCGATTTTGCTCTGGAATCGAGCGAGATTCCGGCGCCGCCTGCCGGTGGGATCGTGGTTCGCAACCGTTTCGCGTCGCTGGACCCGGCACAGCGCGGCTGGATGGACGATGCGGAAAGCTACATGCCGCCGATCCCGCTGGGCGATCCGGTGCGGGCCACGACTGTGGGCGTGGTGCACGCCTCGGACAATCCGGACTTTGCCGTCGGGCAGTGGGTGATGGGGCTGAATGCGCTCGAGGACTATTCTGTCGCCACGCCCGGCGGGTTCACCATGCCGATCGATGCCGATGCGGTGGCATCGCCTTCGAACTATCTTTCGGCGCTCGGCGCCGTGGGCCTCACGGCCTATTTCGGCCTGCTGGAAGTGGCGAAGCCGCAGGCTGGCGAAACGCTGCTGGTCTCCGGGGCTGCCGGTGCGGTCGGCTCGGCGGTAGGGCAGATCGGCAAGATCAAGGGATGCCGCGTCGTCGGCATCGCCGGCGGACCGGAAAAGTGCCGCCGCCTGATCGACGACTACGGGTTCGATGCGGCCATCGACTACAAGGGCAAGGATCACGAAGCCCTGGTTGCGGCCATTGCCGAAGCGGCCCCGGACGGAGCCAACATGGTGTTCGAGAACGTGGGCGGCCCCGTGATGGAGGCCGAGGTGTTCAACCTCGCGCACCATGCCCGCATCGTCCTGTGCGGCCTGATCAGCGAGTACAACGCGCCCGAGAAGGTCGGCCTGCGAAACCTGTGGCAAGTGCTGGCCCGGCGGGCGACGATCCATGGCTTCCTCATCGCCGATTATGCGGAGCGCTTCGCCGAAGGAGGCACGCAGATGGCCCAGTGGCTTGCCGAAGGGAAGCTGCGCATGGACGAGGACGTGCAGGAGGGGTTGGAGAACGCCTATCCCGCGTTCATGCGGCTGTTTACCGGCGCCAACACCGGCAAGCTCGTGCTGAAGATCGCATGAGCGGCCGGTTGCATGGCCGCCGTGCCATCGTCACCGGAGCCGGATCGGGCATAGGGGCTGCCGTCGCGGCAAGGCTTCTCGCGGATGGTGCGCAGGTGTTCACGGCGGATGTCCAAGGCGATGTGGATTTCACGGCGGATCTTACGGGAGACGATGTGAACGCGCGCCTCGTGGCAGAGGCCGTCGAGACGATGGGCGGGCTCGATACCGTCGTGCCCTGTGCCGGGGTCAGTGCGTTTCACCCGCTCGAAGGGCACGAGGATGGTTATTTCCTGCGGGTGCTGGAAGTGAACCTGATCGCCGTGTTCCGGCTGGTACGCGAGGCGACACGGCATCTGAAGGCCCATGGGTCCGGGCGAATCGTCACGATCGGGTCGACGACGTCGAGCTATGGCGACGAGGGGTTGTGCGCCTACGCGGCCTCCAAGCACGCCGTGCTCGGCTTCACGAAGTCCGTCGCCGCCGAGCTGGGGCCTTTCGGGGTTACGGCAACCTGCGTGCAGCCGGGTGCCATTGCCACGCCCATGACGGCCCCGGCTTTCGAGCAGATGCCCGAATATCAGACGTTCTGGGAAAACAAGGCGCCGCTGCGCCGTCTGGGGCGACCCGAGGATATCGCCGACGTCGTGGCCTTCCTGTGCAGCGAGGATGCTCGATTCGTCTCCGGGCATGGCCTGTGGGTCGATGGCGGGGCGATGGGCCGGCATTGAAGAAACTAGCGCTGTTGGGCGTTAAACACTGAGGTAACCGGCCGACCGCGGCGTCTTTCCAGCATTCCACGGCAAAGTCCATCTGCGGGAAGGCTGGAACGATGCGCTTGAACCTGATTGTCCTGGGCCTGGTTCTTCAGGCCTGCTCCACGCCGGCGTCTGCGGGGGAGGCAAAGGTCATCGGCGCTTCGGCGCAGGCGGCCATGCCTGCCACTGTGGCTTGGTCGGTGACGGATCGGGCCATCATCAACAAGGCCAAGACGAGGAGCCTTGCCAACGACAGCGGCATCGACGGGTGGGGGCTGGAGTACGTCTCCCTGCGGTCGCCGCATCTGGACACCTTGCCACTCGTCGCCACGCGGCTGAAGATGCACGCGCGCCACCTGAAAGTCGCTGCCTGGCACTCCGTGGGTGCGGATACGGCACTGGGTGTAAGCGCCTTTGCCGGAACGACGAGCCGGCTCGATCGGTCCTCCTCGATCTTTCCCCGCAAGACCAAGGCGCAATACGCGGGCGTCGAGCTGGCTTTGGCGCAAGGCGAAAGCTGGCGGCTGCGCGGGGACGTGTTCTATCAGGGCGGATGGGGCGGACGCTCGCTCGAAGCCGATGCCATCCGCATGACGAATGGCGAACCGGCCAAGGCACGCGGAATGCGGGCAACACTCGAAGTACCGGTTGCCGAGAGCGGAGCGACGCTCAGCCTCGTCGCGGATCTGGGATCGAAAGCCCTGGCGCCGGGGCAGCCTGTTCATAACCGGCGGGAACTGGGCCTTGGCCTGACGACGTCTTTCTGACGCCGACAAATCCGAAGCAAAAGGGCGACGGGTTGCCCCGCCGCCCTTGCTGGGAGAGCTGCTGAAAGCGTGTCCTATCCCTTCATGACCGGCGCAGGCGTCTGGCCGGTCTCGTCGAGATAGTAGTCCACCCACTTGTGGAAGAACTGGTTACCTGGCTCGTTGCGGCCAAACACCTGATGAGTCATCGCGCCGCTTTCGAGCCCGTTCTGGACCTGCAGGCCGAGTAGATAGTCTTCCTCCTCCACGACGTTGAAGAAGAAGTCGCACATCTCGTCGAGCGATTTGAGGCCTTCCTCGGTTTCGGGCTTCTTCGGGAAGCAGTAGTTCATCACCGTCACGTTCTTGTCCGGCGCATCGCCGGGAAAGAGCTGCGCGAACTGGCACATCTCGGGGGCGAGGAAGAGCGCGAAATTGGGGAAGAGCATGCGGATGAAGTCGTAGCCGTTGTTCTCCTGCTTGCCCCATTCCTCGCGGGGGAGGTCGTGCAGGCGGGTGATCGCGTTCTGCGGAAACCCGATCAGGATATGCGGACCATGCCCCTCGTAGATCGCCCGGTTTGACGGCGAGCGCGTGGCCACGGTGTTCGTGTGCGCCGCCTGGAAGTGATAGCCTTCCAGATAGCCGTCGTAGGCGACCTTCCAGTTGGCGCCGTGCATGACCTTGCTCTTGTGGAAATACCACTTCTCGAGCTCAAGGTCGGCGAAGTATTCGTACATGTCTCCCAGCCAAGCCCTGGCATCGATTTCCAGGCCCGGCGTGATGATCACGAAGATCATGCCCGCCACTTCGTCGCAGGGCAGTTCGGTCATGTTGAGAGTGGAGCGGTCGACGTCGCCAAAGGTGCTCGCCTCGGCAATACCCATCAACTTGCCGTCGTTGGCGTAGGTCCAGCCATGGTAGGGGCAGGCGAAAGCCTTGCAGTTGCCCCGGCCTTCGGGGGCGAGGTGCGCGGCGCGGTGCTTGCAGACGTTGAGGAAGGCGCGGGCCTTGCCGTCCTTGGCACGGGTGATGACGACGGGCATGCCCATCACGTCCATGGCCTTGTAGTCGTTGACTTCCGGCAGCTCGATGGTGAGCGCCAGCATCAGCGGCACACGCTTGAAGATGCGTTCCTTCTCGCGCTCCCAGCGTTCCCCGTCGAGGTAATTGGTTACGGGCACCTGAAAGACCCCGGGCGCCTGATCGGTCGTGCGGGTTTCAACGAAATTGAGCATCCGCTCGGCGGCGTTCGCGTACTTGTCGAAATTCTCGGTCATCGGGGGGCTCCCTCAATCGGCCAGGTACTTGTCGAGTGTCTGGTGCAGGTGGCGGATGCGCACTTCCTGATAGTCTCCCAGTTCCACGCGCTGGTTTTTGGAGACCTTCAGGCCTTCGTGGGTGAGTTCCATGTTGGACATGTCCTGGTCGACCACGCCGCCCAGAACGCCGAGTTCGGGGGCATCGGACCAGTCCTCGTCCTCACCCAACATGTGCATCGGCACACCCCTGGGCCGCGGCTCGCCTTCGGGCACGCGGGCGATCACGCGCACTTCCATCAGGCAGTGGTCCTGATCGGGCCAGGGCCGCCAGCGATAGACGATGTTGGGCATGAAGCCGCCCCAGGGGGCGAAGTTCGGGAACACGTTGTAGACGAGTGCGTCCAGCAGTTCGCTTTCCGAGATCTGCGAGTAGTCGCCGCCGAACATCTTCTGGGACGTGGCCCGCATGGCTTCGCCCAGCGCCTGCCGGGCGGTCCGGCCTTCGGGCACCTCGACCGCTCCGGCATCGTCCTCGCCATCGTAGTTGTCGGCGGAACGGCCGTTGTACTTGCCGAACTCCTCGATGATCCATTGCTCGGAGAGCTTCTTTTCCGAGATGTGCGGGCTGACGACGCCGAACGGCGTATAGTTCACGTTCACGTGGTCGGAGAGCACGTGATAGGCCGCATTGGCATCGCCGGTGAAGGGCATGAGCTGCGGGTGCGTGACGTAGGCGTGGTAGCTTTCCATGAAGGCTTCCATGGTGATCTTCCAGTTCGCCTTCACGACCTTGCCGACCCAGGCGACCGTCACGCATTCCTCGTGCTTCCAGCGCTTGAAGTACTCGGGCAGCGGGCTGAGGAATTCCTCCAGCGATGGGCCTTCGTCGCTTTCGCGCACGAAGATGTAGCCCTGCCAGCGCCCGACGCTGGCTTCGGGAAGCTGCATCTTCTCGTCGGAAAGATGGCCGAAGTCCCAGCGGCACGGGATGTTGCGCAGCGAGCCGTCCGGGTTCCACGAAAAGCCGTGGAAGGGGCACAGGAACTGGTCTGCATTGCCGTTGTCGGTGGCGAGCTTGCGGCCACGGTGGAGGCAGACATTGTGGAAGGCTTTCACCTCGCCGTCGGTCTGCCGCACGATCAGATAGGAACGGCCGGCATTCTCGTAAGTCACGTAATCGCCAGGTTCGGGGAGGTCTTCCTCACGCGCGGCGAACTGCCACACGCGGGGCCACATGCGCTCCTTTTCGAGCGCGAAGAATTCCGGATCGTAGTAGCGCTTCGCTTCGATCGGCTCGGAGCCGAGATAGCGGTACTGGTCCTGCGCGACGAAGTCCGGCGGTGCGATATCGTCTGCAGCAAGAATGTCTTCCCAGCCAGGGCCGGGGCAGCGGGCGGGAAGGAAATCGTCGCGGGAATCGAAATCAGCCATTCTTGCCTCTCCGTTTCTTCGTTGGAGAGGAAATCTCACAAAGTCGGTTTCGGCGCTTGATCGAGGTCAAGAAATGGGCCGATTTCGACCTGACATTTGTGATAGGAAGTGCTGCTCTAAGGCGGGTTTTAATGCATTAACAGATAGAGCTGCCGCTTTTTGATTTGCGATCGGCTTTCGATGCACAAAAAAGGCGGCGGGCCCTTTCGGGACCCGCCGCCAGAAGCCCTGTGTGAGGGTGGGAATAGGATCGATCAGCGGATCAGAATTGCACGCGCTTGGTGAAAGCACCGTCGACGACGATGTTCGCGCCGGTCATCGCCTTGCAGGCGGGCGATGCGGTGAAGACGATCGCATTGGCCAGTTCCTCGCCGGTGGTCATGCGGCCGGCGGGGATGGCGCCGACGATCTGGTCGAAGAATTCCGGCGCGCCTTCCTTGATCTGCGGCCAGGGGCCGTCTTCGGTCCAGACCGGGCCCGGGGTAATGCAGTTGGCGCGGATACCTTCGGCGGCGAGCACCTGCGACAGCGCCGCGGCGTAGTTGATCACTGCTGCCTTGAGCGCGTTGTAGGGCTGCACGCCCATGAATTCTTCCACGGCGCCGGTCGAGCTGATGCACACGACCGATCCGTCCTCGGACTTGGCAAGGAACGGGCGGGCGGCGGCAATGCCGCGGCGCATGGGCAGGATGTCGGTGCCCAGCACGGTTTCCCAGGCGGCATCGGTGTCTTCGCCGGGATTGACCGAGGTAAAGCTGATGAAGATGTCGCAGCCGCCGAGTTCACCGGCCGCCTTCTCGACGAAGGCAGGCACGGTTTCCGCATCGGAAACGTCGAGCGCCTCGCCATAGGTCTTCACGCCGATCTTGGACAGTTCGGCCACGACGTTGTCGACCTTGCCCTGGCTACGCCCGCAGATGGCGACGTCGCAGCCTTCCTTGGCCAGTGTGTGGGCGACCACGCGGCCGATGCCGCCGTTGGCGCCAAGCAGGATGGCTTTCTTGCCCTTCAGTCCGAGATCCATTGATCAGTTCCTCTGCCGTTACCGGAATCGTGTTCCTGTTTCTTGCGAATGCTCCCTTTCGACCCTCGAGGCGAGCCGGACCACTACACTTTTGGTCAGGAATGAAGGCTTCTCTGCCGTGCTAGCCCTCCAGGCAGACAAAAACACAGGAGAGCGACATGGCACGACTGCAGGGAAAGCGCGCAGTCATTCTCGGCGCCAGCAGCCCGGACAACATGGGACAGCACATCGCCACGCGGTTCCTCGATGAAGGGGCAAAGGTTCTTGTCTCGGGCCGCAAGGAAGGCGTGCTGGCGGACTTCGCCGCGCAGCACGGATGCGAATGGGCCGTGTGCGATATAACCGATGAGACCAGCGTGGATGCCCTTGCCGACAGCGCCTGCGAAAAGCTCGGCGGTATCGACATTGCCATCAACGCGACCGGCTGGGGGCTGCTCAAGCCGTTCCTCGACAACACCCACGAAGACCTCATGGCGATGACCATGCTGCAATACGTGGGCCCCTTCCATTTCTATCAGGCCATGCTGCGCAAGATGATGCGCTCGGCCGGAGGGCAGGGCGGTTCGATCATCCAGATCAGTTCCGCGACGGCCACGATCATGCTCAACGATCATGCGGCCTACATGGGGACCAAGGCCGGCACCGATCACGTGATCCGCTGCATCGCCCACGAGTTCGGCGCGGAAGGCGTGCGGGCCAATTCGATTTCGCCGGGCCTTACCGATACGCCGATGACCGCCGAGCACAAGCAGGTGCCGGGCGTGTTCGAATCCTTCCTCGCCGGATATCCGCTCGGCCGGATCGGCACGTCGGACGATATCGCTGCCGCAGCCGTTTTTCTCGCCAGCGACGAGTGCTTCATGACCGGTGAGAACCTGCAGGTGAACGGCGGCCTTACGCTGCGGCGCAATCCGATGAAGAGCGAAATCGATGCCGCCGTGGCCGCGGCGATGGAGGGCTGACGACGATGAGTGCCGCTGAAATCCCGCAGATTATTTCCGAATCCGACGTCGCTGACTGGCAACGGGAAGTCGATGTCGTCGTTGCCGGCCAAGGCGTTGCGGGAACCTGCGCAGCGCTGGAGGCACATCGTGCCGGCGCTGACGTGCTGATCGTTGAGCGCGCCTCTGGAGGCGGCGGCGCAAGCGCCATGTCGTCCGGTATCTTCTATCTCGGCGGCGGTACGCCAGTGCAGGAAGCTGCGGGTTACGAGGACGATGCGGAACAGATGGCCGCGTTCCTCATGGCCAGTTGCGATCCGCTCGATCCCAATGCAGCGCTCGCGTTCTGCCGGGACAGCAAGGCACACTTCGACTGGCTGGAAGAGCAGGGCGTGCCGTTCGAGCGCAGCTATTTCGGCGGCAAGGCGGTGTTCCTGATGGATACGACCTGCCTGATGTGGACCGGCAACGAAAAGGCGTGGCCCTATCGCGAGGCGGCACGACCGGCTCCGCGCGGGCACAAGGTTGCGGGCGCCGGCGAGAATGCCGGGGCAGCCGGGATGCAACCGCTCATCCAGCGGTGCGAGGATGAAGGCATTGCGGCGATCTACGACAGTGCCGTGATTGCACTGGTGAAGAGCGCCGCCGGGCGTGTCGTCGGTGTGCAGGTAAAGCAGACGACCGGAACGTTCTTCGTCAAGGCGCGTCGCGGCGTGATTATCGCGTGCGGCAGCCACAACCTGTGCCAACCCCTGCTCGACGAACACCTGCCGTTACTGAGCGAGACCAGCGAGCCGCTGGCGATCCCCAGCAACGACGGCGCCGGGGTGCGCCTGGGCATGTCGGCGGGCGCCCATGCCATCGCGATGGACGGGGTAATCCCCACGGCCTCGATCTATCCGCCCGCACAGCTCATCAAGGGCATCATCGTCAACCGCAACGGCGAGCGTTTCGTGGCAGAGGACGTCTATCACGGGCGCTTGGCGAACTTCGTGATGGAGCAGCCGGGGCAGACGGCCTACCTGATTCTCGACGAGGAAATCTTCGCCTATCCCGAAAACCCGTTCAGCAATCACACGCTGGTCGACGGCTGGGAAACGATCGAGGAGATGGAAGCCGGGCTGGACCTGCCTACCGGGTCTCTCGTGCGGACGATGGCGCAGTACAATGCCGATGCGGAGAACGGCGTCGACACGCGGTTCCACAAGCATCCCGACTGGATCAAGCCTCTAAACAAGGGCGCATTCGCGGCCTTCGACATCAGCTTTGACAAGTCGAGCTACCTGTTCATCACGCTCGGCGGCATCAAGACCGATGAAGTGGGCAGGGCGCTCGATCTGAAGTCGAACGAGATTCCCGGGCTCTACGTCGTGGGGGCCAGCGCCGCGCATATTCCGCGTACCGGCAAGGCCTATGCCAGCGGCCTCAGCCTCGGGCCGGGCAGCTATTTCGGCCGCCGCGCGGGGGCGCATGCTGCCGGAGCCAACTGGATCTGAAGCACTTCCTGGGGAGGAAGGGCGGCGGCGGTGTCTGAAAGGACGCCGCCGCCGATTTTCTTTCATGCTTGCGCGGCTTCCACCAGAGCCTTCACGTCGGCGCGTAACTGGTCCTTGCGGACCTTGCCCGATGCGGTGCGCGGGAAGTCTTCACGAAATTCGAAGCGTTCCGGGATCTTCTGCTTGGCAAGACCGCTGGCGGCCACGTGCGCGGCCAGATCCTGCGCGGACGGCGGGGCGTCCTGCGCCAGGATATAGGCGCATACGCCTTCGCCGAGACGGGCGTGGGGCATGGCGACGACGGCGGCCTCGCGCACTTGCGGATGGCCGTGCAGCACGTCCTCGATTTCCGTGGCGGAGATATTCTCGCCGCCGCGGATGATCAGATCCTTCTTGCGCCCGGTAATGGTGATCGCGCCGTCGGGGCTGCGCACGCCGAGGTCGCCGGTGCGGAAATACCCGTCGGTGGTGATCGCTTCGCGGCTCTGCGCCTCGTCGGCATAGCCGAGCATCATTCCGGGGCCGCGGGCGAGGATTTCGCCTTCCTGACCATCGGGACAATCGCGATCCTCATCGTCGACGATTCGCACATCGTAATCGACGATGGCGCCATCGGTCGTGGCTGCCAGCGTTTCGGCGTTGGGCCAGCCGAAGGTGACCAGCGGCACTTCCGAAGCGCCGAAGACGCGGAATGCGCGGCAATTGGCGAAAGCGGCATTGGCGGCGGGGATCAGGTCGTTGGGAACTGCGGCGCCGCCGCAGGCGAAGAAGCGGAAGCTGGGAAGGGGATTGCCGGCCTTGCGGGCAGCGCCGGCCAGTTCGACGAGGAACGGCGTCGCCGCCACGGTGCCGACAAGCTGATGCCGGTCGATCAGCGCGAGCGCCTCCTCGGCGTTCCAGCTTTCCATCAGTACCGTGCGCGTGCCGCAGATGAATGGGGCTTCCAGCCCGTTGGCGTATCCCGAGACGTGCGTGACCGGGGAGGGCATCAGCGTCGCCTCGCCCGGCGCGATACCCCAGTAGTCGCCGCTCTCTTTGAGGATGCGGGCAATCGAGACATGGCTGTGCAGCACGCCCTTGGGTCTGCCGGTCGTGCCCGAAGTATAGAGCACCATCTTCACGCCCAGGGGATCGACCCTGGGGCGGGAAAAGGCCATGTCGCGCCCTTCGGCGACAAGGGCCGCATAATCGTCCGGCCCGTCGCCGCGCACGGTGAAGATGTGGTCCAGCGCGGGCAGGTCGGCGCGAATGCGGACGGCCATCGCCGCGAAGTCGTACTTGCGGAAGGTGGAGGCCACGAAGAAGGCCTTGGCGCCGCAGTCGCCCAGCATCAGGGTGACTTCGTGGTCCCGGTAGATCGGCACGATCGGATTGACGACCAGCCCGGACATGGCCGCGGCGGTGTTGATCACCATGGCCTCGCGCCAGTTGGGCACCTGGAAGGCAATCACGTCGCCCGGCCGCAATCCACGGGCGTGCATCGCGGCGGACAGAGATTCGGCATCGGCCACGATCTGTGCGCGCGTGATCTGCATATCGCCCTCGATCAGGGCGACAAAGCCGGGATCGGCTTCGGCAAGCGCGGTGGCCTGCTCTGCGATGGTGCGTTCATCCCACACGCCAGTGCCCGCATAGGCGGCCAGATGCGGCGGTGGTATCTCAAGCCATGCCCAAGGTGGGCTTTTCCTCTCCGTCATGCCTGATGAGTGCCCTTGATCGATAGGCTAGGCCAACTGTCCAAAGTGCCAAGATTGCCGAAGGAACTAGCACCTTGTTCAGCTTGTCGCCAATCGGTCGTTCGCCCAGACTTGCTTGCGATAATTCAAATCCGGGAGAAGACCGTGGACCGCGTGAAGCAGCTTGGCGACGTCGCAGAAATCATGCTCGACTACGTCGAGAACAAGAAGACTTTCCAGACCGACAAGCCGCTGCGGGTGCCGTCGAAGAGCTATACCGACAAAGACCAGTTCAATGCCGAGATGGAGCTGGTGTTCAAGCGTACGCCGTTGATGCTGGCCTTTACCGCCGAGTTGCCCAATCCTGGCGATTACAAGGCGATGGAAGCGGTCGGCATGCCGATTCTGATCAACCGCGACAAGCAGGGCAAGGTTCGCGCCTTTCTCAACGTCTGTTCGCACCGCGGCGCGCCGGTTGCCGAGGGCAAGGGCAATTGCACCCGCTTTACCTGCAAGTACCATTCCTGGACCTTCGGCGCGGATGGCAAGCTGATCGGCATCGCGGAAGCCGGCACCTTCGGTGATGTCGACAAGTCGCAGATGGGGTTGCGCGAACTGCCGTGCGAGGAACGCGCGGGCATGATCTTCGTGTGCCTTACGCCCAATGCGCCGATGAATCTCGATACCTACTTCCGGGGCTATCTGGAGGACTTCGAGGCGCTGGACTTCGCCAACTGGACCTATCTCGGCAACCGCACGATCGAGGGCGCCAACTGGAAGATCGCCTTCGACGGCTATCTGGAAGGCTATCACTTCAAGTCGCTGCACCCGGACACGATCTTTCCGCGCACGCCTTCGAACACCATGCATTACGAGGGCTTCGGCCCGAACATGCGCATCGGTTTCCCGCAGCACACCATTGCCGAGCAGCTCAAGGACGTGCCGCGCGAGAAGTGGGGCGAGTGCGAGAACGAAGGCTACGACTTCGTGCGCATCTTCTTCCCGAACGTGTCCATTTTCGTAGCGCCCGAGATCACCCAGGTCGCCCAGCTCTTTCCCGGGCCGACGCCGGACAAGAACCGCACGGTGCTCAACTACCTGCGCCGCGAGCCGGTGAAGGACGATGCCGACCGCGAGGCCGTGGAAGCGGCGATGAACTTCTTCCGCGACGTCACGTACGAGGAAGACTACGTGATCGGCATGCAGATCCAGAAGGGGCTGGAATCGGGCGCGCATGACGAACTGGTGTTCGGCCGCAACGAACGCGGCAACCAGTTCTTCCACGAATGGCTGAACTGGTACCTGGAGGACGATCCCTCGACCCCCGAACCGAAGATGTGATCGCACAGGCGAGCCGGGAGAGGGCGCGGATGCACAAGCTTTCGCTGGCATCGGGCGTATTGCCCGAATTCGGTGCCGTCGATGTCGTCGAGGCGGGCGGTGCCGCTGGCTACGATGCGGTTGGCCTGTGGGTCGAACCGTCCGAATGGACAGCGCAGACCACCCGCGAGACCCGCGCGGCTCTGGATCGTACCGGGCTGCCGGTGCTCGATGTCGAGGTCATCTGGATCAAGCCCGATTCCGCGCTCGACGACCATCGCAAGGTGATCGACGTCGGGGCGGAACTGGGCGCGGCCAACGTGCTGTGCGTTTCGTCCGATCCCGATCACGGCGCTACGGCGGACAAGCTGGCGGCATTGTGCCGGCAGGCGGAGGGCTCGGGGATGCGCGTCGCGCTGGAGTTCGGGATCTTCACCGAAGTGAGGGACCTGAGGCAGGCGCTCGCCATTCTCGATCGCGTGGCCCATCCCCTGCGGGCGGTGCTGATCGATCCGATCCATGTCGACCGATCGGGCACGAGCGTCGAGCAGATCGCGGCGATCGATCGGGCGCTGCTGCCCTATGCGCAAATTTGCGATGCGCGCGGCGAAAGACCGGACCCGGCGGACTTCGACGCCGTGATCACCGATGCCATCGACTTGCGCGAACAATGCGGAGAGGGCGTCCTGCCGCTCGCCGCGATGGTAGCGGCGCTGCCTGAGAATATCCCGCTTTCGATAGAGCTGCGCAGTGCGGCCCTGCGAGAGGCCTTCACGCATCCCGCACTTCGGGCCAGGGCCGTACTCGATGCAACGCGCGGCTGGCTGGACGGGCTGACGTGACGGTTACCGTGGTTTCGCTGCTCAAGCGCAAGGCCGGCATGAGCCGGGAAGACTTCCGCGCCTATTACGAAAGCAAGCACCGTCTCATCGGCGAGAAGGTGCTCTCCGGATATGCCACGCGCTACGTGCGACGTTTTCTCGAACCTGCCGACGGTGTCGATCAGGAGCAGGACTTCGATGTGATTCTCGAGATCGACTTTCCCGACGCGGCAACGCGCGATGCGTGCTTTGCCGCTATGGGCGATCCGGCGACGATGGCGATGATCGTCGAGGATGAGGAAAGGCTGTTCGATCGCAGCCGGATGCGGACCTTCCGCGTGTGTGAAAACCAGTCGGACATGCCGCCGCTCGCCTGATGCAAGCGGCGGCGTCTCGCCTCAGTCGTTGAGGATCGAGCGATAGGCGCGGCGGATGAACAGCCATTGCCCGTCACGCTTTTCCAGTTCGTCGTCGTAGCGGCCGGTGGTGCGGGTGCGCTTGCCGGTATCTGGATCGTCGTAGATCTCGATGGTGTAGGCGACGGTCTTCGCCCGGTTGCCGTCGATCTCGATGGCACCGGGCTGCATGAAGTAGATCATCGGCTTCGACATCTCTTCGAGCCCGTAGCGCTTCATGGATTCGGTCCAGGCGCCGACGATCGTTTCCTTGCCGTCGAACCCGCCAAGGTCGGGGTATTCGGGCAATTCCCAGTAGGCGTCTTCGGCCCAGATCGAGCCCCACAGCTCGGGGTCCTTCGTCATCACGCCGTGGGCATGCGTGTCCATCAGTTCGCGGATCGCGAGGCGGTCTTCGACAGGTCCGGTAAAGGCCATGGTCCGCTCCTCCTTACCAGTCGTGCTTTTCGCCGTTCCACTTGTAGAATTCGCCGGTATCCTCAAGCTTCCAGCCCTCGGCGAGCGCGATGATCTGGTTGGCGCTGTCTTCCGGCGTGATCTCGGCATCGGGGCCGCCCATGTCGGTCTGGACGTAACCCGGATGGATCAGACCGACGACGATGCCGCGATCCTTCAGGTCGATGGCAACCGAGCGCATCATGCGGTTGAGCCCGGCCTTCGTCGCGACGTAGGGGTAAAACCCGCCGTAGGGCCAGGTCGACGCGGCGAGCTGGCTGGAGAAGTTCATCACCTTGCTGCCCGCGTTCATGCGCGGCAGGAAGGCGACCAGCACGCGCAGCGGGCCTTTCAGCATGATCTCGATGGCATCATCGAAATCCTTCCAGTCCACCTTGTCGAGCTGCGGCGCCATTTCGCCGACGATGCCAGCCACGTTGTAGAGCAGGTCTATCGGCCCATCGCCGGTCGCGGCGGCGCCGGCCTGCACGGATTCGTCGCTGCCGACATCCATGGTGTGGACCGTCAGCTTGCCGTTGGAGCCTGCCGCAAGGTCATTGAGAGCCTCGGATCCGGCAGGATTGCGGACGAGCGCATAGACGCGATCCCCTTTGGTAAGGTGCTGTTTGGCGAGTTCCAATGCGATACCGCGACCGGCACCGGTGATTGCCACGTTGGCCATGGGATTCCTTTCCTGGGTCCTCTCGTCGAACCTGTAACCACGCCGCGTGTCGGCAGGCCGGATTCGATCTTCGTCTTGGGGCGAAGTCTGTAAGACGAGCGCGGCGCGGGCTACCTGTCACTTGTGCGAGAAACCCGCTCCGGCGCATGTCATCGATTCTCGTAGAGCTCCTGCATGGTACGGGCGGCAAAGCGCTGCAGGCGCTCCATGCGTTCGGGCGTGCCGAACATGGGGCCGTGCAGCAGCATGCCCATGTGAATGGTGCTGGTGAAATCGTTGGCGAGCTTCAGCAGGTCCCAGTGGTCCTGCCACTGCGGGAACGCCTCGATCATCTCGCTGGTCCAGACCTCGTCGTAGCGGCGAGCGGCGGGATCGAAGATGGCGGCGAGCTCGACATCGGTACGGGCCGCAACGGTCAGTTCCAGCCAGGCGGCATAGTCGCGCGTCTGCACCGAACGCCAGTGCGCGGCGCAGGCCAGTTCGATCAGCGGCTCGTCCCTGCGCTTCTCCACGGCCTCGAAATAGTCGGCGAGGAAGGTGCGCATGCGGTGATAGACGACATGGTCGACGACAGCGGCGACCAGTTCCATGCGCGTCTGGAAGTGATGATGCATCGCCCCGCGTGAAACGCCCGAACGCGCCGCGACTGCTGCCGTGGTCAGGCCGGGATAGCCATTCTCAACAAGGCAATCGACCGCGGCCGAGACCAGCCTTTCGCGCATTTTCGCGCTCTTGCGCTGCTGCCACTTCGCCGGTGGTTCGGCTTCGTGGGCAGGCTGCAGGGCGCTGAGCATCCGGTCGCGTATGGCTGTCGTCTGGCTTTGCATGGCTTCCCAAATCCTATTCGGCCCCTTGCGCGACCACCTAGCCAAATTCGCAGGTGGGCCCGAAGCGCACAAGCTAGCATAAAAACCGGCAGATGAGTCGGTTTATTCGAAGCCGGCAGAACGGGATCGCTTCGGACAACAAGATCCGCACGATCGGGAGAGGGAGAACCTGGGGATGAAGACCGCGCCGAAGAACTATCTGTCGTACCTGCTTGCCGGCACCTGCATGGCGGTGTCCGCACCTGCACTCGCGCAGGAACAGGGCGCGCAGGGTTCGGCAACCGGAGGGCTGAAAGAGATCGTCGTAACCGCGCAGAAGCAGGCGCAGAGCCAGCAGGACGTGCCGATCTCGGTAACGGCCGTAACTGGCGAAACGCTGCAGGACGCGCAGGTCAACAATATTGCGGACATGTCTAACTCGATCCCCAATGTGCAGATCAACACCTTTTCGAACTCGCCGGACTCCGCCGTCTTCACCATTCGCGGCGTCGGCGTGAACGATGCCGACCCTTACGTCGGCACGACTGTTTCGGTCGTTGTCGATGGTGTGGTTGTCGGCGTGAACACCGCTGCGTTGCTCTCGCTGTTCGATATCGATCGTGTCGAGGTTCTGCGTGGGCCGCAGGGAACGCTGTTCGGCGCGAATACTACCGGCGGCGTCATCAATGTCGTCACCAAGCAGCCCACCGGCGTGATGGGCGGCGAATTCGAAGCTGTCTACGGCAACTACAACCACCTCGAACTCAATGCGGCGCTGAATTTCCCGATCACCGACAACCTGTCGGGCAAGATCTCGATGCTGCACAATTCGATGGACGGCTTTTTCCGCAACTATGCGGACAACCGGCGTATCGGCGAACGCAACATCACCACGCTGCGCGGTTACCTGAAGTACGAGCAGGGCGATTACGACGCGACGCTGATCGGCCAGTACGTGCGCAGTCGCAACGGATCGCAAACCGGCGTGCTCGTGGCCGGACCGGGCGAGCTGTTCTATGTGCCCGGCCAGACGGATAACCCCTTCGATTTCAAGCGCGGGCTCAGCTACGATCAGCCCGACGCCAACGACCGCGATTCCTACGCGGTCACGTTCACGCAGAACCTGTCGACGGGGATTGGCGATCTCACCTCGATCACGGCCTACCGCGAATACGACAACGATCTCTATTCGGACGATGATGCGACCACCAACGTGTGGCTGCAGACGCATCGCCGCGTGAAGCACCACCAGTTCAGCCAGGAACTGCGCGATCTCATCGATCTGAGCGATACCACCCGGCTGATCCTGGGCGGCTACTATTTCCGCCAGCACTACACGCTGGACCAGCAGGGCAAGCTCGACGGCTTCCTTCCGGGGCTCGGTCAGCCGCAGACGCAGGAGCAGACCAACTGGTCGCTCTCCGGCTTTGCGCAGCTCTATCAGGATATCACCGATAACCTGCGCCTCCAGGCGGGCATTCGCTACAGCCACGAAAAGACCGAGGCGACCTCGACCACGGCCAACACTTTCAATGCTTCGGGTCAGTCGACCTTCAACGATCCGATCATTCCGGGAAGCCTGATCGTCGCCAGCGGCAAGAAGTCCTGGGACAACGTGGGCTGGAAAGTCGGGCTCGACTACAAGGTCAATCCGGACGTGATGCTTTACGGCTACTACGCGCGCGGCTTCAAGTCGGGCGGTTTCACCGGCCGCATCGCCATTGCGCAGGACATTGGGCCCTACAATCCGGAAACGCTCGATACCATCGAGGCCGGCTTCAAGGCGGACCTGCTCGATCGTCACCTGCGGGTGAACCTGGCCGCGTTCTACAACTGGTATTCGGACATGCAGGTGGTCCAGAACATCACCTATCCCTCGGGCGCCAACTCGGCCTCGATCGCCAATGCCGGCAGTGCCCGGACCAAGGGCTTCGAACTCGAAGTGAGCGCCGTGCCGGTCTACGGCCTGACGCTCACCGGATCGCTCGCCTACCTCGACGCCAAGTACAAGGAATACGACACGCAGGTTCTCGACCCGGCGACGGGCGGCCTCGTGCCTGCTTCCTATGCCGGCAACAGCCTGATGAACTCGCCGAAGTGGAATGCTGCGTTCGGGGTAAACTGGAAGCAGCCGGTGGGTAACGGAACGCTGAGCACCAACGCCCAGTACAGCTACACCAGCTCCAAGTTCACCAGCTACACCAACCTTCCGGTGGAGCGGGTCGGGCCGGTGGAACTGGTGAATGCCAGCATGAACTGGGGTCCGGACGATGCCGGATGGAAAATCGGAGCGTTTGCGCGCAATCTGTTCAACGAAAAATACTTCAACCAGAAGCTGAGTCTGGCCGGGATCGGCACGCTCGCCTCGCTCGGTGCGCCGCGCGAATACGGCGTGAACTTCCGGTACAGCTTCTGAGAATGAACGGGAGAGGACGGGCATGGCAACGGTCATGACGACCGCATTCGATCTGGAAGCGGAAATCCGCGACCTTGCCGCGCGCCGGGACATTACCGATGCCGTGCACCGCTACATGCGCGGCCTCGACCGGCTCAACGCGGACCTGCAACGCAGCGCCTTTCATGCCGACGCGGTGATCGACTGCGGGCTGATGAAGGGCGGTGTCGATGAATTCGTCACGTTCGCGCAGGATCTGCTCGCCGGGATGGATGCCACGCACCACCTGCTTGGGCAGGTGCAGATCGACCTGAACGGAGATGTCGGGCAGGGCGAGTGCTACTTCCAGGCCTGGCACCGCACGGCGGACGAGGACGGCGGGGTGCGCGACCTGTTCATCGCCGGTCGCTATATTGACGACTACGCCTGCCGCGACGGCGAATGGCGCATTTCCGCCCGCACGCTGGTGACCGACTGGGTCAAGGACGATCCCGGTTCTCTCGATTTCTTCGCTGCCAATCCCACGGCGCCGCGCGGTGCGCGCGGCGGTGCCGATTTCAGCCAGACCCGTTCCTCCTCCCAAGCCAAGATCTGAAAAGGAAGCCCCCCATGAACGTCCAGAGCAAGGCCTCGCGCTACTCGCCCGAATTCGACATGCCGGTCCGCGGCGATCCGATCACGGCCGAGCGTTACATCTCGAAAGAGTGGATGGACCTCGAGACCAAGAACCTGTGGCCCAAGGTGTGGCACCTCGGCGCGCTGATCGCCGAATTCGAGGAGCCGGGCGATATCGTTCGCCACAACTTCGGCAAGGAATCGGTGATCATGGTCAAGCAGGAGGACGGCTCGGTAAAGGCCTTCTACAATGCCTGCCCGCACCGCGGTAACCGTCTGATCCTGGGCGAGCAGGCCGCCGTGCCGCGGATCACCTGCGCCTACCATTCGTGGACCTTCGATCTCGACGGCACGCTGGCCAAGGTTCAGGACCCGGACGACTTCGAGGGCGGCAGCCCCTGCGGCAAGGTGCACCTGTCCGAACTGCGCTGCGATACCTGGGGCCCGTTCGTGTTCTGGTGCATGGACGACGACGTCGCGCCGCTGCACGAATGGCTCGCCCCGTTCCCCGAGCGCCTCAAGGGCTATGGCGTCGACAACTGGGTTCGCGTGCTCAAGCTCTCGTGCGATGCGGATTTCAACTGGAAGATCATCCGCGACAACTTCAACGAGAGCTATCACCTCCCGACCATCCATCCCGAACTGGCCACGTTCATCAACGACGGCCTGCCCGACACGCTGTTTGAGATGTATCCTTCGGGGCACAACTCGATGTGGATGAAGGGGCATCAGGCCACCACCCGCGTCGACTATCACACCACCGAGGTTCCCGCTCCGCTCGACGATGTGGCGCGGGCGTGGGAGATCGATCCGGCCGAATACAACGGGCGGACCGGCGACCTGCGTGCCGCGATCATCGAGGCGAAGCGCCGCCTCGGCCCGTCGCGTGGCTACACCAACTACGAGAACATGAGCGACCAGCAACTGGTGGACTATTTCCACTGCACGCTGTTCCCCAATCTCACGCTCACGATGAGCCCCGAACAGCTGCAGGTGCTGCGCACCGAGCCGCACCCGACCGATCCCGAGAAGTGCATCTTCCAGCACTGGTGCCTCTATCCGCCGGTCGAAGGCATGAAGGAAGTGGTCACCCCGATCGGCAACGAGCCGCTCGAACACGACGCCGTCGTGCGCCATTCGGTCTACGGCGACGGTGTGTCGCTGGGCTTCGTGGCGGATCAGGACCTTTCGATCGGCACCAGCCAGCAGCAGGGCCTCAACTCGCGCGGCTTCAAGGGCTGCATTCTGCCGGGTCAGGAAAAGCGCATCCAGCGCTTCCACGAGCTGCTCAACGACTACGTCGCCGGCGTCGAACCGGCCGGCAAGGAGTAAGCGCCATGGTTCCCGCTCCCGGTGTACCCGGCAAACACTTCATGCAGGTCGCGATGATGGTCGACGACATCGAGACGGCCTGCGCGAACTGGACCCGGACTACCGGAATCGGGCCTTTTCTGCACGTGCCGCACGTGGTTCTGGAGGAATTCGGCTATCGCGGCGAGCCGTCCTCGGGGCTCGATTTCTCGGTCGCCATCGCCCAGTCGGGCGGTGTGCAGATCGAGCTGGTGCAGCAGCACAGCGACGGACCATCGGCCTATCGCGACACCATTGCCAAGGGGGAAGGGGGCTTCCACCACCTTGCGATCTACACCGACGATTATGATGCGGCCTATTCCGGTTACGTCGACCAGGGTTTCGTGGCCGCGGTCGACGGCACCTTCGGCGGCTATCGCTTCAGTTACATCGATACCAGCGCGGCGATCGGCTGCATGGTCGAACTGATCGAGGCCAATCCGCTGCAGACCGACTTCTTCGAACGCATCGCCGCAGCAGCCGAAGGCTGGGACGGCGTGACCGATCCGATCCGCCCCGGCTTTCCCGCCGAGGCGCAATAACCAGCGAAAAACAAAAACAAAACAACCACCCGGTGCGCCGGGGAGAAGACCGGGACAAAAGGAACTTAGCCATGGCGACCCGTTACCTCGATACCCCGACCAAGTCCGATACCTACCCGACCCATCCCGATGCGCAGTTTCCCAAGGCGCGCGGCGATGCGATTACCGGCGACCGCTATTATTCCAAGGAATTCGCCGAGCGCGAATGGGAGCACATGTGGAAACGCGTGTGGCACGTGGGCGGCCGCGAAAGCCAGCTTGAAGAGACGGGCGACTTCATCGTTCACCAGTTCAAGCATGAATCGGTGATCATGATCCGTCAGGAAGACGGTTCGGTCCGCGCCTTCTTCAACGTCTGCCGTCACCGCGGCAACCGCCTCGTTAATGTGGAAGATGGCGGTGTCGCCAAGCACCTGACCTGCCCGTACCACAACTGGAAGTGGAACATTAACGGCGAGCTGGACGAGGTTCAGGATCCCGAGGATTTTCCGCAAGGCAATCCCTGCGGCAAGCTGCGCATGAAGGAAGTGCCCTGCGAGACCTGGGGCGGTTTCGTCTTCTTCAGCTTCGATCCCAATGCCCTGCCGCTGATGGAATACCTCGATCCCATCCCGACGCTGCTGGCCAACCGCGATCTCAAGAACTGGAAGCGCGTCGTCTGGCTAACCCTGCGGGTGAATACCAACTGGAAGTTCGCCAGCGACAACTTCAACGAGAGCTATCACATCCCGGCGGTGCATCCGCAGTTCCAGCCGATGATCGACGACCACTACTCGACGACGATCTTCGAGATGTACCCCAACGGGCACAACCGCATGATCGAGAAGCTGCAGCCCTCCAGCCGCTATGAGACCTCGGTCAACGTCATGCCGCTCTGGGCCGACGTGCTCAAGGAATGGGATCTCGATCCGGCCGATTTCGAAGGCAAGGCGCAGGAAGCGCGCCTCGCACTCCAGCAGGCCCGACGCAAGCTGGGGCCGGAGCGCGGCTATCACTACATGGCGCAGCTCTCGGACGATGAGCTGACCGACCAGTTCCACCACACCGGTTTCCCGAACCTGACGCTGACCGGCACGCCCGAAGGCCTGCACATGTTCCGCACCGAACCGGATGCCGAGGACCCGAACTGGTCGACATTCGATTACTGGTACATGGTGCCCGAGGTCGAGGGCATGAATGAGGTCGCCACGATCTACGGCATGCAGCCGTTCGAAGAGGCTGAGCACAAGACCGACCTGTTCAGCAATGCCGGTGATCTGCTCAAGCAGGGCGATTTCCTTGCACAGGACCTCTCGCTCGCCGTCACCCAGCAGCAGGGCCTGCGCTCGATGGGCTTCGAGCAGGCTTACCTCGCAGAGCAGGAAACCCGCATCAGCCGCTTTCACGAAGTGATCAACGACTACCTCGAAGGTCGCCGCTGACACACAGAAATCCTCCCTGGGGCCGGTCGCCGAAGCGGTGGCCGGCCCGCTTTTTCCGATAACGATTTCACGAGAGAGGAATACCCGAAATGACCGTTGCCTGCCCTGTCGAAGACCGCCTTGCCATTCAGGATCTGCTGATCGCCTACGCTCACGCGGTGGACAGCCTGCACGATGTCGACGGCATCTGCGATGTCTTCGTGGAAGACGCGGTGTTCGACCTGTCGGGCATCAACTTCCCGAGCCTCAACGGCCATGCCGAGATCCGCAAGTTCTTCGAGGACACCTTCGATGCGATGTCCGCCCATGCCCACTACCTGACGAACTTCGCGATCACCTCCTACGAAGGTGGCTCGGTGGGCTCCAAGGCGTCCATCCGCGCCTATGTGATCGGGATGGGCAACTACAAGGCGGGCGGGAACATCGTCGTGAACGGCCGGTACTACTTCGACGTGATCCGCACCGAGGCGGGATGGAAGGCCACGCGCTACACGATGGACTTCCTGATTCCGCCTGCGGAGTAATCTGTCGCCGGGGTGAGGTTCAGTCGCTGAGCGTCACCCCGAATATTTCGCGACGCGGCCAGCCGTCGTCGCCATAGACGGGCTCCACGCCGGCCACCGAATAGATCAGCACGCCGAAGCCGGTCAGGTCCCAGTTTTCGAGGTGATTGCGCATCGCGAGGTAGGATTCGTGGCGGAAGTGGTTGAGCAGGTCTGCTTCGCTTTCCCATTCCTCGTAAACCTGGATCTTGCCCGGCTCGAGCGGATCGATCGACCAGTTGTAGGCGACGCAGCCTTTCTCGGCACGGCTGGAGGCGATGTGGTCTGCCCCACCGGTAATGATGTCGCGGCAGGTGCTTTCGTCGCCCGCATAAGTCAGCGAGCCGGCAACGATGATGCGCATGAACAGGATCCTCTCTCGATTGCGTTTGCTGTCGGGAGGCTAGGAACGGCGCAGAGTGATCGCCGCTGGCACTTTGCACAGGTGCGCTTGCGGGCGCGAAGAGGGTTCACTCGGCCGGACACATAAAGGGCGCAGCAGAGCCCGGAGAGGACGCAGATGACGGGACGGATCGAAGGCAAGATAGCGCTGGTCACGGGAGCCGCCTCGGGGCTTGGAGAGGCCATCGCGCGGCGCTTCGCCGCAGAAGGCGCGGCCGTGGTTCTGGCCGATATCGATGCCGAAAACGGCAAGGCTCTCGCGGCGGAATTGGGGGGCGGTGCCTCGTTCGTCGTGCTCGACGTGACCAGGGAAGATCAGTGGATTGCCGCTTTCGAAGAGATCGAAGCGCGGCATGGACGGCTGGACGTCCTCGTCAATTGCGCCGGCATTACGACATATGGATCGGTCGAGGAGGTCACGCTCGACGCCTTTCGCCACGAGCTGGATGTCGACCTGCTAGGCCCGTTCCTCGGCTGCAAACACGCCGTGCCGCTGATGCGCCGCGTCAAGACTGAGATGGGCGGCGGCTCGGTGATCAACATCGCTTCGATGGCGAGTATCCGGGCCGAGCACTACCTTGTTGCCTACAATGCCGCCAAGGCGGGCGTCACGCACATGACCAAGTCCGTGGCGCTGCACTATGCCAAGGCCGGAACCGGCATTTGCTGCAACTCGGTGCACCCCGGCGTCATCCACACGCCGATCCTCGACAAGGTGCTGGCCCAGGCCGAGGATCCGGACGCGCTCTACGCGGAGTGGCTGGCGCTTCATCCCGTCGGCCGCATCGGCAAGCCGGAGGAAGTGGCGGCGCTGTGCCTATACCTTGCCAGCGACGAGAGCGCTTTCGCGACGGGCGCCGAGTTCGTGCTGGATGGCGGATCGTCGCTGTAAGTTTGCCTGTTCCAGCCGTTGTAATCGTGATCCCAGCGCAGGCTGGGATCGCAAGCGTTCGGGCACATCGGTTGGCGGCCCCAGCCTGCGCTGGGGCGACGGTTAAGCAGACTCAGATCGGCAGGATCTCGTCCGTCCGGTGGATTTCCAGAATCTCGAACACGTTCCCGAAGAAGTCGCGGCAATATGTGCCCGAATAGCCCCGCTTCGTGCCATCGGGGTCGGTGGTGATGGTCGAAAGTTCCGGCGGCGTATGGACGGGCAGGCCCGCGGCGACGATGCGCGCGTGCACGGCGGCGATGTCCTCCACCTGCAGCGCAATGTGGGTGTAGCCGTATTCGTTCACACCGCGCCCGGCATCGAGCGGTTGCTGTGGCGGAGCGCTGTATTCGAAGACCTCGATCTGGAGATTGCCGAGCCGGCAGAAGAACTGGCGCGCAGCACTGCCCTCCAGCCCGACCACCTTGTCGATGAAGGGATTGTCCGCCCATTCCAGCGGCTGGACCTCCTCCACGGCACCGAGGATATCGAGATAGAATTCACGCGCCTTGTCCAGATCGGGTACCGAAACGCCGATGTGGTGGACGCCGAGCACGCCGGGCAGTTTTCGTGACATGGCGTTCTCCTCAACAGGGACTGGCCTACCTCAGACCTGGGTGAACCCACCGTCCATCACCAGTTCGTCGCAGGTCATGAAGCTGGAGGCCTCGCTGGCGAGGAATACCACGCCGCCCGCCATTTCCTCCGGCTTGCCGAGGCGGCCGATGGGGTGGGTCGTGTTCATCGCCTCGACCGACGCTTCGACCGAGGGCGCGGCGCCCAGATCGACATAGCGCTGCATGATCGACTTGAGCATGGGTGTTTCGATCCCGCCGGGATGTACCGAGTTGACGCGGATGTTGTAGCCGAGCGCGGCGAACTCGGCGCCAAGGCACTTGGACAGCATCCGGATCGCGGCCTTGCTGGTGCAGTAGGCGGCGTTGAAAGCCGCGCCGTTGATGCCGCCCACGCTCGAGAAGTTCACCACCGAGGCACCGGCCTTGCGGGCCTTGCCGCCGGCCTTGAGCATTTCGAGCATGATCTGGCAGCCGATGATCGCCGAATCCACGTTGACCGCGTTGACCTTGTGAAACTCCGAGAGCGGCGTGTCCTCGAACTTGGTGACGATCGAGAAGCCGGCATTGTTCACCAGCACATCGAGGCGCCCGTGGGTTTCGCGCACGTAGGTCTCCACGGCGCGCCAGTCGGCTTCGCTGGTGACATCGTGCTTGAGGTAGTGATCCGCGCCGTCCACGTCGGCGCTGTCCTGAAGATCGGTGGCGATCACGGTGGCGCCGGCGGCCTTCATGGCCTTGACGATCTCGCGGCCGATGCCGCCCGCTGCGCCGGTGACGACGGCAACGACGTCGGGAAGGGCGATGGTCATGGTCTTGGTGTCTCCCGTATATTCTCGTGCCGCCGGGGCTTCGACAAGCTCAGCCTGAGCGGGGGCAAAGGAATCTATTCTCGATCCAGCTAGGGCTGCGCCAGCCGAGTCTCAGCGCCTATTGCGCGGTCCAGCCGCCATCGATGACCAGTTCGGCGCCGGTCATGTAGGAGCTGTCGCTGCTGGCCAGAAAGAACACGGCGCTGGCGAGTTCGGAGGGTTCCGCCAAGCGGCCCATCGGTGTCTTGCCGGCGACCATGTCCACCAGGTCCTGCGCCTTTTCGGCGACGCCGCTGTCCACCCAGCGCTGGAAGCCGTCCTTGAGCAGCGGGGTGACGACGAAGCCGGGATGCAGCGAATTGGCGCGGATCGGCATCTTCTTTTCCGCGAATTCGAGCGCGATCGACTTGGTGAACAGCCGCACGGCGCCCTTGCTGGCGTTGTAACCGGACACCTCGCTCATGCCGACAAGGCCCATGATCGAGCTGACGTTGATGATCGAGGCGCCGCCTTTGACCTCGGCGCCGCTCTTTTCCATCAGCGGCACGAAAGTACGCACGCCGAGGAAAACGCCGTCGACGTTGATGCTCATGATCCGGCGCCAGCCCTCCATGGAGGTTTCGGCGACGGGTCCGGTCAGGTCGATGCCGGCGTTGTTGACGAGGATGTGCAGCTTGCCGTGTCTTTCCTCGACCGCCTTGAGCACGCCCGCCCAGTCTTCTTCACCGGTGACATTGGCGCGGACATAGCTGGCCGCCTGTCCGAGCCGCGCCATCGTCGAGGTCGCCAGTTCGCTGTCGGCAGCCTCGAGATCGGTGAGGACGACTTCCGCGCCCTCTGCCAGGAACCGTTCGACACAGGCGAGGCCGATGCCGCGCAGGCCACCGGTGACGAGCGCTACACGGCCCTCCAGACGCTTTGAACCCAGATCGGTCATTGTCTCAGACCCCGTTCATGCCGGCGGTGCTGGCACCGTCCATGGTGAATTCTCCGCCCGAGCAGAATGCCGCTTCGTCGGAGGAGAGCCACGCAACCATACCGGCCACTTCCTCGACTGTGGCCATGCGGCCCATCGGCGAGAGCCCCTCGTAGGCGCCGCGGGTGGCGGCGGGATCTTCGGACTTCTCGATCAGGTTGCGGATCATGGCGGTTTCCACCACGCCCGGCAGGACCGCGTTGATGCGGATCTTGTACTTCTGGTTGCCGGCGTGCACCGCCGAGGACTTGACGAGGGCGATCACGGCGGACTTGGAAACCGAGTAGGCCACGAAGTTACCCATGGCCCGGTGCGCGTTCATCGACGAGTTGACAATGATCGAGCCCGTGGGGCCGTCCGAATTCTTCGCCATCGCGCGCATCGCGTGCTGCACGGTGAGCATGACGCCGGTGAGGTTCACGTTCATGACGTTGTTCCAGCCGTCGATCGAGATGTCCTCGATCGATCCGTCGCCGTTCTCGGTACCGGCATTGGCGAAGGCGATGTCCAGCCGCCCGTGCTTTTCCAGGATATGGGCGATGAGCCCGTCCCACGCGCCGGCGTCGGTCACGTCGTGCTTGACGAATTCCGCACCGGTCGCGGCGCAGACCTTCTGTGCTGCGGCTTCGTTCGATCCTGTGAAAATGACCTTGGCACCTTCCGCGCTCAGGCGTTCCACCGTGCCGGCGCCGATTCCGGAGGTGCCTCCGGTGATAAGCGCAACCTTGCCTTCAAGCCGTCCACTCACGGCAATCTCCCATCTGACTATTGCTGCCCTACATGGCCTATCCACAGCGACCGGCAACCTATGATTTCGGCAAGGTGACTCCGGGCTTGTCAGGGGGCAGACATGGCCCAAACAGGGAAATACCATTCTTGGGAGAATGCAGAGCAATGGCCGACCGCGACCCCGAACTGACCGGCGACATGAAGCTGGGCGAGGACCGCTCCGAAGGCGTGAGCTGGGCCGAGCTGATGGCGAGCGACTCCGTGCCGCCGCCCCAATTCCTGCGTGACGAGAGCTATACCTACCGCGGCTCCGACCCGATCCCCGCGGAACGCTACACCAGCGAGGAATTCGCGAAGCTCGAGCGTGAACGCATGTGGCCCTACGTGTGGCAGTTCGCCGCGCGCGAAGAGGAACTGCCCGAACCGGGCGATTACGTCGTCTTCGAAAACGCCGGGCGCAGCTTCATTCTCAGCCGGCAGGACGACGGCTCGATCCGCGCTTTCCACAATGTCTGTCTCCATCGCGGCCGTAAGCTGCGCACCGAGGACGGGCATGCGGACACTTTTACCTGTCCGTTCCACGCGTTTTCGTGGAACAAGGACGCCAGCTTCAACAAGATGCCGTGCGAATGGGACTTCCCGCACCTGAAGAAGGACCGGATGGACCTCCCGCAGGCCGAGGTCGGGCGCTGGTCCGGCTATGTCTTCATTCGCGAGGAAAGCGGTGGGCCGAGCCTAGAGGAATATCTCGCGCCGCTGCCCGAGCACTTCAAGCGCTGGCGGCACGAGGAATGCGCGACGGTGATGCACGTCGCCAAGGAGGTTCCGGCCAACTGGAAGGTGACGATGGAGGCCTTCATGGAGGCCTGGCACACGATCGTCACGCACCCGCAGCTGCTGCCCTTCACCGGCGATTCCAACGCCGCCTACTGGACTTGGGGCGACAACGTGAACGTCAATCTGGTGCCCTTCGGCGTGATGAGCCCGCACATCGAGGAAGGGCAGGGCGAGCAGTGGATCGTCGACGAATTCATCAAGTACAACGGCCGCAGCTCGGACAACTACGATCCCAGCTCCGACCCGATGAAGATCGAGGTGCCGGAAGGCCAGAAGGCGCGCGAGGCGCTCGGCAACCGCATGCGCGAGGTCTATACCGAGCAGACCGGCTACGACCATTCGGACGCGACCGACGCCGAAGTGCTCGATGCGCTGGTCTACAACGTGTTCCCCAACTTCGCGCCCTGGGGCGGGTTCATGCCGAACATCGTCTACAGCTGGAAGCCGGGCGCGACGCCCGACACCTGCGTGATGGAAGTCCGCATCCTGGCGCGCATGAAGAAGGGTGAGCCGATCCCGCGCGCGGCACCGCGCAAGTTCCTGCGTCTCGACCAGAAGTGGACCGAGGCCACCGAACTGGGCGGCCTGGGCGACGTGTTCGAACAGGACATGGACAACCTGCCTTATGTGCAGGACGGTCTCCATGCCTCGAAGACGGGCAAGGTGAATCTCGGCAACTATCAGGAAATCCGCATTCGCCAGTTTCAGGACACGATGATGAAGTACATCGAGGGTGAACTGGGCGGCAGCAAGGACACCCCGGCATGAGCGGAGAAGGCGCGTACGGCGGCGAGGTTCCGCCGCCCAAGCCCGAGCCGGAACATCCGCCGCGCATCAACTGCGTGCTGGTCTGCGGCGGTGTCTGGCACGACATGGACTTCGCCCGCTTGGAGCTGCTCAAGCTCCTCAGCGAGGACCAGAGCGTGCGTACCCGCGTGTTCGAGAACTACGAGACGCTCGACGCCATTCGCGAGGCCGACATCCTCATCACCTACACCTGCGACGTCACGCCTTCGCTGGCCGCGCAGGAGGTGTTGCGGGACTGGCTGACGGCGGGGGGGCGGTGGTATGCGCTGCACGGGACCAATTCGGTGCTGCGGATGCTCGAGGATGGTCCGAATGCAGGCTTGTGGGATGCCCCGCGCTGGGCGCCGCTGTTCATGGACCTGCTCGGCACCCAGTTCCTGACCCATCCGCCTATTGCGCCCTATACGGTGACCGTGGCCGATCCCGATCATGAACTGACCAGGGGTATCGAGCCGTTCGAGACGACCGACGAACTCTATCACATGGAGCGGCACGGCGACTTGCATGTGTTGCTTGAAACCGAATGCACCGAAGAGGGTACGGGTTTCGTGGAGGCCGCCTACGCGCCAGGCACGCATCCGGTCATGTATATCAAGCGTCACGGCAAGGGCGCAGTCCTCTACAATACGCTCGGGCATTGCCGTGGGCACTATGATCTGCAGCCGATGCTCGACTGGTGGCCTACCGTGGATCGCTGCGCGTGGGATCTGCCGGTATTCTACGACCTGCTGCGGCGGGGCATTTCCTGGATCAAGGCGCGCGAGAGCGCCTGACACAGTTCCTCGCTCCCATGAGGATAAAAGGAAGGGGCGGCCGGGAATTCCCGGCCGCCCCTTTTGCAGGGTGAGGAGACTCTTTGTTCGGTTAGTTCAGTAGGCCGGCGTAGCGGTCGAGCGCGGCCTGCGGGCCTTCGGGCCAGCGCGAGAGCACGAGCAGGCGCTTGTGTCCGCCGCCGATGGCCAGTTCGTCGGTCACGCCCATGCCGCCGTGGAACTGGATCATCTCGTGCCCGAGGGTGAGCGAATGCTCCGCGATGTAGGCGCGGGCGCCGAACACGGCGCTTTCGAACTGGTCGGTGCCCCAGTTGACCAGCGCCAGGTTGAGAAGGGCACGGCTCTGCTCGATCGCTGCATATTGCGTGACCATGCGATGCTGGATGGCCTGGAAAGACCCCAGCGGCGCTCCGAACTGGTCGCGGGTACGCAGGTAGTCGATCGTTTCGCTGAGCAGGCGCTCCATGATGCCCAGCGCTTCGGCGCTGCGGGCCAGGGCCGCCAGCACTTCGACACGGTCGATCGCCTCCAGCCCGCCGTCAAGACGGTTGCCGGCGGGAACGCGTACATTCTCCAGCGTCAGGGCCGTGGCAACGCTGCCATCGGCGAGGTGCCAGGTGCGAGCCGAGACGCCTGCCGTATCTGCGGGGACGAGGAAAAGGCCTACGCCGTCCTTGTCCTGCGGTGCACCGGACACGCGGGCGGAAACGATGAAGCCATCGGCGCCGCCGCTGGCAATGCAGTAGGGCTTCGAGCCGGAGAGCACGAAATCCTCGCCATCCGATTGCGCGCTGGTTTCCACCCAGGTCTGACGGTCGCGGCTCTCGGATTCGGCGTGGGCAAGCGAAAGGCGCTTTTCGCCGGTCAGCAGCGCGTCCATCCATTCTCCGAGCAGGTCCTCGGGCGCATGCAGCGCGAATAGGCGTCCGGCCAGAACGACGGTTTCCGCCAGCGGTTCTACCACGAGACCGCGTCCCAGCGCTTCGAACACGGTGGCGATCCCGGTGGCATCAAGGCCGAGTCCGCCCAGTTCCTCGGGGAAGGGGGCGGCGATCAGGCCGAGTTCACCGAGCAGCGCCCAGTTGCTGGCGGAAAAGCCGTTCGGCTCGTTCAGGAAAGCACGGCGGCTGTCATGATCGTAATGGTCGGTGACGAAGCGCTCGGTCAGAGCCTTGAGCATTTCTTCGTCTTCGTTGAGATCGAAATTCACGTTCCACTCCCGTCTATGAAACTGGTCTATCATCACCTTGAGCGCTCCTCCGCTGCGCAAAAGACTAGGGCGAAATGCCGGATTCGGGCCGGTGCAGCGATTGTGTCGGGGAGGCGAGCAGGCTAAGGAAGGGTTGGAGAGGAGCCCATGCAACTGTTGTCACAAGAGAAGATCGATGCCGTCAGGGTCGCATCGCCCGATGGTATCCGCGCCGCTGCCGAGGCCCTGCATCGCATAGCTGCGGAACATGACATGCGCGCTGCGCCTGCGCACGACATCGCGGACAAACGCACCCCGGTGGACGCGGAGGGCAACATGCTTGCCACCGAAGTCTTCGGCTGGAACGATGACGATCGCGTGTGGTGGCGCAATTCGCGCATTGCGCTCGATTCCCCGCTGACCACGGCGTGCCGGTTCGAGAGCCAGCCTTTCTGGGCCAATGCGGAGGGGTTCCGCACGCGCGAACCGAATGCCTATCTGGAATCCATCGACATCAACAATTTCGAGCAGCGGGCGATGACCCGGGCTGCGATTGCGGTGCCGGTGCATCTGCCATTCGGGCAGATCGGTGCGGTCAGCTTCAACCCGCTGGACAAGAACAAGACAGACCTTTCCGAGGAATTCGACCGGTTGTCGGATGCTTTCGGCATCTATGCCCGCACTTTCATCGCCACCTATGTGCAGGTGATGGGCTCGGTGCAGGCGCTGCCGCCGGAGTCGCGGCTGTCCAAGCGCGAGGTCGAATGTCTTCGCTGGGCGGCCATCGGCAAGACCGATCTGGAAATCAGCATGATCATGTCGCGCAGCCGTGCGACAGTGCGTTTCCACATCCACAATGCCGCAACCAAGCTCAACGCGGTGAACCGCAGCCAGACCGTCTTCAAGGCGGCGCAGCTAGGCTATATCTCGCTACAGCGGTAACCGAGCGAGCGCAGGCCCTCAGCCGCGATCTTCCAGTATCATGCCGGCGCCGCGCAGGCCCACGGCCATGGCAGGGGCATTGGTGTTGCCGGTCACATGGCCGGGGATCACCGAGCAGTCGGCCACGCGGACGCCGGTTACACCCTTTACGCGCAGGCGCGGATCGACGACTGCCGTTTCGTCGTCGCCCATGCGGCACGAACGGATGGCGTGTAGCCCGCAACTCGACAGCCGACGGAACATCGCGAGGATGTCCTCGTCGCTTTCGACATGCGCACCGGGGACCAGCTCCGCGCCGATCATGTCGCCGAGCGGCGGCGCGGCCATGAACGCGCGCATCTTCCGGACCAGGGCGACGGCGGAACGCTGGTCGTGTTGGGTCGTCAGGAAGTTGTGCCGGATATCGGGCAGATCGCTGCCGGAGGGGCCACTGGCGCGCACCGCACTCTCGCTGGTGAGGCGTAGGAGCTGGCCGTAAACGGTTACGCCCGGCTTGGGATCGATCTTGTCGAGCGGGACGGGATCGTTGTCGTCGCCGATCTTGAAGGTATAGCCGCCAAGATAGAATTGCGCGTCGGTGCGCCCGTCGGGATGGGCGACATTGCAGAAGGCGCCGACTTCGAAGGGGCCGGTGGCAAGGATGCCGTCGTGGCGCACGAGATAGCGGAGCATGGCCAGCGCGGCGCCGATGCCGAAGAAGCTCTTGTTGGTGCCGCGCCCGCGCTCCAGCCGGAACGGCATGGACAGCGACAGGTGCTCGATCATGCGTTCGCCCACGTCGGGGGAGTGCACGAGTGGCGCGATGCCCGCTGCCTTCAGCCTGTCGCCATCGCCGATGCCCGAGCGCTGCAGCAGGAGCGGGCTTTCCATCGCGCCGGCGGTGACGATGATTTCCCCGCTGCAGTCGAAGCGGGTCGGCTGTCCGTTCACGGTCGTTTCGATGCCGATGGCGCGGGTGCCGTTGAACAGGATTCGTTCGGCCATCACCCCCGTCCGTACGGAGACATTGGGCCGCTTGCGGGCCCGGGCGAGATAGGTGCGGGCGGACGACTCACGCTTGCCGCCGCGGATGTTGTGGCTGAACAGGCCGACGCGTGGGCCGGTGGCGGCATTGAGATCGTCCACGCGTTTCATGCCGAGCGTTTCGCCCGATTCGATCATCGTTTCAGCGAGCGGATACGTGAAGCAGGCCGGATCGACATGCACGGGCCCACCGCTGCCGCGCATCGGGCCGGGGCCGGCGGCATGATCCTCCAGTTCGAGAAAGGCTTCGGTCATGCTCGCGCCGTTCCAGCCGGTCGCTCCGGCGTCACGTTCCCAGGCGTCGTAATCAGCCGGTTCGCCGCGGCTCCAGATCATGCCGTTGATGGCGGAGGAGCCGCCGAGACCCTTGCCGCGAATCCAGACTTCGCCGCCGCCTTCCGCGCCTTCCTCGCGCGGCTGGGAAACCGGGTAGGCCCACATGTACTCGGGCTTCTGCACGAGTTTGGCGACGCCCTTGGGCAGGGTTACCCAGAAGCTGTCGTTTTCACCACCCGCTTCCAGCACCAGGACGCGCGAGCGACCATCCGCGCTCAGCTTCTCGGCCATGACGCATCCGGCCGATCCGGCGCCGACAATGATATAATCCCAGGTTTCGGCCATGCATGTTTCTCCCGCGAAACTGCCTCGCACGACCTAGCCGAATGGACACCCTAGCGTTTTGATGAGTCACAATAGCGGCCTTTGCGGGCCTACAGGTTTTCCATGACCGGACTCGAAAACCGGAGTGGGAGCGAGATGCACGCGATTGCGGAAAACCTGTTTACCGACGAGACGCCGCCCCGGCTGATCGGCGGGCGTGACCGGGAAACCGGGCGCATTGTCTTTCCCTGTCCGGAAGGCAGCCAGTTCGAGGCTGTTCCGCTCGCGAGCGAGGGAACGCTGTGGTCCTACACGGTCCAGCGGTTCCGCCCCAAGAGCCCGCCTTATGCCGGACCGGAGGCGTTTGCGCCCTGGATCGTCGCCTATGTCGAACTGCCCGGGCAGGTGATCGTCGAGGCGCGGCTGGTCGATGTCGAATTCGACGCCGTGACGATCGGGATGCCGGTGCGGTTCAAGCCCGTGCCGCTCGATCCCGATGCGTCCGATAGCGCGCTGATTCCGGCCTTCGCACCTTTGGGAGACAAGGCATGAGCGATGTCTGCATCGTCGGTATCGGCATTCACCCTTTCGGTCGCACCGATGGCGTATCGGGCGTGGATCAGGGCGTTCATGCCGCGCGCGCCGCTATGGCCGACGCGGGCATCGAGTGGCCGCAGGTCCAGTTCGCCTATGGCAGTTCGGATGCCGCCGGCAATCCCGATACCATGGTCGACCGCCTCGGTCTGACCGGGGTTCAGTTCATCAATGTCCGCAATGGCTGCGCAGCCGGCGGTTCCGCACTGTTCAGCGCGCAGATGGCGATCAAGTCGGGTGAATTCGAACTCGGGCTTGCCGTAGGGTTCGACAAACACCCGCGCGGTGCCTTCGATGCCAAGCCCGCCGAATACAATCTTCCCGACTGGTACGGCGATGCCGGCTACATGGTCACCACGCAGTTCTTCGCGGCCAAGATCATGCGCTACATGCACATGTTCGGAATTTCGCGCGAAACGCTGGGGCGAGTTGCGGAAAAGGCATTCCGTAACGGCGCGAAGACGCCGCATGCATGGCGCCGTCAGCCGGTTTCGATCGAGGAAATCCTCGAAGCGCCGATGATCAGCGATCCCTACAGCAAGTACATGTTCTGCTCGCCGGGCGAAGGCGGCGTTGCGCTGATCCTCGCCAGCGAGAAGAAGGCGCGCGAGCTGGGCAAGCCGCTGGTTCGCCTCAAGGCCGCGACCATGCGCACGCGCCCGCCGCACAGCTTCGAGGTTTTCGCGCCGTCGGTCGACGTGGTGGAGGACGATAGCGGTCCGCGCGGCACGGCCTCGCAGATCGCCTCGGCAGACGCTTTCCGCATGGCCGGGATGGGGCCGGGGGACATCGATGTCGCCCAGCTTCAGGACACCGAGGCCGGTGCCGAGATCATGCACATGGCCGAGAACGGCTTCTGTGCGAACGGCGATCAGGAGCAGTGGCTGGCCGAAGGCCGCACCGAGATCGGCGGCGCGCTGCCGGTCAACACCGATGGCGGCTGCCTGGCCTGCGGCGAGCCGATCGGCGCATCCGGCTTGCGCCAGGTCTATGAAAACGTCGTGCAGCTACGCGGCGATGGGGGAGACCGTCAGGTCCCGGGCAATCCCAAGACGGCATACAGTCACGTCTACGGGGCGCCCGGCGTCTCGGCGGTGACGATACTGGAACGATAAGAACAATGGATATCGAACTTTCACCCGAAGATGCCGCATTCCGCGAAGAGGTTCGCGCCTTTCTGCGCGATCACCTGCCGCAGGACGTGAAAGATGGCGCGGCCGCGACCCCGTCGGTTTTCGTCGAACCGGACATCGGGCAGGCGTGGAACGCGGTCCTGCACGAGAAGGGCTGGCTGGGCTATCAGTGGCCGCAGGAACATGGCGGCACCGGCTGGACGCCGCTGCAGCGCTACCTGTTCGAGAAGGAGTGCGCCGCTGCCGGAGCGCCGAACCTCACGGTTCTCGGCCTCAAGCTGCTCGCGCCGGTCATCTGGACCTTCGGTACCGAAAAGCAGAAGCAGGCCTATTTGCCGCGCATCCTTTCGGGGGAAGACTACTGGTGTCAGGGCTTTTCCGAGCCCGGGGCGGGGTCCGACCTTGCCAGTCTCAAGACCCGCGCGATCCTCGACGGCGACAGGTACGTGGTCAACGGCTCGAAGATCTGGACCACGCATGCCCACCACGCGAACATGATGTTCACGCTGGTGCGCACCAATACCGAGGTGAAGAAGCAGGCGGGCATTTCCTTCCTGCTGATCGATCTTTCGTCCCCTGGAGTCTCGGTCCGTCCGATCCTGACCAATGCCGGCGATCACGAGGTCAATCAGGTGTTCCTGGAAGACGTCGTCGTTCCGGCGGAGAACCTTGTCGGCGGAGAGGGGCAAGGCTGGACGATCGCCAAGTTCCTCCTCGAGAACGAACGCGGCGGTTCCTGCCATGCGCCGAAGCTTTGCTACGATCTCGACCAGATCGAGGCGGCTGCTGCCGAGCAGGGCGATGGCAAGGGCGGCAAGCTGGCGGACCAGCCCGACTGGCGACGCCGCGTCGCCAGGGCGCGGCTGGGCGTGAATGCACTGGACATGATCGAACTCAAGATCGTGTCCGAGATCGCCAAGGGGAGCCCTCCGGGTCCACAGACCTCGCTCACCAAGCTGCTGGCATCGAACCTGCGGCAGGAAATCGACCTGCTGGCGGTCGATGTTTACGGCATTGCCGGGCTGCAGCTCGATACCACGCGGCCGCTCTATGGCGAGAACGCGCCGGAACCGATGGGGTCCAAGGGGGCGCAGGTCGCTGCCGCGCGCTATCTGAACAGCCGGGCCTGGACGATTTTTGGCGGCACCAACGAGGTGCAGAGCACGATTATCGCCAAGTCCGTGCTTGGCCTCTGACACACGATGACGCACACCGTAGAAAACTTGAACCAAGAGAGGATGCTCCCATGCAGCTGAACCGCGAGGCGCTGACCCGCGCCTATCGGCAGATGAAGCTGATCCGCGAATTCGAGGAACGTCTCCACGAGGAGATCCAGACCGGTGAGATCGCCGGGTTCACGCACCTCTATTGCGGTCAGGAAGCCGTCGCCGTCGGCGTGTGCGAGCACCTGACCCCGCGCGACAAGATCGTCTCCACCCACCGCGGCCACGGGCACTGTCTTGCCAAGGGCTGCGACGTGAACGGGATGATGAAGGAGATCTGGGGCAGCCAGGACGGCCTTTGCAACGGCAAGGGTGGCTCGATGCACATCGCCGATATCGACAAGGGCATGCTCGGCGCGAACGGCATCGTCGGTGCCGGCGCGCCGATTGCGGTGGGCGCGGCGCTTTCCAACAAGATCGACGGGCCCGACGAGGATGGAAAGCTCGCGATCTCCATTGCCTTTTCCGGCGACGGCGCCTGCAACCAGGGCACGACCTTCGAAGCGATGAACCTTGCTGCGGTCACCAAGGCCCCGGCGATCTTCGTCTTCGAGAACAACCACTATTCCGAGCACACCGGCGATGCCTATGCCGTCGGGACGAGCAAGGACATCGCCAGCCGCGCCGAAGCCTTCGGCATGAAGGTCTGGCGCGCGGACGGGACCGACTTCTTCGCGGTCTACGACTGCATGCGCGAAGTGCTCGATTACGTGCGCACCCCGGGCAATGGCCCGGCGGCAGTGGAATTCGATACCGAGCGTTTCTTCGGCCACTTTGAAGGCGATCCGCAGCGCTATCGCGGCGAGGGCGAACTCGACCGGCTGCGCGCCACGCGCGACTGCATCAAGAAGTTCCGCGAGAGCGTGACCGGCGCGAAGCTGCTTACCGGTGAGGATCTCGACACGATCGACGCCGAAGCGCTCGATGCCATCGAGACGGCGGTTCAGGAAGCGCGCAAGGCGCCGCGTCCTCAGCCCGAGAACGTCCTCGATAACGTCTACATCAGCTACTGAACGGCGGGAGCGAAGACATGGCAAAAATGATGTACCGCGACGCCATTCGCAATACGATTTTCCAGGAAATGCAGCGCGACGAGCGCGTCGTCGTCCTTGGCGAGGACGTTGTCGGTGGCATGGGTACGGCAGGTGGCCCGGAGGCCATCGGCGGTATCTGGTCGACCTCTACCGGTCTCTATGACGCTTTCGGTCCCGAACGCGTGATCGACACCCCGATCTCCGAAAGTGCGATCATGGGCGCCGCCGGTGGTCTTGCACTGGCGGGCAAGCGCCCGGTGGCCGAGATCATGTTCGCCGACTTCATCGGCGTGTGCATGGACCAGCTGTGGAACCAGATCGCCAAGTTTCGCTACATGTTCGGCGGCAAGTCGGTCTGCCCGGCGGTGATCCGCATGCCGGTCGGTGCCGGCTACAATGCCGCCGCGCAGCACAGCCAAATGATCAGCCAGTTCGTGACCGGCATGCCGGGGCTGAAGGTGGTCATGCCGGCAACTCCGGCCGATGCCTGCGGATTGCTGCGTCAGGCGATCCGCGACGACGATCCGGTGGTCTTCCTCGAGCACAAGTTCCTCTACGCGATGAGCGGGGAAGTGCCCGACGATCCGGACTTCTGCATTCCCTTCGGCCACGCCCGTCTCGCCCGCGCGGGCGAGGACGTGACCATTGTCGCTTCGGGCATGATGGTCGGCTACGCCGAAACCGCTGCCGACGATCTGGCGCAGGACGGTATCGGCTGCGACGTGATCGATCTGCGCACGACCTCGCCGCTCGACGAGGAAGCGATTCTCGATTCGGTCGAGGTTACCGGCCGTCTCGTCATCGTCGATGAGGCCCCGCCGCGCTGTTCGCTGGCGACCGACCTCTCTGCGCTGGTGGCCAACAAGGCTTTTGCGAGCCTCAAGGCGCCCATCGAGATGGTCACTGCGCCGCATACGCCGGTGCCTTTCGCGCGCGAGCTGGAAGGCGCCTACCTGCCGAGCCCGGTCAAGGTTGCCGCTGCGGTTCGCAAGACACTCGAATACCGTTGAGGAGGGGCCGGACATGAGCCGTATCCGCGCCTTTACGATGCCCAAGTGGGGCATCGAAATGACCGAGGGCACGATTGCCGAATGGATGGTGAAGGAAGGGGACTCCTTCAAGCGCGGCGACACGCTGTGCCTGATCGAGACTGCCAAGATCACCAACGAGGTCGAAGCCGAATACGACGCCACCGTGCGCAAGATCATCGTCGATGGCGGCAGTGAGGCCGAACCCGTCGGCGCGCTGCTGGCGGTATTCGACGATGGCAGCAATTCGGATGCCGACATCGAGGCCTTCGTGGCCGACTTCAAGCCGGCCGAAGGCGGGCTGGCGCAGGGCGCTTCGAAGGCCAAGGCCGAACCCGAGCCGGCCCCTGCGGTGGCCGCACCGGCGGAAGTCGAAAAGAAGCGCATCAAGATCGACACCAACCGCCCGATCAGCCCCGAGGCCTTGCGCCTGGCTGAAGAGGAAGGCGTCGACATTGCCGATATCGAGGGCTCCGGTCGCGGTGGCCGCATCACCCATCAGGATGTCGTGAAGGCGCTTCGCGGTCCTGCCTCGCCGTCGCTCAAGGGTACGGTTGCGGTGCAGGAAGACGACCTCAAGGTCTTCGCCTCGCCGCTGGCCCGCCGGATCGCGGCGCTCAACGGCATTGCGCTTTCGGGTGTAACCGGAACCGGCGCACGCGGCCGTATTTCGAAGGCCGACGTTCTGGCGCTGATGCCCAAGCCTTCTTCGGGTAGCGTCGGCACGCCCGAGTTCGTGCCCGGCGAGAACCGGCCCGAAGTCGTGCCGTTCGATCGCATCCGCAAGGTGGTGGCGCAGCGCCTCACCCAGGCCAAACAGGAGCTTCCGCACTTCTACCTGCGCATGTCGGCGAGTGCCGATGCGCTGCTGGAAATGCGCAAGACCGCGAACCTCGTGCTGGGCTGCAAGGCTTCGGTCAACGACTGGATCGTCAAGGCCTCGGCCATGGCGCTGGTCAAGCACCCGGACGTCAACGTGCAGGTCCACGGTAGCGAGATCCATCGTTTCCCGCATGCCGACGTCTCGATTGCCGTTGCCAGCCCCAAGGGTCTGGTCACCCCGGTCGTACGTCAGGCGAACCTGATGCGTATCGATCAGCTTGCGTCGGAAACCCGCCGCCTGATCGACAAGGCGCAGGGCAAGGGCCTCTCCATGGAAGACATGGAAGGCGGTACCTTCTCCGTCTCCAACCTCGGCATGTTCGGCATCGAGAACTTCGATGCGATCATCAATCCGCCGCAGGGCGCAATCCTCGCCGTCGGCGCGGCGCAGCGTCAGCCGGTCGAGACTGCAGCCGGGGGCATTGCCTTCGAGACCCGCATCTCGTTCACGCTCTCGGTCGACCACCGGGCGATCGACGGGGCTGCCGGTGCGCAGTTCCTCGCCACGCTCAAGGACCTGATCGAGAAACCGGAAGGACTCTTCGCATGATCCCGAACCCTGCAGCGCCGGGGCCGCTCAAGAAGCTGGGCGACGTAATCCAGATCGCCTTCTTCCCGACCGATTTCGATGCGGCGATGAAGTACTGGATCGAGACGGTCGGGGTCGGCCCGTTCTTCGTGCTCAACGACGTCCAGCTTGGCGAGATGAAGTACAAGGGGCAGCCCACCGACGCGCCGTTCACCATGGCCATCGGATACTGGGGCGACATCCAGATCGAGCTGATCAAAACCGACAGCACGGCGCCGTCGCTCTACCACGGCGAATACGCGGTGCGGGACCGGCTGCACCACGTCTGCGTGTTCGTCGATGACATAAAGGCCGCCCGAGCGGCCTGTGCCGAGGCGGGCGCGGAAGTGATCGTCGAAGGCAAAGTTGGGGAAGACGGGGAAGTGATCTACGTCGATCCGGGCCAGGGCCCGGGGCACGTGATCGAATATCTCCAGCCGATGGCAGGTTCCGAGGGCCTGTTCCAGATGATGAAGGATGCCGCCCGAGACTGGGACGGCACCGATCCCGTGAGAGTGCTCCAGTAATGACCGTTCTTCAGACCAACCCGGCTGCCATTTCCGACTATGCGCGCGAGATGGGCGCGAAAGTCGAGGCTTTCGTGCGCGAAGTCGTCGTGCCTTACGAGAAGGACGCGCGCCGCGATCATCACGGCGCGCCGACCGACGAACTCGTGATGGAAATGCGCGAAAAGGCGCGCGCCGCCGGCGTTCTCACGCCGCACATCCGCGACGACGGCTCGCACCTGACCCAGCGCGAGACGGCCTATGTCCTGATCAAGTCCGGCCTCTCGCCGCTCGGCCCGCTGGCCTGCAACACCTTCGCGCCCGACGAGGGCAACATGTACCTGATCGGTCATGTCGGTTCGCCCGAACTCAAGGAGCGCTTCCTCAACAAGCTGATCGACGGCACCGCGCGTTCGGCCTTCTTCATGACCGAACCCGCCGATTGGGGCGGTGCGGGCTCCGATCCCTCGATGATGAAGACGACCTGCCGCCGCGACGGCAACCACTGGATCGTCAATGGCCGCAAGACCTTCATCACTGGCGCGCAGGGCGCCAAGGTCGGCATCGTCATGGCTGCGTCCGAGGAAGAGGACACCAAGGGCGGTGCCTGCATGTTCCTGGTCGATCTGCCCGATGATGCGATCCGCATTGACGAGATCCCCAACACCATCGACAGCTCGATGCCCGGCGGCCATGCCACGCTGACGCTAGACAACCTGCGCATTCCCGCAGACCAGATGCTCGGCCAGCCGGGCGAGGGCTTCAAGTATGCGCAAGTGCGGCTGTCGCCTGCGCGTCTTTCGCATTGCATGCGCTGGCTGGGCGCCTGCATCCGCGCGCAGGAGATCGCCACCGACTATGCTTGCCGCCGTGAGGCCTTCGGCAAGCTGCTGATCGATCACGAGGGCGTGGGCTTCATGCTGGCGCAGAACAAGATCCTGATCGAGCAGAGCGAGCTGATGATCGACTGGTGCGCCTCGGTGCTCGACACCGGATCGCTGGGTACCGTCGAAAGCTCGATGACCAAGGTTTCGGTCAGCGAGGCGATGATGACCATTGCCGACAATTGCGTGCAGGTAATGGGCGGTACCGGCGTGACCGACCGCACCATCGTCGAGCAGGTCTTCCGCGAAGTTCGTGCCTTCCGCATCTACGACGGCCCGACCGAGGTTCACAAGTGGAGCCTCGCCAAGAAGATCAAGCGCGAATGGAAGCAGGCGCAGGAAGCATGACCGATCTCGCCGACGCCAATACCGGGACCACCGCCGTTCGCGAGGGCTATGCCTTCGACGAGGCGGCGCTGGAAAGCTGGCTCAAGGCCAATGTCGAAGGCTACGCCGGACCGCTGAGCGTCGAGCAGTTCAAGGGCGGGCAGTCGAACCCGACCTATAAGCTGGTCACACCCGCGCGCAGCTATGTTCTTCGCCGCAAGCCGCCCGGCGAAATCCTCAAGGGCGCCCATGCCGTGGAGCGCGAGGCGAAGGTGCTCACCGCGCTTCACGCGCAAGGCTTTCCGGTAGCGCGCGTCTACGGCCTGTGCACCGACGAGAGCGTGATCGGCACCTGGTTCTACGTGATGGAAATGGTCGAGGGCCGCATCTTCTGGGATGCAACCGTGCCGGGCGTCTCGAACGAAGAGCGTGCCGCGATCTTCGACGCCATGAACGCGACGATCGCGCAGCTTCATTCCTACGACCCCGAAACCATCGGCCTTGGCGACTACGGCAAGCCGGGCAATTACTTCGCCCGGCAGGTCGGCCGCTGGTCGCGCCAGTACCGCGAGGACGAGGCGGCGGGCCGCGACGAGGCCATGGATGCGGTGATCGAATGGCTCGAGGCGAACATGCCCGAGGATGACGGCGCGTCTTCGGTGATCCACGGCGACTTTCGCATCGACAACATGATCTTCCACCCCACCGAGCCGCGCGTGCTGGCCGTGCTCGACTGGGAACTCTCGACGCTGGGCCATCCGCTGGCGGACTTCGCCTATCACGCGATGATGTACCACATGCCGCCGCATATCGTGGCGGGGCTGGGCGGCGCGGACATTGCCGCGCTCGGTATCCCCAGCGAGGACGACTACGTCGCCGCCTACTGCCGTCGCACGGGCCGCGCAGGCTTGCCTGACTACCGCTACTACATGGCGTTCAACTTCTTCCGCCTCGCCGCGATCTTTCACGGCATCAAGGGCCGCGTTATTCGCGGAACAGCCTCCAACGCACAGGCCAAGGAACGCGCCGAGGCCTTCCCCGAGCTGGCAAGACTGGCGCTGGGCTTTACGGACGCCTGACTTTTACGAGACGCGCATTGACCCCTGTTTTCAGTCAAAAACAGGGGCTCAAGGAAAATTTAGGACATCTCTGTCTAAATTATCCCTGTAGTTGTGAGGGCGTCGCATGAGGGACGAGCACCAGTCGAAGCCATCGCGGGATAAGCGCCGTGAAAAACGCCTTGCCCTGGGCGCATCGGCGGTCGTGCGCGACAGCTGCAAGACGCGGATCGGCGGTACCATGCTCGACATCTCGCAATGGGGCTGCCGGATCCAGCTTTCCTCGCCAAGCGCAAGCCCCGGACGATGCGTCACCATCAAGCTGGAAGGGATGGAATCCTGGTCCGGCTACGTGCGTTGGGCCAATGCCACGCAGGTCGGCATAGAGTTCGAGCGGCCCTTGCATCTGGCCATCGTCGATCACCTGGCGCAGGTTCATCCCGAAGTGGAAATCCTCTCCGCGGCCTGAGGGCTTTCGACATGACCGGCCGGGTTCGAGAGCGCCTCTGCCAGAACATTCAGATCTTGGACAAAGCGGGCCGTCTCCCGCTCGCGCGCTTCGCCTTCCAGTCGCAGCAGATAGCTTGGGTGCGTGGTCAGCAGCATCTGCGATCCGTCGGGCAGGGCAATGGGGGCGCCGCGCTCGCGGCCCACGCTGGGGGTGCGGCCAAGCAGCGCGCGGCCTGCGCTGGCGCCCAGGGCGAGAATCCAGTCCGGTCGCACCAGCGCGCGTTCGGCGTCCAGCCACCAGCGGCAATGATCGATCTCCCGGGCCGACGGGTTCTGATGCAGCCGCTTCTTGCCGCGCGGCGCGAACTTGAAGTGCTTCACAGCATTGGTGAGGTAGGCTGCATTCCGGTCGATGCCGGCTTCAGCCAGATGCGTATCTAGCACCGCCCCGGCAGGCCCGATGAACGGGCGCCCCTGCTTTTCCTCGGTATCGCCGGGCTGCTCGCCTAGAATGAGCAAGCGTGCCTGCGTCGGGCCTTCACCGGCCACTGCGCGCGTTCCATTGCAGCCGATGGGGCAGCGGCGGCAGGTGGAAATGCCTTCGGCGACATCCGTCAGGCTCGCGGGAATGGGCGATGATGCGGTGTCCTCGCCGGCGCCGGCGATCATGGCTGCCTCGCGGGCCTGTGCGCCTGCGATGAGGTCGGGGATCAGCCGCGTCTCGGGCATGTTCTTCCAGTACTTGCGCGGCATCTCCTTGAGCATCGCACCCACTTTCAGCCGCGCCGGATTGAAGATCGAGGCGTAGTAGCGCTGCCATGCCGCTTCGGTGGCGTCGTGACCGGGGGCATCCTCACGGTGGGCTGGCGGGCCTTCCTGCAGAGCCGAACCGTTCCAATGCAGGCTGAGCGCGGGCGTGAGGATGGACCACCGCTGGTTGGCGAACCGGTCGACGAAGAAGGCGGCATTGGCACGCACAATGTGATGCTCGGGCTCGAACCAGGCGACGAAGCGTTCGGCGCCGTTTTCGTCGTGCATGCTGCGAAAGCGCACGAAGGCGCGCATCTTGTGGATGTCGCGCCGCACAGTCCGGGCCAGCCGTTCGATCTCGCGGACCTGCCCGTCGGCAGTATCGTCCATCAATTGCCGGTTTGCCTGCAGGCGCCAGAGCAGACTGTAGAGCAGCGAGAAGCGCTCGGGGGCGCGATGCAGCAGGGCCGATTTCGCCACATCGAGAAAGCGAGCGCTGGCACGGACGGGAGCGCGTGCTTCCACGTCCGGCACGGTGCCACTTGCTACCGACGCGAAGAGATCCCCCGTTGTTTCCCCTGCCACGGACCACGAGACCTGTTCCGGTGCGACATGGGCTGCGACAAGCGCTCGTGCCCGGTCACGCCAGCTCTCGAAGTCGTCGGGCGTGTCCAGTTGCACATGAACGCGGTCGGGAAGCTTGCAGGCCGGTGTCACGCGAACAGTTCCAGTTGTTCTTGCGGCGGCGCCAGCATCCGGCGCAAGTCGGCGCGGTCCGTCAGGCGGGTGGGGCGCCAGTCTGCCGCCACCAGAAACGGCCGCAGCCGGGCGATGGAAACGGTCAGCCGCGCCACATCATCGAGCCGCAGGCGGCGATGCCGCCGGGCGGCCAGCAGGGCATCTACGGCGCGCGTTCCCAGGCCCGGCACCCGCAGCAGCGCCTCGCGGGGCGCGGTGTTGACGTCGACCGGAAAAGCCTCGCGCCGCTTGAGAGCCCATGCCAGCTTGGGGTCTATATCGAGCGGGAGCATGCCGTCGTCCTGCGCGGCTTCGGCAACTTCTTCCGGGGCAAAGCCGTAGAACCGGGTGAGCCAGTCGCTCTGGTAGAGCCGGTGCTCGCGGATCAGTGGCGGGCGTTTCAGCGGCAGGATGGCACTGGCGTCGGGGATCGGGCTGAAAGCGGAGTAATAGACCCGGCGCAGGCCGAAGCGGCCGTAGAGCCCGCTGGCGCGCTGGATGATCGCGACGTCGTTCGCGCTGTCCGCGCCGACGATCATCTGCGTCGATTGTCCGGCGGGCGCGAAGCGCGGCGCATGGCGAAAGCGTTTGCGCGCGTCCTTGGCTTCATCGATGGCGCTGCCGATATGGCCCATGGCGCCCTCGATCCGGGCCGCGTTCTTGTCCGGCGCGAGCCGGGCCAGACCGGGATCGGTGGGCAGTTCGACGTTGATCGAGATACGGTCGGCCCAGAGCCCGGCTTGTTCGACCAGTTCGGGGTCCGCCTCGGGAATGGCCTTGAGGTGAATGTAGCCGCGAAAGTCGTGATCCTCTCGCAACGAGCGCGCGACCTCGGTCAGTTGCTCCATCGTATGGCTGGAGGACTTCACGATCCCCGACGAGAGGAACAGCCCCTCGATGTAGTTGCGACGGTAGAAGTCGAGTGTGAGCTTCACCACCTCGGCTGGCGTGAAGCGCGCGCGGCGCACGTTCGAGCTCTTGCGGTTCACGCAATAATGGCAATCGAAGATGCAGTGGTTGGTCAGCAGCACCTTGAGCAGCGATATGCAGCGGCCGTCCGGCGCATAGGCGTGGCAGATGCCCATGCCCTGCGTTGACCCCACGCCGCGCCCGCCACGGCTCGAGCGCTTGTCCGTGCCGGACGAGGCGCAGGAGGCATCGTATTTGGCCGCGTCGGCGAGAATCCCCAGCCGTTCGAGCAGGTCTGAATCGGACATTTGTTCTTAATATGTTCTTGCTTTTGGCAGGGCAAGAACCAATCGTCAGTGTCCGTCGAGCGAAGGCTGTTGCTGTCGATCCTGCGACCGATCTCGGCTTACAGGATGCCCGGCAGATCCAGTCCCTTCTCGCGGGCGCAATCCAGAGCGATGTCGTAACCCGCATCGGCATGGCGCATTACGCCGGTGGCCGGATCGTTCCACAGCACCCGTTCCAGACGCTTCGCCGCCGCTTCGGTGCCGTCGGCGACGATCACCATCCCGGCGTGCTGCGAATAGCCCATGCCCACGCCGCCGCCGTGGTGCAGCGAGACCCAGGTCGCGCCGCTTGCGGTGTTGAGCAGGGCATTGAGCAGCGGCCAGTCGGACACCGCATCCGAGCCGTCCTGCATCGCTTCGGTCTCGCGGTTGGGGCTGGCGACCGAGCCGGAATCGAGATGGTCGCGGCCGATCACAACCGGGGCTTTAAGCTCGCCGCTGGCGACCATTTCGTTGAAGGCGAGGCCGAGCCGGTGCCGGTCGCCAAGCCCGACCCAGCAGATGCGCGCGGGCAGGCCCTGAAAATGGATGCGCTCGCGGGCCATGTCGAGCCAGCGGTGAAGATGCGCGTCATCGGGCATCAGTTCCTTCACCTTGGCATCGGTCTTGTAGATGTCTTCCGGATCGCCGGAGAGCGCCGCCCAGCGGAATGGGCCGATGCCGCGGCAGAACAGCGGGCGGATGTAGGCGGGCACGAAACCCGGAAAGTCGAAGGCGTTCTCCACCCCTTCGTCCTTGGCCATCTGGCGGATGTTGTTGCCGTAATCGACGGTCGGCACGCCCGCAGCCTGAAAGTCCAGCATGGCACGCACATGGACCGCCATCGAGGCCTTGGCCGCCCTGGCGACGGCATCGGGTTCACGCTCACGGCGTTCCAGCCATTCGGCCACGTTCCACCCGGCAGGCAGGTAGCCGTTGACCGGATCGTGCGCGGAGGTCTGATCGGTCAGCAAGTCCGGGCGGATGCCGCGCGAATACATCTCCGGCAGGACTTCTGCGGCATTGCCGAGCAGGCCGACAGAGATGGTCCTGCCTTCGCCCCTCGCCTTTTCGATCAGCGCCATGGCCTCTTCGATGGTGTCGGCGCGGTGGTCCAGATAGCCGGTGCGCAGGCGCATTTCGATGCGGCTTTCCTGGCATTCGACGGCGAGGCACGAGGCCCCGGCCATGACCGCCGCCAACGGCTGTGCGCCGCCCATGCCGCCAAGCCCAGCGGTGAGCAGCCAGCGGCCTGTCAGGTCACCGTCATAGTGCTGGCGGCCCATCTCGGCGAAAGTTTCGTAGGTCCCCTGAACGATGCCCTGGCTGCCGATGTAGATCCACGATCCCGCCGTCATCTGGCCGTACATCGCCAGCCCCTTGCGATCGAGTTCGTGGAAGTGCTCCCAGGTCGCCCATTTGGGCACGATGTTGGAGTTGGCGAGCAGTACGCGCGGCGCATCGGCATGGGTGCGAAAGACGCCGACCGGCTTGCCCGACTGGATCAGCAGCGTTTCCTCGTCCCCGAGCCGGCGCAGCGTCTCGACGATGCGGTCGTAGCTTTCCCAGTCGCGCGCCGCGCGACCGATGCCGCCGTAGACGACCAGCTCCTCGGGGCGCTCGGCGACGTCCAGGTGCAGGTTGTTCATCAGCATGCGCAGCGGCGCTTCGGTCAGCCAGCTTCGGGCGGTGCGCTCGGTGCCGGTCGCCGGAACGATCCGGCGCGAGTTGTCGAGGCGGGTCATGATCGGCCTTTCGCAAAGTCGAGACATGCGTCGATGACGCGGTGCAGGGTGGGCAAAACGGCGGGCGCCTCGGACAGCGGCGCAGGCCAGTTTTCGGGCGAGGGGACGTCGGGTTCGGTAAGATAGCCGCGCATCGCCAGTTCCATCTGGATGGCGTGGACGCTTTTTTCCGGCGTGCCGTAGTGGCGGGTGGTCCAGCCGCCCCGGAACCGACCGTCGACCACATGGGACAGGCCGCTTTCAGCGCAGGTCTGCGTAACGGCCTCGCGCAGGGCGGGGGCGCAGGTGCGGCCGCCATCGGTGCCGATGTTGAATTGCGGCAATTCGCCGTCGAACAGGCGTGGCACATGGCTGCGGATCGAGTGGGCGTCGTAGAGGACCACGCGATCATGCGTGGCGCGCAGGCGCTCGATCTCCGCTGCTATGGCGGCGTGGTAGGGATCGAACCAGGCCTTGCGGCGGCGCGCAATCTCGGCGGCGTCGGGAGGGTCGGCGGAGTAAAGCGCTTCGCCGTCGAAGGTCTCGACCGGGCAGAGGCCCGTGGTCGTCTGCCCCGGATAGAGCGAAGCCCCCGATGGATCACGATTGCAGTCCACCACCGTGCGCGAAATCGAGGTCGCGACCGTTGTCGCGCCGCGTTTGCGCACGAAGGCATAGAGCCCGGCGATGTGCCAGTCGGCATCCTTGCGAGCGAGCCAGGGCGAGGACAGGCGCGCTTCGAGATCCTGCGGGATGGCCGAGCCGCCGTGCGGGAAACACACGATCAGCGGCGCATCGCCGCGATGGATGTCTATCCAGTCGCTCATGACAGCGCCGGAAGGTCGATACCGGCGGTCTCCGCCACGGCGCCCGACCGCACGAGCGCATTGGCCGCTTCCATGTCGGGATGGAAATGCCGGTCCGATCCAAGCGCGGGTACGGCCTCGCGCACCAGACTGCGCACCGCTTCGAGCGCATCGCTCGAGGTGAGCGGCGCATGGAAATCGCAGCCCTGGGCCGCCGCCAGCAGTTCGATGCCGACGACGGCGGTGGCGTTCTGTACCATCCCCGTCAGGCGCCGGGCGCCATGCGCTGCCATCGAAACGTGGTCTTCCTGATTGGCCGATGTCGGGATCGAATCCACCGAGGCCGGATAGGCCCGCTGCTTGTTCTCCGAGACGAGTGCGGCGGCCGTCACCTGCGGGATCATGAAGCCCGAATTGAGGCCGGGCTCGGGCGTGAGGAAGGCAGGCAGACCCGAGAGTGCCGGATCGACCAGCATCGCCACGCGCCGCTCGCTCAGCGAGCCGATCTCGCACACGGCCAGCGCGATCATGTCGGCGGCGAAGGCGACGGGCTCGGCGTGGAAATTGCCGCCGGAAAGCGCTTCGTCGGTCTCGGAGAAGATCAGCGGATTGTCCGAGACGCCGTTTGCCTCGATGGCCAGTGTCGTCGCGGCCTGCCGCAACAGGTCGAGCGCGGCGCCCATGACCTGCGGCTGGCAGCGCAGGCAGTAGGGGTCCTGCACGCGGATGTCGTTGACGATGTGGCTGGCGCGGATGGCCGAGCCGGCCATCAGGTCGCGCAACACATGGGCCGTGTCGATCTGGCCGCGATGACCGCGCAGGGCATGAATGCGCGGATCGAACGGCGCGTCCGAACCCTTGGCCGCCTCGGTCGAGAGCGCGCCGGTGACGAGCGCGGTCTGCAGCAGCCGCTCGGTATCGAACAGGCCGGCGAGGGCCCAGGCACAGGAGAACTGCGTGCCGTTGAGCAGGGCGAGCCCTTCCTTCGGGCCGAGCCGGGCAGGCTCCAGCCCTGCGTCCGCAAGGGCCTTCTCTGCCGGGATCCGGGTCCCATCGACGAAGGCGTCGCCGACCCCGATCATCGCCGCGGCCATGTGCGCGAGCGGGGCAAGGTCACCGCTGGCGCCGACCGAACCCTGACTGGGGATGACCGGCGTGATGCCCTTCACCAGCATGGCTTCGAGCAGATCCGCCGTGGCCGGGGCAATGCCGGAGGCGCCCTGCGCGAGGCTGGCGAGCTTGAGCGCCATCATCAGCCGCGCGACGGAAACGGGGGTCGGCTCGCCGGTGCCGGCGGCATGGCTGAGCACGATGTTGCGCTGGAGCGTCGCCAGATCGGCATCCTCGATGCGGATGCTGGCGAGCTTTCCGAAGCCGGTATTGATGCCGTAGACCGGCTCGCCATGGGCGATGATCCGAGCGACCGCCGCAGCGCTGCGCGCGATGACGGGTGCGGCGTCCGGATGCAGGCGCATCTCGGCGCCGCGGTAGATCGCGCGCCAGTCGCTCAGCGAGACGTCGCCGGGGGTGAGAGTGATGGTGCTCAATGGCCTCTCCGAATGCGGGCATGAAGGGGATTGAAGCCGATGCGGTAAACCAGCTCGGCGGGGGTCTCGATGGTCCAGATGGCCAGGTCGCAGGCCTTGCCCGCTTCCAGCGTGCCGATCTCGCCGCCCATGCCCAGCGCCCGCGCCGCGTGGCGGGTGACGCCGAGCAGGCATTCCTCCACGGTCATCCGGAACAGGGTGGCGCCCATGTTCATCGTGAGCAGCAGCGAGGTGAGCGGCGAGGTGCCCGGATTGCAGTCCGTCGCCAGCGCCATGGGCACCCCGACATCGCGCAGGGTGGCAATGGGCGGAAGGCGGGTTTCGCGGGTGAAGTAATAGGCACCGGGCAACATGGTGGCGACCGTGCCGGCATCAGCCATCGCGGCCACGCCCTCGTCGTCGAGCCATTCGAGGTGGTCGGCCGAAAGCGCGCCGAATTCGGCGGCGAGCGCAGAGCCATGCTGGTTGGACAATTGTTCTGCGTGCAGCTTGACCGGGAGACCGGCCTTGCGCGCGGCTTCCAGCACACGGCGGGTCTGCGCGTTGGTGAAGCCGATGGACTCGCAGAACGCATCGACGGCATCGGCAAGGCCTTCCCTTGCAAGCGCCGGGATCATCTCCTGCACTACCGTGTCGATGTAGCCATCGGCGTTGCCAGCGTATTCCTTGGGCAGGGCGTGGGCGCCGAGGAACGTGGTGGTCACGCCGACATCGCGTTCTTCTCCGAGGCGCCGGGCGGCGCGCAGCATGCGTCTTTCGGCTTCCAGCGAGAGGCCGTAGCCGGACTTCACTTCAACGGCAGTCACGCCCTCGGCAATCAGCGCGTCGAGGCGGGGGAGGGCGCCGGCGACGAGGTCGTCCTCGGATGCGGCGCGCGTGGCCGCCACTGTCGAGACTATGCCTCCGCCCGCGCGTGCAATTTCCTCATAGCTGGCGCCTTGCAGCCGCAGTTCGAATTCGTGCGCGCGGTTGCCTGCGTGGATCAGGTGGGTGTGGCAGTCGATCAGGCCCGGCGTGATCCAGCGGCCCTCGCAGTCGTGCACTTCGGCGCCTGCGAAGGTCGGCGCGGAGTCTGCCGGTCCGGCATAGACGATCCGACCACCCAGACTGGCAACGACGCCTTTGTCGATCAGCCCCAGCCGATCGGCGCCGTCCCCGCACATCGTCGCGAGGCGCGCGTTGGTCCAGACCCTGTCGCATTGCATCGGAGCCGAATCTCCCTTTCCGGTCTGTGTGTCGCTGACGCGTTCTTGGCAGCACGTCCCAATAATGTATAGACATTATATCCGTCGAGCAAGGAAGGGTCCGATGGGCATGGCAACGACACTCCACTTCGCCTCGCTGTTCACACCGGATGGCTGGTGCCGCGATGCGCGCGTTACCGTCGCCGATGGGCTCGTGGCGGCATTGGAAACGCACACGCCGCCGCAGTTGGAGGACGAGCGCCACGCTATCGGTGTCCCCGGCATGCCTAACCTGCACAGCCACGCCTTCCAGCGCGGCATGGCGGGGCTGGCCGAGCACCGGGGGAAGGGTGAAGACAGTTTCTGGACCTGGCGCGAGGCGATGTATCGCTTCGTCCACGCGCTCGATCCCGATGCCTTCGAGGCGATTGCCGCGCTGGCCTACATGGAGATGCTCGAAGCCGGCTTCACCCGCGTCGGTGAATTCCACTATCTGCACAATGCGCCCGAAGGGCGGCCCTATGAGGGCCCCGCGCGCATGGCCGAAGCTCTGGCTGCCGCGGCCGCGAGTACCGGGCAGGCGCTGACGCTGCTGCCCGTGTTCTATGCGCAGGGCGGTTTCGGCGGTATCCCGGCAGGAACGGAGCGGCGGCGCTTCGTCACCGACACCGAGGGATATGGAAGGCTGCTGGATGCCTCGCGTGCCGCTCTGGCCGGACTGGATGACGCAAGGCTGGGGATCGCCCCGCATTCGTTGAGGGCGGTGACGCCTGCGTCCCTGTGGGAGGTGCTCGCACTCGCGCCGGAAGGGCCGGTTCACATCCACATCGCCGAGCAGGAACGCGAAGTGGCCGATTGCCTCGACTGGAGCGGTGCGCGCCCGGTGCAGTGGCTGATGGACAATGCCGATGTCGGCGCCGAGTGGTGTCTCGTCCATGCCACGCATGTCGACAGCAGCGAACTGGCCGCTATCGCCCGGACCAAGGCTGTCGTCGGGCTATGCCCGATCACCGAAGCAAACCTTGGCGATGGCGTATTCCCCGCCGTCGAGGCGCTGGCACAGGGTGTACAGTTCGGGATCGGCTCTGACTCCAATGTTCGGATCGACATGACCGAGGAACTGCGCCTGCTCGAATACGGGCAGCGTCTGATCCACCGGCGCCGCAATTGCCTTGCCGGGTCGGAAGGCGGCTCGACGGGAAGAGCGCTGTTCGAACGGGCGCTGGCCGGAGGACAGCAGGCGCTGGCGGCGCCTTCGCCGCTGAGCCTCGGCGCCCCTGCCGACATCGTCAGTCTCGATGCCGGGCCCCCCTCACTGCTTGGACGCCGCGAAGACGCGCTGCTGGACGGACTCGTCTTCGCGGCGGGGCAGGGCGCCATCGACTGCGTCTGGCGGCGCGGTGTCAAATGGGTCGAAAGCGGACGCCACCGTGACCGTGAGGCGATCACGGCGCGCTATCGCAAGGCGCTGAAAGGGCTGCTGGCATGACCAAACCGCTGGGGGAACGCATCCGCAGCCAGTTCGAGGCACGTATTCTCTCGGGCGAACTGGCGCCGGGCGAGCGTCTGCCCACCGAAGCCGAACTCATGCAGCAGTTCGACTGCTCGCGCATGACGGTCAGCAAGGCGCTCTCCGCGCTGGCCGATGCCGGGCTGATAGAACGGCGCAAGCGTGCAGGCTCCTTCGTGTCGCGCCCACGTGTGCACTCGATGGTTCTGGACATTCCCGACCTCGCAGAGGAAGTTGCCGCGCGTGGGCAGACACATCGCTATCGCCTGATCCGCCGCGAGGTGAGCGAGGCTGGTATCGCACACTTCGGGCCGGAAGGCGGCCAAGTGCTGGCGCTCGACGGTCTGCACCTGGCCGACAACGTGCCTTTCGCGTTCGAGCAGCGGCTCGTCGATATCGCGGCAGTGCCGCACATTGCCGAGGTCGATTTCGATCACCTCGCGCCGGGATCGTGGCTGCTGGAGCATGTTCCCTGGGACGAAGCGGAGACCCGGATCGCGGCGGAAGGCGCAAGCGGCAGTATCGCCGACTGGCTGGATGTCGAACCCGGCACTGCCACGCTGGTGGTCGAGCGGCGAACCTGGCGGGGCAGCGACAGCATCACTTTCGTGCGGCAGCACTTCCGTGCAGACCAGTACGATCTCGTCGCGCGCTTCGGCCAGCGCTCGGCAGGCCGCTCGACCACGTAGATCAGCCTTCGAGGAATTCCACCCGTCCCGCGTCGGCTTCCTCGAACAGCGAGGAGAGGACGTAGTTCGTGTCGACATCGGGCATGGCCTGCATCACGCGGATATCGCCGGTATAGGAAACCATCCGCGAAATGCGCTTGCGGATGCGCCAGCCTTTCGGCGTGCGCACGAGCGCATCGTCGTACCAGCCGGTGGATTCGAACAGGCCTTCGCCATCATCCAGCTTGCGGCGGAATCGCCCGCAGACGTAGCTGAAGCAGCGCGCCTTGTCGCCGTCGACCTTGATGGTGTGGCCCGACGTCATGTGCTGTGTGGCCGAAAAGACCGCGTGGATGTCCTTGTAGGCGGGCATGAGGATCGCCAGCCCGTCTATGGCCGCGCCCGCGCCGAAATCGAGATGAACGTCGTCGGTGAAGATATCCTCGAACAGCTCGTAGCGGTGCGAGTCGGTGGCGACGGCATAGAGATTCACGATGTTTACGATCTGCGCGAAATCGTCGGCTGTCATGTTCGGTCTCCCATCTATACGCTCTCGGTGGCGCATTGTTGTTGGTGAACATTGGTTCACTTGCGTGGTCTAACCGGCTTGGGCCTTCGGCAAAACCGGAAAGTGGACGGTGCATGCGGCACTTCAGTCCCGGTCAACGAGATCCTGCAGCGATTGCGCGAAGAGCCGGGCGGACTGCTCGAGGTCTTCGGGGCCAAGCAAGCCGCTCATGTTGCCGTGAAAGATCGCGAAGCCCGTCGTCATGGCAAGGAGGTTCATGGCACGGGCCTGTGAATGCGGGGCATCGAGCCAATCCGCCATCGGATCGATGATTTCTTCCTTCACCACGCGTTCGACGATCTGCCGGGATTCGGCGTCGCCGAGGGCCAACGCCATCATCGCGGGGGCCATAACCTTGGTGTGCGGCGTCAGGATGGAGGCCGCGATGGCCTCACCGATCCTGGCGCGGTCCCGCTGGAAATTGCGGATCGGCAGGATCGCGGCGGCCAGCGCCTTTTCGAACAGCTGCGCCTTTGTTCCGAAGTACTTGATCACCAGCGAAGGCGCGACCTGGGCAAGCGCGGCAATTTCGCGCAGCCCGGCGTGCGAGTATCCCTTCGACGAGAAGACCTCTTGCGCGACGAGGATGATGCGCGCCTTCGTTTCGGCGGAACTGCGCGGACCGGGGCTGGTGGCGGATGACATGCCGTTTGCGGCTAGCACGCGATTGACAAGCACGGAACCCGCAGACTAGTGAACGTATGTTCACCGCTTGGAGCGGCGCGAAAAATCGTGCGCTGGCTCCGGGACCGGAGGGGAGAAGTTGCCGTGGCCAAAGTCGCGATTGCGATACTTGCCGTATTCCTGGCCGTCGTGGGCGTTTCGCTTGTCGTCGGCGGTGGGATGCTGATCGCCGCGGGCGGCAGTTTCTATTACATCCTTGCCGGTCTGGCGGTTCTGGTCACAGCGTTCGGATTGCTACGCCGCAAGCCTTACGCGGCTTGGGCCTATGGCGCGATGTTGGCCGCAACTCTCGTCTGGAGCCTGTGGGAAGCGGGGCTCGATCCCTGGGCCCTGATGCCGCGGCTCGGTGGTCCGGCGCTGGTCGGCCTGCTGTTCCTTCTGCCAGGCGTCAGGCGCGCGACCGGAGCATCGCGATGGTGGGTGGGCGCGCCTGCGTTGATCGCGCTGGTACTGCTGGCCGGCACTGCATGGCGCCTGCAGACGGCAGAGAGCGGTCTGCCCGGTGCGGCCAAGGTTCCGGTTGCCGCCAATGGCCCCGTCACATGGGAGCACTGGGGCAAGGATACCGCCGGCACCAAGTATGCCGAGACCGACCAGATCAACACCGGTAACGTCGACAAGCTGAAACTGGCCTGGCGCTACGATTCCGATATTCCGCCCGGCGATCTGGTGAGCTTGGAAGCCTCGCCGATCGCCATGGACGGGCGTCTCTACATGTGTCTCGAAAGCGGCACCATGGTCGCGCTCGATCAGGACAGCGGCAAGGAAATCTGGCGCTATCGCGCTTTGCCCGAAGACTCGCCTTTCGCGGGCTGGAAATGTCGCGGTGCCGGATACTATCGCTCTGCGGAGGCGGGCGAATGCGCGGCGCGGTTGTTCCTGACCACGTCCGCCGGACAACTCATCGCCATCGATGCCGAGACGGGCCGTCCCTGCAGCCAGTTCGCGCGCAATGGTATCGCCGATCTGCACGCGGGCATGGGCGAGATGGAGCCCGATGCGGCCTTGCCGACCTCTCCGCCTACGGTGGTCAACGGCGTGGTCGTCGTCGGTCAGAGCATTTCCGACTTCGGTTCGTTCGATTCCCCGTCCGGCGTGATCCGGGGGTACGATGCGGAAACGGGAGACCTGCGCTGGGCCTGGGATGCCGGGCGGCCGGGGCAGACACTGCTCAAGCCGGGCGAGACCTATACCCGCGACACGCCCAATGCCTGGGGCATATTCAGCGGGGACGAGGCATTGGGGCTCGTCTATGTCGGCACCGGCAACAGCCCGCCCGACTATTACGCGGGCTTCCGCTCGAAGATCGCGGATGATTTCACCGACAACATCGTTGCGCTCGATGTCGCGACCGGTCGGCTGCGCTGGCGGTTCAAGACGGTCAATCACGATTTGTGGGATTACGACATCGCCGCGCAGCCCGTGGCGGTGGACCTGCCGGGTAAGCGGCCTGCGCTGATTGTGCCGACCAAGCGCGGTCAGATTTTCGTACTCGACCGGCGGACGGGCAAGCCCATCGATCCGGTCGTGCAGAAGCCGGTCCCGCAGGGCGCGGTGAAAGGCGACTGGACCGCGCCGACGCAGCCTTACACCACCGGGTTTGCATCTGTCGGCGGTGAGCCTCTGCGCGAGCAGGACATGTGGGGCATCACCCCCATCGACCAGATGATGTGTCGCATCAGTTTTCGCCGCGCGAACTACAAAGGCGAGTTCACGCCGATCACGACCGAACCGACGATCACCTATCCGGCGGTTGGCGGCGGCATCAACTGGGGTAGCGTATCCATCGATCCGCAGCGCGGGCTGATGGCGGTCAATTCGCTGCACTTCGCCAACCTGAACCGGCTTGCGCCTCGTAAGAAGGGAGAGGATGAAAAGGGCGGTTTCGAAGGCGGCGTCATTACCTTCCCGCAAGCGGGGACGCCCTATTCCTTCAAGTCGTTTCCGTTCCTCTCGCCGATCTTCATTCCCTGCCAGGAGCCGCCCTACGGCACGATCTCGGTGTTCGACATCGCCTCGCGCAAGCTGGTCTGGTCGAAGCCGCTGGGAACGGCTGCCGGATCCGGCCCGCTGGGACTGGCCAGTCATGTGCCGCTGCTGATGGGCGCCCCCAACTTCGGCGGATCGGTCAGCACGGCCGGCGGACTGGTGTTCATCGCAGCCGCGCAGGACCGGACTTTGCGGGCCTTCGATATCGCCAACGGCAAGGAGCTGTGGAGCGCCCAGCTACCGGCCGTCGGGGCCGCCAATCCGATCAGCTACGTCTCGCCGAAAACCGGACGCCAGTATGTCGTGATCGCGGCCGGCGGGCATTTCTCGATACCGGGGCCGCATGCGAGTGCAGTGATGGCCTATGCCTTGCCGAAGCCTTGATGCGGGCCGGTCATGGGACCTTGCCCCTGTGGTCAGCGCCTCTGCCTTGTGCCGCAGCGGGTGGAACGACAGTCTCGATAATCTGAAGCCCGGTAACAGGGACAGGGGAGAAGAACGATGGAACTGAAGGGCAAGACCGCTCTCGTGACCGGCGGCAGCCGCGGGCTGGGCAAGGCCATTGCCGAAAGGCTGGCCCGTGCGGGTGCAATCGTCGCGGTGAACTACGCCGGCAATCGTGAGGCAGCCGAAGCGACCGTTGCCGGGATCGAGGCGGCGGGAGGCCAGGCCTTTCCCCTGCAGGCGCGACTGGGCGGCAAGGCCGAAGCGGACGACCTCGTCGCCGGGCTCGATGCCGAACTGGAAAAGCGGACAGGTTCGAACCGGCTCGATATTCTCGTCAACAACATCGGCGGCGGCGATTACGGCACGATCCTCGATGCGGACGAGGCGTTCTTCGATCAGGTCTTCAACAACAACGTGCGCGGGGCCTTCTTCCTCACTCGCGCGCTGTATGCGCGCATCGCCGACTTCGGGAGGGTGATCAACATTTCCTCCACCGGCTCGCGCCTGACCGATCCGGGTATCATCGTGTACACCATGGCCAAGGCTGCGGTGGAGGCGTTCACGCGCGTGCTGGCCGCCGAGCTCGGGCCGCGCGGGATCACGGTCAATTCGGTCGGACCCGGCTTCACTGCCGGCGAGACCAATGCGCACGTTCTGGATGATCCGAAGATGAAGGCGATGGTGGTCGACAACACTGCGCTGCGCCGCTTCGGAACGCCGGAGGAGATCGCCGATACCGTCCTCGCCTTCGCTTCGCCGTTGACGCGCTGGGTCACCGCCCAGAACGTGGAAGCGAGCGGCGGCTTCAAGCTGTAACGCGCTGCGGGTGCTGCCTGCTCTTGGTTCCGTTCGTGTCGAGCGAAGTCGAGACACGACAGCGCAGGTTTGACGTGTCTCGACTTCGCTCGACACGAACGGCGATGGTCTGGGTTTGCAGTACAGCGGGAGAGAGGTTTTGGCGCGCATAGTCAGGTTTCACGAATTCGGCGGCCCCGAAGTGCTGCGGCTCGACGAAGTGGAAGTGCGCGAGCCGGCTCAGGGCGAAGTGCGGTTGCGTGTCGGCGCCTTCGGGCTCAACCGGGTGGAGACGATCTATCGCAGCGGGCACTTCGGACCGGTCACGTTCCCGGCGCGCATCGGGTACGAGATGGCGGGAACAGTCGAAGCGGTAGGCCCTGGCGTGTCTCAGTGGCGTGAAGGAGACCGCGTGGCGGCGCTCTTCGGTCTCTCCATGGAGGATTACGGCACTTATGGCGAAGAGGCGGTCTACGCGGCCGACATGCTGGTGCCGGTCCCCGAAGAGCTGACGTTCGAGCAGGCCGCGGCGAGCTGGATGCAGTACGGCACGGCCTATGGGCTGGTGGAGATCGGGCACATCACGAAGGGTGACTTCGTGGTCATCAACGCGGCCTCGTCCTCGGTAGGGCTGGCGGCGATCCAGATCGCCTTGCGTGAAGGCGCGGTGCCGATTGCCGTGACGCGCGGGCGTGACAAGGCGGAGGCACTGCTGTCGCACGGCGCGGCGCATGTGATCGTCAGCAACGAGGAAGACGTCCCGGCGCGGGTAATGGAGATCACGGGCGGCAAGGGCGCGCAGGTGGCGTTCGATGCGGTGGGCGGCGAGCCGTTGTCGGCCTTGCTGACGGCCATGGCGCCGATGGGCACGGTGATCGTCTACGGCATGCTCGCAGGGCCCACCTGCGCGTTGACCTTGCCGCCGCTGATGCTGGCCAATCTGAACTTGCGCGGCTTTTCCGCCGATGTGCTGGTTCGCGATCCGCAGAGCCGGGAGCGGCTAGTCGCATACATTACCGGTGGACTGGCCGACGGGTCGCTCACGCCGGTGATCGACAGCGTGTTCGATCTGGCGGACATCGTCGAGGCCCACCGCTACCTTGAAAGCAACCGGCAGCTCGGCAAGATCGTCGTGCGGACCTGATCCGCTCCACGGTGCCTGTCTAGCGTTGCAGAACGTAACGCCCCGGCGCATCGCAAATTGAGGCATAGCCCTTGTCCGGATTGCCCATGGGCGGTGGCGGGCCGGGCTCGCCCGAATGCGCGGCAAGCCATTCGCCCCATGCCGGCTACCACGAACCGCCGTGGTCCTCGGCGCGGGTCAGCCAGTCGTCGGGCGGCATCGGCGGCTCTCCGGCGGCGCGCGTGAACTGCTTGAAGTGCCGGCCGTTGTGGCCCGGCTCGGAAACGATGCCGGCATTGTGGCAGCCGCTGGTGAGCACGAAGGTGATCTCGGCGTCGCTCAGCAGGTGGATCTTGTGCACCGACCGCCAGGGCGCGACGTGATCGCGCTCGGTACCGACGACGAAGAGCGGTTGCCGCACCGCCGATAGCGTCACGGCATGGCCGTCCACCTCGTAGCGCCCCTTGGCGAGTTCATCGTCGAGGTAGAGCCGTTTCAGGTATTCGCTGTGCATGGCGTGGGGCAGGCGGGTGCCATCCGAGTTCCACGCCATCAGGTCGCTCATCTCCTCGCGCTCGCCCATGAGGTAGGTCTTGAGCACGCGCGACCAGACAAGGTCGTTCGAGCGCAGGATCTGGAAGGCGCCGCCCATCTGGCTGCTGTCCAGACAGCCCTGGCTCCAGGTCGCGCCCCCGAGCAGGTTGACCTGCGCTTCATCGATGAACAGGCCAAGCTCGCCCGGTTCGCTGAAGTCGGTCTGCGCTGCGAAGAGCGTGACCGTGCGCAGCCGCCGGTCGCCTTCGTGGGCGAGTTCGGCTGCGGCGATCGACAGCAGCGTACCGCCCAGACAGTAGCCTGCGGCGTGGACGGCTTCCGCACCGGTAATCTCGCAGACGGCATCCAGCGCGGCCAGTGGTCCCATGCGCAGATAGTCCGCCATGTCGGCGTTGCGGTCTTCGGCATCCGGATTGCGCCACGAAATCATGAAGACGGTGAAGCCCTGACCGGTCAGCCAGCGCACCAGCGAGTTTTCCGGCGAAAGGTCGAGGATGTAATACTTCATGATCCACGCCGGCACGATCAGCACCGGCTCGGGCCGTACCTGCGTTGTGGTCGGCTCGTACTGGATCAGTTCGATCAGATCGTTGCGATAGACGACCTTGCCCGGCGTGGTGGCGACCTTTTCGCCTACCGGGAATTGCTCGGCGCCGGCGGGCGGTTCCCCGCGGGCCTGCCGTTCGAAATCCTCGATGAAGTATTTCCAGCCATCGGCGAGGCAAAGCCCGCCGGTTTCGAGCAGGCGTTTCTGCAGGACCGGATTGGTGGCGATGAAATTGCTCGGCGCTGCCACGTCGAGCATCTGCCGGGCCATGAAGGACACGATGTCCTGATGGTGGCGGCTGACGCCGGGAACCCCGGTCGTGGCCGCATGCCACCATTGCTGGGGCAGCAGAAACATCTGCGCGATCAGGCCGTAAGGCGCTTCCCGCCATGCCGGATCGTCGAACCGGTGATCCTGCGGCAGCGGTTCGATGGCAGGGCAGGGCTCGTCTTCCCTTGCGCAGCGCGTGGCGTAATCGGTCAGCCGGACATTCTTGCGATAGGCCTTTTCGGCCAGTTGAAGCTGTTTACCCGGCGCCACCGCCAGATGGATCCACCAGTCCATGGCCGAGAGCGCGAGCGTCGCTGGTGAGATGCCGCCGGTGAGCCGCGAAATACCGGCCATCGCCATGTGGTCGAGCGTTTCGGCGACACCATCGATCGGATCGGGAGGCGTGGAGGGCTGGTCTGATGAAGTCATCGTCGTTCCCGCAATCTGGCCCGTCGCCATGGCAATCCGGTGTCACTGCACGAAGTGAGCCTCGAATCGCAATGACTTGCGCGTTTGCCCGTCGCCCATAGCATTTCCCGGCCCTCTTTGGGGGCAGGTTTGTCCATGCGGCTACAGGTCTAGCGCTGTTTGGTGCCTATGCAGGGGCGAGCGGTCAGCCCTGCACCATCTCGAAGCTCTTCACCATGTGTTCGCCGAAGCCGTTCTCGACCGGATGGAAGGTCCAGCACTCGCTCTCGTCGCGGATCGCGTCGAGTTGATCGGCGACCTGATCGATGGTCCATTCGGGCTGATAGACACCTTTGGTCTCGGTCACGAAGGCGCGGGCGATGCGGCCCGCCATCGAGACATAGAGCTCGCCCGATACCGGGCAGCTTTCGTGGGCCAGGAAGCCGACGACCGGCGCCACCAGATCGGGCCCCATCGGCGGGTACTGCGAAATGTCCAGACCTTCGGCCATGCGGGTAACGGCGCCGGGCAGGATGATGTTGGACTTCACGCCGAAATCCTTGCCTTCGATGGCGACGGTGTTGTTGAGGCCGATCATGCCGGACTTCGACATCGCATAGTTGACCGTCTGCGGCATCGTGTAGAGCCCGCCGATCGATCCGGTGAGGACCACGCGGCCGTAGCCGTCCTTCACCATCCGTTCGAACGCGGGGCGTACGACGTGGAAGGCGCCGAGCAGGTGCACGTCGAGAACGGCGCGGAAATCCTCGTAGCTGGTCTCGGCCAGCGGCGCGAAGCGGCTGTTGCCGGCGTTGTGGATCAGCACGTCGATCCTGCCGAACGTGTCGAGCGCGGTCTTGATGATCGCCTTGCCGCCTTCGGGCGTGGCGACGCTGTCCGTGTTTGCCACGGCCTCGGCGCCCATGTCGCGCAGGGCCTGGGCTGCTTCTTCCGCCGGACCGATATCGCCGCCCGAACCGGACAGGGCGCTGCCGTTGTCGTTGACCACGACCTTGGCGCCGAGCGAGGCGACCAACTCGGCATAGGCCCAGCCAAGCCCGCGTGCACCGCCGGTGACGACGACGACGCGGTCGTCGAAGCGGCGCTGTGAAGGCGTATCGGTCATTGCGAGTTCCATGTCGTGTCGCCCGGCCCCCACAGCGGCGCGCCGCGGGTTTCGCGCAGGGAGGGGATGGAGCGCCCGTCCTTGTCGGTCACGCCGTATTCGGCGGCGAGTTCGGCGTTGATGAACGTGCCGCCGGAGCGGGCCTTGAGCTCGGGATCCATGGCGAGCGCGGCAATCACCCGGCCTGGGAACTCGGGCGAGGAGCCGACTGCGCTGTTGAGCTGGTTTGCCATGCCGGGAATGGTCTTGAGGTTTTCGGTCGCCCGCTCGGTATAGGTGAAGCCCTGCCAGAGCGGTACTGCGCTTACGCCGGTATCGCGCAACTCGTGGCCCATGTCGCGCATCATGCGGTCGGTCGCGGTCTTGGTGGTTCCGAACACGACGTCGTAGGTGTAGGTTACGCCGACATAGCCCGAAAGCGCGGCGATCAGGCCGGAGCCTTGCGGCACCATGATCTGCGCCGCGTGCCAGGCGGCAATGTAGGCTGCTCGTACGCCGGTATCCCAGACCTGCCATTCATCCTCGAGCGGCTTTTCCCAGAACCCGGTGCGCTCGGTCATGCTCTCGGGGATGGCCATCGCATTGTTGACGAGAACGTCGAGCCGGCCCTCGTCGCGCTTCACCTTTTCGAACACCGCGGCAATCTGGGCATCGTCGAGCAGGTCCATGCCGACGGCCACGCCCTTGCCGCCGCGCGCCTCGACTTCGGCGACGGTCTCTTCCAGCGAGCCAGGCAGCGAGTGTCCACCCAGATTGACCGTGCGGCCCGTGACGTAGACCGTGGCGCCATGCTCTGCGAGCGCGCAGGCCGTGCCCTTGCCGATACCGCGGCTGGCACCGGTTACGACCGCGACCTTGCCTTCGAGCTTGTCCGAAATGCTGCCCATGTCTTCAGCCTCTGGCCGGATTGTTCGGCGCGCGCTTGTTCGTCAGCGGGCGCTGGTAGGAGGGGTCCTCCTTGCTGCGCGAGGAGACGCCGTTCACGGCAATGTCCGGCACATCGCCAAAGGGGATCGGCATCGGCGGCGGCAGGCATCCCCATTCGATGATGTTGGTGCGCAGCGCGATGCGCCACTCGCCCTCGCGCTTTTCCAGGCGATCGATATAGCGACCGCCCGCGATCCACAGGCTCTCGTCCTTGTTGCGGCCGACGAACTGGTAATAGGTCTCGGCATGGGCCGTGTCGCCGTCGAGGTCGATGGTTGTCTGTAGCAGCGCGTGGTGAGTCAGGATCTGCCCGGCTTCGTGCATCGGCACCGCCCAGTCCCAGCAATCTGCCGGGCTGCCCACGAAAGGCCCTGCCGCCATTTCGCCGTCTGTCCAGAAGGCCGAGAGGTAGATGTCCCGGTCGAACCGATCCATGCCGCGCGAAAAGCGCGCGAGGCATTCCATGATGTCCTGCTTGTCGAGCAGCGCGTCGAGGCGCGCTTCACGGTCATTTGCCACGATAGTCGACCTCCGAGATGGGTTTCCAGATGGGGGAGCCGCGCGTGGCGCGCGCCGAGGCGATCGTGCTGCCATCGATATCGGTCACACCGTATTCCTGCGCCAGTTCGGCAGTGACGAATTCGCCGCCCGAGAGCTTCATGATGTCCGGATCGGCGGCCATGGCGGCGATCACGCGACCGGGATGCTCGACCGAACTGCCCTGCATCTCGGTGATCGACTTGGTCATCTTGTCGCCCATCTTGGCGAGGTTGTCCTGCGCCTTTTCGGTCAGGGTCAGCCCCTGCCACAAGGTGATCGATGCCACGTTGTAGGGTTCGAGCTCGATGGCCATGTCGCGGGCCATGCGGTCGACCGCCGATTTCGACGTCCCGAAGATCACGCTGTAGGTATAGGTAATCGCGGCGAAGCCCGAGATCGCCACGATCAGACCCGACTTCTGCCGGGCCATGATCTTCGCCGCATGCCAGGCGGCGACGTAGTTGGACTTTACGCCCACGTCCCACATTTCGAGGTTCGAAAGCGGCTTCTCCCAGAACCCCTTCGGTTCGAGCAGGTCGTCGGAGAGCAGGAAGGCATTGTTGACGAGTATGTCGAGCCGGCCCTGTTCGCGCTCGATCTGCTCGAATAGCCTGGCGACGGCTGCGTCGTCGGCATGGTCGCAGGCAATGGCAACGCCCTTGCCGCCGCTTTCCTTTCCGCGCTCGTCGCACTCGGCTGCAGTGCCGCCGACCGTGCCCGGCAGGTAGTAGTCGCCTTCGTTGACGGTGCGGCCGGTTATGTAGACCGTCGCACCCTGCTCGGCGAGGACCAAGGCAATGCCCTTGCCGATACCGCGGCTGGCGCCCGTGACGAGAGCCACCTTTCCAGCGAGAGGCGCGCTCACTTGGCGTCTCCGGTGAACCACTTTTCGCTGTAGTCGCCCTTGGCGCGACCGGGGAAGTGCTCGGCGGTGAACGGATAGCCCATCACACCCGTGGACCAGTCTGCGGCCTCGCCCCAGTCCTGCTCCCAGTCGTAGAGCATCACGCGGTCGGCAATGCGCCATTCGCCATCGCGCTTTTCGAAACAGTCGAGATAGCGCCCGCCGATGCAGGTGTCGCGCTCGCCGCTATTCTCCATGCCCATGTCGACGCGGTGATAGGAAATCACGTGCGTTTCCGCCTTGGCCTTGTCGCCGTCCAGCTTGATGTAGGTCTGGCCCAGCACGTGCTGCGTGTCCTTGATGGCGTCTGCGCCCGGAACGACCCAGGCGAGATAGGTTTCGAAGTCACCGCCGTGCACGCCGTAGTCGAACGTTGCTTCGGGCCACCAGCAGCCGCGGATCAGGTCTGCGCTGCGCCGATCCTCGCCGCGCGCCAGACGGGCGACGCAATCGCGGATCGCCTCGCGATCGATGAACTGTTGGATGGTCGGCTCCATGTTTCCTCTCCTTGGCCGCTTTTCGGCGTGGCGATTGTGTCGCGTTCAGGCCGGTTGAACATACCGATCGGCTATGCTCAACAGGCTCTCCTTGCCTGATTAAAGCGGGCCAGACTTGACCGATGTGGACAATCTGGCGGCGATCTAGACCTTGCTCCCAACTTCGCCGTGAGTTTGCGTTGCGCTTGACGTCCGTCAAGGTGTCCCTGCACCATGGGCGACTACCCCGGGACCGGTCGGGGGCTTGGAAGCAGGCCCTCCATGCGCGCCATGATGCGCGCTGCCGATCCAGTTTGCATAGCAGCGAGGTACAAGCGTGGACTTCAGAGCCGACAATCCGATTCATTCCACTCTCCCTTCGATCGACGACTACGAGCCGTTGATAGGAAGCGAGACGGCGGACAGGATCCGGCGCAAAGCCGAAAAGCTGCGCGATCTCCATATCGTCAACGTGAACTCCACCTACTACGGCGGCGGAGTTGCCGAAATTCTCTCGTCGCTGACGCTGCTGATGAACGGCGCCGGCATCCGGACGGGCTGGCGTGTCATCCAAGGGCGGCCCGACTTCTTCAGCGTTACCAAACGGATGCACAATGCCCTGCAGGGCGGTGAAATCTATTTCAGCGAGCTTAAGCAGGATATCTACGAGGAGGTCGTTTTCGAGAACGCGGCGCGCATGCATCTCGATCACGACGTGGTCATCGTCCACGATCCCCAGCCGCTGCCGCTGATCGATCATTTCCGCAAGAAAGCACCGTGGATCTGGCGCTGCCATGTCGATCTGACCAAGCCGGATCCCGAACTCTGGGAATATCTTTCGGGCTTTGTCGAGCGGTACGATGCCGTGGTGGTCTCGCTACCTGAATACGCGCAGAAGATTTCCACGCCGCAGCGCTTCATCATGCCGGCCATCAATCCCTTTTCGACCACGAACAAAGATCTGACCGAGGCGGAGATCGACGAGCGGCTGCGCCACTATGACATTCCCACCGACCTGCCGCTGGTGGTGCAGATCTCGCGCTTCGACAAGTGGAAGGATCCGCAGGGCGTGATCGATGCCTTCAACATCGCGCGCAAGGAAGTGGATGCGACGCTCGTGCTGGTGGGCAACATCGCGACGGACGATCCCGAGGGGCAGGAGATCTTCGAATCCCTGTGCTCCTCACGCGAAGAGCGGATCCGTATCCTCTCGGTTCAGGACTCGGCTTTCGTCAACGCCCTCCAGCGTCGCGCGGCCGTCGTCCTGCAGAAGTCGCTGCGCGAAGGATTCGGTCTGACGGTGACGGAGGCGATGTGGAAAGGCACGGTCGTGATCGGCGGCAATGTCGGCGGGATCAAGCACCAGATCGAGGATGGTGTGAACGGCTTCCTCGTCGACAACGTGAAGGATGCGGCAGAGCAGATCGTGCGCGTTCTCAAGGATCCCGAACTGCGTGAAACCGTCGGTGCGCAGGCGCGCGAGACGGTTCGCAACAAGTTCCTGATGACCCGCCTGATGGAGGATTGGCTCGACCTGATCTCCTCGTTCGAGGCGCGCTTCGATCTGCACAAGTGAACCGCGCAGCATGAACGAATTGCGGCAGGACCGCACGACCGGTCAATGGGCGGTGATCGCGCCGGGCCGCGGCAAACGTCCGAGCGACCTCGCTGCGGCTGCCGGGGCGGAGGCTCCCTTGCCGCCGGTCGATCCGTCATGTCCGTTCTGCCCCGGCAACGAAGATTTGCTGCCCCGCATCATCGAGGAAGCGGCGCGCGATGCGGTGCCGGGATGGGCGACCAGGGTTGTTCCCAACAAGTATCCCATCCTGCAAAACGACGGGACCATGCCTGCCGACCGTTTGGAAGCGGGATACGGCGAGCACGAAGTCGTCATCATCTCTCCACGCCACGATCTGGACATTCCCGATCTGGCGGAGGCCGACATGCAGGCGCTGACCGACACGTGGTTTCGCCGTTTCGCTGCCCTGCAGGCGCTTCCGGGGATCGAGGACGTCGTCCTGTTCTGCAATCGCGGCAGCACGGCCGGGGCCTCGCTTGCGCATGCCCATTCGCAGGTTATCGGCATGCCAATGCGCTCGCCGCATATTGCGGCGGCGCTGGCATGGTCGGCAGCCTACCATCGCGACCATGGCCGCTGCGTGATCTGTGACGAGCTGGCGCGCGAAACCGCCAGCGAAGACCGTGTGGTCGAGCTGGGCGGGAGCTTCGCCGTGCTTGTGCCTTTCGCTGCCCGTAGACCGTTCGAGCAATGGATCGTGCCACGGCGCCATTGTCCCCACTTCCTCGATGCCGGGGAACAGGAGCGGAAGGATCTGGCAGGGGCAGTGCAGCGCGCCCTGCAGCGGCTGGTCGCCGTGGTGGGCAGGGTGCCCTACAACATCGTCGTGGAACCCGGCTCGCGGCAGGCCGAGGAAGCATCGTATGCCCATTGGGCGATCCGCATCGTGCCCGAGGTCACGATACCGGGCGGATTCGAACTGCAGTCGGACATTATCGTCAACCCCTACCGCCCCGAAGACAACGCCGAGAGCCTGCGGCAGGCGCGCTGACGGTTTCTAGCCTTCCAGCAGCCCTTCCTTGCGCAGGGCATCGGCGACGCTCTCGATATAGCCGAGGTGCTGGCCGCGCGAGTCCATCCCTTGCCCCATCGTCGCAAATGCGGCGTGGGTGCCGCCGGCATCGCGCCAGCGCAGCGCGGTCTCCACCACCTGCTCGGGGCTTTTCGCCTTGAGCATGTTGCATTGCAGGCCGAAGCCCTCTTTGGCCCTGCCTTCCTCATCGAGCAGGTCATGCAGACGCGCCGCCTGTGCGAACGCATCGGCAGCCCCGTCGGCACAGATGAAGCCGTCCGCGATCCTGGCAGCGCGGCGCAGCGCGACATCGGCAAAGCCGCCCAGCCAGATCGGGATCGGCTTGGCGGGGCGCGGATTGAGGGCCGCACGGTCCACGCGGTCGAAGGTGCCGGTGAAGTCGACCAGCGGTTCGGTCCAGAGCTTGCGCAGCAGTTCCACCTGTTCGCTCACCCGCTTGCCGCGGGTGGTGAAATCCTGGCCGAGCGCTTCGTACTCGACGTAGTTCCAGCCGAGCCCGACGCCCAGTCGCAGACGGTCGTCGGAAAGCAGGGCGACATCGGCGGCCTGCCGGGCGACGAGCGCGGTCTGGCGCTGGGGCAGGATCAGGATGCCGGTGGCAAAGCCGATGCGCCGGGTGATCGCGGAGAGATAGCCGAACATGACCAGCGGATCGTGGAAGGGCTGCTTGTCGGTGTAGGGTCCGTTGAGCTTCGGTTCGCGGTCATGCGTGGCGCCGAGCACGTGATCGTAGGCCAGCAGGTGGTCGAAACCGAGCGCTTCGGCGGCAAGGCCGATTTCGCGCACAGCAATGGGATCGCCGCCCAGCTCGGTCTGGGGATAGATGAGGCCGATCTTCATGTTGGGCTCCTCTCCAGGGCTTTTGGGCCATTGTGCATGGGGCGGAGCAGGGTGCGCAAGCCCGCTAGGGCGTCAGCACGAAAGCCCCCTCCACCTCGCCGGCGCGCAGGCGGTCCAGCGCCTCGTTCGCTTCCTCCAGCGGCAAAGGGGTTACATGCGTGCGGATGGGGACTTGGGCGGCGAGGTCCAGAAACTCCGTACCGTCCTGCCGCGTCAGATTGGCGACGGAGACGATTTCCCGCTCTTCCCAGAGGTCCGCATAGGGGAAGCTGGGAATGTCCGACATGTGGATGCCCGCGCAAACCACACGTCCACCTTTCTTCAGGTGTCTGAGGGCTTGCGGCACGAGCGCGCCGACCGGCGCGAAGATGATCGCGGCATCCATCGGTTCCGGCGGCGGCTCGGACGATGCTCCGGCCCAGGCGCAGCCCAGACTGCGGGCGAAGTCCTGAGCGGCGCTGTCGCCCTCGCGCGTGAAGGCGAAGACCTTGCGCCCCTGCCAGATGGCGAGTTGGGCTAGGATATGCGCCGCCGCGCCGAAGCCGTAGAGCCCGAGCACCGGTGCGTCGCCCGCCATGCGATACGAGCGGTAGCCGATCAGCCCGGCGCAGAGCAGCGGGGCGGCGTGAATATCGTCGAAGCTGTCGGGGATCGGAAAGCAGAAATGGGCATCGGCAATGCAATGCGAGGCAAAGCCACCGTCGCGGGTGAAGCCGGTAAATACCGGATCGTCGCACAGGTTCTCGCGCGCGCTGGCGCAATAGGGGCATTGCCCGCAGGTGTGGCCCAGCCAGGGGACCCCGACGCGTTGGCCCACGGTGAACTCCGCGACGCCGGGGCCCATGGCTTCGACCGTTCCGACGATCTCGTGGCCGGGAACGACGGGGAGGCTGCCGTGAATGTCGCCGTCGACCACATGCAGATCGGTCCGGCACACGCCACAGGCCGCGACCGCTATCCGCACTTGTCCGGGGCCGGGCTCGGGCAAGGGGCGCTCCACCATGTGCAGTCGCGTGCCCGGGCGATCGAGTTGCATGGCGCGCATCGTGGTCATGGAATTCTCCTTCCGCTGCCGCATTCACGACAAACAGCGTCGGTATTGTGGCGCAACCGGGTATGGCATTGGAAGTCCGGCCGCATGTGCTAGCCCTGCTGCATAGGCCGGAATCGGGCCTGGAGCCTTGTTCCGGGTCAAGGACGACCGGGCCGTGCAAGGGTAGTCGCACTGGGACTACACGAAGGAGTTTCTGCCGCTCATGCGCAAATCGATCGTCTTGTCTGCCATTGTGATCGTTCTCGTGGCAGCGGCGGCAGCCTGGTTCCTGCTCGGCGGATCAAGCGAAAAGGTAACCGTGGCAAAAGTCGCGCGGGGGACGGCGGTCGAGCTGGTCTATGCCACTGGCTTCGTCGATGCCGAGCATCCGGTGACGGTCTCGTCCCGCCTTACCGCGCCTGTAGATGCGGTGCTGGTTCGGGAAGGCGACCGGGTGACGAAGGGCCAGCCGCTGATCCGCCTCGATGCGTCCGAACAGCAGGCCCTGCTTGCACAGGCGCAGGCCGATGCCCATGCGCGGACGCTGAATGAGCGCCGGGTGGCAACGCTGTTCGATCAGGGTTGGGTGACGAGCGCGGCCAACGAGACGGCGCGCGCAAGCGGACAGGCCGCGCGGGCGCAGGTTTCCGCGCTCAAGGCCCGGCTGGACCAGATGACCGTGCGGGCGGGCATTTCAGGCGTCGTGCTCAAGCGCGATGTCGAGCCGGGCGATCTCGCAAGCCCGGGCAAGACCCTGCTCGAACTGGGCGATCCGGCGCAGGCACGGGTGACCGCGACGGTCGACGAACGCGATATCGTGCGCGTGCAGGTCGGTCAGACGGCGCTGCTTTCCAGCGATGCGCTTCCCGGCAAGGTGATCCGCGGGCACGTCAAGGAGATCACGCCGGGCGGCGATCCCTCGCAGCGCGCCTTCCGCGTCCGTATAGGACTGGCACCCGATGCCGATCTGCCTTTCGGCCTGACGCTGGAAGTGAACATCGTCACCAGCGAGCACGAGAACGCGCTGCTGGTACCGACAAGTGCCGTGACCCAGGGCCATGTCTGGGTCGTGCAGAACGGCCGCGCGGAGCAGCGCGAGGTGCGAATCGGTATCGAGGGAACCGAGAAGACCGAAGTCCTGTCCGGCCTGAAGGCGGGAGAATCCATTATCGTGCATCCGCCCGAAGGGCTGGAGGACGGTGACCGGGTCAGGACATGATCGGCCGGACGCGTTTCCTTATCGGGATTGCCCTGCGGCATCTCTCGCGCCGCCGGCGGCAGACGGCGGTGGCAGTGAGCGGCGTTGCCGTGGGGGTCGGGTTCTTCCTCGCGGTATCGGCGCTCATGGTCGGCAGCCAGAACGACTTCATCGAGCAGCTGATCGATGCGGCACCACACATCGTCATCTCCGACGAGTTGCGCAGTCCCTCGCCGCAACCGGGCGAGCGCGTGTTCGGCGATGGGGCGATGGAGCTTCACGGCTACAAGGTCCGCAGCGAAGTGCGCGGTATCAAGGACTGGCAGGCGGTGATGGCGGCGGCCAATGCCGTGCCGGGTGCGATCGCATCGCCCAGCCTGACCGGCGGCGTGACGCTTCGCCTTGGCGGGCATGACGAGGCCATCGGCATCGTCGGCGTGGAGCCGGAGATCGAAACGAAAATCAGCACGATCGAGGACCAGCTCAGGGTTGGCCGCCTGCGCGATCTGGAAACGACGCAAGGCGGCATCATCATCGGTGAGGATCTGGCCCGGCGCCTCGGCGTGCGTGTTGGCGATATCGTCGCGGCTACGTCGTCCACGTCGAGCGGGCGGTCAATGCGCGTGGTTGGCCTGTTCAAGAAGGGGCAGAGCCAGCTCGGATCGGGCACCGGCTATGTCCTCCTGCGCGAGGCGCAGTCGCTGCTCGGGCGGCCGTTCATCATCAACCGCATCGGCGTGCGGCTGGCCGATCCCTATGCGGCGGAGGCGGTCGCCAAAAAGCTCGAAACCCGCTTCGGCTACAAGGCGGAGAGCTGGCAGGAACGCTCGGCGGACTTCCTCTCGCTGCTCGTGACCCGAAACGTCATCATGTATTCGGTCGTCTCGGCGATCCTGCTGGTCGCGAGCTTCGGGATCTACACGGTGGTGTCGAACAGCGTGTCCGACAAGCGGCGCGATATCGCCATCATGCGCTCGATCGGCTTTTCCGAAGGCGACTTGCAGTTCATCTTCGTTGTCGAGGGACTGATACTTTCGCTCATCGGCGTCCTGTGCGGCTGGCTCCTCGGCTATATCCTGATGTCCATCCTCGGATCGCTGGCCTTTCCCATCGGCGGTGAGATCGAACGCATTCCGCTCGACCGGTCTCCGCGTCAGTACGCCATTGCCGCCGCGGCCTCGTTCCTCGCGGGGGCCATCGCGGCCTGGCTACCCGCCCGCAAGGCATCGCGTGTCGATCCGGTCGATATTCTGAGAGGCGCGGTATGAGCGCTATTCTGGAAACGCGAAACCTTGGCCGCAATCTGCCGGGTGATCCGCCGATCGTGCTGGTGCGCGATGTGAACCTGACGATCGAGCCGGGGGCGTTCACCACCATCGTCGGCCCCTCGGGCTGCGGCAAGTCGTCGCTGCTCTATCTGCTGGGCCTGATCGACCGCCCGACGACCGGCGAACTGCTGGTGGAAGGCCGGGAAGTGAGCCAGCTTTCCGGCGACGAGCGCGCCCGCATCCGCCTTGCGCGCTTCGGCTTCGTCTTCCAGTTTCACTTCCTGCTGCCCGAGTTTTCCGCGCTGGAGAACGTCATGCTGCCGATGCAGCGGCTCGGCCGGCTGCCGATTGCACAGGCGCGCGAACAGGCCTTGGGATTGCTGGCCGGCGTGGGGCTTGAGGATAAGCACGGCAAGACGCCCGATCGCCTTTCGGGCGGCGAACGCCAACGCGTGGCGATTGCCCGCGCGCTCGCCAACGACCCGATCCTGATCCTCGGCGACGAGCCGACCGGCAACCTCGACAGCCACAACAGCGCGCGCGTGGTCGAAACGCTCCACGCTCTGGCGCACGAACAGGGGCGGGCGGTGGCCTGCGTGACGCACGATCCGGGCATTGCCGAGGCTTCGGATGTCCAGATCGAGATGCTCGACGGGCGCGTGGAGAACGTGATCGACCGCCGTTCGGCAAAGCCGGAAGGTCCGCAGCACAGGGAACCATCGGCAGACTGATCTGTTGCGAAGCGTATCGTGGTTCGGGGTTTTCGGTCGGCGCGCCGCCGGTCCTCCGCGGATTGCGAACGGAACGCGACCAGAGAGGTGTCCGATGGCTGAACTAATGGCCGAAGTGCTCGACGATTTTGGCCAGGCGGCCGTAACCGGACTATCCCAGAAACAGAAAACGATACCCGCCCGGTTCTTCTACGACGATCGCGGCTCCGCGCTCTTCGAGGAGATCACCCAGCTTCCCGAATACTACGTCACGCGAACCGAGGCAGCGCTGCTGAACCGCCATGCGCAGGAAATCGCACGCAGCGCCGGGCATGGACGCCCTGTGGTCGAATTCGGGGCCGGTTCCGCCACCAAGACCCCGATCCTGCTGAAAGCGACCGAAGCGCCGGTCTATGTCCCCATCGATATTTCCGGCGATTTCCTTCTGGAGAGCATGGAGGCGTTGAAGCAGACCGTGCCCGATCTGGAAATCGTGCCGCTTGCCGGAGACTTCACCGAGGAGGTTCCGCTGCCCGATTTCGATGGCCCGGTGACCGGGTTCTTCCCGGGCTCGACCATCGGCAATTTCGATCACGCGCGGGCGCTCGATCTCCTGCGCCAGTTCCGGGGGCAGCTCGGGGAAGGCGCGCGGCTCGTCATCGGCATGGATACGCGCAAGAACCCGCGCATGCTGGAAGCGGCCTACGACGACAGTGCCGGTGTGACGGCGGCGTTCAATCTCAATCTGCTCGAGCGTATGAACCGGGAGCTGGACGCTGATATTCCGGTCGATGCCTTCGAGCATCGGGCGGTCTGGCATGACGGTATCGGCCGTATCGAAATGCACCTTGTAGCGACCCGTGCCGTCAGCTTTCGCGTTGCGGGCCGGGCATTCTCAATGGAAGCGGGCGAAACGATCCACACCGAGAACAGCCACAAGTACACGCCCGAGGAAGCCCGGCTGATGGCCCGCGCTTCGGGCTGGGAGCCGCTATCCTACTGGAGCGACGAGGACGGCATTTTCGGGGTTCACGTCTGGGCGGCGATGCCGGATACTCTGCAACCATGAGCAGTGCCGCGCAGAGGATTTCGCCCGAACCCGCGTTTGCCATGGATCGCTACCGCGCAGTGCGATCGCATACCGAGGCGCTGACCGCGCCGCTATCGGTGGAGGACTGCCAGCTTCAGTCGATGCCCGATGCCAGCCCGGCCAAGTGGCACCTCGCACACACGACTTGGTTCTTCGAGACCTTTCTGTTGCAGGAACACCTCCCGGATTACCGGCCGTTCCATCCGGCCTTCGCCGTGTTGTTCAATTCCTACTACGTGCGGGTGGGAGAGCGGTATGTTCGGGCCGAACGCGGCATGCTGTCGCGCCCGTCGCTGGACGAGGTCCACGCCTACCGCCGCCATGTCGATGCGGGAATGGAACGGCTGATGGAAGCCGTTGCCGAAACGGTATGGCAGGAGCTGCTCGAACTGGGTTTGAACCATGAGCAGCAGCATCAGGAACTGATCCTGATGGACATCCAGCACGCTTTCAGCCGCAATCCGATCGAGCCTGCCTACGATCCTCGCCGCACGATCGCTGCGGATGCCGAGCCCGCGCAGTGGCTCTCCGTGCCGGGCGGTCTCGTCGCTGTCGGCCACGAGGGTGACGGATTTGCGTTCGACAACGAAGGGCCCCGGCACAAGGCTTGGCTCGAACCCTTCGAGATCGCCGACAGGCTGGTGACCAATGGCGAATACCTGCTGTTCATAGAGGATGGCGGCTATCGCCGGCCCGAGCTGTGGCTCTCCGACGGCTGGGGGACCGTAGAGGCGGAAGGATGGACGGCGCCGCTGTATTGGCGCGAGGATGCGGGCGTGTGGTCCGGCTTCTCGCTGGGCGGGCGCGCCGACCTCGATCCCGATGCTCCGGCGCTGCACATGAGCTATTACGAAGCCGATGCCTATGCCCGCTGGGCCGGCCACCGGCTGCCGAGCGAGGCCGAGTGGGAAGTCGCCGCGCGCAACCACGATCTGCGTCAGCGCGACGACGTCGCCTGGCAATGGACCGCTTCTCCCTATGGCGCCTATCCCGGCTACTTCGCCAGCGACAGCGCGGCCGGCGAGTACAACGGCAAGTTCATGGTCAACCAGTTCGTGCTGCGCGGCGGCTCGCTGGCGACGCCGCCCGGGCATGCCCGGCTGACCTATCGCAACTTCTTCCCGCCCGCGGCGCGCTGGGCCTTCAGCGGGATCCGGTTGGCGAGGCGATAGTCGCGGGCATCCGCGGGCGCCATGGGAACCTCCCCAAGGCCCGGCGGTTCTGGATCGCAGAGGAGTTGCACCTGTGGGTCAGGCCTCTGATCGAGACGGTTACAGGAGAGAGAGCGTCCATGCGGTTGGTTGAGTTGGTGAGGGGAATTGGTCTCGGCGGCGCCGGGTTCGCGTGCCTGCTCGCCGCGCTGCTGTGCGTGGTCGTCGATGCGCCTGCCGCCCTGATGGGATGGCTGGCCGCCGCCGTCTTCCTGCAGGCCATTCCGCTCGGCGCGCTCATGCTGCTTGCGGTCATGCGTCTGGTGCATGGCGGCTGGGAAACGGACCTCAGGAGCGCCAGTGAAGGCGCAGCGGGGGTCTGGTTCATTTCCGCACTTACTTTCATCCCAGTACTGGTCGGTTGCGGTGCGATCTGCGGGGAGGCGAGCCTTTTCGGGCAGAACGAATTCGACAATCCTTGGCTGGGCGTCGTCCCGTTCGTCACGGGTACGATCCTGTGGTTCGTGGCATTGGCCGCGATTGCGCGCAGACAGGTGGGAGGGCGCTCGTCGAAACGGGCCGCTGTCCTCTCGCTGATCGTCCTCGCCTTCGGCGGATCGCTGCTGGCCGTCGACTGGTTCATGTCGCTCGACGTGGAATTCCAGACTTCGGGCTATACGCTGCAGGTCCTTCTCCTCGAGATCTGCGTGGCCTATCTGGCAATCCTGCTGCTGCGACTGACGCAACGACCGGGGCCGCAGCATACCGGCGCACTTGGATTGGTGCTGCTGATCTGCATGACCTTGTGGTTTCTGTTCCAGTTCCTGCCGCACCTCCTCATCTGGGCCGATGTGTTGCCGCATAGTGCCGGGTGGTACGCGGTGCGCGCCGAAGGGGCCTGGGTCGCAGTTCTGGCGGTGATCGGTGTCCTGGGCATCGTTCCCATGCTCGCCCTGCTGCTACCGCAGGTGCGCCGCTCGCCGCGGGCGCTGGCGATGGTCGCCTTGCCCGCGCTGGTCGGCAAGGGTCTGGAATTCGTCTGGTTCGCCGTACCAGGCAACGGCCTTCCCGCCTTGCTGGCATACCTTTTCGCCTTGTGCGGTTTCGGCTGCTTCGCGGCCTCTTATCTGGCGCCCGGCTCCAGCTGGTATCTGCCCAGGGCAAGGGCGGTGGCCTGACCCAACGGAACCGGTCGAGTTCGCCTTCGTTGCTTATGCAGCGCAAGCGCGATTAGTACTGTCGCGGCAGGCCCATGCGTGCCATGTGCGGGCATCCATAAAGTGAACAAGGTGGGGACGCATGGCGAGCGAAGCGGGCACGGCACAGGCACGGGCGGGGTCGGCTGCCGAACTCACGCTGCGCGGGGTTCTGCTGGGCGGGTTGATTACGCTGCTGTTCACGGCGGCTAACGTCTATCTCGGCCTGAAAGTCGGCCTCACTTTCGCCACCTCGATCCCGGCGGCCGTCATTTCAATGGCGATCCTGCGCGGGTTCAAGGACTCGACGATCTGGGAAAACAACATCGTCCAGACCGTGGCGAGCGCGGCGGGGACGCTGGCGGCGATCATCTTCGTGCTGCCCGGCCTCGTGATGATCGGCTGGTGGCAGGGTTTTCCCTACTGGACGACCGCTGCGATCACCGGAACCGGCGGTATCCTCGGCGTACTGTTCTCGGTGCCGCTGCGCCGCGCGCTCGTGGTCGATACGCCTTTGCCCTATCCCGAAGGCAAGGCCGCGGCGGAGGTGCTGCGGGTCGGTTCGGGATCGCGGGAAGGCGCTGCCGAAAGTGCGAAGGGGCTTTCGGTGCTCGTCTGGAACGCGCTTGCCTCCGCAGGCTTCGCGGTTCTCACGCAGATGCGGCTGGCGGCCGGCGAAGCGGCTGTCTGGTTCCGGGCCGGCTCCGGAGCGACCGGCATATCCGGCGGTCTGTCCTTCGCGCTGCTGGGTGTGGGCCATCTTGTCGGCCTGTCGGTCGGCATGGCGATGTTCCTGGGCCTCGTCGTCGGCTGGTGGGTGCTGCTGCCGATCCTGACCGCGCAGATGCCCATGCCCGGTGGCCCGGAAGTCTGGGCCAATAGCGTGTTCGGCGCAAACGTGCGTTTCTTCGGCGCGGGCGTGATCGGCGTTGCGGCGGTCTGGACACTTGTGCGGATCGCCGGCCCCGTCCTCGGCGGCATCCGCTCGGCGATGGCCGCCAGCCGCGCGCGCCATTCGGGCGAGGCGCTGGCGATCGAGGAGCAGGACCTGCCGATTGCCGTGGTCTTCATCGGCTCACTGGCGATGCTGGTGCCGATTGCCATCCTGTTGTGGAGCCTCGTAACCGGTGGACCGCTCGCCGGCTCGGAAGTCGTGCTGATTGCCGGGGCGCTGCTGTTCATCGTCGTCATCGGCCTGCTGATCGCGGCGGTCTGCGGGTATATGGCGGGCCTGATCGGCGCGTCCAATTCGCCTGTGTCGGGCATCGGCATCCTCTCCGTCGTCGCGGCGGCGCTGATGCTGGTGGGTCTGTTCGGGCGTGGGCAGGACCCCGACACGACCGCGGCGCTGGTCGCCTATGCGCTGATAGTGACGGGCATCGTCTTTGGCGTCGCGACGATTTCCAACGACAACCTGCAGGACCTCAAGACAGGCCAGCTCGTCGGGGCGACACCGTGGAAGCAGCAGGTGGCGCTGGTGATCGGCGTGGTCTTCGGTTCGCTGGTGATCCCTCCGGTGCTCGACCTGCTCAACACCGCTTTCGGGTTTGCGGGCGCGCCCAATGCCGGGCCGAACGCGCTTCCCGCCCCGCAGGCCGCGCTCATCTCGGCGCTGGCCAAGGGTGTGCTCGGCGGCGATCTCAACTGGACGATGATCGGCTGGGGCGCTGCCGCAGGTGTGGGCTTCGTCATTCTCGACGAAGTGCTGGGTCTGCTGGGCAAGCTGCGCCTGCCGCCGCTCGGCGTGGGCATCGGCATCTACCTGCCGATGGTCGCGATCCTGCCGGTCGTAGTGGGATCGGTGATCGGCTGGTTCTACGAACGCTGGGCCGCGGGGCGCTCCGATCCCGAATTTGCCAGCCGCATGGGCGTGCTCACGGCGACGGGTCTGATCGTCGGCGAGAGCCTGTGGGGCGTAACTTTCGCAGGCATTGTCGCGGCATCGGGAAGCGACAGCCCGATCGCCGTGGTCGGCGATGGTTTTGCTCAGCCGGCTCTGGTGGGCGGGACCTTGCTGTTCATCGCGCTGGTGTGGGGCCTCTATCGCCGCACCCGCAAGCTCGTGGACATGCCCTGACCGCAGTTACAGGGCAGCGGCGATCCAGCCGCTGGCGAGCCAGCGGGCCAGCATGGCACCGGCAAGTTCCAGCGCGTCGGCCTCGCCGAGCAGCGAGACCAGGTGATCGCAGGCAGCGCCGTAGCTGGCACCCTCCGCCATCAGCGCCAGAGCCTGCATTTCCGCCAGTCCGATCACGGCAAAGGTCGAACGCAGCCCTTCGCGCCAGACCACGCAGCCTTGCGGTTCGGGCAAGGGGCCAAGATCGCGCGCAGCGGTAATGTCCGGCTCGTCGCCAAGCAGGTTCCACAAGGTGCGGCAGTCGTGCTGCACTTGCCGAGCGCCTAGTCCCGGCACGAACCGAAGCCGCAAGTCCTGCCAGGCGCGATCGTCGAACGACTGCGTGACGGCTATGAGGCCCGGACCGTCCAGCGGCGTGACGTCCGCTGCGGTGAAGGCGGACTGCATGGCCCATTCGATCCACGCCAGTTCGCAGACGTCCCGATCCTGCGGGAACAGGTCTTCAAGCGTCTCGGCAAACCCCTTGCCGGCGTCGTCGAGCGTCCAACTCGTGGGCGGATGCAGGATCAGGTGGTGCGCGGCGGCTGCGCCGAAAGCCTCTTCACCGACCAGCAGGGCCGTGCGCGGATAGGTTTCCTGCAGCGCATCGATCAGCCGGGCGCGGTAGGCATTGCGGTAGATCGCGTAACCGGCGTGTTCGCGGGCCTGCCAGTGTTCCGGCAGCGGTTCGTCGTCCGACATCAGGGCCTGGATGAACTGGCTTTGCTGGGCAGCGAGGGTCATGCGGCGGCAGCCTCGCGATTGGCATCGGCGGCGATGCGGCGCGCCACGTCCAGTTCACCGAGCAACTCCGAAAGCGGGGGGATGGCATCGTCGCGTTCGATCATGATCGCGACGGGGCCGGTAAGCGCAAGCGTCTCGGCGAGCAGGTCCCAGACTCCGCTGCAGACCGCGCGGTCATGCGTGTCGATGGCGATCTCCCCCGGCGTATGGCCGGCCAGGTGGATCTGCCGCACCCGGTCGAGCGGGAGGCCGGCGAGATAGTCGCGGGCCGAAAATCCGTGATTGTATGCGCTCACGTAGATGTTGTTCACATCGAGCAGCAGATAGCTCCCTGTCCTGCGGACGACTTCGGCCAGAAACTCCCATTCGGGCATCTCGTTTTCCGGAAAGCTGAGATAGCTGGAGGGGTTTTCCAGCAGCAGCGGGCGTTGCAGATGGTCCTGCGCGATCTGGATGTTGGCGCAGATCACGTCCAGCGCTTCGGCCGTGTAGGGCAGGGGGAGCAGGTCGTGGCTGTTGTGCGCGCTCGATCGGGTCCAGCACAGGTGATCCGATATCCAGCGCGGCTCGATCCGCTCGGCGAGCAGGCGCAGTCTTTCGAGGTAGTCCCGGTCCAGACCATGCGCCGATCCGGGTGAGAGCGATACGCCGTGAAGCATGACCTCGTGTTTCTGCCGCACCGCTTCGAGCACTGCGAGCGGCTTGCCGCCTTCGACCATGAAGTTCTCCGAAATGACCTCGACGAAATCGACCTCGACCGTCCCTTCCAGGAAGTCGCGATAGTGCGGGCGGCGCAGGCCCAGGCCGAAGCCGGCGAAGGGCGGGACAGAGGTCATGGCAGGCTCTCCGGAGCGTTGGTTGTAGAGGTGGCGGCCCGGTTCCCTGAGGGGGGCGGCGGAATAGGGCACCGGGCCGCCGGGAGGTCGGATCAGCCGAGATCGCCGATCGTACCGCCCTTGGTCAGACAGGCGCCCGCCTTCATGGCCTTGAAGCCGTGACCCTTGCAGACGTTCATGCCCTTGCATTCGTGCTGGGTGGTCTTGCAGTCCGCCGTGCCCTTGCAGCTGTTCACGCCGTAGCAGTGGACGGTGTCGTCCTTGCCCAGCGCGGCGCCGGTGCTGCCTGCGGGGGGCGAGGCGGCGAAGGCGGCTGCGGATGAAAGGGCGAAAGAGGCGGCGACGGCGGCGAAAGAGGCCTTTGACGGAAGCGACATCGATAATCTCCTGAATTGCTGTTTGCCCGGCGGGCACAGCATCATTCGCGGCGATGTCCGTGGCGGTTACAGCGCGGCAAAAAAGATGCGGGCTGTAACTTTCGGGTGATGCGGCGCGAATGTCTCCGGGAGCCTCGGCACAACGCCGGGGCCAATGAGGAGATATGCCCATGAAGACTCAATCTATCGCCGCACTGGCCGGCCTTGCCCTGACCGGTGCCGTCGCATCGGCGCAGCCCGCAGCCGCAGCAGATAAGACTCCGATGGAAAAGTGCTACGGCGTGGCCAAGGCCGGGCACAACGACTGTGCGGCCGGACCGGGCACGAGCTGTGCCGGCACGTCTACCCGCGATTATCAGGGCAACGCCTGGAAGCTCGTCAAGAAGGGTACCTGCACTTCGATCAAGACGCCCAAGGGTCTCGGTTCGCTGAGCGCGATCGAGCGCTGATTTCAGGCCGGAGGAGGGGAGAGATGCAGCAGGCGCTGGCAATCTGGCAAAAGAGCACGGCACTCGCCAGCGGCATGATTGCCGAGAGTGTGGCGCTGCTTTTCGTGCGGCTGGCGCTTGCCGGCGTGTTCTGGCGATCGGGACGGAGCAAGGTGGTGGAAGGAACCTGGCTGCAGCCCAGTGATACGACCTACTACCTGTTCGAAAACGACTATGCCGCCGTTCCCCTCCCGTCGGACCTTGCCGCGCACTTGGCGACGTTTGCGGAAACGCTCTTTCCGATCCTGCTCGTGCTTGGCCTTGCCACCCGCCTGTCCGCGCTCGCTCTGCTGGGCATGACCCTGGTCATTCAGCTCTTCGTGTTTCCCGAAGCCTGGTGGAGCGTGCACCTGCTCTGGGTCGCCCTGGCCTTGACTCTCGTGTCGCGAGGGGGCGGTCTGTTTGCGCTCGATACGGTCGGCATGCGGATAGTGGCACGATGACGGGGGATGAAGAGACCATGGCGCGGCTGATGCGGGCCGCGCAGCGCGGTGACCGGCAGGCCTATGCGGTGCTGCTGGAACAGGCTGCGAAGTGGCTGCGCCGCTATTTTCAGAAACGCACCGCGCGCGAGAAGCTCAGCGATCTGGTGCAGGAAGTGTTGATGGCGGTCCACGCCAAGCGTGCGACCTACGATCCCTCGCGGCCCTTCTACCCGTGGCTGGCGGCGATCGCGCGTTATCGCTGGATCGACCATCTGCGCGCCGAATACCGGGTGCAGGAACAGGAACTGTTCGACGACATTCCGGGTGAGGAGAATGCCGAGGAAGTCGTCATGGCGCGCATCAGTCTGGATCGGCTTTTCGCGCAACTGCCGCCCGCTCAGGCGACTGCGATCGAGCTTGTGAAGATAGAGGGATACTCCGTGGCCGAAGCATCGCAGCGGTGCGGCCAGAGCCAGTCCCTCGTGAAAGTGAATGTTCATCGCGGCCTGAAGAAGCTGGCCGCGAGCATCGAGAAGGCCAGTTGAATATGGACGATGCCACCCAGGCCCTGATTGACGGGATCGCCGCAGATGCCACTCCCGTCCGGCCCATCAACCGCACGCGCGGGCTGGCGATGGTCGGCCTTGCCTTTGTTCTGACCGAGATCGCCGTGCTATTCACGCTCGGCGCGCGGCACGGGCTGATGAGCGGACATGTGTCGGTTTTCTTCGTCATGGTGAACGGGCTGCTGCTGATCCTGGGGCTGTCTTGTGTCGCCGCCGTGCTGACGATGGCCTCGCCCCAAGTGGGCGCGAACCATGATGGCCCCAAGTGGGCGATGGCCATGGCGGGCGTCCTGCCGGTCGCCGGGCTGCTGGCCGCTACCGGTGCAAGCGTGAACGGGCATCTGCATGTCGACGGCGCACACTGCATGTACCTGGGCCTCGCCGCGTCCCTGTTGGTCGGCGCGGCGCTGTTCGTATGGCTGCGCCGCGGAGCGCCGGTGTCGCCACGGCTGGCGGGGCTCTATCTGGGCGCCGGGGCCGGAGCGCTGGGCTCTGTCGCCAACGGGATGGCCTGTTCGGACGAGTCCGTTGCGCATCTGGGCATCTGGCACGTCGCGTCGGTCGTCATTGCCGCGCTCGTCGGACGCTACGGCGTGTCGCGCTGGCTGCGCTGGTAGTCAGATCCGCCGCTTTTCCAGCTTGCGGGCCAGGGTGCGGCGGTGGAGCCCGAGGCGGCGAGCCGCTTCGGAAATGTTGAAGTCGCATTCGACCAGCGTCTGGTGGATGTACTCCCACTCCAGCGTCTTGATCGAGCTCTTGCGCCCGTCGACCGGCACTTCCGGATTGCCCTGCGCGCTGGAAAAGGCGGCTTCGATGTCGTCGGTGTTGGACGGCTTGGCTAGATAGTGCGCCGCGCCCAGCTTGATCGCCTCGACGGCAGTGGCGATGCTGGCATAGCCGGTGAGCACGACGATGTGGGTGTCGGGCCGCATGGCGTGGAGCGACTGCACGACGGCCAGCCCTGAATCGTTGCCGAGTTTCAGATCGACCACGGCATAGTCGAAGTCCGTTGCCTTCGCCTGCTCATCGGCTTCCTGCGCCGATGCGGCGGACGATACGCGATAGCCCCGGCGTTCGAAGGAACGGCGCAGCGTGCGGCCGAATGCCGGATCGTCCTCGACGATGAGGAGCGTGGCGCCGCCGTCCTGCTCTGTGCTCATGCCGGTTTCTCCTTTTGGTAGGCCAGCGCTGCAAGCGGCAGCGTGATCCGTACCGTCGCGCCGCCGGTCTCGCGGTTCTCGACCGTCACCTGACCGCCCAGCTTGCGTACCACGTTGAAGACAAGGAACAGCCCCAGGCCGCCGCCATCGCGCCCTTTGGTGGAGGCGTAGGGCTGACCGACGCGGGCGAGCATTTCGGGCGCGAAACCGGGGCCTTCGTCGCTGACGGTAATCAGCAGGTCGTCGTTTTCGCGTGTAATTTCAAGCAGGACGAGGGCGGGCGAGACCTCCTGTGCATTGTCGATCACGTTGCCGATGATCTGGCGCAGGCCGGGATCGGCAACGATGGCGACGTCGTCTCCGAAGCTGTCGACGAAGTGCAGCTCGCCGTCCATGCGCGATTGCCAGTCGGCGACGATATCCGCGAAGAGCGAGTGCACGGTCGAAACGCCGGGATTTTCTCCGCGAAGGTCGCCCGCGGACATCAGGATGCCGCTGACGATCGTCTTGCAGCGCTCCAGCTCGACGCGCATGTCGGCAAGGTCCTCGCTGAGTTCGGCGTTGGAGGCGATGGCGGGCAGGTGAGCCCAGTCGCCAAGGATCACCGACATCGACGACAGCGGCGTCCCCAGCTCGTGCGCGGCGCCGGAAGCGAGCAGGCCCATGCGGATGATGTGGTCTTCCTCAGTCGCCTGCTGGCGCAGCGCTTCGAGCGCCATGTCGCTTTCGCGCCGGTTGCGGTCGAGCCGGACGACGAAGAACACCAGAAGCACGGCGGCGAGGATGAAGCAGAACAGACTACCGAGCTGGTAAAGGTGGAACTGGTTGGCGGCGTGCCGCGCGGGAAGGTCCAGAGGGACATATGCGAAGGTCAGGAAGACCATCGCAAGGCATGCCAGGACCGCGATGATCCAGCTCCAGCGCGGTTGCAGGATCACGGCGCCGATCACGATCTGCAGCAGGAACAGGAACGTGAAGGGATTGGTGGCGCCGCCGCTGTGATAGAGCTGCCAGCATAGCGCGAGAACGTCGATCACGAGCGCCGCGAAGAGTTCCTGCTGCGAGAAGTCCTGCCGTCGCTGCAACAGGCTGGCAGTCACGAAATTGACGAGAATGAGCAGCAGCGGTGCCATCAGCAGAGGCACGAGCGGCAATTGAGCATCGAGGATCTGCGCCACGGCCACGATGGTCGCAAGCTGGCCGAATACGGCTATCCAGCGCAGTTGCAGCAGCAGCAGGACATTGCGCCAGGTCGCGCTGCGCGTCGGCGGAACGGGGGCGATCAGGCGCATCATCACACTGTGCGCGTTTTGCGCCGCCAGACAAGGCCCATCCCCACAAGCGAGAGCAGTGCCATGGCGAACCAGGTCAGGGCATATTGCAGGTGATTGTCGGGAAACCGGATCACCGTGAGCCCGGGAACGGGCCTGGGAATGCCGGAGGGGCTCGTCGCCGTTTCGGTCTGTGCATCGACGAAGACCGGCGCTGCCCCCGTAACATGCCTGTCCTTGGACAGTGCTGCCACGTCGCGCGAATACCAGCGGTCGTCCTGCGGCCGGTTGGACTGGAGCAGGCTGCCGTCCGGCTCGCTGGAGCGGACAAGGCCGACGACAGCCACCGGCCCCGTGGGCGTGGCCTTGCCGGCCTGCGCCGCCGTGGTGCCCGACGGCACGAAGCCGCGGTTCACCCAGACCGTGCGCCCGCTGTCGAGGTGCATCGGGGTCATCGTCCAGTACCCGGTACCTAGCTCGGTCGCGGCGCGGACGAGGGCGGTCTGCGATCCGGCGTAAGTGCCCGAAAGCTTCACGTGCAGATAGTCGATGGCTTTAGGGGGCTGTGCGGTCAGACGCTTGCGGGAAGGCAATTCTACCGGGGCGGCGTGAACCCGGGCATCGACGCGGGCGATGAGGGCATGCTTCCAGTGCATGCGTTGTACCTGCCACACGCCCAGCGCCACGAAGGCGGCGAACGCGAGCAGGAGGAACAGGGTAAGGCCCCAGGGGCGCCGCGCAGGGCGCTCCGGGCGTGTATGGTCCGCTTCTCCCGCCGGGGGGATCAGGGCACCTGCCCCATATCGTGGCTCATCATCGGCATCATGTTGTGGTTGAGGTGGTACATGACCCACAGCGAGCCCGAGAGCGCGATCACGACAATGATGATCGTGAAGATCAGCGCCATGACCGTCCAGCCGTTCTCCGACTTGGTGTTCATGTGCAGGAAGTAGATCATGTGGACCACGATCTGCACCACGGCGAAGGCCATGATGACCAGCGCGGTCGCCTGCTTGTCGGCAATCGCCCCGCTCATCACCAGCCAGAACGGGATGGCGGTGAGCACGGCCGAGAGGACGAAGCCGATCAGGTAATCACGCAGCGAGCCGTGGCTGCCTTCGTGATCGTCGTGATGCGCGTCGGCGTGCGGGTTCGGGTGGGCGTGGTGGTCAGCAGCGCTCATCACAGCATTCCCATCAGGTAGACGAAGGTGAAGACGCCGATCCAGATGACGTCGAGGAAGTGCCAGAACAGCGAAAGGCACATGAGGCGGCGCTGGTTGGCCGGGATCAGGCCCTTGGCGCCGATCTGCACGACCAGGGTGAACAGCCAGATCAGGCCGAAGGTCACGTGCAGCCCGTGGGTGCCGACCAGCGAGAAGAACGCGGTCAGGAAGCCGCTGCGCATCGGCGTGGCGCCTTCGTGGATCAGGCCGGCGAACTCGTGGAGTTCGATCCCGATGAAGGCCATGCCGAACAGCGCGGTGACGAGCAGCCAGGCCTGCGTCGCCCCCTTGCGGTTCTTCGCCATCGCCAGCATCGCGAAGCCATAGGTGATCGAGGAAAACAGCAGCATCGCGGTGTTCACCGCAACCAGCGGCAGTTCGAACAGGTCCTTGGGACCGGGCCCGGCGGCATAGTTTCCGCCGAGCACACCATAGGCGGCGAAGAGCATCGCGAAGATGAGGCAGTCGCTCATCAGGTAGATCCAGAAGCCCAGCATGGTGCTGCCGCCTTCGGGATGATCGTGCTCGTTCAGGTCATAGAACACGGCGGTGATCTGCTCGGGGCTCGCCTTTGGCGTCGCGGCGTCGAGAGTGGTGGCGCTCATGGTTCAGGCTCCCGCCGCGGCCAGCTGGCGCGTGCGCGTGTCCTCGGTCTCCACCACGGTCTCGGCCGGGATGTGATAGTCGCGCTTGTAGTTGAAGGTATGGGCGATGGCGTAGCCGAGGATGCCGGCGAAAGCGGCGGCGGCCAGCCACCAGATGTACCAGATCATCGCGAAGCCGAGCACTGCCGAGAGGCCCGCCAGCACCACGCCGGTGGCGGTGTTCTTCGGCATGTGGATCGGCCGGAAGCCGCTGGTCGGGCGCTGCACGCCGCACCGCTTCATGTCTTCCCAGGCGTCGATGTCATGGACGATCGGGGTAACCGCGAAGTTGTAGGCGGGCGGCGGCGAGCTGGTCGACCACTCGAGCGTGCGTCCGCCCCAGGGATCGCCGGTCTCGTCGCGCAGCTGGTCGCGCTTCATGATCGAGACGCCGAACTGAACGAACATGGCCGCGATGCCGACGGCGATCAAGACAGCGCCGATGGCGGCGATCACGAACCAGATCTGCAGGCTGGGATCGTCGAATACGCGCATGCGGCGGGTCACGCCCATCAGGCCGAGCACATAGAGCGGCATGAAGGCGAGGTAGAAGCCGACCACCCAGCTCCAGAAGCTGACCTTGCCCCAGAACGGATCGAGCTTGTAGCCGAAGGCCTTGGGCCACCAGTAGTTGATCCCCGCGAAGGTGCCGAACACCACGCCGCCGATGATCACGTTGTGGAAGTGAGCGATCAGGAACAGCGAGTTGTGCAGCACGAAGTCGGCAGGCGGGACGGCCAGCAGGACGCCCGTCATGCCGCCGATGGTGAAGGTGAGCATGAAGGCCACGGTCCACATCATCGGCAATTCGAAGCGGATGCGCCCGCGGTACATCGTGAACAGCCAGTTGAAGAGCTTCGCGCCGGTCGGGATCGAGATGACCATGGTGGTGATCCCGAAGAACGAATTGACGCTGGCGCCCGACCCCATCGTGAAGAAGTGGTGCAGCCACACGATGTACGACAGGATGGTGATGACCATCGTCGCGTAGACCATCGAGGTATAGCCGAACAGCCGCTTGCCCGAGAACGTGGCGGTCACTTCGGAGAACACGCCGAACAGCGGCAGGATCAGGATGTAGACTTCGGGGTGGCCCCAGATCCAGATCAGGTTCACGTACATCATGGCGTTGCCGCCGAAGTCGTTCGTGAAGAAGTCGAAGCCCAGGTAGCGGTCGAGCGAGAGCATGCACAGCACCGCCGTCAGCACCGGGAAGGCGGCGACGATCAGGATGTTGGTGCACAGCGCGGTCCAGGTGAAGACCGGCATGCGCATCATTGTCATGCCCGGCGCGCGCATCTTGACGATGGTCGCGATCAGGTTGACGCCCGAGAGCAGCGTGCCGACGCCCGCGACTTGCAGCGACCATATCCAGTAATCGACGCCGACCCACGGACTGTAGGCGAGGTTCGACAGCGGCGGATAGGCCAGCCAGCCGGTCTGGCCGAATTCGCCGAGGAACAGCGAGGTCATCACCAGCGCCGCGCCCGAGGCGGTCATCCAGAAGCTGAAGTTGTTGAGGAAGGGAAAGCTGACGTCGCGCGCACCGATCTGCAACGGCACCACATAGTTCATCAGGCCGGTGACGAAGGGCATGGCCGCGAAGAAGATCATGATCACGCCGTGTGCCGTGAAGATCTGGTCGTAGTGGTGGGCGTTGAGGTATCCCTCGTTCCCGCCGAAGGCCATCGCCTGCTGCAGGCGCATCATGATCGCATCGGCAAAGCCGCGCGCGAACATGATGAGGCCCAGCACCATGTACATGATGCCGATCTTCTTGTGGTCCACGCTGGTGAACCACTCCTTCCAGAGATAGCCCCAGAGCCGGAAATAGGTCAGCGCGCCGAGCACGGCGGCAGCGCCGATCGCGACGACCACGAAGGTGACGAGGACGATGGGCTCGGTGGGAATCGCATCCCACCAGAGGCGGCCGAGCAGGGGGCTCCAGTGATTATGAACTACGGCTTCCATGCTAGTCAGTTCCGCGAAATCAGGGGGAGGTGCGCCGTCGTGTCCGCGCCCTGATCCCAGGCGACGGATTGCGGGGCGGAAAGGCCGGCGCCGGTCAGCGATTGCGGGTTGGCGGGGGCTTTGACGGTATTGTCGGGAGCCTGGCCGGGCTCCTGCTTGCACAGCGCGCGCACCCAGGCGAGTTCACGCTGCGCGGCGGCATCGGGGTTGGCATTGGCCTTGGCCGAAGCCTCGCGCCCGTACTTGTCGTAGGCGAGCATCTCGACGTTGCGGATGCCGGCCTTGCCGAGCCCGCCCTGGGCATCGAGCGCCATCATCTCGCTCATGCACATCTTGCCGGGCTCGACGCACATGTCGAGGATGGCGCCGTAGAGATCGGGCGAGACCGATGCGTAATGGATGACGGGGACTTTCTCGCTCGGTTTTTCGAGCTTGAGATAAGTCGTGCGGTCGAGCGCGCCGGCATTGTTCCGGCTGCCGGCCTTCACGCCGCTCACCCACTTGGCGAAGTCCGCGTCGGTTACCGACCGGGTGGCGAAACGCATGTTGGAAAAGCCTGCACCGCTGTAGTTTGCCGAAAAGCCGGTGAACTCGCCGGTGCGGTTCATCACCGCGTGCAGGCGCGTTTCCATGCCTGGCATCGCGTAGATCTGGCCGGCCATGGCGGGCACGAAGAACGAGTTCATCACGCTCGACGCGGTGATCTTGAACTGCAGCGGGCGGCCCTGCGGCACGACCAGTTCGTTGACCGTGGCGATGCCCTGTTCGGGGTAGATGAACAGCCATTTCCAGTCGAGCGCGACGACTTCGACCTGCAGCGGCCTGGCATCGTGCGCGACCGGCGTTTTCGCGTCGATGCGGCCGATGGTGCGATAGGGATCGAGAATGTGCGTGCCCACCCAGGTCAGCGCGCCCAGGCATATGATGATCAGCAGCGGGGCGGCCCAGATGACGAGTTCGAGCTGCGTCGAGTGGTCCCAGTCGGGCTGATAGTCGGCGTCCTTGTTCGAAGCGCGGTACTTCCACGCGAAGAACACCGTCAGCGCCATCACCGGCAGGATGATGATCAGCATCAGGATCGTCGACATGACGACAAGGTCGCCCTGTTGCTGTGCGACATCGCCGGCCGGGTTGAGAACGACCGTGTTGCAGGCTGAAAGCCCGCCCGACAGTGCCAGGGCGGCAAGGATGCGCACTGTCGGACGGGCGGGGTTAGCCGCGCCGGGGGGAAGAAGGGGGGGGCGCGGCATCTCGTGGGACTCGGTGGAGCACATGAAAGGGGCGCCTAGGCCGATGCCGGGAAGGCGAACATAGGACATTTTGTCCAATCCCCTTGATCGCGATCAATGACGATAGGGCGGACCCGTGAAGGACGGGCGTTTGCGCGCCCGGCATTGATTCGCCCGTTGCCGATGCGCGTCACGCGTCCTCCGGCGGCGGGACCAGACACACGAGAGCCGCGAGATCGAGATGACCAGCACCACGCCCACACGAGACGCCCTGGGCCTACCGATCTTCAAGGAGCACCATCAGGTGTCCCCGGCCGAGATCGCCATCGGCGTGATCATCGGCCGGACCTCGGAATTCTTCGACTTCTTCGTCTATGCCATCGCGTCTGTGCTGGTGTTCCCGCAGCTGTTCTTCCCCTTCGTCGATGCGCTGACCGGGACGCTGTGGTCCTTCGCGATCTTCTCGCTGGCCTTCATCGCCCGGCCTTTCGGTTCGCTCGTCTTCATGGCCATCGACCGCGCCTATGGCCGCGGGACCAAGCTGACGATCGCGCTGTTCATGCTGGGCGGGTCGACGGCGGCCATCGCCTTCCTGCCTTCCTATGCCGATGCCGGCACGACCTCGATCTGGCTGCTCGCGCTGCTGCGGCTGGGGCAGGGCTTCGCGCTCGGCGGCACCTGGGATGGCCTCGCCTCGCTGCTCGCGCTCAATGCGCCCGAGGACAAGCGCGGCTGGTACGCGATGATCCCGCAGCTCGGCGCGCCGTTCGGGCTGATCGTCGCCAGCCTGCTGTTCGCCTACATGGTGACGTCGCTTTCGGCTGCCGACTTCCTCGACTGGGGCTGGCGCTATCCCTTCTTCGTGGCCTTCGCGATCAACGTGGTGGCGCTCTTCGCCCGCCTGCGCATTGTCGTGACCAGCGAGTTCGAGCACCTGTTCCGCACGCGCGACCTGCAGCCGGTCAGCGTCTCGTCGACGATACGCACCGAATGGCGCACCATCGTGATCGGCGCTTTCGCCCCGCTGGCGAGCTTCGCGCTGTTTCACATGGTGACCGTGTTTCCGCTCTCGTGGGTCTATCTCTTCACCCGTGAGACGCCGACCAGCTTCCTGCTGATCGAGGCGGTTGCGGCGGCGTTCGGCGTCGTCGCGGTAGTGGCTTCGGGCCGCCTTGCCGATGCCTTCGGCCGCCGCCGCCTGCTCGGTGCCTGCGCGGTGGGCATCGCCGTGTTCTCTGGCTTCGCACCGCAGCTTCTCGATGCCGGGATGGTGGGCGAGATCGTCTTCATGGTTGTCGGCTTCGTGCTGCTGGGGCTGGCCTTCGGGCAGTCCTCGGGTGTCGTCGCATCCGGTTTCGCGACCGAGCACCGCTATACCGGCTCTGCGTTCACCAGCGACTTGTCCTGGCTGCTGGGCGCCGGTTTCGCGCCGCTCGCGGCATTGCTGCTCTCGGTGAACTTCGGCCTGATCGCCTCGGGCGCCTATCTGCTCTCCGGCGCACTGGCGACGCTGATCGCGCTCTGGCTCAACACCGAACTCGCAGGGCGCAAATAAGGCAATCGCGGGCTTTTCCCCCTCAGGGGAGAGATCGCAGATTTGATCGAGACCGCTCACCCTGAGCTTGTCGAAGGGTGCCGATTGCAGCGCTTGGCCAGCGTCCTTCGACAGGCTCAGGACGAGCGGAGGTGCTGCCGTTTCTGCAGCGAATGCATGATAGCCATGTGGACAGGATGGTCACCAATAGAACATAATAGGAACATTGAAGTGATTCGAGATATGTTCCACCATGCTCCGGGACCAGAACGATACCTGCCTGAAAGCGCTTTCCGCGCCTGAAATCGACGAGTCCGGCTTTCCCTGGCCAGCCCGGGGGCTGCTGCACGAGATCCATGCCGATGCCGCAGCGCTTGCGGCAGCGATGGGCTTTGCGCTGGGCGCGATAGACCGCGCCGGGGGAAAGCCCATCGTGCTTGCCCGCTGCCCGCGCCGCGCGGCGATGCGTTTACAGCTTTACGGGGAAGGGCTTCAGGCGCTGGGCGTCGATCCGGCCCGGCTGCTGCTTGTCGAGACGAGGGACGAGGCCGCGCTTCTGCAGGCAGGGCTCGATGCCGCGCGTTGCGGCGGGCTGGGCGCGGTCGTGCTGGAGACCTGGGGCAACCTGCCGCGCTACGACCTTACCGCCAGTCGCCGTCTGGTCCTCGCCGCCGAGAAATCGGGTGTGCCGGTGATCGTCCTGCGCGGCGATGCCGTGCCGCGTTCCAGCGCCGCCCACAGCCGCTGGAATGTGCGTCCTGCGCGGTCCGTCCCGCTGCTCGCCGATGCGCCGGGTTCGCCTGCTATCGAAGTGGAACTGTCCCGCCGGCGCGGCGGCCCTGCGGGGATGCGCTGGCGGCTCGAATGGGGAGACGAGAACGGAGGATACTTCCATGCAGAACGCGTCGATGCCGCGCCGGTATCTGGCGCTGTGGTTCCCGTGGCTCCCGTGCGAGCGGGTGCGCAAGGAGGCCGGGCGCTCGTGCTCCACGCCTTTGGCGCTCGTGGCGCGGTCGGGCAACGCGTTGCGCCTCTCGGCAGTGGACGCGCAGGCAGCCCGGCTGGGCCTTTCGCCGGGAATGACCCTGGCCGACGCACGGGCGCGCTGTCCGGAGCTGGAGAGCCTGCCGCACGACGAACAGGCCGATACGCACACGCTTGAGCGGCTGACGGCGCGCATGGTGCGCTTCACCCCCATGGCCGCGCCCGACCTGCCCCATGGCGTGATGCTCGACATCACCGCCTGCGCGCACCTGTTCGGTGGCGAGGCGGAACTGGCGCGGCAGGTCCTCGCCGAAGCCGGCTTCACCGCGCGTCATGCCTTTGCGGATCATGCCGCTGCGGCGCGCGCGCTGGTGCGGTTTGGGGAGGGGGAAACCATCCACCCCGCATCTTCTTCTTTGTCGTCATTCCCGCGCAGGCGGGAATCCAGATCCCAATATCTCGACAAACTGCCAACTTCCGAACTGGATCCCCGCCTGCGCGGGGATGACGAAGATGGAGGGAAAAAGGAGCGCATTCGCGCCTTGCCGATTGCCGCACTCGAACTGCCGGAGGATGCCCTCTCGGGCCTGCGCCGGGCCGGACTGGTCACGCTGGGCGACCTTGCGGCCCGGCCGATGGCGGCACTCGCCGCGCGTTTCGGCGAGGACACGGTGTCGCGGCTGCTGGCGGTGCTCGGCGAAAGGGATACGCCGCTGACGCCGCAGCGCCCGCCGGTCCGGCTGCGCGCGCAAGTCCGCTTTCCCGAACCGATCGGGCGCACCGAGGATGTGCTCGATGTGATCGAGACCCTGCTGGCGGAGCTGTCGCGGCAAATGGAGGAGCGGCGTCTGGGCGGCAGGCGTTTCGTCGTCAGGCTGGAGCGTACCGACGGCGCGCGGCGGCGTTTGAGTGTCGATACCAGCCTCCCGAGCCGCGATCCGGCGCGGATCGTGCGGCTGTTCCGCGAGCGGATCGAGACCCTTTCCGACCCGCTCGATCCTGGTTTCGGCTTCGATGCCGTGGCGCTTGGCGTGACGCGCGCCGATCCTCTCGATCCGGTCCAGTCCGACATCACCGGAAAGGCCTCTGCCGAAGCGGAGGGCATTGCCGTGCTGATCGACCGGCTGACGACCCGCTTCGGAGAGGGCGGCGTCCTGCGCCTTGCCGCGCGCGATACCCATCGGCCAGAGGCGGCGCAGCGCCATCTGCCGGCCCTGCGCGCCCGGCCGAAGCCATGGAACGAGCCGCCCTCGCAGCCACGGCCGCTGTTCCTGCTCGATCCGCCGCAACCGATCACGGCCATGGCCAGCGTCCCCGACGGCCCGCCGCACCGGCTGCACTGGCGCGGGCGCACGCACCGGCTCGTCTTCGCCGAAGGGCCCGAGCGGATCGCCGCCGAATGGTGGCGCAAGCCCGATGGCCATGTGCCGGGCGCGGCCGGGCTGACGCGCGACTACTACCGCGTCGAGGACGAGGAAGGCGCGCGTTACTGGGTGTTCCGCCACGGCCTTTACGACGAGGCGGGCAATCCGCGCTGGTACCTGCACGGTCTCTTCGCATGATCTTCGCCGAGCCCGTCGCGGCCACCGCCTACAGCTTCCTGCGCGGCGCCTCGCATCCCGGCGAGATGGTCGCGCGCGCGCATGCGCTGGGCATGGCGGGCATCGGCATTGCCGACCGCAACACCGTGGCGGGCGTGGTACGCGCGCATGTCGCCTGGAAGGAGCCGGGCGTGCGCGACAGCGGCTTTCGTCTGCTGACCGGCGCGCGGCTGGTTTTCGCGGACGGGACGCCGGATGTGGTCGCCTATCCCGTCGACCGTGCCGGGTGGGGGCGGCTCACGCGCCTGCTCACGCTGGGCAACCGCCGCGCCGAGAAGGGCGAGTGTCTGCTGAACCTGCCCGATCTGCTGGATCATGCCGAAGGTCTGGCTCTGATTGCCATGGACGGTGTGCTGGACCTGCTCGCTAGCCTGAAGGAGACCACCCCGCACCTGTGGCTGGCTGCCACCATGCCGCGCGGCGGGCGCGATGCCCGCGAACTGGCGCGGCGTAGGACATTGTCGGTTCAGGCGGGCGTGCCGCTGCTGGCGACCAACGATGCGCTCTATGCCGGGCGCGAGTGCCGGGCGCTCCACGATGTGATGACCTGCATCCGCAAGGGCACCAATGTGCAGGCGGCAGGCCGTAAACTCGCGGCCAACGGCGAACGCTACCTGAAACCGCCTGCCGAAATGGCGCGCCTGTTCGCCCGCTGCCCGGAAGCGCTGGCGGCAGGCGCCGATCTGTTCGCCGCGATCTCCTTCACGCTCGACGATCTGCGCTACGAATACCCGCACGAGCCGGTGCCGCCCGGCCACACGCCGCAAGGCTGGCTCGAGCATCTGGTCGACCGCAATGCACGGGAGCACTTCCCCGATGGCCTGCCCGAGGCCTACGCCCGTACGCTGGAGGAGGAATACCGCCTCATCCGCGAGAAGCGTTACGCGCCCTACTTCCTCACCGTGCACGATATCGTCGCCCATGCGCGTTCGCTCGATCCGCCGATCCTGTGTCAGGGGCGCGGCAGTGCGGCCAATTCGCTGGTCTGCTATTTCCTCGGCATCACCCCGATCGATCCGGTCGCGCAGAAGTTGTTGTTCACCCGCTTCCTGTCCGAAGCGCGCGACGAACCGCCCGACATCGACGTCGATTTCGAACACGAGCGGCGCGAGGAGGTGATGCAGTACATCTACCGGCGCTATGGCCGCGAACGGGCCGGGATCGCTGCCACCGTAATCCACTACCGTCAGCGCAGCGCAATCCGCGAAGTCGGCAAGGCGCTGGGGATGACCGACGATGTGACTGCGCGCCTCTCGGGCACGATCTGGGGGAGCTGGAGCAAGGACGAACTGCCCGAACAGCGCCTCACCGAAGCCGGCTTCGATCCCGCCAATCCCGAGCTCGCCCGGCTGCGCGATCTGGTGGGCAGCCTGCTCGAATTTCCACGGCACCTTTCGCAGCATGTCGGCGGCTTCGTGCTCACCGAAGGGCGGCTCGATGAACTGGTGCCGATCCACAACGCGGCGATGCCGGACCGGACTTTCATCGAATGGGACAAGGACGATATCGATGCGCTCGGCCTGATGAAGGTCGACGTGCTGGCGCTCGGCATGCTCACCTGCATCCGCAAGAGCTTCGACCTGATGCGTACGCACGGGTTGGGAGATTACACACTCGCCACCACCCCGCGCGAGGATGAAGCCACCTACCGGATGCTCCAGAAGGCAAACAGCATGGGCACGTTCCAGGTCGAGAGCCGGGCGCAGATGTCGATGCTGCCGCGCATGAAGCCGAAAGAGCTTTACGACCTGGTGATCCAGGTCGCGATCGTGCGGCCGGGGCCGATCCAGGGCGGCATGGTCCACCCCTACCTGCGCCGCCGCAATGGCGAGGAAGCGGTCGAGCTTCCCGGCCCCTCCGGCAGTAAGCACGAGTTGCAGGAGGTGTTGGGGCGGACGCTGGGTGTGCCGCTGTTTCAGGAGCAGGCGATGAAGCTGGCGATTGTCGCCGCCGGCTTCACGCCGACCGAGGCGGACGGGTTGCGCCGGGCGATGGCGACATTCCGCCGCAACGGCACCATGCCCCAGTACCAGGACAAGCTGATCGAGGGCATGGTCCGGCGCGGGTACCAGCGTGATTTCGCCGAGCGCTGCTTCGAACAGATCAAGGGTTTCGGCGATTACGGCTTTCCCGAAAGCCATGCGCAGGCCTTCGCCTGGCTTGCCTATGTCTCGAGCTGGCTGAAATGCCACTATCCGGCGGTGTTCGCGTGCGCGCTGCTGAACAGCCAGCCGATGGGGTTCTATGCGCCGTCACAGCTGGTGCAGGATGCCCGCGCGCATGGCGTGGAGGTGCGCCCGATCGATGTCGGCGCCAGCGCCTGGGACAGCACATTGGAAGGCGAACGCGTGCTGCGCCTCGGCCTGCGCCAGATCGGCGGGTTTCGTCAGGAATGGGCGGAGGCGCTGGAGGAGGCGCGCGGCATCAGGGCCTTCACCGACATTCAGGATCTCGCCGCCCGCGCGAGCCTGCCTTCGCGGGCGATGACCCTGCTGGCCGATGCCGATGCGCTGGGGTCGCTGGGGCAGGGGCGCCGTCAGGCCGGGTGGGACGTGCGCCGCCTGCCGCCGAAGCAGCTCTCGCTGTTCGCGGCGATGGAGGCCCCCGAACTCGGCGCCGAACCCGATCCCGCGCTGCCCGCGATGCCGCTGTCGGAGGAAGTCGTTGCCGATTACCAGACGCACCGCCTCTCGCTCAAAGGCCACCCGATGCAGTTCCTGCGCGCGCGGCTGACGGGCGAGGGCGTGCTGAGCTGCGCCGAGGTCAACGCCGCGAAGGACGGGGCGCGGGTGCGCTGCGCGGGCGTGGTGCTGGTGCGCCAGCGGCCGGGCAAGGGCAATGCCGTGTTCATCACCATCGAGGACGAGACCGGCGTGGTCAACGCGCTGCTCTGGGCCCGCGACTTCGAGCAACAGCGCCGCCCGGTCATGGCCGCCCGGCTCGCCGAGATAGTTGGAGAGGTTCAGCGCAGTAAGGAAGGCGTCGTCCACCTGATGGCGAAACGCGTGACGGACCGCTCGGGCTTGCTGGAGCGGCTGGACGGGACCTTGCCCGCGGACCTGAAGGACGAGCCGCCCGCCGCAGCCCCCCGCTCACGCCATCCGCGCGATGTGCGGATTTTGCCGCGATCGCGGGATTTTCATTAGCCCTCCGGGTTATCCTGATGGGGAACTCGGAAGGCTGCGCAGCGCTTCTTAGTCCGGATGGATAGAATGGTGAGCACAATATGGGCTTTCTCAAGAATGGCCAATGGCATGACGGATGGGATCACAATGACGAGGAAAGTGGTGCCTTCGAGCGCGATGAGAGCGTCTTTCGCAACTGGGTGACGCCGGATGGCGCACCGGGACCGACCGGCGACGGCGGCTTTGCGGCAGAGCCGGTACGCTATCGTCTCTACATCAGCCTCGCCTGCCCATGGGCGCACCGGGCCAATGTGGCACGGCACCTCAAGGGGCTGACCGGCATGATCGATCTGGTGGTGGTCCACTGGTTGATGAAGGAAGGCGGCTGGTCCTTCCGCGAAGGTGAATGTGTGACGCCCGATCCGCTGATCGGCGCCGACCATCTCCATCAGGTCTATACCCATGCGAACCCGGATTATTCGGGCCATGTCACCGTGCCGGTGCTGTGGGACACGAAGACCGGCACCATAGTGAACAATGAAAGCGCGGACATCCTGCGGATGTTCGGCAGCGCTTTCGACGGTGTGGGCGCGAATGACCTGGACCTCTATCCGCAGGCGCACCGCGAGGAAATCGATGCGCTGAACGATCGCGTGTACGAGGCGGTCAACAACGGCGTCTACAAGGCGGGGTTCGCAACCTCCCAGCAGGCCTATGACGAGGCCGTGAATCCGCTGTTTGCGATGCTGGACGAACTGGAGGAGCGGCTAGACGGGCGCGAGTGGCTGGTCGGCGGGCAACTGACCGAGGCGGATATCCGCTTATGGACCACGCTGATCCGTTTCGATCCTGTCTATCACGTCCACTTCAAATGCAATGTGCGCCGGATTGCCGATTACCCGAACCTTGCCGCCTTGACCCGCCGTATCTACGAACTCGACGGCATCGCGGATACGGTGAATTTCCATCACATCCGCCATCACTATTACGAAAGTCACACGCAGGTGAACCCGAACGGCATCGTGCCCGAAGGCCCCAAACCGCTGATACCGGGTGCGCTCGCATGAGCCCGCGTGAGGTCCAGTCCGTCCATCCCGCCAGGCGAGACGATATCGGCGATCTCGTTACCCGCCGGCCCGTGCCGGGGCCGGGGCTGGTGCAGGTCGATCCCTTTCTGTTTCTCAACCATCACGGGCCGCAGACCTATCCGCCGAACAATTCCGGCCTGCCTTTCGGCCCGCACCCGCATCGCGGTTTCGAGACGGTGACTTTCATTCTCGATGGCAACCTGATGCACCGCGATACCGGCGGCGGGGAGAGTGTCGTCGAAGCAGGCGGCGTGCAGTGGATGACGGCGGGGCGCGGGCTGGTCCATGCCGAATTGTCGCCCGAGAGCTTCAGGCGCGAAGGCGGGCCGCTCGAGATTCTGCAACTATGGATCAATTTGCCGGCCCGCCTGAAGATGACCGAGCCGAACTACGTCGGCGTTGCGGCTGCGGACATTCCCGAGCAGGAGCTGGCGGAAGGCGCGACCATGCGGCCGATCTCGGGCAGGGAAGGCGCGCCGGTCGCATCGCTGACCGGGGTCATGCTGGCAATGGTGGAATTGCAGCCGGGTGCCAGTGTGAACCTGCCGGCGCCGGCTGGACGCTCCGTGCTGTTCTACACCGTGCGCGGCCATTGCCGTATCGGCGACAGGGACGTGCCCGAGTACCACCTTGCAAAGTTGGGGGAGGGCGACGGCGTGCAGGTCACGAGTGAATCAGGCTGCCTGATCCTGTTCGGTCATGCCGATCCGGTCGGCGAGCCCGTCTTCGCGCATGGTCCTTTCGTCATGAATACGCGCGAAGAGATCATGCAGGCGGTTCAGGATTACCGGCGCGGCGCCTTCGGGGATCCTGCCGCCATTGCATAGAGCGAGGCTGACCGGTTTCCTTGCCCTAAACCTTCCCGCCCGTCCCCAGCATCCCGGGGAGTTCCTTGCGCAGCACGCTCACCAGCTCCGAAATCTTCGGCTGCAGGTGCCGCCGCTGCGGATAGACGGCCCAGATCGGTTCGTCGGCGGGCTGGATGACCTCAAGTAGTGGCACCAGCGTCCCATCCGCCAACGCCTGCCGCACGTAGAAGTCGGGGAGCTGGCACACGCCCATATCGTCGAGCGCGGCTTCCAGCACGGCACTGCCGCTATTGCAGCGCCAGCGGCCGTGCGGGCGGTAGGACTGGGGCTTGCCGTCCACCCGGAAATGCCAGGTGCCGGCATTGCCCGCGAGCAGGTCGTGCGCGCCCAGGTCTTCCATGGTGCGCGGGGCGCCGTGCCGGGCGAGGTAGGCCGGACTGGCGCAGGTCACCAGCGATCGGCTGGCGATGCGCGTGCCGATAAGGCGCGAATCCGGCAGGTGGCCGGTGCGCACGGCCATGTCGTAGCCTTCGGCGACGAGGTCCACCACGCGGTTGGTGAGGTCGATGTTGACCTGCAGCCGGGGATAGGCGCGCGCGAAGCGGCGCAGGATCGGGGCGATGAAGCGCTCGCCCATCGCGGTCGAGCAGGTAAGGCGCAGTTCGCCCTGCGGCTCGCCTTTCTCGTTGACGAGGGCGAAGGCCTCCTCGCGCTCGGTCACCATGCGCCGGCAATGTTCGAGGAACACGCGACCGGTGTCGGTCAGCCGCACCGAGCGCGTGGTGCGATGGAACAATTGGGTCTGTATGCGCGCTTCCAGCCGCATGATCGCGCGGCTCATGTGCGTGGTCGAGACGCCCAGCGCTGATGCGCCGCCGCGAAAGGAGCCAGCCGTGGCGACAGCTACGAACTCGTCGATCCCGTCCCAGGAGCTCATGATTGTCCCTCAGATGATATAATGAGTTGCGATTTTCCCCCTTTATCACAACAACGGCGGCGCGATAGACAGGCCGCAACAAATCAGGAGTTGCCCCATGAAGACCCGCGCCGCCGTCGCTTTCGAAGCCAAGAAGCCGCTGGAAATCGTCGAAGTCGATCTGGAAGGCCCCAAGGAGGGCGAGGTTCTGGTGGAGATCATGGCGACCGGCATCTGCCACACTGATGCCTATACGCTCGACGGGTTCGACTCCGAGGGCATCTTCCCCTCGATCCTGGGCCATGAAGGCGCGGGCATCGTGCGTGAGGTGGGGCCGGGCGTTACCTCGGTAAAGCCGGACGATCACGTTATCCCGCTCTACACCCCCGAATGCCGCCAGTGTAAGTCGTGCCTGTCGGGCAAGACCAACCTGTGCACCGCGATCCGCGCCACTCAGGGGCAGGGCCTGATGCCCGACGGCACCAGCCGCTTCAGCTACAAGGGCGAGACGATCTTCCACTACATGGGCTGCTCGACCTTCTCGAACTTCACCGTGTTGCCCGAGATCGCCGTCGCCAAGATCCGCGAGGACGCGCCGTTCCAGACCTCGTGCTACATCGGCTGCGGCGTCACCACCGGCGTGGGCGCGGTGGTGAACACCGCCAAGGTGCAGGTGGGAGACAACGTGGTCGTGTTCGGCCTCGGCGGCATCGGTCTCAACGTAATCCAGGGCGCGCGTCTTGCCGGTGCGAACAAGATCATCGGCGTCGACATCAACCCCGACCGTGAGGAATGGGGCCGCAAGTTCGGCATGACCGACTTCCTCAACACTAAGGACATGAGCCGCGAGGATATCGTCGCCAAGATCGTGCTGATGACCGACGGCGGCGCGGACTATACCTTCGACGCCACCGGCAACACCGAAGTCATGCGCACCGCGCTCGAAGCCTGCCACCGCGGCTGGGGCACCTCGGTGATCATCGGCGTGGCGGAGGCGGGCAAGGAGATCTCCACCCGTCCGTTCCAGCTGGTGACGGGCCGCAACTGGCGCGGCACGGCCTTCGGCGGCGCCAAGGGCCGCACCGACGTGCCCAAGATCGTCGACATGTACATGCAGGGCAAGATCCAGATCGATCCGATGATCACCCACGTCATGGGTCTGGAAGAGATCAACACGGCCTTCGACCTGATGCACGAGGGCAAGTCGATCCGCAGCGTCGTGGTCTTTTGATGGAAACCGTTTCCACCAACCGCAGCCACGGTGGCGTTCAGGGCGTCTACAAGCATCGGAGCAGCGAGACGGGGACGGAGATGACCTTCTCCGTCTTCGTACCCGAGCATGCCGAAGGCGCGAAGCTGCCGGTGCTGTGGTATCTTTCGGGGCTCACCTGCACCCACGCCAATGTCACCGAGAAGGGCGAGTTCCGGGCTGCCTGCGCCGAGCATGGCGTGATCTTCGTGACGCCGGACACCAGTCCGCGCGGCGACGACGTGCCCGACGATGAAGGCTACGACTTCGGCAAGGGCGCGGGCTTCTATGTCGATGCGATGCAGGAGCCGTGGGCGAAGCATTTCCGCATGCGTTCCTACATCGAAAAGGAACTGCCCGCGCTGATCGCAGAGCAGTTCCCGGCCGACATGGAGCGGCAGGGGATCACCGGCCATTCGATGGGCGGCCACGGCGCGCTGACTATCGCTCTCCGCAATCCGGTGCGTTTCAAATCGGTCAGTGCCTTCTCGCCGATCGTCTCGCCGCTTGCCTGCCCCTGGGGCGACAAGGCGCTGACTGGCTACATCGGCGGCGACCGTGCGGCATGGCGCGCATACGATGCCTGCGCGCTGATCGAGGACGGGGCGCGGGTGCCGGACCTGCTGGTCGATCAGGGCACCGCCGACGGCTTCCTGGCCGACCAGCTCAAGACCTACCTGCTGTCAGACGTGTGCGAGAAGGCGGGGCAGCCTGCCGCGATCCGGATGCAGGAAGGCTACGACCACTCCTACTACTTCATTTCCACCTTCATGGCCGAGCATGTGGCCTGGCATGCCGAACGGTTGAAATAACGGGAATGGAGCCGGATCGTCCGATCCGGCTCCACCCTTTCTCCCGACTTCCAGGCGGTGCGACCCGTCAGGGATAGTCGACCGTCACGTGCGGCACGTCGCCTTCGATCTCGCCGTGCGGGGTGCTGTACTTGATCACCGGCACGCCCAGATCGCGGCCCACATCCAGCGTCTCGCCGTTGCCGGCGGGCTGGAAGTAATTCACCGGCACATCGAGCCGCGCGTATTCCTGTCCGTCCGAACTCAGCACGATCTGCGCGGGGCCGCCGGGCTTCGTCGTCTGGAACTGCATGGTGAGCGAAGTGTCGCCCTGCGGCAGCGCCTTGTCCGAGACGACCTTGAAGATTTCCTGCGGGTCGGTCGAGCGCGCCCAGACGAAGGCCGGGCGGCCCTGATCGAGGTAGAGGCTCCAGCCGCCGAACCAGCTGCCGAGCGCCACGACGGCGCCCGAGGCCTGCGCGCTGTCCAGCGTGAGGTCGGCCTTGAGCGTGAAGGGCCGCGCCATCAGCGTCGGGCCGCCCACGGCCGGGATCGATACGTCCTTGCCCCAGAAGTCGTAGTGCTTGCGGGTGCTCGGGTGCATCGTCGCCATGGCGCGCGCCATGCCGAAACGGTGATCGAGCGGATAGACGTTGTTCGCTTCGGCTTCCTTGCGGAACAGGGCCTTCATGGCTTCGAGCCGCTCGGGGTACTTGGCCGAAAGGTCGGTCGACTGCGAGAAGTCCTTGTCGAGGTCGTAGAGCGTCCAGGTGACCTTGGGCCTGGGGCCGGTCGGTGGCACGTTGGTCCACGAGGTCCGGCCATCCTCCCCGCTGAGGAACCAGCCGTCGTGATAGAGGCCCATCTTGCCGGTGATCTCGAAATACTGCGTGCGCGGCTTGTCGGCCTGGCAGGTCTTGAGGCTCGGCAGCAGGCTTTCGCCGTCCATCGGCTTCTGCTCGGTGCCCAGCACTTCCCTGGGCACAGGCAGACCCGCGGCATCGAGCACGGTGGGGGCGATGTCGATCAGATGCGAGAACTCGCTGCAGATCGAGCCGGGCTTTGCCACGTGGCCGGGCCAGCTCAGGATCATGCCGTTGCGAATGCCGCCCAGCATGTCGGCATATTGCTTCACCCAGCGGAACGGCGCGTTCATCGCCCAGGCCCAACCGACCGAATAGTTCTCGTAGGTCTCCGGCCCGCCGAGCTTGTCGATATTGGCGAGCATCCATTCCTTGCGCTCGGGAATGCGGTCCATGCCGCGCAGCTCGTCGATCGTGCCATCGGGGCCGCCTTCTCCGCTCGCGCCGTTGTCGCCGAGGACGACGGCGACCAGCGTATTGTCGAGCTGGCCCATGCGCTGGAGTTCATCGAGCACGCGCCCGACCTGTGCATCCTGAAACGCGAGCTGGGCAGCGGCCACTTCCATGGTGCGGGCGTGGAAAGCCTTTTCCTGCGGTGTCAGCGTGTCCCAGGCCGGAATGTCCGCCGGGCGCGGGGTCAGCTTCGTGCCCTGCGGGATGATCCCCATGGCCAGCTGGCGGCGCCATGTCTCGACGCGCATCACGTCCCAGCCCTGGTCGAACTTGCCCTTGAAACGGGCGATCCACTCGGGCGGCACCTGATGCGGGGCATGGGTGGAACCGGGTGCGAGGTAGGCGAGAAAGGGTTTGTCGGGCGCGCCGGCCTTCTGGTTGTGGATCCAGCGGATCATGTCGTCGGCCAAACGCTCGTCTACCAACTTGCCTTTATCTTCGTCGGGATCGACGCGGGCGATGCCGCGATAGAGGTCGGGCGAATACTGGTCGGTATCGCCATAAGGGAAGCCGTAGAAGTATTCGAAGCCGAGGCCGGTCGGCCAGGCATCGAAAGGACCGGCCTCGCTGCGTTCTTCCGCGGGCACGTTGTGGTGCTTGCCGAACATCGCGGTGTTGTAGCCGTTGAGCTTAAGGATCTGGGCGATGGTGGCGGTGTCGCGCTGCATGCGGCCGTCGTAGCCGGGGTAGCCCATCGAAATGTCGCTGAGCCAGCCCACGCCGGCATTGTGATGGTTGCGCCCGGTCAGCAGTGCGGCGCGGCTGGGGGAGCAGATGCCGGTGGTGTGGAAGCGGTTGTAGCGTTCGCCCACCCGCGCCAGCCGGTCGAAGTTGGGAGTCGGCACCGGCCCGCCGAACGCGCTGGCCATGGCAAAGCCGACGTCGTCCGACATGAACAGCAGCACGTTGGGCGCGCCTTGCGGAGCCCGCACCGGAGCGGAGGGCGAGGGCGTGGAATCCAGCGCGCTGTCGGCGATGGTCCCGGTGAACGGTGCGCGCGGAATCGGCAGCACGGTACGGTCTGCCTGGGCGATGGCGGGAGCGCAGGTGCCCAGTGCAAGGCCGACGGCTGCGACCTTCAGGCGCTTGAATGCGCGCTGGTTTTTCCTGTGATGGCGACTGGCTTTCCCGCCCGCAAATGTCCGCTGATCCATTGGCTTTCCTCTCCCGATAGGTCGTCGCGGAAGATAGCGGGCAGAAATATGACGTCTAATGCATTAAAAGCCTAAGCTTGATGCTATCGGAGCATGCTATGGATCTCACACGTTTTCGCCACATCGTTGCGGTTGCCGATACGCTCAGCTTCTCGCGCGCCGCCGAACAGCAGAACATTACCCAGCCGGCGCTCAGCCGCAGCATTGCCGCGTTCGAAAGCCGGCACGGCCTGAAGCTGTTCGATCGCGGGCGTGGCGGCGTGACTATTACGCCGGCCGGGCAGTTCGTGGTGGAGCGGGCGCGTCCGATGCTGCGGGCATCGGATGAATTCACCCGCAACGTGCGCCTCTATTCGGAGGGCGCGGCAGGCCGCTTTGCTTTCGGGATCGGGCCCTTGCTGGCCAGCCTCCTGCTTCCCCAGCTAGGCAGCCGCCTGCTGACGGCGAGCCCGCATCTGGAAGTGGCTACCTTGGTGAAGTCGCCGGGCGATCTCCTTGCCAGCCTGTTCGAGGATGCCATCGAGATGATCATCGGCAACTCCTGGCAGCTCTCCGACCATCCGGGCATCATGATCGAGGATATTGGCCCCCTGGACCTTGAGCATGTAGTGCGCGGCGACCACCCGCTGGCCCGGCTGGACAAGGTCACGCCGGAACAGCTCGCGGTCTATCCGGCGGCGAGGCCCGTCAGGTACACCAGCGGCTCGGCCGAACCCGGTGCCTTCATTTGCGACAACTTCCATGTGCTGCGCGAAACCGTCCTCGCGTCGGACTGCACCTGGATCACGACGCCCGCCTTCGTGCGGGACAATCTGGCCGACGGCAGCCTGAAAGTCCTTGACGTCGAAGGGCTTGCCATGGGGCCGAGCCGGATCTGCATCGTGACGCTGGCCGGGCGTACGCGGTCCCCGGCGGCCAACATGATCGCCGATCTGGCACGGCAGGCCATGGCCGATATCGCCATGCAGCAGGGCTGATCGCTCCCCCTCATTTCGTTCCTCGCATTGACATCTCCTCGCCGATCGCTATCCGCGCTTAAAAGCTAATGCGAATCGTTATTAAAAGAGGTGAATGGTGAACGATATGAGGGCAATCGGGCGGATCGGAGCGTCGCGAATGGGGTGGTATCTGTCTGCGGCGGTAGCCGCGCTGACCGCCAACAGCCTCTGCGTCGGGACGGCTCTTGCGGACGATGCCGATCGCGAAACCAAGCGGGGCGAAATCGTGGTGACGGGGGCGCTGCCGGACGACTATGTGATCGGCAGCCAGGCCACCTCGACCCGTCTCGACCTGTCGGTACGCGAAACGCCGCAGGCCATGACGGTCATCACGCGGGCGCAGATCGAGGACTTCAACCTCAACAGCATCAACGATGTCCTGGTGATGACGCCGGGCGTCAACGTCGAGCGGGCCGAGACCGACCGGACCTATTACAACGCTCGCGGCTTCGACATCGTCAATTTCCAGTACGACGGGATCGGCCAGCCGCTGAGCTATGGCCTGCAGACGGGCTCGGTCGATACGGCGCTGTTCGAGCGCGTTGAAGTCGTGCGCGGGTCGACCGGCCTGCTGTCGCTGACGGGCAATCCCTCGGCGGCGGTGAACTTCGTCCGCAAGCGGCCCGGGACCGAAACCGGCGGCCATGCCAGCCTCAGCTACAGCGCCTTCAATACGGTGCGCGGGGACGTCGACGTGAATGCGGCGCTCAACGAAAACGGCAGCCTGCGTGCGCGCTTCGTGGGCGCTTACGAGGAGGGCGACAGTCACCTCGACTTCTACCACAATTCGCGGCTCGTGCTTTACGGCGTCGTGGCGGCGGACTTTGGACCCGACACGACGGCGACGGTGGGCTACTCCTGGCAGAATTCCGATCCGCGCGGCGTTACCTGGGGCGGTGTCCCCTTCGTGGACGCCGAGGGCAACATGCTGACCTACGACCGCTCGACCACGACGGCGCAGCCCTGGTCGCGCTGGGAAACGATCGACCGGGACTTGTTCGGCGATATCACGCATGACTTCGGCGGCGGCTGGCAGGGCAAGATCTCCGTGCTGCGCCGCGCGCGCGATCAGGATGCCAAGCTGTTCTATCTCTACGGCGCGCAGGATCCCGAAACCGGGGCAGGGCTCTATTCGTGGCCGGGTGCTTACGTCGATGTGGATCGTCAGACGACGGTCGATGCCCACCTCAGCGGCAAGCTGAAGGTCGCTGGGCGGGAACACGATGTGGTTCTGGGCGCAAACTATGGCGAGGCGCGCATTCTCGAATCCGAAGCCACCGCGCCGGCGCAGACCAACCTTCCGCTGACGCCCGAACAGGCGTTCGGCGGCCAGTTCCCCTATCCGGACTTCGGAGACTATTCGCTCGAGGCCGACTTCAAGACCAAGATCTACGGCGCCTACGGCCTGGTGCGGCTATCGCTCGCCGATCCGCTCAAGCTCATGCTGGGCGGCACCGTCACGCGGATGGAGCGGTCGGGTGTCTCGTATGGCGTGGAAAACCTCTTCGAGAAGACCGCGTTCACGCCCTTCGCGGGTCTGACCTTCGATGTGACAAGGCATCTGACGGCGTACGCGAGCTTCTCGACGATCTTCAATCCGCAGGTCGAGGCCGATGAGCAAGGCCGCATTCTCGATCCGGTCGACGGCAAGACCTACGAGGCCGGGCTCAAGGGTGAATGGAACGGCGGAAAGCTCACGGCGAGCGTTGCCGTGTTCAAGACCGAGCAGGATGGCGTGGCCGAATATGCCGGGTTCAGCACGGTGACCGGCAAGGACTTCTACCGGGGCGTCAACAACAGCTCGCGCGGCGTCGAGGTCGATGTCGCGGGCGAGATGCTGCCCGGCCTGCAGGTGACCGGCGGCTATGCCTACGTCGATGTGGAGGACGATGACGGCAACGACGCGCGAACCTTCATTCCCAATCACACGATCCGGTTCAGCGCGGTCTATTCGCCGCCGTCGTTCGAGGCGCTGCGTCTGGGTGCATCGGCGCGCTACCAGAGCCGCATCACCAATGGCGATGCCTATCAGGATGCCTATGCCGTGGTGGACCTCATGGCGCGCTATCAGCTGACCCGGAACCTCTCGCTTGCGGTCAACGTCGATAACGTCGGCAATGCCAAGTACTGGCAGAGCCTGCAGTGGGCGCAGGGGATTTACAGCGCCCCGCGCACGGTGCGCGGCACTGTCGGCGTCAGCTTCTGATCTGGGAGAGGACGTGTCCGCGGTTCAGAAGCCGCGGGCGCGTCCCTCGCGGCGGGGATCGGCGCCGCCTTCGTAGCCGCCGTCCTTGACGATGATCGCTTGCAGACCCGAGCTCTCGCCGCGCGCGGTCGACAAGGGCATGTCGCGTGCAGCGAGGCCCTGCATGATCGGCTCGGGGAAGGGATCGGCGCTGTATCGATCGCCGCGGGCCACGAGGTTGGGCAGCGAAACGGCGTCCTGCGGGGTCATGTTCCAGTCGAGCAGCGCGACCAGCGCCTTGAGGTTGTAGGCCTGGATCGAACTGCCGCCCGGCGATCCGGCAGCTGCGTAGAATTTCCCGTCGCGGGTCAGCACGATCGCGGGCGCCATGCTCGAGCGGGGGCGCTTGCCGGGGGCGGGGGCATTGGCTGCCGGCGTACCGTCCTTGTTTGCGGGGGAGAACGAGAAGTCGGTAAGCTGGTTGTTGAGGAAGAACCCGTCGACCATCCGGCCCGAGCCGAAGATGCTCTCCACCGTCGTCGTCATCGACACGACATTGCCCTGCGCGTCGACGATCACGAAGTGGCTGGTACCGCCCGGCTCGGCGGTGGCGTCCGGCCCGACCTGCGGTGCGCCGTCCGGGATGCCGAACGTTACCGGCCCGGCCTTTTCGCCGATCAACTCGGCACGCTTTTCGAGATAGTCCGGATCGAGCAGGCCCTTGATCGGCACGTCCACGAAATCCGGATCGCCGATGTAGCGGTCGCGGTCGGCATAGGCGAGGCGGCTGGCCTGCGCGAATTCAAACCACGCTTTTTCGTCCTCGGCGCTTCGCTCGCCGATGTCGGTCTGGTTGAGAATGCCGAGTGCGATCTGCAGGCCGGGGCCGCCCGAGGGTGCCGGCGGGGTGCAGACGAGATAGACGCGGTAGGGCTTGCACAGCGCCTCGCTCTTGACGGGGCGATAGGAGGCCAGGTCGGCCAGCGTCAGCGTGCTGGGACGCGGACCTTCGTGGACGCGGTTGACGATGTCCAAAGCGACCGGGCCGGTCAGTAGCCCCGATGCCCCGAACTTGCCGATGCGCTTCAGCGTCTGTGCATAGGCCGGGTTCTTGAGAAGGTCCCCGGCGGCATAGGGCGTGCCGTCCGGCTTGGTGAAATAGCGCTTGGCATCGGGCGCGGAGGGCTGCGGCGCCTGCTTGATGCGAATCATCCCGGCAAGGCGCGGGCTGACGATGAAGCCGTCCTCGGCCATCTTCTCGGCAGGCTCGAGCAGATCGGCCCAGGGCAGGCGGCCGTGGTCGTGGTGCGCCATGTCGAGCATCGCGACAGCGCCCGGCACGCCGGTGGAAATGCCACCCAGCACCGCGTCGAAGAAGGGCAGGGGCTTGCCGTCGTCACCGAGGAACAGCTTGTCGGTCGCCCCCATCGGCGCCTTTTCGCGTCCGTTGTAGGCGGTGACCTTCCCGGTCCCGGCATCGTAGTAGACCATGAAGGCGCCGCCGCCGAGGCCGGAGCTTTGCGGTTCGACCAGCCCGAGAACCGCCTGAATGGCAACCGCGGCGTCCACCGCCGAGCCGCCTTTCTTCAGCACGTCGACACCGACCTTCGTTGCCAGCGGATTGGCGGCGGCGACCATGGCGTGCTGGGCAAAGCCGGATTGCTTGTCCGCACTGGCGGTTTCCGCGTGGGGCTGTGCGGCAAGCGGGCTGCCGGTGCTGACGGCCGCAAGGCTCAGCGCGGCTGCGCCCAGACTCAGGAAAAGGCGGCGCAGCGGCGTTTTACGGGGGGAATTGGGCATGGCTGCCTTAAGGGCATGCCTGCGCAGGAATTTCAACCCGGACCAATGACCAAATACGGTCACTGACGGATGCGAAAGATGCAACCCGAACCGTTGACATGGCGGCGCGTACGGCCGACCATCCCCTTGCGACGACAGGAAATGCCCGTGGGTCAGCCAGAACGCGAACAAGTGCATTCCGAAGGGACCGTGGCGGCTGTCCGCGGTGCCGTGGTCGATGTCGTGTTCGCGGAAGGTGAGCTGCCCGCCATCGACGAAGCCGTGACGATTGCCGAGCGTGACGGCACCGCCATTCTCGCCGAAGTTCAGGCCCACCTCGATACCCGAACCGTGCGTGCCATTGCGCTGGAGCCGACGGCGGGCCTGCGCCGCGGCGACACTGCTCGCAGCATGGGTCAGCCGCTGACGACTCCCGTGGGCGATGCGGTGCTGGGCCGCCTGCTGACCGTTTCCGGCGCGCTCGGCGACAAGGGCGAGCCGCTGCCGGACGACGTGCCCCGCTGGCCGATCCACCGCGCGCCGCCGGCCTTGTCCGAACAGTCGGGCGTGATCGATACCTTCACCACCGGCATCAAGGTGATCGACCTGCTCACCCCGCTCTCGCGCGGCGGCAAGGCGGCGATGTTCGGCGGCGCGGGCGTCGGCAAGACGGTGCTGGTGATGGAACTGATTCAGGCCATGGTCACCGGCTATCAGGGCATTTCCGTCTTCGCGGGCGTGGGCGAGCGGTCGCGCGAGGGGCACGAGATGCTGCTCGACATGACCGAGTCGGGCGTGCTCGAGCGTACCGTGCTGGTCTACGGCCAGATGAACGAACCGCCGGGCGCGCGCTGGCGCGTGCCGATGACGGCGCTGACCATCGCCGAATACTTCCGCGACCAGAAGCACCAGAACGTCCTGCTGCTGATGGACAACATTTTCCGCTTCGTTCAGGCGGGCGCCGAGGTTTCCGGCCTGCTCGGCCGTCTCCCCTCGCGAGTGGGCTATCAGCCGACGCTGGCGAGCGAAGTCGCGGGCCTGCAGGAGCGCATCGCCTCGGTCGGCGGCGCGGCGATCACGGCGATTCAGGCGGTCTATGTGCCCGCCGACGATTTCACCGATCCCGCCGTGACCACCATCGCCGGCCACGTCGATTCGATGATCGTCCTGTCGCGCTCGATGGCGGCCGAGGGCATGTATCCCGCCATCGACCCCATCGCCTCGACCTCGGTTCTGCTCGATCCCGACATTCTGGGCGAGGAGCATGTGAAGGTCGCCACTGAAGTGCGGCAGACCATCGAGCACTATCGCGAGCTGCAGGATGTCGTCTCGCTGCTGGGGATCGAGGAACTTGGCTCCGACGACCGCCGCATCGTCGAGCGTGCCCGGCGCTTGCAGCGCTTCCTGACCCAGCCGTTCAATGTGACCGAGGCTTTCACCGGCACGCCGGGCAAGACGGTGAAGCCGGAAGATACCATCGCCGGTTGCCGCGCCATTCTCGATGGCGAATGCGACGACTGGCGCGAGAGTTCGCTGTTCATGGTCGGCACGCTGGAGGAAGCGCGCGCCAAGGAACAGGCCGCTGCCGGGAAGCAGACGGCATGATCCGGACGCTGCACCTCACCATCGCCACGCCCGAGACCTCAGTGGTCGACGGTATGGTGCGCAAGGTGCGGGCCATGGACGAATCCGGCAGCTTCGGTCTGCTGCCCGGCCACGCCGACATGCTGACGGTGCTGCCATCCTCGCTGGTGCGCTGGGAAGACGATCAAGGGGCCGTCCACTACTGCGCCGTACGCAGCGGCGTGTTGACCGTGAGCGGCGGGGAACATGTTGCCATTGCCTGCCGCAAGGCCCTGCTCGGCGACGATCTCCACGCGCTGGAAGCCGAAATCGAGGCGGCCCGTGCCAGTGAGGAAGACGCCGAGCGTTGTGCCCGCGTCAAGCAGGCGCAGACCCATGCCCGCGCGGTGCGGCAGCTCATGCGGTACCTCATGCGCGATGGCGACGATGGCCTGAGCGAAATCCTGGCGGAGCAGGAGGGATGACACGCGATCACGATCCCATGGCCAAAGCCGCGCGGCAGGCGTCCGAGCGCGACCGCGCAGGACGCGCCGATCCCGAGCCCTCGCTCGGCACGCGCTTTGCGCAGATCGGTGTGCTGGGCTGGATGGTGGTGCTGCCGATGCTCGCCCTGCTGGCTGCGGGGCGCTGGCTCGACCATCGTTTCGACACCGGAATTTTCTTTTCCGCGCCGGCCCTGATGATAGGGGCGGCGATCGGTTTCACATTGGCCTGGCGTTGGATGCATCGAAAGCTGTGACTGTTCCCGAACCTCTCGTGTGGCTTGAAGTGATCGGCGCGCTGGTCGGCGGCTTCGTGCTGGGGCTCGTCCACTTCGGCACGCTGGCCTCTGTGAGCGAGGATTATCTGGCGGGCCGCACGACACGCGCACTGGCCCTGCATTTCCTGCGCATGGCGGTGATGGTCGCGGCGCTTATCGGGCTGGTCCAGCTCGGCGCCATGCCGCTGCTGGCAGGCGCGCTGGGCATCGTGGCCGCCCGGGCTGTGGTTCTGCGTCGGTCGCGGAGGGAACCGTGAAATCACCGCTGGTCGTCGAACCCCTGTTCCATGTCGGGCCGGTGCCGATTACCCAGCCGGTCGTGGCGACATGGGTCATCATGGCGGTGATGGTGCTGTTTTCGATCCTGCTCTCCCGCCGCTTGAAGCAAAGGCCGGGGCGCACGCAGGCGGTGATGGAACTGATCACCGGCGCGCTCGACAACCAGATCGAGGACGTCGTGCAATCGGACCCGGCGCCCTATCGGGTTCTGATCGGCACGATCTTCCTTTTCGTGCTCATCGCCAACTGGTCGGGCATGCTGCCGGGCGTGGAACCGCCCACGGCGCATCTCGAAACCGACGCCGCGCTGGCGCTGCTCGTCTTCGCGGCCACGCTGTATCACGGCGTGCGCTCGAACGGCTTCGTCGGCTATCTCAAGACCTTTGCCGAGCCCACCTGGATCATGATCCCGCTCAACCTCGTCGAGCAGATCACGCGCACTTTCAGCCTCATTATCCGCCTGTTCGGCAATGTGATGAGCGGGGTGTTCGTGATCGGCATCATGCTCTCGCTGGCCGGTCTGCTCGTGCCCATCCCATTGATGGCGCTCGATTTGCTGACCGGCGCAGTTCAGGCCTATATCTTCGCCATTCTTGGCTGCGTCTTTATCGGCGCCGCGGTCAGTGAGGGCCGCGACGCCGCTTCGCAGGAACGGAGCGCTTCATGACAGTTGAGGAAATCAGCATTCTTTCGGCGGCGATCGCCGTGTCCTTCGGCGCGCTGGGGCCGGGGCTGGGCGAGGGGCGGGCCGTCGCCGCCGCGCTCGATGCCATTGCCCGCCAGCCGGAATCGGCCGGGACGATCTCGCGCACGCTCTTCGTCGGTCTGGCGATGATCGAGACCATGGCGATCTACTGCCTCGTGGTCGCGCTGCTGGTGCTCTTCGCCAATCCTTTCGTGAAGTAAGCGCAGGAGCGCGCCGTTCATGCGCATCGACTGGTGGACCATCGGCCTGCAGACCATCAACCTGGTGGTGCTGCTCTGGCTGCTGGGGCGGTTCTTCTTTCGCCCCATGACCAAGGTCGTGGCTGAGCGCCGGGCGGCGGCCAACGAAATGCTCGATGCCGCCAGAGCCGCACAGGAAAAGGCCGAAGTGGCGACGAAGGAAGCCGAGGCCGAGCGCCAGCGCGTGGCGGCCTCGCGGCAGGAGGCGCTGGAAGCCGCGCGCAAGGAGGCCGAGGCGCAGCGCGCCAAGCTGATCGAGGCCGCCCATGAGGAAGCCCGCCGCGAACGCGCCGAGGCCGAGGCGGCATTGGACCACGCGCGCGGTCAGGCCGAGGCGCAGCTTGCCCGTCAGGCCAATGCGCTGGCGGCGGACATGGCGGCCCGGCTGCTCGAAGGCCCCGCGGCGAAGCTGCCGCTGGCATCGTTCCTGCCCGAGCTGGACCGCGCCTTGGCCGCACTTCCCGAAGCGACACGGGAGAAGCTGGCGACCGAAGCAGCACCCGCCACGCTTGTCAGCGCCCGCGCGCTCGACGAGGCGGAGCAGCAGGACGTGCGTGACGCTCTGGGCCGGGCGCTCGGCCATGAGCCTGTGTTGGCGTTCGATACCGATCCAGCGTTGATCGCGGGCTTGCGGCTGAGCGGAGGGATGGCCGTGCTCGATGTCAACCTGCGCGCCGATCTCGACCGCGTGACCGCGAGGCTCGATGCCCGTGACGAGTGATCGGGCCTTTTCCGCCGATCTTGGCGAGCGCTGGCTGGAGCGCGGCCGCAAGCGGCTGCAATCCGCCGATCTCACGCCCCGTGCCGAGACTTTCGGCGTGGTCGAGGAAATGGCCGACGGCATCGCCCGCATCTCCGGGCTTCCCGATGTGCGCCTCAACGAACAGCTCCGCTTCGAGGGCGGCGAGATGGGCCTGGCGCTTACGCTCGATGCCGACAGCATCAGCGCCGTCCTGCTCGACGACGCGGCGCAGATCGAGGCGGGCATGCGCGTTTCCGGCACCGGAGAGGTCGTGCGCGTGCCGGTGGGCGAGGGGCTGCTTGGTCGCGTGGTCGATCCGCTGGGCCGTCCGCTCGACGACGGGCCGCCGATCACCGAAACCGATACCCTTCCGGTCGAGCGGCCGGCCCCGGCGATCATCGAGCGCGATCTGGTGTCCAGCCCGGTCGAGACCGGCGTTCTGGTGGTCGATGCGCTCTTTGCGCTCGGGCGCGGGCAGCGCGAGCTGATCATCGGCGACCGGGCCACCGGCAAGACCTCGGTCGCGCTCGATGCGATCATCAACCAGAAGCATTCCGACATGGTCTGCGTCTATGTCGCGGTGGGGCAGCGGGCGAGCGCGATCGACCGCGCCATCGAGGCGGTGCGCACGCACGGCGCGCCGGAGCGCTGTATCTTCGTCGTCGCCTCGGCCGCCGAAGCCTCCGGCCTGCAATGGCTCGCGCCTTTCGCGGGCTTCACCATGGCCGAGTATTTCCGCGACAAGGGGCAGCATGCGCTGATCGTGATCGACGATCTCACCCGTCATGCCGCCACCCACCGCGAACTGGCGCTGCTCACCCGCGAGCCGCCGGGGCGCGAGGCCTATCCGGGGGACATCTTCTACCTCCACGCCCGCCTGCTCGAACGCGCCGCGCGGCTTTCGCCCGAGCTGGGCGGCGGATCGCTCACCGCGCTGCCGATTGCCGAGACCGATGCAGGCAACCTCTCGGCCTATATCCCCACCAACCTGATTTCGATCACCGACGGGCAGATCGTGCTCGACAGCCGCCTGTTCGCGGCGAACCAGCGGCCCGCGGTCGATGTCGGTCTCTCGGTAAGCCGCGTCGGCGGCAAGGCGCAGAAGCGGGCGCTGCGGCAGGTGTCGGGGCGGATCCGGCTCGATTACGCGCAGTTCCTCGAACTGGAGATGTTCACCCGGCTCGGCGGGGTCTCCGATCCGCGCTTCAAGGCGACGCTGACGCGGGGCGAGCGTATCCGCGCGGTGCTCGCCCAGACCCGCTTCAGCCCGATGCGGCAGGCCGATCAGGTGGCCTTGCTCGCCGCGCTCAATGCCGGAGTCTTAGATACGATAGAGCCCGAGGCTATCGCGGAGCTGCGCCCTCGGATCGGCTCTGTGCTCGAGGCCTCTGCCGACGATCTGGTTGCGGCAATCGAGGCCAACCAGAAGCTCGACGACGCGGCGCTGGAGCGGCTTGTCGAGCTGCTCCGCTCACTGATCGGGCGCGCGGCGGAATCGGACCATGGCTGAACGGCTGAGCGACGTCGAGGACCGGATCGACAGCGTCCGCCAGCTCTCCTCGGTGATCTCGGCCATGCGGGGTATCGCGGCGGTGCGCAGCCGCGAGGCGAATGCGCGACTTGCCGGTATCCGCGAATATGCCGAGACGATCGGCACCGCGATCGCGCAGGCTCTCGCGCTCTACCGTGCTGGCGGGGCCGATCCGTCAGCCGATGGCGGCGAGGCGGGGCGGCTGCTGATCCTGGCCCTCTGCGCCGAGCAGGGCTTCGTCGGCGCCTTCAACACCCATGTTCTCGGCGAGGTGCAGGCACTGGGCGACTCCTTCGGAGCAGAGCGCACCGACCTTCTCATGGTCGGCAGCCGGGGCGTCGCCGCCGCGCGCGAACGCGGGCTGGAGCCGGTGGACTGCCTTGCCATGGCGGGCCATGCCGATCAGCTCTCCGCGCTCGCCAACCGCCTCGGCGACCGGCTTTTCGCGCGCCTGCAGGCCGGAACGGTGAGCCGCGTGGTGATCGTCAGCGCGCGCCCGGACGAGGCCCATGCCGCGCCCTATTCGGTGGTCCGGCAGACCCTGATCCCGTTCGACTTCGACCGTTTTCCGCCCGCCAATCTCGCCCAGCCGCCGCTCATCCACTTGCCCGCCGCCGTGCTGCTGGCGCGCCTCACCGACGAATATGTCTTCGCCGAACTGTGCGAGGCGCTGACGCTGTCCTACGCATCGGAAAACGACGCCCGCATGCGCGCGATGATCGCCGCGCGCGAGAACGTCGCCCGCAAGCTCGACGAACTGACCGCCACCTCGCGCCGCCTGCGGCAGGAGCAGATCACCGAGGAACTGATCGAGCTTTCGGGCGCGGTGCGGGATTGAGGCCGCTGCGACAGTGAATCCAAGCCCGCTCGTCCTGAGCTTGTCGAAGGACGTTGGCGCAGCGCTGGTGCCAACACCCTTCGACAAGCTCAGGGTGAGCGGATCTTGTTAAGGCGGCTTTCCTCCCTTTCCCTAGAAAAACTCCCGGTCCAGCTCGCGCAAATCCAGTTCCACACACAGCGCCGCGCGCGCAGCCACAACCTGACGCCACAGGGCCGGGTTGCCCAGATCCTCGACCGCCACTTCCTCCGGCCAGTGTTCGCGCACCAGCGCCTCGATCCGGTCCAGCTTTTCGGGCGTCGCCATGAAGCGCGGGTCGACGGTTTCGGGATCGGCTACCACGCGCAGGCGCAGGCAGGCGGGACCGCCGCCGTTGGCCATGGACTCGCGCAAGTCGTGGACGAAGAGGTGGCGGATCGGGCCGTTGCCGGCGACGTGCGCCTGCAGCCAGTTCCACACCGGGCCGTTCTCCTGCGCCTCCCCGGGCAGCACCAGCGCGGGCTCTCCGGACGGCAGCGTCACCAGCTGCGCGTTGAACAGGTACGAGGTGATTGCGTCGGCCAGACTGACCGCACTCGCCGGCACTTCGACGATCTCCACCTCGGGCAGCTTTTCGCGCAGCTCGGCGTAGAAGCCCTCGCGGTCGGCGAAGGCCAGTTCGTGGGTGAACAGCACCCGCTCGTTGGCGACGGCGACGACGTCGTTGTGAAAGGCGCCGGCGGCAATCGCCGCGTCGGACTGGCGGGCGAAGATCGTGCGCGCCGGGTCGAGCCCGTGGATGCGGGCAATCGCCTCGCTGGCCTCGCGGTGCTGGCGGGCGGGGTAGGGGCCGCCGGCCTCGCCATAGACGAAGACCTCGACGCCCGGCGCATCGTGGCCGGCGCACAGCCGCATGTGGTTGGCCGCGCCCTCGTCGCCGAAGGGGGCGGGCACCGGCGCGTGGACCGCGAAGTGCGCGTGATCGGCGAAGGCGAGCTGCAACTGCGCCAGCGTCTCGCGCCATTCGTGGCTGCGGTGGGGCATCGTCACGAGGTTGGCGACGGTGAGGTGGCAGCGCCCGTCGGCGGTGTCCGCCGCAGGCGAGACGGTCGCGGCATTGGCGGCCCACATCGAGGAGGCCGACATGGCATTGGCCCGCAGCGCCGCGCTGGCATCGGCCATCGTCGTGCCGAGCTGCTGCAACCAGCCCTCATCGGGCCGCCGCTGCGGCAGGAAGAAACCCTGCGGCAGCCCCCGCTCCAGATTGGCGCGCATCTTCGCCAGCCCCTGCAACGCCGCATCGCGCGGCCGCGAAACCTTCCCCAGATTGCGCGTCGAGGCGAGGTTGCCGAGGCTGAGCCCGGCGTAGTTGTGGCTGGGACCGACGATGCCGTCGAAGTTGATTTCAGTGATCATGGAGCAGGTTCTAGGCGGCGGAGAGGGGCGTCACAAGGTGACAGGTTTACACGGGTGACACGGTCTAGGGGAAAGCGTGTCACCTTGGGGTGGATGTGTCACTTTGCGCGGGAGCGGCGCGGAGGGGAGGCAGTGGACAGGGCTCATCGCGGGGAATTTACTGAAGGGTGGGGGTGTAGGAAAGTTTCGAACGTCACCCTCGTCATTCCCGCGCAGGCGGGAATCCAGCTTGTGGCGATGCATGGCGGCACCGGAGCGTTGACTGGATCCCCGCCTGCGCGGGGATGACGAAAACGGGACGTGTCAGAATTGACGCTTTACGCCGGCGCGTACGTCACCGTGTCGCCCACGCCCACACCCATGGCCGCCGCGGTTTCCTCGTCCAGCGTCACGCCCTCCGCCGTCTCGGTCAGCTGGCCGATGCAGGCGCGGAACTGGGCCAGGCGGCCGCAGGAGACGATGTGCGTCGGGCCGTCGTCCTCGGGCACGGTGAGCGCGGTGATCTTTGCATCCTGTGCGACCTGTATGGTGCGGATGCGGTCGGTGTCGGCCATCATCGAGGGGCCGCCGTCGAAGATGTCGACGTAGTTCTGGAAGCGGAAGCCTTCGTTTTCGAGCATGCGCATCGCCGGGCGGCCCGAGTAGTGCGGCTGGCCCATGACCTGCCGCGCGCCTTCGGAGAGCAGCGCGGTGTAGATCGGGTGCTTGGGCATGAGGTCGGCAATGAACTGGTTGCCGTGGCGCGCGTTGAACTCGTCGGCGTCGCGAAAGCTCATGTCGAAGAAGCGGCCGGCGAGGCCGTCCCAGAACGGCGAGTTGCCCGCATCGTCGATGGCGCCGCGCAGTTCGGCCAGGGTGCGGTCGGCGAACTTGGCGCGGTGGGCGCGGATGAACAGGTAGCGGCTGCGCGCGAGCAGCTTGCCCACGCCCGAGGAGCGCTCGGTGGGGTCGAGATAGAGGCCGCCCACTTCGCTCGATCCGTCGAGATCGGTGCACAGCGTCAGCATCTCGGCGCGGAAGGTACGGTCGAGTTCCTTGGAATGCTGGGTGATGCGGCCGATGCGGTAGGAATAGAACGGCAGTTCGGTGCCCACCTGCGAGAAGATCTGGCAGGTGCCGCGCACTTTCCCGGTCTCGGTATCCTCGAGGATGAAGACGAACATGTCGTCGCCCAGCGTGTCCTCCTCGCGGGCGAAGGCGTTGGCGGCGCGTTCCAGCTTGGCCTTCAGCGTCGGCTTGTCGGGCGGGAGATTGGTGAAGCCGCCGCCGGTGCCCTTGGCCATGCGGTAGAGCGCTTCGAGGTCCTTTTCGCGGGCGGGTCTGAGGATGAAGGTCATGCCTGTGCTCCGGGGCTGGGGTGGGGGGACCGTGCCACGCAGAGTGGTGGGATGATAGCGGGTTTATGTCTGGTGGACTCACGCGGAGGCGCGGAGACGCGGAGAAGGGAAGAGGAATTTCGCGCAAAGGCGCAGAGGCGCGAGGGTGTCGTGTTTGCGGCGAAGCCGCTCTCCACTAACAACCCGGCGATTGGCGCAGCGTTGGGAGCAGTTGGAAAGCGCCTGCGGCGCAAGATGACGTCTCCGCGTCTCCGCGCTTCCGCGTGAACCGTCATACGCGAAGCCCGCCCTTGTCCAACCGGTGCATGACCAGAGCCGTCAGCCGCGCGCGGGCCTCCAGCGAGCTGGCGAGCATGAATTCGTCGGGCGAGTGGATCGCGCCGCCGAGCGCGCCCATCGTGTCGAGCACGGGCACGCCGCAGGCCGCGATGTTGTTGCCGTCGCACACGCCGCCGGTGTCCTTCCACGTCATCGTCTGGCCAAGATCGGTCGCGGCCTTGGAGACGAGGCCGAACAGCGCTTCGGTCTTCTCGCCGATCGGCTTGGGCGGGCGCGAGACGCGGCCGGTGAGGTGGATCGAGACGTCGTGCTCCACGGCGACGGCGGCGATTGCCTCGTCGATCAGCTTGCGCGCGATCTGGCCCAGTTCGGGCGTGCGCGGGCGCAGGTTGAAGTGGAGGATGGCAAGGTCGGGCACGGTGTTGTTGGGCGCCCCGCCCTCGATCCGCGCGGGGTTTACCGAAAGCCCGTCCTGCCGCCCCGCGGCGAGGCGCAGCGCGAGGTCGCCTGCGGCGACGACGGCATTGCGGCCATCCTCGGGATTGCGCCCGGCATGGGCGGAGCGGCCGTGGATCACCGCAGCATAGTTGCCCGAACCGGGGCGGGCGCGGGCCATCGAGCCGTCGGGCAGGCCGGGCTCGTAGGTCAGCGCCGCCAGCTTGCCCTGCGCCAGTTCGGCAATCAGCGCGGCGGAGGACAGCGAGCCGGTCTCCTCGTCGCTGTTGATCATCACGTCGTAGCCGAGCGTCGGATTGCCGCGCTCGTAAGTGAGCAGCCCTTCGAGCATCAGCGAGAGGCCGCCCTTCATGTCGGCGGTGCCGGGGCCGTGGAGCGTGTCGTCGTCGAGCCAGTCGCAGGTCTGGAAGGGGTGATCCTTGGCGTAGACCGTGTCCATGTGGCCGGTGAGGATCACGCGGCGCTCGGCCTCGGGGCGCACCGAGACGACGAGATGGCGACCATGCGCGACTGCGCGCATGCGGCCTTCGTCGTCGACTTTCTCGACCGGGGCGGGATCGACCAGCCGCACGCCGCCCGGCAGCGCGGCAAAGGCGTCTGCCAGCTTGTCGGCCATCGCCGCGACGCCATCGAGATTGGCGGTGCCGCTGTTGATCGCCGCCCATTCAAGCGTGCGTTCGAGGATCGGCCCGCGCTCGACCGGGGCGAGCAGGTCGCTCTCGTCTTTGGTCAGGCCGCTCATGGGCGCAGCTTCCCGGCCAGAGCGCCCGAGTTGCCTTCCGCGCTCGCCGCTTCGAAGCTGGCGACCGGATAGGCGCAGTAGTCGGCGGCGTAGTAGGCGCTCGGGCGGTGGTTGCCGCTGTCGCCGAGCCCGCCGAAGGGCATCGATCCGGCGGCGCCGGTGGTCGGGCGGTTGCGGTTGACGACGCCGGCGCGGCATTCGTGGATGAAGCGCTCCCACAAGGCATCGTCGGCGCTGATCAGGCCGGCGGAGAGACCGAAACGGGTGTGGTTGGCGGCGGCCAGCGCGGCATCGAAGTCGCCGACGCGGCGGACCTGCAGGACCGGGGCGAAGATCTCCTCGTCGGGCACGCCCACGCCGGTCACGTCGAGGATCGCGGGGGTGACGAAGGCGCCGCTGCGGCCCTCGATCCCGGTGAACGGGCGGATTACCTTGGCGCCGTGGCCGATCAGGGCTTCGACCTGCGCCTTGGCGCCGGCTGCGGCGGCCTCGGAGATCAGCGGGCCCATGTAGGGTTCGGGCGTCTCGTCCCACGCGCCGATCACCAGCTTGCCGGCGAGCGCATCGACGGCCTCGACCAGTGCGGTGCCGAATTCATTGTCCGGCACGATCAGGCGGCGCGCGCAGGAGCAGCGCTGACCGGTGGTGACGAACGCGGACTGGACGACCACCGAGGCGGCCTCTTCCACGTCGCCGTCCCATGCGATCAGCGGGTTGTTGCCGCCGAGTTCGAGCGCGAGGATCACGTCGGGGCGGTCGGCGAACATGTGCCGGAAGTGCGCCCCCGCCTTGGCCGAGCCGGTGAAGAGCAGCCCGTCGATGTCGCCGGAGAGCAGCGCTTCGCCGGTCTCGCGTCCGCCCTGCAGGATCTGGAACACGCCCTCGGGCAGACCCGCCTCGGCCCAGCATTCGGCCATGGCCGCGCCGGTGGCGGGGGTCATTTCGGAGGGCTTGAATACCACCGTGTTGCCCGCAAGCAGGGCGGGGACGATGTGGCCGTTGGGCAGGTGGCCGGGGAAGTTGAACGGGCCGAGCACCGCCATCACCCCGTGCGGACGGTGTCGCAGCACGGCCTGGCCGAAGGGCATGTCGGAGCGTTTCTCGCCCGCGCGTTCGGCCTGCGCGGTGATCGAAATGCCGACCTTGCCGATCATCGATCCGGCTTCGGCGAGGCCCTCCCAGCGCGGTTTGCCGGTCTCGCGCGAGATCGTTTCGCCCAGCGCGTCCTTGCGGGCTTCGAGTGCGGCCTTGAAGCGCTGCACCGCCTCCACACGCGCCCCGACGGGCAGGGCGGCCCATGCGGGGAAGGCCTTGCGTGCATTCTGCAGTGCGGCGGTGACGGCCTCGGGGCCGGCGGTCTCGCCTTCCCAGACGAGATCGCCGGTAGCGGGATCGAAGGATTGGAGCATGATCATTTGTCCCTTGTCACTGCGAAGATGCCGGTGGCGTTGCCGCTGTCGAACGTCAGGTCGAGCAGGCCGCTGTCCGGATCGGTATCGCGGGTGATGAATTCATAGAAGGAGCCGGGCACGTCCAGCTCGGTTTCGGCGCCGTCGGGCATGCGAAAGGCGCGGCGTACCTTGTCGGCGAGAATGGCGGTCTGGCGCACGCGGCCGTTCTGCGACACTTCGACCGCGGGCTTCATCGGGAAGCCCTGCGCCTTGAGGTCCTCGGCCAGCGCCACGACATCGGCAACGCGCGTCGTCGCGTGGTTGAAGGCATTGCCCTCGGTCGCAATCCACGCGCCTTCCTTGCTGTGTTCGAGCAACGCGCGGTAGTCCTGCAGCGCGGGCACCCGATGCTGGCGATTGAAGGCGGACAGCCCGCCTTTCACGATGGTTGCGGCCTCGTCCATCGAGCAGGTGCCATCGCGCGAGATTGCCTCGAGCGCCTGCCATTCGGCTTCGCCCAGCGGGTCTTGCGACTCGCCGAAGATCTTCTCGGCATGGCCCTGCGCGGCTTCGGGCAGTTCGCGCACGTGAAGTTCGGACACGAAGAACTGCGGGATCATCTCGGGCAGGTCGCGATGGACGAAGGCGCGCCCGGTCATCCTGAGCGCGGGGAGCGGGTAGAGGCCGCCCACTTCGTAGCCCAGCGGTTCGAGGAAGCGTGCGAAAGCCTTGTGGCCGACCGGTAGCTCGCCGCAGGGGCCGTCGATCGTGCGCAGCGCGCCGTGATCGAAGACGATGGGCTCGCCGGTCTTGCGCACGTCTTCCACATAGCGCGCGGCGGTCGGCACCCGCTCCAGCAGGTCCATGAACAGCGCGGCATTGAGCGCCATGGCCACCTGCGCGCGGTTCGGGCGGTCGCTTTCACCCAGCAATTCTGGCGCGATGGCGAGGGTGGAGAGTGCGTCCTGGGCAGGCTCCGCGCCGATCACGGCTGTGAGCAGGCGGGAGAGCGTTTGCTTGTCGTCGGCGGCAGGAAAAGCTGCAGAAGCCATGACATCCTCGTTGTTAAATTATTACGCGTGCGGGCAACATAAGAAGTGAAGTGCACCATGTCCATGCCAGTCCCCGGAGTGCCGCAAATGGCCGGATCGGTCCCGCGTCGCCCGGACGATGGCATGGCCGGCCGGTCTGTTCTTTGGGGACAACGGCTGGACACGGGGCCGGGTTGCCGCTTCGATGGAATCGACAAGCAGGATCGAACGGAGAGACGCACATGGCCATCAAGACGGGTTTTATCGGCATCGGCAGCCAGGGCGGGCCGATGGCGCATCGCATGCTGCTGCGCTTTCCGCTCACCGTCTGGGCGCGGCGTCCGGAAGCGACGGTCGAATTCGCCGAGAAGGGCGCGGACGTGGCGGAGAGCGTCGAGGCGCTCGGCGCGGCCTGCGATCACGTCGGCCTGTGCGTGGTGAACGATGCCGACGTGCTGGAAATCTGCGGTCGTCTGGTGCCGGCGATGAAGCCCGGCAGCCTGCTGGCACTGCATTCGACGATCCTGCCCGAGACCGCCGCCAAGGTGGAGACGCTCTGCGCCGAGCATGACGTGGCGATGATGGACGCCCCGGTCAGCGGCGGCGCGCCGGGTGCCGAGGCGGGCACGATGACGGTGATGTGCGGCGGATCGCAGGCGGCCTTCGATCAGGCGAGGCCGGTGTTCGAAAGCTTCGGCAAGCTGATCGTCCTGTTGGGCGAGGCCGGCGCCGGACAGAAGGCGAAGATCGTCAACAACTCGCTGATGGCCGCGAACATGGGCCTTGCGCAAGCTGCGCTGCAGGCCGGCGAGGCGCTCGGCGTAGACCGCAAGGCGCTCGCCGAACTGGTCAACGCGAGTTCGGGCAAGAGCTTCGGCTTCGAAGTCTACGCCCGCATTCCCGAGCCGCGCATGTTCGAACACGGCGCGAAGATGCTGCTCAAGGACACCAACCTGCTGGCCGAGATCCTGCCGGGCTCCCCGGATTCGGCGATGCTGGAGGAGACCGCGAAGTCGTTTCTGCTGCTGGCGACGGACGGGGAGTAAGGCGGAGGGCGCACGGCCCGGTCAGCCTGCGGTGCCACCGGGCAGCAGGCCACTGGCCTGAAGTCTCGAAACCGAATCGCGGGCAACCGGTACGCTCGTTCCGTTGGTGAGCACGATGGTCCAGCTTCGGCCGGAAAGTTCGGCCCTCTCGATGCCCTCGGCTGCGACCCACCAGCTGCGGTGAACCTGTTCTCCGGCGATGCCATTCATTTCGGCAATGGCGTCGCGCAGACGGATCAGCAATAACTCGCTGTCGGTTTGCCCGTGCACCCGGACGTAGTGGTCTTCGCTTTGCAGGGCGATGACGGGCCCCTGGAAGCCGGGCGACAGACGGGCGAGCAGCAGGCACTCGGGCGTCTCCTGTTTCTCGATGCCGGATGTCGCCGTTTGCGACGGGGCCGGTTCGTCTTGTCTTTCGCCATCCGGCTGAACGGCCAGCCTGCTATCCGCCTTTTCGGCCCAGCGCGCGACGCCGAGGACCGCAAACGCGCACAGGAGTGAAAACGGCAGCAGCCCGGCGTATCCGTCCAGTTCGCGGAATTCGGTTCGGCCGATATTGCGCCAGATAACCGCAAGCGGTGCGGAAACGACGACCACGCCCCAGAACATGACGGCCGTCGCCGGAAGGGCGCTTGCCCGGGAAAGTCGCTGCAGGCCGAGAATGGCCGGGCGCACCAGAAGGTACGCGCCCATCAGCAGCAACCACCAGTGCGTGATGCGATCGACAAGCCCGCCGTCGGCATAGGTGCCGAAAGGCCCCATGAAGCCGACGATGAGAGCCAGGACCAGCATCGCCCATAGTTCCAGCAAAATGCGCCGAATGAGAATAGCTCTCCCCTTATGCCAATTCGCGAAGCGTGAACCGGACGACGCGAGGATTTCCGCGTGTTTGGTAAGCGCCTTCGCCGCGTAACGCAATTGGCCTTGCCGGCGACCTGCGCGCCGTCATTGAAAGCGTGAAACGCTATCGCCGGCTACGCCTTGGGCCGGTACATCAAATGGGAGAGAACTGTGCAGCCAGCCCGCACAATCACGTTTGTCGCCTCCATCGCCACCGTCCTGCTGAATGCGGGCTGTGCCAACGCGGTCGGACCGGCCAGCAACGGCAACACTGTCGCACATCAGGCTACCGCGTCCGCCGACGGGATCGGCCGGGTGGAAGTGAAGACGGTTCCCTTCGATCCCGACCTTCTTGTCCGCTCCGCCACATATACGCCTTCGGGCAAGGTTCTGGTTTCCTATGCCGCGGATGAAGAAACGAGCCGCCGCGACCTGAAGCTCGCGACGATGAACGACGACGGCACCGGCCTGCGCACCTTCTTTGAGGGCACGGTTCCTGCGCGTCCCAAGGACAATGGCATCCGCTTCATGGTCTTTCCCGACAACAAGCGGATTTTCCTGGGCGACTTCGTGCTGGAATGCACGACGCCGCTGGAAACCTGCACGGACGCGAAACTGCTGCCCGTCGCCTACCCCGCCGAAGTCGCCGATGGCGATCATGTCTCTCATCGCTGGTCGGAAATGGTCATCGCTCCCGACAACCGTTCGGTCGCCTGGACGACCCTGCTGGCGAATTACTCCGCGCTGGTCTTTACCGGCGAACTGGAAAGAAAGGGGGACGGATACGTGATTGCAAAGCCCTCGATCGTCAGCAGCATCGATCCTTTCAGGCCGGACCCCGCCCATCCCGACGGTGTGCTTCCCCAGCCTGTCCTGGGCGGCGAAGTGAAGCAGTTCGTCGATGGCGGCAAGGCCCTGTCCGTGGTCGGCGCCGTGCGCCGCGACACGCCGGATTCGGTCGTCCAGCACCTCGCGAGCGGCAGGCGCGAGGCGATCACCGATACGCCCGGCTATACCGAAACGACGATCTTCTCGCCCGACGAACGCCTCGGCATCACCATGACCACGCGTTTTTCGCTCGGGTCCAATCCGGCGATCCTCGGTCTGGTGCCGCGTCCCTATCCGGACAGCCTCAACATGGGGCTGAGCATGTTCGCCTATACCTACAGTGTCACCGGCGTGCGGCGGGCGCGGCCCGGCAACATCGGCCCGGCGCTGATCGATATCGCCGCCTCGAAGAGCCAAGCGGGCTATGCCGGTGTCGATCTGAGCACCGATCCCGCATGGGTCTATCGCTCGCCGATGTCGTGGCATCCGGGCGGCAAGAAGGCGATGTGGCAGGAAGGGCGCGAGGGCGGAGGCTCGGAGCGCATCCAGGTGGTCTATCTGCCCGACTATCACCCGCATACACCGGTCGCGGCAGCATCGACTCCGCTCAGCGTGGGCTACGGCATCACCGATCTTTCCGTGGTGAAGGAATATGCCAAGAAGAGCGATGACATCGACATCAAGGTCTATGGCCGCGCTTCGGGCCATATCGAGTACCGCCGTGCACCCGGACGGATATCCAAGACTTACGTGAACTTTAGTGACGACGGGCGGGCCGTCTATTCGGGCAGCGAGACGCTGAAGGCAAATCCTCGCGGCAATTCCCGGTATGTCGCCGACGTCACCCTGACCGGCCCCAGGCCGGGCCGCATGGACATGCAGGTAACCTTTGGTCCCCTCCGCGGTAACTTGCCTGCAAGCATCATCTTCGCGCCGGACGATGCCGGTAAGCCGATGTCACGGGGCTTTGCCGAATATGACGGGCGCCGTCTGGAGGTGGATGATCTGGTGCCCTGAGACACCGGATCACCGACCCGAAATACCATGCATGGGTAAGATCTGCCTTTCAGCCAGGCCAGGCCTTCATCCTTTATCCATGCGCCCCGAACTCGTTGGCGATGGCCGTCGTGATCCGCAGGCTCAGCGTGTGCGACCGCGCGATCGGGTCGATGAAGTCGCGGTGGATCTGGGCGTAGCCGCTGGCGCTTGAATCCGGGTAGTCGCTGGGCTCGTCCACCGCGAAGTCGTTGATCGAGGGGAAGTGGATCGGGAAGGCGCGGCGCAGCTGGGCGAGGCCGTCGTCGACGCGCAGGCTGAAGAACATCTCCAGCACGTCGTCGCGGCTGATGTCGTTGGCGCGGCTGAAGGGCGGGACCATCACCGCGCGCAGGAACATGTGCTTGAACAGGGCGATGCGCAGCGACTGCAGCACGCCGAGGCTGCGGCGGGTGTGCTCGCGGTCGGGCAGCGGGGCTTCGTCGGGGATCAGCTCAAGCAGCTTGTAGAGCTTCATCGCATCGACCCGCAGGCGCGAGGCGAGCCGGCGGAAGACGCCGGTGCGGTCGTCCTTGGTGAGGTATTCGGCCAGCGTCAGGCAGGCTTCGGAAATGTGCTGCTCGTCGCCGCGGTAGGGGCGGCTGGCCCAGTAGGCGGAGTTGAACAGCTCGCCATAGGCCGCGACGGTCTTGATCGAGGCGAGCGCATTGGCGGCGCGCACCAGCCGGATGAGCTGCCGTCCGCGCACGCTTTCCTGCAGCATCTCCGCGATTTCCTCGCGGTTGCCGTCGGAAGCGGTGCCGACACCGGAAATCACGTTTACCGGATAGCCGAGCTGCTGGAGCACGGCGTTGTGCGGGATCGCGCGGATCTGGCGCAGGCTCATCGTCCGGTCGGCGCTGAGGTCCGACTGGCGACGCGACTTGCGGCTGCCGGTATCGTTGAGCATGCCGAGGCCGAAGGCGGTGATCGCGCGGCTGTAGGTCGCGCTTTCGAGGTGGCCGTGCTGGACCCGGCGAATGGCGCGGTAGAAATCGAGGCTGAGGTCGGTGCGGCGGTAGAAGACGTCGGTCGGGGCGCTGGGATCGGCGGCCCACAGCGGCTTTTCGGCCATGCGAGAGAGTGTTGCCAGCGCCAGTTCGTCCGAGCCGAACCAGAGGTAGCCGTCACCACCCTGATAGCTCAGTTCGGGCTCCAGCCGGATGCCGGCGCGCAGGAAGCGGCGGCGGGCCCAGGGCGATATCTGCCACTTGAAGCGGTCTTCGATGTCGGTGGGATGGCAGCCGCGGCCCATGGATTCGCCGCCGGTGTTGAAGATCAGCGCGGCGACATCGACCATGCCGTTCGCGGCCATGGCCTCGGCCAGCCGGCCCTGCAGACGCTCGATGGCGAGCGCCGCAGGGATCTGCCCGACGAAGCGCCCGGCATCGGAAAATCCGGTCTGGATCGAGACGCGGCCGCGCTTGCGGGCGTAGTCGCGATAGGCCGGTTCGGAGAGCACCGCATCGAGGAAGCGGCCGCCGTGTTCGAGCGCAGATTCGGTTTCGAACAGCGGCGAGACGTCGACCTTGTCCTCCACGCCGAACATCTTGGCGAAGTAGAGCGCGGCGAGCACCGTGGTCGGCTGCTCGCACTCGGCCACCAGCATGCGGATCGGCGCGTCGGCATCGATGTGTTCGAGGATCTGCGCAATCGCGAGAAACTGGCGCACGGCAGTGCTGTTCTCGATGGCGAGTGCGGCGAAGTTGGACTTGAGCGGCTTCACTTCGCCCAGCAGCTCGCGCATGCGCACCAGCGCGGCCTGGCTGGCAAGGTTGAGCTTGCCGTCCGGGTCCATGCGGCGGCGAATTGCGTTCTGCAGCTGCGAGGAGTTCACGCGGAAGTGGATCCAGCCCATGCCGAGCCCGTCTGCGCGCATGGCGGCGGCCACGACCAGCAGTTTGCGCGCGGCTTCCTTTCCGCCGTGGCGGGCCTCTTCTTCCAGTTCGCCGATGATGCCGGACAGGCTGATCAGCTTGTCCGGGTGATCGGCGGTGAGGGCATTGGCGGCCTCGGAAACGTCCTCCGGCGCAGTGAGGTCCTGGCTGAAGCGCGCGACCATGTCCTCGGTATGGGCGGCGGCGCGTTCCAGCTTTTCGGCGATCTTGGGTTCGATCTCCTTCAGGCTTTCGGCATAGCCGGCAAGGCGCATGGCCTTTTCCTGCAGGCGGTAGCGGATCGAGGTCGACCAGCCGATGTCGGTGCGTCCGTCCATGTCGTAGCCGACCCAGGTGGCCAAGCGCACCGGCATCGGCTGCAGGCTCTTCCAGCGCTTGGGCCAGCGGCTGGCGGCAATGTCGAACAGGCGGCCGTTGATCCGGTCGCGCGCCTTCTGGCCGCGGGCAATGGCGGCCATGGCCTTGCCGTGCTCGTAGTCGAGCGTGATCGTGTCGCGCTCGGCCGAGGCGACGCAGACGGCGGCCTCGCTGTGATCGCCGCTAGATGCCGCGCCGGCGACTGCTTCGGTCTGCGCTTCGGTGAGCAGAAAGGTCGGGTGCGCGGTGAAGACGACATGCGCGGCCGGGCGCTGCCAGCGGACGGCGAAGGCGGTGAAGTCCTCCTCGTCGGCGGCGGCATCGATGCGGGCGTCGTTCTCTTCGACCGGGATGGTTTCCAGAATGCGGTCGAGCCGGGCGGCGCGGGCGCGCAGGCCTTCGCATTCCATCTCGGCGACCAGCGCCTCGATATCGTCGAGGCTCATCTCGCCGTTTTCCAGCTTGCGCGAGAGTTCGAGACCGAGCTGGAAGACCGGGTTGTAGAGCGGGGTCTGCGCGGTGAGCTTGTGCAGGTCCTGCAGGCGCGCGGTCAGGTCAGCGACAGTGGTAAGCGCCGGTCCGGTCATCATGCGGTCTCCTTGGGGGCAAGCTGCGCCGCGGCGCGCGCGGTTGCTTCGATCTTTGCGACGTCGGGCGAACCCTTGGGCACCATCCAGCTGCCGCCGACGCAGAGCACGGCATCGAGCGCGAGCCAGTCGGGCGCGTTGTCCGGCGTCACGCCGCCGGTGGGGCAGAACTTCGCGGCGGCCAGCGGCGCCGAGATCGCCTTCAGCGCTGAGGGGCCGCCGGCCGCCATGGCGGGGAAGAACTTGAGTCGGTCGAACCCGAGTTCGAGCGCCAGCATCACGTCACTGGCATTGGCGGTCCCGGGCAGGAAGGGAATGCCGCACTTGGCCGCCGCTTCCCCCAGCGTGGGGGTGAGGCCTGGCGAGACGATGAATTCGGCGCCAGCATCGATGGACTTGGCAAGGTCCTCCGGCGTGAGCACGGTGCCTGCGCCCACGGTGGCACCGGGCACTTGCTTCATCACCTTGATCGCCTCGATGGCGCATTCGGTGCGCAGGGTGACTTCCAGCGCGGGAAGCCCGCCCGCGACAAGCGCTTCGGCAACGGGCAGGGCGTGTTCGATGTCCTCGATCACCAGCACCGGGATGACCGGGGCGAGACGCATGACCTTTTCGACGGCGGCGGATTTCGGGGTCATTACTGGAGGTGCTCCCTGGCGAAGGCCGCAGCGGCGCCGAACAGGCCGGGCTGCGGGTGGGTGATCAACTTGACGGGAAGGCCGGCCATCAAGCCGGCAAAGCGGCCCTTGGCGCAGAAACGCTCGGCAAAGCCCGATTTCAGGATGGTCTCGCGGATGCGGTAGCCGAGGCCGCCGGCAATGACGACGCCGCCTGCACCATGGGCAAGCGCGTAGTCGCCCGCCGCGGCGCCGAGCGACAGGCAGAAGCGGTCGACGGCGGCGGCGGCCAGCGGGTCCTCGCCCGAGGTGCCCGCGGTCCAGATCTCGACGTCGGTGCGCTCGATGACGGCGCGATGCTCCATCGCCGCGAGCGTGGCGTAGATTTCGACGATGGCGGGGCCCGAGACGACGCGCTCGACCGAGACGCGCGTGTGGCGCTTGCGCAGGCGGGCGAGGATGGCGTCCTCGATCTGGTCGAGCGGGGCGAAATCGATATGCCCGCCTTCGGTCGCCTGCACATGATAGCTGCCGCCCTGCGCGATGGGCCGGCCGTCGCGCCAGAGGTGGGCGACGCCAAGGCCGGTGCCGGGGCCGAGTACGCTCAGCGTTCCCGATGCGGGCAGAGGCACACCCGGCGGTCCGGCAAGGTCGACGAACTCGCTCTCGTCTGCGCGCGCGACGGCGTGAGCGACGGCGGCGAAGTCGTTGACGATGGTGTGGCGGGTTGCGCCAAGCTTTTCCTCGATCAGTGCGGGGCGGATGATCCAGGGGTTGTTGGTGAACTTGATGACCTCGCCGCCCACCGGGCCTGCAACGGACATGGCTACATTAGGCGGCACGGCGCCGCCGTTCATGTCACGAAAAGCCTGCCAGGCAGTCTCGAAACTGGCGTGGTCGCTGGTGTGCAGCGTCGCCGGTTCGCCCATGGTGATGGTGCCGTCGTCGGACACTTTGGCGATGGCGAAACGGGCGTGGGTGCCGCCGATGTCGACAGTGACGAGTTCAGTCATGCCGCTCTCCATGTCCAATCCTCCCTGTCGCGCAGCGATCGGGAGGGGGACCGCCCGCGCAGCGGGTGGTGGAGGGGGGCAAAACCCCTCCGTCAGCGACTGTGTCGCTGCCACCTCCCCATCGCTTTGCGACAGGGAGGAATGGTGAGGACATCCCGATCATAGCCCCGCAACCTCCAGCATCGCCGAGCCGCCCTGTTCGGCGCCGCCCGCGCTCATGCGGAACATCGCGAAGAGTTCGCGGCCCATGCCCATTGCGGGTGGCGGTGCCGGAGCGGGGTCGCGGGAGGAGAGATCGGCGGTGGTCGAAAGCGTGCCATCGTCGGCGGACATGCGCACCACATCGCCATCGCGCAGATAGGCGAGGGGGCCGGGCTTGCCGTCCTTTTCGAGCGCTTCCGGGGTGACGTGGATCGCCGCGGGGACCTTGCCCGAGGCACCCGACATGCGGCCGTCTGTGACGAGCGCGACCTTGTGGCCGCGGTCCTGCAGCACGCCGAGCGGCGGGGTGAGCTTGTGCAGTTCGGGCATGCCGTTGGCGCGGGGGCCCTGGAAGCGCACGACGACGACCACGTCCTTGTCCAGCTCGCCCGCTTTGAACGCCTGCGCCACGGCTTCCTGGGTATCGAAGACGCGGCAGGGCGCCTCGATGGTCCAGCGCTCCTTGTCGACGGCGCTGGTCTTGATTGTCCCGCGTCCGAGATTGCCCGAGACGAGCCGCATCCCGCCGTCGGGCTGGAACGGATCGGAGACCGGGCGCAGCATGGTGTCATCGCCGCTTTCGGCAGGCGCCGGAGTCCAGGCGAGGGTGTCGTCCATCAACACCGGCTCGCTGGCATAGTCGCTCATGCCGCCCTCGGCGACGGTGAGGATGTCGGCGTGGGCAAGCCCGGCCCCGAGCAGTTCCTTCACCACCCAGGCCATGCCGCCGGCGGCGTGGAAGTGGTTCACGTCGCCCGAGCCGTTCGGATAGACGCGGGTGATGAGGGGGACGGCGGCGGACAGTTCGTCGAAGTCCTCCCAGTCGATGATCACGCCGGCGGCGCGGGCCATGGCGGGCAGGTGGATCGCGTGGTTGGTCGATCCGCCCGTCGCCAGCAGGCCGACGATGGCGTTGACGATGGCCTTCTCGTCCACCAGCTCGGCCATCGGGCGATAGTCGTCGCCCTTCTTGCTCATGGCCGCGACGCGGTGGACGGCAGCGCGGGTGAGCGCCTGCCGCAGCGGCGTGTTCGGCGGGACGAAGGCAGCACCGGGAATGTGCAGCCCCATCATCTCCATCATCATCTGGTTGGAGTTGGCGGTGCCGTAGAACGTGCAGGTGCCGGCGGTGTGATAGCTCGCGCTTTCGCTCGCCAGCAGCTCCTCGCGACCGACCTTGCCTTCGGCGTAGAGCTGGCGGGTCTTCTGCTTTTCCTTGTTGGAAATGCCGCTGGGCATCGGGCCTGACGGCACGAACACCGCCGGCAGGTGCCCGAAGCGCAGCGCGCCGATCACGAGGCCGGGGACGATCTTGTCGCAGATGCCCAGCAGCGTCATGCCGTCGAACATCGCATGGCTGAGCGCCACTGCGGTCGACATGGCGATGGTATCGCGGCTGAACAGCGAGAGTTCCATGCCGTCGAAGCCCTGCGTCACGCCGTCGCACATGGCGGGCACGCCGCCGGCGACCTGCGCCGTCGCGCCCACTTCGCGGGCGAAGAGCTTCATCTGCTCGGGGTAGCGGCCATAGGGCTGATGCGCGCTGAGCATGTCGTTGTAGGCAGTGACGATGCCTAGGTTGATCGCGCCGCCGGTGGCGATGGCGGGCTTGTCGTCGCCTGCGGCGGCAAAGCCGTGGGCGAGGTTGGAGCACGACAGGAAGCTGCGGTCGGAATGGCGGTCGCGTTCGCGCCCGACCATGTCCAGGTATCGGCCGCGGCTCGGCTTCGATCGCTCGATGATGCGATCGGTGACGCGCGCGACCACGGGGCTGAGGTTGCTCATGGGCTTCTCCTGATCTCTTGTCCGGTCCGCGATCGATCCGCGGGACGCCGCTTGCGGGCGCCTTTATACCGGCATCAATTCCTGTTCCCGGCCTGGCCGGGGCTCACTCGTGCCAGGTCACCCCGTCGCGCTCGGCTAGCGCGATGGCGGCGGACGGACCCCAGCTTCCGGCAGTATAAGTCTTGGGCTCCAGCTGGTGTTCCTCCCAGCCGGCACGGATCGCGTCGATCCATTCCCATTGGGCCTCCACTTCGTCGCGCCGGACGAACAGCGTCTGGTCGCCTTCGATGAGGTCGAGCAGCAGGCGTTCGTAGGCGATGCGGCGCTGCGGGCCGGCAAAGGCATCGGCCATCGAGATTTCCAGCGGGATCGAGCGCAGCCCGATACCGTCGCGGTCTAGGCCCGGAACCTTGGCCATGAGCGAAAGGGTGATGTTCTCGCTCGGCTGGATGCCGATGACGAGCCGGTTCGAGACCATCCGCGCGCTGCGGCCCGGAAAGATCGCATGCGGCACATTGCGGAACTGCACGACGATTTCGGTGGTGCGCCGCGGCAGGCGTTTGCCCGTGCGCAGGTAGAAGGGCACGCCCTGCCAGCGCCAGTTGTCGATGAAGGTCTTGATCGCGACGAAGGTCTCGGTGTCCGAATCCTTGCCGAGCTCGTCGTCGTAACCGGGCACGGCCTCACCGCCGATGGCACCGGCGCGGTACTGGCCGGTGACGGTTTCCTTGACCTTCACCTTGCGCAGCGAGCGCAGGATCTTGACCTTTTCGTCGCGCACGTTGGTGGCGTCGTAGGAAACCGGAGGCTCCATCGCGACCAGTGCGAGCAGCTGCAGCATGTGGTTCTGCACCATGTCGCGCAGCGCGCCGGAATCGTCGTAGTAGGCGACGCGCGATTCGAGCCCGACGGTTTCGGCGACGGTGATCTGCACATGGTCGATATACGCCGCGTTCCACAGCGGCTCGAACATCAGGTTGGCAAAGCGCAGCGCCAGCAGGTTCTGGACGGTCTCCTTGCCGAGATAGTGGTCGATGCGGAAGATCCGGTCTTCGGGGAAGGCGGCGGCCACCGCGTCGTTGATGACCTTGCTCGATTCCAGATCGATCCCGAGCGGCTTTTCCAGGCCGATGCGCACGTTTTCCCCGGCTAGGCCGCTCTGCTGCAGCCCGCGAATGGTGGGCTCGAACAGGCTCGGCGCGGTCGAGAGGAAGATCGAGAGGCCTTCCTTCGGCGTACCCACCTTGGTCGCCAGATCCTGGAAGCCGTCGATGTCGTTGGCATCGAGCGTCTGATAGCTGAGGCGGTTGAGGAACGTCGCCATGGAGCCGCGCCGGTTGGCAGGCAGGAACTGCTCCAGCGCCTCGCGCGCGAAGTTGCGGAAGCCCTGATCGTCGATTTCGGAACGGGCCGTGCCGATGATCTCGATGCCCGGATCGAGAAGCCCGTCCGCGTCGAGGGCACACAGCGATGGCAACAGCATCCTGCGTGAAAGATCGCCTGTGGCGCCGAAGAGGAGCAAGCGATCGGAAGTGAATTTCGTCACAGAAACCTTTCCATCCGGAAGCCGCGCTCCTCCTCACGGCTTGGTGAATGCTGCAAGGACAGTGGCAGAAGCCCGTCCTTCAATCCCTCGCAAGTGCAGCATAGCGTTAGTGATAGCGCAAGGCTAGCGTGCACGAGTGGGCACAGACGCTTATTTACAGCGAAATACGCCGTTTTCCTTGAAAGATGCGGCAATGAATACGATTGCCACCGGATTGTCTCTTAAAAATACTATGCCGCCGCTACCAAGGATGATGAAAGCGTCGCATTACGCTTCGGTACAGGGAGGAGTTTCACGCATGACCGTCGAGGGCGTTCACCTCCTCGAACAGCTGCAGACCCCGGCACTGGTCGTCTCGCGCGGGCAGGTGCGCTTTGCCAACAGCGCGGCGCAGGGCCTGCTGGGCGCGCATATCGTCGGGCAGGACGTGCGCATCGCCATTCGTGATCCGCGGGCCGTGGCCGCGATCCTGAGCGACGAGGGCGGCACGGCGCAAGTAACCGGTCTCTCGACGGGCGGCTCGGTCTGGGAAGTCGACTGCCGCGTGATCGGCCCGAACGAACGGCTGGTCAGCCTCTACGACCTGTCCGAGCGCGTCAGCGTGGCCAAGTCGCATGCGGACTTCGTGGCCAATGCCAGCCACGAACTGCGCACGCCGCTGGCGAACGTGCTCGGCTACGTCGAGACGCTGCTCAATCCCAAGGCGGGCGGGAACGAGGAAGTGCGCAACCGTTTCCTCGGCACGATCCGGCACGAGGCGCAGCGCATGCAGGCGCTGATTTCGGACCTCATGTCGCTCTCGCGGATCGAGGCCGTTAAGCATGAAGTGCCCTCCGACCGCATCGATCTGGTCGCCCTGGCACAGGAAGTCGTGGGCGAGTTTCGTGGCGGTGCGCAGGTCACGCTTACCGCCAATTGCGCCGACGCGGTGATCGCCGGGGACCGGGGACAGCTCTCGCAGGTCCTCCGCAACCTGATCGACAATGCGCTCAAGTACGGAAAACCGGGCGGTCCGGTGGATGTTTCGGTGGAAGCGGCGAGCACCGGCTGGGCGCTGGTCATGGTGCGCGACCATGGCGAGGGCATTCCGCCCGAGCACCTGCCGCGCATCACCGAACGCTTCTATCGCGCCGATACCAGCCGCAGCCGTGCGGCGGGCGGAACCGGGCTGGGCCTGTCCATCGTCAAGCATATCGTCGAGCGCCATCGCGGCCGTTTCGACATCGAGAGTCGTTTAGGCTCGGGTACGACAGCTTCCCTTATGTTGCCGCTTAAGGAAGCTTAGCTTCTTTCTGGCAATGTCACCCTAATCCGTTGTCACAGCGTACGACAACGGGACGGGGGTCGGCACTGAATTTTCCTCAATGGTGGAAGGTTTGACCTGCGTCAGCCGCGTATGCGCGGCCCTGTGCGCTGGAAAAAACAAGGTTCACGGAAGGAACCCGACTAGTGAGGAAAACCCTTCGCATTTCAGCGGTCGCGCTGGCGGTATCTGCCGGATGGGCCCTGCCGACGCAGGCGAGTGCCGCCGATGCGGCCTCGGTTCAGGAAGAGCTGGCCGCCATGCGCGCGCAGATGCAGGCCATGGCGCAGCGGATCGATACGCTCGAGAGCGAACTGGCCGCCGCCAACGCCAAGGCAGACGCTGCCAGTGAAGTCGCCCTGACCGCGACCGAAACCGCCTCTGCCGCCAAGGTCGCCGCCGAAAAGGCGCCGCCGGTCAAGGTGGCCTGGAAGGGTGCTCCGCAGATCGAGGGCGAGGGCGGCTGGAGCTTCAAGCCGCGCGGACGTATCCAGATCGATGCGGCCAGCTACAACGGCCCTTCGGGGCTTTCGGGCGGTGGCAACGATCATCTCGGCACGATCACCGAAATGCGCCGCGCCTGGATCGGTGCGGAAGGCACCATGGCGGGCAACGTCGGCTACCGGCTGGACGTGAGCGTCGGCGGTTCTTCGGTCTCGCTGGCCGATGCGATCATCACCTACAAGGTCGGGCGCAAGGTCAAGATCATGCTGGGCAACCAGCGTCCCTTCACCGGCTTCGAGGACATGACCGCGAACCTCTATTCCGGCTTCATGGAGCGCAGTTCGGTAAGCGATGCCTTCGTTTTCGAGCGCCGTCTCGGCCTCGCCGCGCAGTACAGCGACAAGATCCTCACCGTCCAGGGCGGCGTGTTCAGCGATACACTCTCGACGATCAGCGACGATGCCGCGCGCAGCTGGAGCATGGATGCCCGTGTGGTCGCATCGCCGCGGGTTGTCGGCGGCATTCTGCATATCGGCGGATCCGCCCATTACCGCGAGCAGGGCGGCTCCGTGGTCACGTCCCGCTATCGCGCCCGTCCGTTCGTTCATCCGACCAATCTGCGGCTGATAGACACCGGCAACCTGGCATCCGACGGGGAAACCCAGCTCATGCTCGAAGCCGGCTGGATTTCCGATCGCTTCTATGCGGTGGCGGAATCGCGCTGGATGAAGGTCAGCCGTCCCGGCATGTCCAGTCCGACCTTCAACGGCGGCTATGTCGAAGGCGGCTATATGCTCACCGACGACAAGATCGCCTATTCGAATGCCGCCTTTGGCCGCATCAAGCCGCGCAAGGGCATCGACAAGGGCGGCATCGGCGCCATTCAGCTCAACACGCGCTACGAATGGCTCGATCTCGCCGATGCCGGCGTGATGGGCGGGCATCAGCAGACCGCCGGTCTGTCGCTGGTGTGGATGCCGACCTCGCACCTGCGTTTCTATGCGAACTATGGCCATACCTGGGTCGACGACGCGGTCGTCACCGCCAACGGTGAGGGGTCCTACTCGCTCGATACGATGGCCATGCGCGCCCAGATCGATTTCTAGGCGTCTCGACGCCTGAAGGCCGCACCGGTTTCCGGTACGGCCACGTGACATCGCCCTTGGCTGGGGACCTCGGAGGAGAGGGGGATTGGTTCCCTCTCCTCCGGGGAACCCCGGCCGGGGGCGATTTGCGTTGCAGCGCCTTTCCCGCGGGCTGCGCTGCCCCTTTCCGCCATCGCCGTGAAGCCGGGCGCACGCAATCGTGTGGGGGCTTCCGGACATTGGTAATACTATATTCCATGATATACAGTTGATATGGATCGAACTGCAGTGCGGAGTGTCATTTAGCCGTAACAATGCAGTCATACGGGCGTCAGCGAAATGTAATCGAAGGTTCATGGAGGACCCAAAAAGTGAGGAAAACCCCTCGTATTTCGGCTGTGGCTCTGGCGGTTTCCGCCGGGTGGGCTCTGCCGACTCAGGCGAGCGCTGCCGATGCGGCATCGGTGCAGGAAGAACTGGCGGCCATGCGTGCCCAGATGCAGGCGATGGCGCAGCGGATCGATTCGCTGGAAGCCGAGCTGGCTACCGCGCAGGCCCAGGCGGAGACGGCCAACCAGGTGGCGCAGGCCGCGACCGAGACTGCGGTTGCGGCAAAGGCCTCTGCCGACAAGGCGCCGCCGGTCAAGGTGACCTGGAAGGGGGCACCGCAGATCGAAGGCGAGGGCGGCTGGAAGTTCAAGCTCGGCGGCCGCGTCAATATCGATGCAGGCGTCGACAATGCCCCGGATTCGACGGGCCGAGATGATGGTTTCGGCAGCGAAGTGCGCCGTGCGCGTCTGCGCGCCGAGGGCAGCATGCCGGGCGGGGTCGGCTACAAGATCGAAGCGGACTTTGCCGGTTCGAGCACGATCCTGACCGACGCCTATGTCAGCTTCAAGCAGAAGGACCTGACCTTCAAGGTCGGTCAGTTCAACACCTTCCAGGGTTTCGAGGAGCTTTCGAGCAGCCTGCACACCTCTTTCATGGAACGTGCGGCCTTTACGGATGCCTTCGTTTTCGAGCGCCGCATCGGTGCTTCCGTGGAATATGATAAGGGCGACATCCTGCTCCAGGGCGGCGTGTTCACCGACAACTACACGGCGACGCCCAACAAGAACTGGAGCGTCGACACGCGTGCCGTCTACATGCCCAAGATCGGCGATACGCAGCTGCACTTCGGCGGTTCGTTCCACTACGCCGAGTATGAGAACGGTTCGACCATCCGCTATCGCCAGCGCCCGTTCGAGCACTTCACCAGCGAACGCTTCATCGATACGCGGTCCTTCTCGGCCAAGAGCGAACGCGGCATCGGCCTTGAAACGGCGATGATTTCCGGCCGCTTCCACGCGGCCGCGGAAACCTACTGGCAGAAGGTGGCGCGCGCCGGGATGCCAGATCCCAAGTTCTTCGGCGGCTATGTCGAGGCCGGCTACTTCCTGACCAAGGGCGACAGCCGCGGCTACAAGAACGGCGTCTACGACCGCGTGAAGCCGGTAAAGGGCTTCGACAAGGGCGGCATCGGCGCGATCGAGATCAATGCACGCTACGACCACCTCGACCTGACCGATGCGGGTATCGTCGGCGGCACGCAGAACGCCTATCAGTTCTCGCTGAACTGGTCGCAGACCGCCTATACCAAGATCATGCTCGACTACTCGCGCCTGCAGTACAAGGACGCGATCTACCCGACCGCGAGCGGCGATACGTCCTACGGGGTCGACGTCGTGGCGATGCGCGCGCAGATCGATTTCTGATGCGAATCCGGCGCGGACGGCATGCGAAAATGCCGTCCGCGCTTGCAACCGAACCGTCCGGGACCTAGAGGCGGGGCCTTGCCGCTATCGAGTCAAAATGGTCCTGCCGCACCGGTTCGCGCTTTGGAAAAATTGCTGAAAACCAAGGTTTCTCAATAAATTCAGGGACAAGAAGGCAATGTCACGTCTTCGTCATGGAAGTGTCATTGTACCCCAATAGGGGCGTTCCAGGATAAAGCCCAAGGGGTAAGACTTATGCGTTCCACCAAGACTATCATTTTCACCGCAGTGTCCGCGCTTGCGCTCAGCGCATGCGGCGGTTCGGGCGGTGCCGGCTCCGGCGCCCGCGACTATGTGACCGCCGTCGGTTCCTCGACCGTCTATCCCTTCGCCACCGCCGTGGCCGAACAGTACGCCAAGACCAGCGGCGCCAAGTCGCCGGTGATCGAATCGACCGGTACCGGTGCGGGCATGAAGCTGTTCTGCGCCGGCGTCGGTGCGCAGCACCCCGACGTCGAGGACGCCTCGCGCCGGATGAAGAAGTCCGAATACGAGCTGTGCCAGAAGAACGGTGTGACCGACATCGTCGAGATCCAGGTCGGCATCGACGGCATTGCCTTCGCGGAATCGAAGGACGGCCCGGGCATGATGCTGACGCCGACCGACATCTACAAGGCGCTGGCCGCCAATCCCTACGGCAAGCCGAACACCGCCAAGATGTGGAGCGATGTGAACCCCTCGCTGCCGAACGAGCCGATCCTCGTCTACGGCCCGCCGTCGACCTCGGGCACGCGTGACGCGCTCAAGGAGCTGATTCTCGAAGCCGGTTGCAAGACCGACGATGCGATGAAGGCGCTCAAGGACAGCGACAAGGAAAAGTACGAGCAGACCTGCCACCAGATCCGCGAAGACGGCCCCTACGTCGATGCCGGCGAGAACGACAACCTGATCGTTCAGAAGATCTCGCAGAACCCCAAGGCCATCGGCATCTTCGGTTACTCGTTCCTCGAAGAGAACGCCGACAAGCTCAAGGGCGTGCCGCTCTCGGACGTCGAGCCGACTTACGAGTCGATCTCGGACTTCAGCTATCCCGGCGCGCGTCCGCTCTACATCTACGTGAAGAAGCAGCACCTTGCGCCGATCCAGGGGCTGCAGGCTTACATCAACGAATGGCCCAAGGTCTGGGGACCCGACGGTCTGCTGAAGAAGAAGGGCATGGTCATTTCGCCCGATGACGTGCGTGCGAAGAACGCCGAAGTCATCGCCAACATGACCCCGCTCGATCCTTCGGTTCTCAAGTAAGAAGGACCTGACGGCCAGTCATGATTCTCACGGGAGTTTTCCTGGCCGTTATCGGCCTGGGCCTTGTCGGCTGGTTTGCCGCACGAGGCCGGGCGCGGCTGCTCTATTCCGGCCGGGGCTCGATGCATTCGATGCCCAATTACCACGGCTGGCACATGGCGCTGTGGATTATCGTTCCGGCACTGATCGCCTGGGCCGCCTGGTCCGCGATCATGCCGGGGCTGGTCGACGGGGTGGTGATGGCCGATCCGGCCGCCGCCTCGCTGCCGGCCGACGCCATGCACCGCAATGCCATCATGGCAGAGGCCCACACGCTTGCAGCCAATCCCGACGCTGCCGTGTTCAATCCGGAAGCACGTACCATTGCCGAACCTCTGCGTGCGGCGACGACGCGGTATAGCCTGATCGGCGCGCTGCTCATCGGCATCGTCGCCTTTGCCGGCGGCGCCTTCGGCTTCACGCGCATCCGTCCCGATTTCCGGGCCCGCACCCATGTCGAGCGCGCCGTGCTCGGCCTGCTGCTGCTGGCCTCGCTGATGGCGATCCTGACCACCTTCGGCATCGTCGCCTCGCTGCTGTTCGAGGCCGGGATGTTCTTCAAGGACGTCTCGCCGATCGCCTTCCTCACCGGCACCCACTGGTCACCGGGCAATGCCATCGGCACCGACATCGACGACAACTTCGGTGCGGTTCCGCTGTTCTGGGGCACGATCTACATCGGCGCGATCATCGCCATGGTCGTGGCCATTCCGCTCGGCCTGATGAGCGCGATCTTCCTGACGCAGTACGCCTCGCACCGGGTTCGCCGCTGGGTGAAGCCGATCCTCGAGATCCTCGCGGGCATCCCGACCGTCGTCTACGGCTATTTCGCCGCGCTCACCGTGGCGCCGATCATCCGCGATTTCGGCGCGACGCTCGGCATGGCCAACCCCTCCACCGAGAGCGCGCTGGCTGCGGGTCTGGTGATGGGGGTGATGATCATTCCGTTCGTTTCCTCGATGGCCGACGATGCGCTGGCCGCGGTGCCGCGCGCGATGAGCGACGGCTCGCTGGCGCTGGGGGCGACCAAGTCGGAAACCATCAAGAAGGTGCTGCTGCCCGCCGCGCTGCCCGGCATCGTCGCCGGTGTCATGCTGGCGATCAGCCGCGCCATCGGCGAGACCATGATCGTGGTCATGGCCGCCGGTGCCGCCGCGCGCCTTTCGGCCAATCCCTTCGCCTCGATGACGACGGTTACCTACCAGATCGTGCAGATGCTGACCGGCGACCAGGAGTTCAACAGCCCCAAGACGCTCTCGGCCTTCGCGTTGGGTCTGGTGCTGTTCATCGTCACGCTGGTGCTCAACATCATCGCCCTTCGGGTCGTGAAGAAGTTCCGGGAAGCTTATGACTAATCCGCACTGGCAATCGGACGCGGCCGCCAAGCGCATCGAGCGCCGCAACGCTGCAGAGCGCCGCTTCAAGCTGCTCGGCCTCGGCGCCATCGTGCTGTCGCTGTCGTTCCTCGCGCTGCTGCTGTTCATCATGCTCAAGAACGGCCTTGGCGGGCTCGACTGGAGCTTCCTGTCGGGCACGGACTCGACCGATCCCGATGTCGCCGGCGTCTGGGGCGCGACCAAGGGTTCGCTGCTGACGATGCTCGTCACGCTGCTGCTCTCGTTCCCGATGGGCGTGCTGGCCGCGATCTATCTGGAAGAGTTCGCGCCGAAGAACCGCTGGATCGACCTCGTCGAGGTCTCGATCAACAACCTGGCCGCGGTGCCTTCGATCATCTTCGGCCTGCTGGGCCTTGCCGTGTTCATCAACACGCTCGACATGCCGCGCTCCTCGCCGCTGGTCGGCGGTCTGACGCTGGCGCTGATGACGATGCCGGTGATCGTCATTTCCGGCCGCAACGCGATCAAGGCGGTGCCGCCCTCGATCCGCGATGCCGCGCTCGCCGTGGGCGCAAGCAAGGTGCAGACGGTGTTTCACCACGTGCTGCCGCTCGCGCTGCCGGGTATTCTTACCGGCACCATCATCGGCATGGCCCGCGCGCTGGGCGAAACCGCGCCGCTGCTGATGATCGGCATGCGCGCCTTCGTCGTTACGCCGCCGGGCGGGGTCACCGATCCTTCCAGCGTGCTGCCGATGCAGATTTTCCTGTGGTCGGACGAGATCGACACCGGTTTCGTCCAGAACACATCCGCCGCCATTATCGTCCTGCTGGTCTTCCTGCTGGCGATGAACGGCATCGCGATCTACCTTCGAAACAAGTTCGAAGTGCGCTGGTAGGGACATGACCGAAACCAAGCTTACAGCCCGAAACGTCGACGTTTACTACGGCCCGAAAAAGGCCATCGACAACGTCTCGATCGATATCGACAACGGCATCGTCACGGCCTTCATCGGCCCGTCGGGCTGCGGCAAGTCGACGTTCCTGCGCTCGCTCAACCGCATGAACGACACGATCGCCGATGCCCGCGTGACCGGCGAGATTCTGCTCGACGGCGAGGACATCTACGCCGCCTCGATGGACCCGGTGGCCCTGCGCGCCCGCGTCGGCATGGTGTTCCAGAAGCCGAACCCGTTCCCGAAGTCGATCTACGAGAACATCGCCTATGGTCCGCGCATCCACGGCCTTGCCGGGAACAAGGCGGACATGGACGCGGTCGTCGAAAGCTCGCTGACCAAGGCCGGCCTGTGGGACGAGGTGAAGGACCGGCTGACCGACGCCGGCACCGCACTTTCGGGTGGCCAGCAGCAGCGCCTGTGCATCGCCCGCGCCATCGCGGTGAGCCCCGAAGTGATCCTGATGGACGAACCGTGCTCGGCGCTCGACCCGATTGCGACCGCGAAGATCGAGGAGCTTATCGACGAGCTCAAGGAAAACTACGCGATCGTCATCGTCACGCACTCGATGCAGCAGGCCGCGCGCGTCTCGCAGCGCACGGCCTTCTTCCACCTTGGCAATCTCGTGGAGTATGGTGAGACAAGCGATATCTTCACCAATCCGCGCGAGGAAAAGACCAAGGACTACATCACCGGCCGCTACGGCTGAGAAGGAAAACGCCATGGTAGACCATACCGTAAAGGCATTCGATTCAGAGATCGGCCAGCTTCGCGGCCTCGTCGCCGAAATGGGCGGGCTCGCCGAAGTCGCCATTCGCGATGCCATCACCGCGCTGACCCAGCATGACGAGGAACTGGCCGACCAGGTCGTGGCCGCCGATGCCAAGCTCGACGCGCTGGAGGCCGAGGTGGACCGTCTCGCGGTACGCACCATCGCCCTGCGCGCGCCGATGGCCGACGACCTTCGCGACGTCATCGCCGCGCTCAAGATCTCGGGCGTGATCGAGCGCATCGGCGACTACGCCAAGAACATCGCCAAGCGCGTGAATGCGCTCGAAGGCCGCAACAAGATCGAGCCGGTCACGCTGGTGCCCGCTATGGCCGACATCGCCGAGAGCATGGTCCGCGACGTTCTCAACGCCTACGGCTCGCGCGATGCGCAGCTGGCGGTGGAAGTGATCCGCCGCGATGCGAAGCTGGACCAGTTCTACAACACGCTGTTCCGCTCGCTGCTGACGCACATGATGGAAAACCCGGCGACGATCACCAGCGCCGCGCAGCTGCTCTTCATCGCCCGCAATCTGGAGCGCATCGGCGATCACGCCACCAACGTGGCCGAGATGGTCTATTACGCCGCGACCGGCGAATACTGCACCGAGCGCGACAGCCAGACCGACGATACCGGAGGCTTTGCATGAACGGCACCGTTCTCGTCGTCGAGGACGACGTCGCGCTTTGCGAGCTGCTCACCTGGAACCTGAGCGCCGAAGGCTATGAAGTCCGCTCCACCGGCGACGGCGAGGAAGCCCTGCTGATGGTGCGCGAGCAGACGCCCGATGCCATCGTGCTCGACTGGATGATCGAGCAGGTTCCCGGCATCGAAGTCTGCCGCCAGATCCGCAAGGACAAGGACACCGCGCAGATCCCGATCCTCATGCTCACCGCTCGCGGTGAGGAAGAGGACATGATCCGCGGCTTCAAGACCGGCGCCGACGACTACGTCACCAAGCCGTTCTCGCCGCGCGAGCTGCTTGTCCGCATCGAAGCGCTGCTGCGCCGCTCGCGCCCGTCGCTCACCGGTAACGTACTGCAGTGGGGCGACATCGAACTCGACGCCACCAGCCACCGCGTGCGCCGTGGCGGCGAGCCGCTGCATCTCGGCCCCACCGAGTTCCGCCTGCTGCGCTATTTCATGGAGCGTCCGAACCGCGTCGTCTCCCGCCAGCAGATCCTCGACGGTGTGTGGGGCATGGACTCCGACATCGACGAACGCACCGTGGACGTGCACATCCGCCGTCTGCGCAAGGCGATCAACCGTCCCGGCGACACCGACCCGATCCGCACCGTGCGCGCTGCCGGGTATGCGATGGACGTGACCTGAGGCGATAACCGCCTCTTTCGGACAAGCCAGATCCCCGTTCGACACGAACGGTTGTTTTGGGGGATGCCGTCTACTGATCGCTCCCGCGCCTTGCGGGCCGGGACGAGCGCATTAAGGTCGCGCCCGCAACGACAATCGCGGGAAGGGCGTCCATGACTGGCAAACTCGGCTTCGGCTACCTCTACGATTTCCGGAACCCCGCGCCGTGGCACCGCGCGCCCGAAGTGCTCTATCGCGAAATTCTCGATGCGGTGGTGGAAACCGAGGCGCTGGGCTTCGATGGCGCCTGGGTGCCCGAGCATCACCTCGCCAGCGACGGCTACATGCCCTCGCCGATGGTGGCCCTCTCGGCAATCGCCACGCGCACCAGCCGCATGCGGCTGGGCTCGGGTATCGCGCTCGGCCCGCTCTACGAGCCGCTGCGTTTCGCCGAGGATTGCGCGGTGCTCGATATCCTTTCGGGTGGCCGCCTCGCGATGGGCATGGCGATCGGCTACCGCGCCCGCGAATATTCCGCGCACGGTCTCGACTTCAAGAAGCGTGGCGCCCGTTTCGACGAGTTCCTGCACATCGTGCGCCGCCTGTGGGACGGCGAGACGGTCGATTTCGAAGGCAAGTTCTTCAATGTGCAGGGCGCCAGCGTGAACCCGCTATCGAGCCGGGGCCAGATCCCGCTCTACATCGGCGGCTTCGCACCCAAGGCGATGGAGCGCGTCGCGAAATACGGCGATGGTTACTTCGGCAATGCCGATATCTGGCCGCTCTACCGTGAGAAGCTGGAAGCGCAGGGCAAGGACCCCGCAGAGGCCAAGATCTGGATTCAGGGCCTGATGATGGTCGTCGCGCACGACAAGCAGGCGGCGATGGACGAGCTTGCGCCCTACTTCCTCCACGTCAACAATTCCTACGGCGAATGGATGAACGAGGACAAGGCGATCGGCGTCGAAAACGCCGCGATAAAGCCGATGGACCTCGATGCCTTCAAGGCCAGCGGCATCATGCAGGTCCTCACCCCGGACGAGGCCATCGCCTATTTCAAGCGGTTGCAGGACAAGGCGCCGGTGGAGCATTTCACCATGATGATGCCGCCCGGGCTTCCGGCGGAGCGCTTCCTCGAATATGCGGGCATCTTCGCAAGGGACGTGATACCGGCATTCCGGTGAGGGCATTTTGACGAACGGGGCACAGGATATCGGAGCGGCCGAGGAACGCCGGGCGGGCAGTCCGCAGTCGGTGACGCGCGTGATCCGGCTGCTCGAAGCCCTGTGCGCGAGCAACGAGCCGGTCTCGCTTGCCGATCTCAGCCGCCGTCTGGGCACGCCCAAGAGCAGCCTTGCCGCCCTGCTGCGCGGCCTTGCCGACGAGGATCTGGTGGTCGCGTCGGACGGTGCCTGGCGGCTCGGCCCCGGTGCCTTCGGGCTGGGCAGTGCGCTGACCGAGGCACGCCGCCGTCTGCACAGTTCGGACCTCATCCGCGAAGGCATGCGCCGCCTGTGCGAGACGACCGGCGAGACCGTGCTGCTCGCAGTGGGCGACCACGAAGGCGACATGGTGACCTATGTCGATCTCGTCGAAAGCCGCAATGTCGTGCGCTATTCGGTGACCATCGGCGATCGCCGCCCGTTCTATGCATCCGCAGGTGGCCGCGCGCTGCTGGCGACGTGTTCGCCCGAGGCCGTCTCGGCCTATCTCAAGCGCGTGGCCCCGGCGCGTCTTGCCAAGACCACCGAAATCGACCCGGATGCGCTGACCGAAGCCATAGAGCAGGCGCGCATCGACGGCTTTGCCCAGACTGTCGATCAGGCCGCCGATGGCGTGACCGGCACGGCGAGCGTGATCCGCGACGCAGCCGGCGGCGTGGTCGGCGCACTCGTCGTCGCCGCCCCGACCGAGCGTGCGCAGGGCAGGCTGGAGGAACTGGCCCGCCAGACGCTGGAAGAAGCGGCGGCGATCTCGCGTAGTCTGGGGTTCAGATAGCGCGGGTCCGGGGACGTTGGCTCGCGGCGAGTGTGACTGCTATTTGGTGATTTCGTCCAATAGAAGACGTTTCGGACAGGCCGACATTGCGGACATTGGTTGACCGCGCAGCGGGTGACCTAGTTTGGGCCAAACGTCGCCGGGCAGCTTCCAAGTCGCTATGGTAAAAATTTGCCTTTTGTCTCCTTTGCTCGAAGAAAACTTTATTCATGGCCATAGAAAAGTGCTTGGATGATAAAGTTCTGTGGCTCAATATGAATGTTTTCGTATTCATCAATTACTAAATTCGATACGGACATGCTTTCATGGGCATTGACTCTTACCATCGCCCGGCCCTTAATTTTGACAATTCGCTCTGCGGAACTATATGGAAATTTTGGATATCTTCGATTGGACCACAAATCGCCAGGTTCTTTGATTGATTTCAACTCTAATCCATCGCCGCGAGGAGTGAAGCGAATTGCCGAAATATCAGTCTGATCAAAGGGATATTTCGACGGATCACACTTTGACGAGAAGAATGCAAACGTTTTTCGCTGCTCGTGATTTAATATGGCAACGTAAGAAACAAATTTACCTTCTTCCAGCCAGCATTGCCTTCTAAAATATTGATCGCCCACTCCTTCCCATTCGGCACTGCTGCATGCCGTCAGCATAAAGGCCGACAAAAATGTCGAAAATATAGTTCTCTTCATCAATGCGATCTCATTAGCGCGACTCTATCTATATGCAGCCTCTGCCAAAAGGCATCTACCGAATTTGCTTGCCCGCTTCTGCTACTCTCCAGTAAGCGCCGGGGCCGTGCAGTTCCCCGGTGTCAGCCTTTCGCCACCCCGGTCTGCACGGAATACCGGAAGGGTTGGTTTTGGGCGCTCCAATTTGGTTCTGGAAGACCGTATTGGGTGCAATGCCCACATTGGTAGAGGGCGTAAGAACTTCCGCTTTCCCGACTTTCCTGCCCTTGAACTAACAGGCGATACTTGCCGAAAGCGGCCTGCCGTTCAGCTATTCGTATGTCAGCATCCGCTGCAAACTGCGTCCAAACCCCCGCGAGGCCCAGAGCGTCAGGAAGTTGGTCGCGACCAGCAGGAAGCCTTCGACCACCTTGTCCTGTCGCAGCAGCGGATCGAACGGGCCCGTCGCGGCGCCGATTTCGGGCAAGCGGGCGCCGATCAGGGCGGGCAGGTCCATCATCATCGAAAGCCCGGTGAGGGTCAGCGAAAGGTCGAAGTGCAGGGCCATCAGCTCGGCGGGTAGCTCGGGGCCGCCATGCGCGGCCAGTTCGCTGCGATAGTGGTCGAGCAGACCGTCGAGTTCCTTCGCGATGAAGGCGGTGGGCGAGGCGGACAGGCCGCCCCACAGGCCCGTCGTGACATTCATCGGCCGGACCATGCCCCAGTCGAGCAACCCGCAGTGCAGCGTGCCGTCTGCCTCGCGCCAGAACCACGCGTTGTCGATGTTGGTGTTCCAGTGACACACCGCCACGAACCGAGGGTCTGCCTGCAGGAAGCGACGCACTGCGGCCTCGTGCTTCAGAAACGCCAGCGCATCGGCTTCGAGCCGGGCAGGGAAGGCATCGTCGGTCAGCACCTCGGGAAAGAGCTGCGGATGGCTGGAGAGGAGGCTGGCCAGTGCCGCCACCTTCTCGCGCAGTTCATCGGGACCGTAGCCGATTGGCAGGTCCGCCTCTGCAGCTGCCCGGTCGTAGGGAAACAGCGCTTCGAGTTGCGGCGACAGCGCGCCGCGATGCTGTGCCGCTGCCAGCCGGGCCTGCGCGGAGACCAGCACGCGGTAGTATTCGAGCGTATCGGGCAGCAGGTGGTCCATGCACTTCTCGTGCAGCGGCTCGATCGCGCCTTGTCCGAAGGCCACGCGCTCGGTCACGAGCATGCCAGTGCCGCTCGCGGCCTCGAAGTCTGCGAAGACCGGGCGCGGCACGGCCACCGGGAAGGCGGGCAGCCGCGACAGCGCGGCAAGCCGGACTTCGCCGTCGATCTCCGCGCGGCGGCGGTCGCGGAAGGGATCTTCGAAATCGCGCGAAAACTTGGCGAAAAGCTGGCGCGGCAGCTCCGCACCGGGCCGCGCATAGGTGACGTCGAGCAGCGCCTTCTGTCCGGAGTTCCCGCCGGAGAATACCTCCAGCCGGTCGACCGACGCGACGCGGTTGTCCGGCGCCAGCGTGCCATAGGCATGCATCGCCCGCGTCAGGAAGGCTTCGGGCGCTTCGCGCAGGTCCGCGACGCTGGCCGGCATGACCACGCCGGTCGCATCGCTGACGGCTGTACGCCTCATTCGGGCTCGAACACCATCAGCACGTTGCCGGGGATCTTCGAGACGAAGCCGTAGCCCGACGAGACGATGACCTGTCCGTGATCGACGATGGGCGCCGCGCCGCCGCTCATCGCGCCGCCCTTGGCGGGCACGCCGTTGACCGTGGGAACGTCCTGCACCGTGTCGAAGACCCAGAGCTGCTTGCCGGTCTCGGCGTCCAAGGCGCGTACATATCCGTCGTCACCGCCTGCGAGCACCAGTTCGGGCGTCACGGTGAAGGCACCGCTGTTGCCGGGAATGCAGAGCGGGCGGCCTTCGCAGACGTTCTCGGGGGGCGGGGTGTACCACAGCTCCTCGCCCGTCTTGAGGTCGAGCGCATGGATTCCCGGCGTGGCGGGGAAGGGGCGTTCGACGAAATCGGGCATGTCGCTGATGGCGACATAGACGCGGCCGCTGTCCTCGGCGAGGCCGAAGTGCACGCCGCCCGCCATGCCGCCGCGCCCGACCTGCCGCTTCCAGATCAGCTTGCCGGTCTCGGCATCGACGGCCCAGGCAATGCCCGATTTCTGGCCGGCAAGGATGTAGTCCCTGCCGTCTTCATCGGTCGCCAGGACCGGGATTGCGCCGAAATCGTAGTCCGGGCCCGCATCCTCGGGGCAGTTGTCGGGATCGGGGGTGACGCAGTCGACGTTCCAGGCATCGCCTTCCAGCGCCTGGAAGTGCCACTTGATCGCCCCGGTATCGAGGTCCAGCGCGACGAGCGCATCGGAAAGCTCGGTGGCGGGATGCGTGTAGTTGTCGCCCGTCGCGACGACGAGGCTGCCGCGCTTGGTATCGATGGCGATCCCGGCCCAGACGGGCACGCCCGAAGGGCCGAGGAACTTGCCGCCGGGTTGCTCGATGGGCTGATCGACCAGCCACGTGCGCCATTTCTCCTCGCCGGTGCGGGCATCGAGAGCGAGCACCGAACCGCGGAACGAGCAGCACTTGTACCCCGGCGTCGCGGCTGCGGCTTCTTCGAGCGAGGAGATCGGCACGTAGACGGTATCGCCGTAGAGCGCCGGGCTGGCGGTGATCACGGAGGCGGGGTGTTCGTCGGCGCGGACTTTCCAGACCAGCTTGCCGGTGAAGGCCTCGATGCCATAGGCATTGCCGGTCCAGTCGCCGAAGTAGGCCATCGGCACCGCGTCGGCATCATCCGCGTCCCAGGGCGACAGGACGATGCCGGTGCGCACTTCCGAGCCCGCATCGAACGTCCAGCGCGTGCAGCCGGTTTCGCGGTCGAGCGCGTAGACCTTGCCGCCGTGGCTACCGACGAAGATCGCGCCGCCGCCCAGCGCGGGCTGCGACCGCGCGCGGTTGGCCTGCGGAAAGCCGAAGGCCCACTTGAGCTTGAGCTTGCCGACGTTCTGCCGGTTCACCCCGGCCTGTTCGGTCGAGACCGAATGGGTCGCGGCCAGATCGAGCCCGGCGCCTGCGAAAGCGGGCACCTGCTTGCGGTCGAACAGGGCATGGTCGGGCGTGCAGGGGGGCGGTTCGGGCAGGTCCGCCTTGGCCGTGCCCAGTTCGTGGCCGGACAGGTACTGCGCGACCTGTTCCTTCTGATGCTGGTCGAGCGCGGTGCCCTGCGCCTTCATCGCGCCGCTGGTGAGCGCGGTGACGATCGCGTCCGGGGTCATGTAGCCCAGGATGACGCGGGCCGGGGCGCGCCCGGCGCCGGTGTTGTGGCAGGCGGCGCAGGTCTGGTTGTAGATCTGCGCGCCTTCGGGGAACTTCTCGTGCTTGGCGCCGATGCCGGGGGTGTTCTCCACCGTCTCGCCGAGCAGGGCGGAGGGAAGCGCTATGGCCAGTGCCAGCAGGACGAAGACCAGAGCCACGAGCCTGGGCGGACGCAGCGCCATGTGCGAGTGCATGAAATTCCCTCTCCCGAATCCTTATCCGGCGGGAAGGAACAGCAATTTTGGACAGTCGTCAAATACGACGGGCGTCAGGCCGCGTCTTTCAGCCGGCGGGCGCTGCCATTGACCGCGGAGGCGATGGCGCAAAGGAACTGGTCGGTGGCGCGTTCCCACGAGTAGAGCCGGCCGAGCGCGGCTGCATCGCTGCGGTCGACGCTGAGCGCGGCGGAAATCGCCACTTCGAGGTCCTCGTCGACGGCACCTGCGGGGCGGGGCAGCGGCGTTTCGACACCGCAGCCGTCCGCGCCGAGGATGTCTATGGGGCCGGTGACCGGATAGGCGGCGACCGGGGTTCCGCAGGCGAGCGCTTCGATGACGACGAGACCGAAGGTGTCGGTCAGGCTCGGGAAGACGAAGCAGTCGGCAGCGCGGTAGGCGGACGCCAGCTCCTCGCCCGACAGCGCGCCGAGGAACAACACGTCGGGATAGCGGCGCTGCAGGCTTTCGAGCGCGGGGCCGTCGCCGACCACGACCTTGCTGCCGGGCACATCGGCCGAGAGGAAAGCCTCGAGGTTCTTCTCGGGCGCGACACGGCCCACGTTCAGCAGGACCGGGCCGGGCAGGGCGGCCATGGCCGGGTGCCGCTCGCCTTCGGGGCGGAACAGCGAATGGTCGATCCCGCGGCTCCAGGGGCGGGTATGGCCGATGCTACGACCGGCGAGTTCATCGGCAAGGCTGCGGGTGGAAACCAGCACGGCGCTGCTCGGCGCGTGGAAGCGCTGCAGGATCGGCCAGAAGTACTCGGCGCTCAGCCCCGTGCGCACGGCGGCATATTCGGGAAAGCGCGTGTGGAAGGCCGATGTGAACGGGACGCCGCGCGACAGGCACCAGCCGCGCGCGGCCCAGCCGATCGGGCCTTCGGTGGCGATATGGACGATTTCCGGCTCCGCCTTGTCCAGCATCCGCCGCACGCCGAAGCGCGGCGCCATGGCGAGGCGGATCGAGGCGTAGCCGGGCATCGGCACGGTCAGGAACCGGTCGGGCGTGATCGTCTCCACCGCGTGGCCGCGCCGGGTCAGTTCCTCCAGCGTCGCCGAAAGCGACCGGACGACACCGTTGACCTGCGGCAGCCAGGCGTCGGTGGCGAGCGCCAGTCTCACGCGCCCGCTTCCATCGCGGTTTCCGCCGCAGGGGCGCCCATCGCCGGGAAGGCGGATTCGTGCCCGCCGGTCTCGGCCACCCAGTCGATGATCGCGATATGGCCGGACATGTCTTCGGCCAGAGCCGTGCAGCTCTCCACCCAGTCGCCGTCGTTGTAGTAGGTGATGCCGCTGAACTCGCGGATCTCGGCGCAGTGGATGTGGCCGCACACGACGCCATCGAACCCGCGGCTGATCGCTTCGCTGGCCACGGCTTCCTCGTAGCTGCACACGTACTGGACCGCGTTCTTCACCTTCTTCTTCATGTAGGCGGAGAGCGACCAGTACGGCATCTTCAGCCGGCGGCGCACCGCGTTGAAGGCGATGTTGGCGCGCAGCAGCATCGAGTAGGCCTTGTCGCCCAGGAACGCGAGCCACTTGTGGTAGAGTACCACGCCGTCGAAGGCGTCGCCGTGGGTGACCAGCAGCTTGCGTCCGTCGACCGTCTCGTGGACCGCTTCGAGGACCAGTTCGACGCCGCCGAAGGTCATGCCCGCATAGTCGCGCAGCATTTCGTCATGGTTGCCGGCGATGAACACGACGCGGGTGCCGCGATGCGCCATCTTGAGGATGCGGCGGACCACTTCGTTGTGGGCATCGGGCCAGTACCAGCCCTTGCGCAGGCGCCAGCCGTCGACGATGTCGCCGACGAGATAGAGCGTCTGGCATTCCACCGAGCGCAGGAAATCCACCAGCAACTCGGCGTTGCAGCCGCGCGTGCCCAGATGGACATCGGAAATCCAGATCGTGCGGTACTTGCGCTTGGGGCGAAAGCCCTTGGGATCGGGAAGATCGAGCCATTCCGGAATGCGGGTGCCGGTGCTCGTGGTCTGTTCGAGAAGAGTATCCATTTGCGTACGCATCGCTCGGTAGCCCCCGTTGCTAGCGCTCTTCCCTATTGCATCGCGGCGTTGCGTCGGCGTGACGGTTGCGGGTCAGTTTCGTGACACATCCGACAAGTGTGCGACTTTCACGGTCTCGTCACCGATATGTCACCCGTTCGTCATATACGGCGGGCAGACAGCCGCCGTACCAAGCAGGCAGGGGCGATGCGGCGGATCGATATATTGCTGGCGAGTGAGCTTTCCGGAGGGCTGGCAGCCTTTCGGCACGACGAGTTTGACGTGGTCTTGCACCGCTGGACCGACTTTGCCGAACTGCCGCTGATCGAAGGCGCGCTGTGGGTCTTCATCGACTGGGTTCTGCCCGAGATGTCGGGGCTCGAGCTGTGCCGCCGTCTGCGCGCCGATCCGCTGACCTCGCACGCCCATGTCACCATGGTGCTCGAGGAAGACAACATCGAGGACCGCAAGCGCGCGCTGCGCATGGGCGCGGATGACTACATGGTCGGGCCGCTCACCCGCACGGGTCTGCTGGACCGCGTGCTGGGCGCCAATCTGGGCGATCAGGAAGGGGCGGGCATCCGCGTCGTGGCGCAAGGCGACCTGACCGTGGACGTCGCGGCTTTCCAGGCGCGCTGGCAGGACAAGCCGATCCCGCTGATGCCCAACGAACTGCGCCTGCTGCGCTATTTCATCGAGCACCCCGGCCGCGTCTTCAGCCGCGCACAGCTTATCGCCGCGCTGGGCAAGCAGGACCCGCCGGTGGACGAACGCACCGTGGACGTGTGGATCGGCCGCCTGCGCCGCGCGCTCAAGTCCGCCGGAGCGGGCAATCCGCTGCGCACCGTGCGCTCGCTGGGATACGTCTTCGACGCGATCTGAGGGCGCTGGTTAAGGACGGCGCCTTGAGGATGCGTGGGCGGTTTCAGCCAAGACCGATTGCCGGCATCCGGCAAACCGATCCGATGGCTTGAATGGCCGGAATGCCGGGGGAAGCGGACACTCTCGGCAAACGCTGCAAATCCGTCTATTACTTCGAGGCATGAGACATCCATGCAGTCGCACTTTGAACGGTTACATGCTTTGCGTAGCTGCAGCCTTCACCATCGGAGCATGCGATACCTCGCCAGACCTCCCAAATGGTTACCAGATTAGGCATGGTGATCGGTCCAAGGCTTGGCTCCAAAGTCCTGATGGAACGTTCGCGTACGCTGGTCTTATCAAGGATGTCTATGTCGACGAGAGGCAAGTCCTTCTGATTGCTCTTCCAGCGAGTTATGGGGGTAAGACGGTTCCTCCTTACCCTCTCGATAGCACTTGCTATGTCGCCCTCATGATTGACACATCGACGGGACAGAAAAGACAAATCTCCCTGACAGAAGCGAGCCGACGTGCTGCCCATATGTCAAATGTCGAAACTTACGATCGGCCTTGTCTGCAAGGCAAGCTAGACTAGTCGAGCATACGATGAGTTTGAGGAGAGTCCATTCTGCAACTGCAGTCTGCTTTGTCGGCGTGACCAGAAAGGCGACTTTCGACTGACAGCGAACTTTCCAGCCATCGTGCAATTCGATCGCGCGCTTATCCGCCCTGCCGCCGCAGTCGCACCAGCGTTTCGTCCAGAGCTGAGAGGAAGCGTGAACGGTCGGCCTTGCTGAACGGCGGCGGGCCGCCGATTGCGTCGCCGCCCGCGCGCAAGTCCGCCATGATCGCCCGTGTGGCGATGGCGCTGCCGATGGAGGCCTCGGTGAAGGGCTTGCCGGTCGGGGCGATCACCGTGGCGCCCTGCTTCAGGCAGCGGTCGGCCAGCAGGATGTCGGCAGTGATCACCACGCTGCCCTTGGTCGCCTCCTCGGCGATCCAGTCGTCGGCGGCGTCGAAGGCATCGCTCACGATCTTGCGCGTGACCAGCGGATCGCGCGGGATGCGCATGGCGCTGTTGCTGACGACGACCACAGGCACCTTGTAGCGCGCGGCGACCTTGTAGATTTCGTCCTTCACCGGGCAGGCATCGGCATCGATCAGAATTCGGATCATGCCGCCCCCATAGCGGGGCCGGGCGCGCTTGGCGAACCCGCGATCAGATCCACCCGGCGGTCTGCGCCACCAGCCACAGGCCGATGGCGAGGAACAGCAGCGCCGCGATCACGCGCACGGTGGCGAGCGGGACGCGCTTGATGATCTCGTGGCCGAGGAACACGGCGGGCACATTGGCGATCATCATGCCCACGGTCGTGCCGGCCATCACCGGGAGCACGCTCTGGAAGCGGGCGCCAAGCGCGATCGTGGCAAGCTGGGTCTTGTCGCCCATCTCGACGAGGAAAAAGGCGATGGTCGTCGCAAGGAACGGCCCGAACCGGCTGGGTTTTGCCTCCTCGTCTTCGTCGAAGCTGTCGGGGATCAGCGTCCAGCCAGCCATCAGGATGAAGCTGGCGGCCACGAGGTAGCGGAACCAGCGACCGTCGAGGATGGCCGCGGCCTGTTCGCCCACCAGCGCTGCCAGGAAGTGGTTGGCCAGCGTTGCCACGAATATGCCCGCGATGATCGGCCAGGGGCGGCGGAACCGCGTGGCCAGAACGATGGCGAGCAGCTGCGTCTTGTCGCCGATCTCGGCAAGCGCGACGACGGCGGTGGAGGTGAGGAGGGCTTCCATGGTCGTGGAGCGCCTACGCCAAACGTTCCACGTCTGCAAAGGACCAAAAAAATAGCCCGGCCGCATTGCTGCAGCCGGGCTGTAAAGGTGCCGTCGGGAGGGCAGGGCCTCCCGGTGAGGATAGGATCAGAAGTTCACGGAAGCCGACAGCGAGAACGTGCGGCCGACGTTGTAGGTGTTCCGTTCCAGGCGTCCGGTTTCGAACTGCTGGTATTCTTCGTGCTTGCGGCCGGTGATGTTGCGCGCCTCGAACTTCAGTTCGAGTTCGGTTCCGGCCAGTTCGATGCCCTGGCGCGCCACGAAGTCGAGCGTGAAGCCCGGCTTCTCGACGACGTCGGGCTGACCGACGCCGCTCAGACCGCGGCTGATCGCACGCTCGCTGGCGTAGTTGATCAGGAAGGTCTGCTGCGACAGGCCGCCCTGCTGCTCGAGGCCGATCTGGATATTGGCGATGTGTTCCGACTGGCCCGTGAGCGGTGCACCGTCACGGAAGTAGTCGGAGGCCAGAGCCGTACCCGAAGCACCGTAGACCTCGGTGGTGTCGGTGGCGCCGACTTTGATCTTGGACTTCGTGTAGGTGTAGTTAGCGGCCACCAGCAGACGGCGGTCGGAGAACATGTCGAAGTACTTCTGCAGTTCCAGCTCGACACCGTAGAGGTCTGCCTTCGGCGCGTTGGCAAAGCTGGTGACGAGCACGTTGCTGCCGGTCAGGAACGATTCGATCGGATTGTCGAGCCGCTTGAAGAAGCCGCCGATGGACAGCTTCTGCTGGGGCGCGAAATACCACTCGAAGCGGGCTTCGGCGTTGTACAGCTGGCTGTCGGTGAGCAGCGGGTTACCGCGATAGGTGCGGTTGCCTTCGGGATCGAAGTAGGTCTGGTACAGCAGTTCGCGGAACTGCGGACGCGCGATCGTCTTCGAGGCGTTGAGGCGGACCTGCATGCCCGGCTGAAGCTCGTAGGTGAGCGTGAGCGCCGGCAGCCAGTACTCGTTCTTCAGGCGGGTGTCGGGAATGGCGTTGACGATGTCGGCAATCGGCACCACCTGCGCTTCTTCCTTGGCCCATTCCCAACGCACGCCGAGGTCGATCGACAGCGAGTCGGTCAGCGAACCCGAAAGCTTCGCGTACCAGGCATGGTTGTTCAGCTTGGCGGCGAACTTTGCGCTGATGATGTCGGTCTCGGTCACGAGGATCGAGTAGTCGACCGGCGGGTTCACCACGTTCGGGTCGCTCAGGTAGAACGTGCCCGGCTGGAACAGCACATCGGGACGCAGCAGGCCGAAGGCCGCGACGTAGGCGTTGCTGCCTTCTGCGCGGTACTGGAAGTTGCGGCGCGAGCTGACGCGGTCGTTGAGCTGATAGGCGTAGCCCACCGTGCCCGACCAGCTCAGGCCGAACTTGTGGGTCAGGTCGACGCCTGCGGACCACACGTCTTCGTCGAGCTTGGAGAACGCCACCGTGGCATCGCCGGTCTGTCCGCCGTCGAGGTAGTTGACGTACTGGTCGCCGTAGACGCCCGAGCCGAGGCGCGAATAGAGCAGCGAGATCTCGTAGGGCGCATCGCGCTTCGAGTTCGCATAGCTGCCGCGCACGTTGAGTTCGGTGTCGGGATCGAGCTGGAATTCACCCACGAGCTGGGTGTTCATCAGCTGGCGTTCGTACCAGGAGGTGTCCTGATACATGTAGCTGATGTTGGTGTTGCCTTCCTGCTGGCCGACGCGCAGCGCGGCGCGCTTCAGGGTGTCGTGGATGTAGACGTTGGTCCAGCGGATGCGGTTTTCGCCCCATTCCACGCCGAGACCGACGAGGCCGTTGGTGACGATGCGCTGGTTGGTGATCACAGCGCGGAAGTCACGGTCGGGCTGATCCGGGTCGAGGCCCAGCGTACGCTGCTGGATGACGTCGCGGGTCTGCCACTTGTTGGAGTAGCCGCCGGCCGCGATCACGCCGACGCGGGCGCCGCCCATGTCGAAGGCCGTACCGCCGGAGATGTTGGCGGAGAAGTTGACCGGAAGGTTGTCGTCTTTCTGGACCACCGCGTTGCGGCCGGTGATCAGCTGACCGCCGATGGCGCGGGCAAGGTCGCTCGAGCCGTCGGACAGGACCGTGCCGCTGTCGAAGTATTCCTTAACCTCGACCGGCAGGTTGCGGTTGCCGTTGTCGTAGCCCGTCCAGTCGGTCTTGCTGCCGTAATAGGTGTAGCCGAGCTCATTGGTGGTCTCGGTATCCCAGGTGGCGCCGCCGCCGATCTTGAGGAAGGTCTCGTCGGGAATCGCCTTGGTGGTGAGGTTGATCACACCGCCGCCGAATTCACCGGGGAAGTTCACCGAGTAGCTCTTCTGCACCAGCGAGGATGCAACGATGCTCGTCGGGAAGAGGTCGAGAGGAACGACGCGCTTGAGCGGCTCGGGGCTGGGCAGCGCCGAACCGTTGAGCAGCGCGAGCGAGTAGCGATCGCCGAGGCCGCGCACGAAGACGTAGCCGTTGCCGACAACCGAAAGACCGGTCACGCGGCCCAGGGCGCCGGCGATGTCGCCTTCGCCGGTGCGGGCGATCTGCTCGGTCGAGAGGACCGTGAGAACCTGCGGCGCGTACTGCTGGATGTTGCGGTTGCGCTGACCCGTAACGACGATCTCGCCGCCCGGCAGTGAAACTTCGGGTGCTTCGCTCTCGTCGGAGTACTGGTCTGCGTCCGGCGCAGAGGCATCAGCGTTCTGCGTGGTGCTGTCCTGCGCCCATGCAACCGAAGGCATGGCCATCGCGGTGGAAAGCAGCAGCAGCGATACAAGCCGCGGCTTGGTCATTTGTCGTCCCCCTGGAACATATTGGAATGCAAGGAAGGGGGCGGCCTGAATGGACCGCCCCCCCCATGTTTTGACTAAGGGCGGCCTTCTCAGGTCGTGGGAAGGGCCGTGCAGGCCGAACCCGAACCGAAGTCGGCAGTCGAGTTGTCGCAGGTCCAACCGCGGTACCAGGTGTCCGCAGCGTCCTTGACCGCACCGATGTAGTCGGTGGTGTCGAAGAAGCTGTCGAGCGTGTTGGCATCGAACGCCGGCACGCCGGTCTCGTTGCTGCCGTTCACGAACGTGCTGGTCAGCGTCGAGGTGAACGAGTCGTCGTTGTTGGTGCCGGCGGTGAACTGCGCTTCGGTGTCGGCGGCGGTGTAGGAACCGGTGCCGAGGTAGATGGCCGAGTTGCAGGTCATGACCGTCGAGTCGGCGGTGATGGTGGCCGGGACGGTGCCCGAACCGTTGAGACGCAGACACTCGTTGTTGGGAACGTTGATGATGCCGTTGGCCCAGGTGATGTCCGAGTTGCCGCGGATCAGGACAGCGGCATCGTCGCTGTTCGCGTTGTCGGAGGGCTGCACGCCGGTGAAGTTGGCGAGGATGGTCTTCTGACGCGGGGTGTCGCTTTCGGCACCGTTCGAGTCGATTTCCATCAGCGCGTCGCCGTCGCCGTCACGCTGCAGCAGCAGCAGGTATTGGAAGTAGCCTTCGAGGCCGGTGTCGAGGTCGATGCTGTCGTCGTCGGCGTTGACGGCGATGTAGTGCTTGAACTTGACCTTGCCGCCGAAGAATTCGGCGCCGTCGTCCGAGCTGTTGACCGACTGGAAGTATTCCAGCGTGGTGCCGTCGCCCAGGCCTTCTGCGGTCAGCGACTGCAGTTCCGAGTTCGCACCCAGCACGAAGCCCGAGTAGCGGACCTGGAAGTACTTCATGGTGCCGGCGTTGTAGCTGTTGTCGTTGCCGCCGAAGATGGCCGGGTTGGCCGAACCTTCGGTGTCACGCTCGCAGGTGCCGGCAGCGGTCGAGCCGTAGGCGCAGTCGGTGACGATGCCGCGGCCCATGAGGACGACGCCGCCCCACTGACCCTGCGACGAGTCGTCGTTGGTGCCGACGACGTTCTGGCGGCTGGTGAAGATGATCGGCTGCGTGGCGGTGCCGACGGCGCTGATCTTGTTGCCGCGGTTGACGGCGAGCCAGGCCGGCTCGGCGCCGTTTTCACCGTAGACGATCACGCCCGGATCGATCGTCAGCGTGACGTCGGTGTCCGAGGTCAGCGAGCGACCGCCGCAGCTTGCGGTGGTGGTGGTGAAGGGCGAACCGGCGGTCGGAGCCGAGAAGCCGCCGTCGCAGCCGACGTCGACGCGGCCGTTCAGGCGGTAGAGGACGCCGGAAACCTTCGGAAGGCTCGAGCTGACGTCGACGAGCGCGGGCAGGGTGCAGACGCGCCATTCGCCTTCGGGGCCGGTGATCGTGCCGCTGTCGGTCAGACCGCCGGTGGCGTTGAAGGTCGGGCAGCTGGCAGCCGGCGTCACGAGGCCGGAAGTCGGCGTCGGGGTCGGCGTGGGAGTGGGCGTCGGAGTCGGATTGTTGATGGTAATGCTGCCGGCGCCCGGCGAAGAGATATCGTCAGCGCCACAGCCGGCGAGAGCGAGTGCACTGCAGCCAACAAGCAGCAGACCTGAAATTTTCTTCACGTTGAATCCCCCGTGTTCTGGTCGGACGAGGCGGCGAGTCCGCCCTCGTTGACCGCGGCGTCTAGGCCGGGGGGGTGACAGTTTGTTGGCGATACAGTGACAGTAATATTCACTTATACGACGGCAATGTGACAACAGTCATATTTGGGCGAAATGCTGCTCTCCGACTCGCCTTTTGAGGCGGCCTTCATGCTTAGATTGCAGTTTTATGACACTTGCGTCATTTTGTTGCGAAATGTCGTCGAGGGCCGGATAGTCGGCCTGCAAACGATAATCGCAAACGGGAGAACCGCTATGTCCCTTACCGCCCTTATGACCGCAGCACTGCTTGGTCAGTCGGCCTTTTCGCTCGGAATGGAGACGCCGGCCGCCGATCAGATGCACGACGTAGCCTATCAGGAATTGTCGGAAGGCCGCTCCGAAGCCGCACTGCGCAAACTGGAGACCAGCGGCGCGGTCGAAGCCGGTGATCCGGCAGCGCTGATCAACCTCGGTTCGGCCTATGCGTCGGCCGGTCGCACGGACAAGGCGATTGCCGCCTATCGCGCCGCGATCGCCACGCAGGATCGCTACAGCCTCGAACTGGCAGACGGCTCCTGGGTCGATTCGCGCCATGCGGCCCGCACCGCGCTCAAGAACCTGCTGACGTCCACGGCGCGCGCTTCGCGCTGATGCCGTCGATGGCTGCCGATCCGTTTCGGCAGTGCTGACATTTTCCCATCCGGGAGCGCTTCGGGTCGCATACATTATTATACGCTAGCGTGAGGGGTGGCTGAAGGCGTCGGAATTGCGGCGCCTTCTTCTTTTGCGCGCCGTCTGGGAAAATTTTTTGCGTTCCCATGTGCGTATACTTCGACGCGTCATCGTCACATAGATGTCATCAGCTTGGCGCAATGCGCGCTCATACGGAGGGCATGGTGATTCGATACGCACAGATTTCGCGCCGCAGGATTGGTGGCGCCTTCAATGCATTTGTCGCTGTTATTGCAGCGCTTTTTCCGACTTTTGCGCAGGCGCAGACGGTGGCTCAGGATCCCGCAGGTAGCGGGCCTATCGTGGCAGCGCTCGGCTGGTTGCAGGGTACGCTGCTGGGCAATGTCGCAACCGCCGTTGCCGTGATGGCCGTGGCCGCGGTCGGTTTCATGATGCTGACCGGCCGGATGAACTGGCGCTTCGGCGCGACCGTCATTATCGGCGTCTTCATCCTGTTCGGCGCCGGTGCGATCGTCTCGGGGATCCAGCAGGCGGCAGTCGGCTGATGGCGCTCGCACGCTTTCCCGTACACCGCGCGCTGACGCGCCCGCAGATGTTTGCGGGCGTGACTTACAGTTATTTCATTATCAATGCGGCGGTTACTACGGAAATATTCCTCATAACCAAGAGCTTCTGGGCGCTACCCGCGGCTCTGGCGATTCACGGTGTGGGATATCTGGCGTGCCTGCGCGAACCGCGCATTTTCGACCTCTGGATTGCCAAGGTCAGCAAGTGCCCGCGGGTCGCCAACTGGCAGCGCTGGGGCTGCAACAGCTACGCGCCGTAAAACAGGACGGGGTGGGAAGGACTACAATGGCCACGAGCAAGAAATCGCCGTTCAAGGGCTGGGGCGCGAAGGAAGTGCTTGTCGGCGACCGGTTGCCCTATTCGGCGCTGGTCGACGAGAACGTGCTGCTGCTGCGCGACGGTTCGGTGATGCTCTCGCTGATGGTGCCGGGGCTCGCGTTCGAGACCGCCGACACCGATGAGCTCAATGCCCACGTGGCCACGCGCGAAGTGCTGCTGCGCTCGACGCTCGATGCGCGCTTCGTGATGTACCACCACGTGATCCGCCGCCGGGTGGAGATCGAGCTGGACGGCCATTTCGAGGATCCGCTCGCCGGTCATATCGACTCGCGCTGGCGGGCCCGCACCGGTTCGGGCGCGCTCTTCGTCAACGACCAGTTCATCACCCTGGTGCGCCGTCCGGCGCGCGGCAAGGCGGGCTGGGCGGACAAGCTCTCGCGCCTGATGAAGAACAAGGGCAACACCCCGGTGGAGGCCGATCCCGCCGACGTTCGGGCGCTGCGCGCCGCCGCCAATGCCATGGTCGCCTCGCTCGGAGCCTACGGCGCGCGGCTCCTTGGTGAATACGAGGGTCAGGCCGGTCCCTGCTCGGAAGTGCTCGAACTGCTGAGCGCGCTCTACAACGGCGAGATGCGCCCGGTGCGCCGTCCGTCCGAAGAGACCGACATCGGGAACATGCTGCCCTATCGCCGGGTCAATTTCGGCATGGACGCGCTCGAACTGCGCGGCGCCAACGGGCGCGGCTCGGTCGGCTCGATCGTCAGCCTCAAGGACTATCCCGATTCGACCGCGCCGGGGCTGACCGACGCGCTGCTGCGGCTGCCCTGCGAACTGGTGCTCACGGAGACCTATTCGCCCTGCGACCGCCAGATCGCGCGCGAACGAATCGATCTCGCCATCCGCCGCCTGCGCTCCGCCGACGAGGAAGCCGTGGCCGAACGCCGCGAAATGAGCTCGGCGCGCGACTCGCTGGGCACCGGCGCGGTGGCATTCGGCGATCATCACCTTTCGGTGCTGGTCCGCGCCGATTCGCTCGAGGCGCTCGACGAAGTTACGGCCTCCTGCGCGGCCGCCCTGGCCGATGCCGGTGCCGTCGCGGTGCGCGAGGATGTGAATCTGGAACCCGCGTTCTGGGGCCAGATGCCCGGCAACGAGAGTTTCCTGGTGCGCCGCGCGCTGATTTCCAGCGCCAACATGGCCTGTTTCGGTAGCCTGCACGGCTTTGCCATGGGGCAGGCGAGCGGCAATCACTGGGGGGATGCAGTCACGCTGCTGTCCACCACCAGCTCGACGCCGTTCTTCTTCAACTTCCATCAGGGCGACCTTGGTAACTTCACCGTCATCGGTCCGTCGGGTTCCGGTAAGACGGTGGTCATGAACTTCCTCGCCGCGCAGGCGCAGAAGTTCGCGCCGCGCACGATCCTGTTCGACAAGGACCGCGGCGCCGAAGTCTTCCTGCGCGGGATCGGCGGCACCTACAGCCGCATTGCCGCGGGCTATCCCACCGGCTTCAACCCGCTGTCGCTGCCCGACACCGCCACCAACCGCGCGTTCCTGCGCGACTGGCTGGCCGTGCTGCTCGACGCCAAGGGCCCCGAGGAACTGGCCACGCTCGCCAATGCGGTGGACGCGGCCTACCACAACGATCCGTCGCTGCGCCGCCTCTCGCACTTCCGCGAACTGCTGGCCGGTGCCCGCCGGCCCGAGCCGGGCGATCTCGCCTCGCGTCTCGATGCGTGGATTGAGGGCGGTGAGCACGGCTGGCTGTTCGACAACCAGCAGGACCGTCTCGACCTGTCCGAGCGCGTGCTCGGCTTCGACATGACCGCGCTGCTCGAAAGCCCGCGCCTGCGTACGCCGGTGATGATGTACCTGTTTCACCGCATCGAGGAGCGCCTCGACGGTGAACCGACGATGATCCTGATCGACGAGGGCTGGAAGGCGCTCGACGACGAGGTCTTCGCCGCGCGCATCCGCGACTGGCTCAAGACGCTGCGCAAGCGCAATGCGCTGGTCGGCTTCGCGACCCAGTCCGCCCGCGACGCGCTGGACAGCAAGATTGCCACCGCGCTGGTCGAACAGACCGCGACGATGCTGTTCATGCCCAACGCGCGCGCGCGCTACGAGGACTATTGCGAGGGCTTCGGCCTCACGCAGCACGAACTCGACGTGATCCGCACGCTGCCCGCGCATTCGCGCTGCTTCCTGATCCGCCAGTCGGATGCCTCGGTGGTGGTCCGCCTCGACCTGTCCGGCATGCCCGAAGTGCTCACTGTCCTGTCGGGCCGCGAAAGCACGGTGCGCAAGCTCGACCATCTGCGCGAGCGTTACGGCGACGAGCCTTCGGCCTGGTATCCGGTGCTCACCGGCATGCAGTGGCCGGGCGATGCCGAAGACGGCGAACTCTGGATCGAGGCGGCCGAGTAAGCGAGATGGCGAGTGCCTGCGATCAGCTGACCGAAGTCGCTTCCGCCGGGGTCGCCCCCGCGCTACGCGCCGTCGACTGCGTGGCCAATGAGATGGCCGCCAGCGCCTTCGGCCGCCTGTTCGGCGCGGGCGGGGCGATGGCGCCGGTGCTGACGATCCTGCTCACGCTCTACATCGCCTTCTTTGCCTATTCGCTGCTGACCGGCCGCTCGACGCTGGGCGTTTCGGCGCTGACCCCGCGCATGCTGCGCGTGGGTGTGGTGCTGACCTTCGCGACGAGCTGGATCGCCTATCAGAACGTGGTGTGGAACCTCGCACTCGGCGGACCGGACTGGATCGCCGGCATCCTGATGGGTGTGAAGGGATCGGCGACGACGATCTTCGGCGACCGCATCGACATCGTATTCGGCGCGATTTCGGACATCGCGAGCAATGGCGCCGCGCAGGGCGGTGGCGGCAACGGGCAGGCGGCTGCAGCCGCCGGCGCGGGAATGCTCACGCCCGAAACGATCATGTGGATGGGCGCGCTGCTGCTGCTGCTCGGCACGGTGGGCGTGCTGCTCACGGCGCGTATTGCCCTGGCGGTGCTGCTCGCGGTCGGCCCCGTTTTCGTGGTGCTGGCGCTGTTCAACGGCACGCGCGGGCTCACCGCAGGCTGGCTACGCGGGCTTGCGCTGACGGCGATCACGCCGCTGTTCGTGGTGCTGGGCGGCGGGATCACGCTCGAACTGCTGGTGCCGATCATTTCCGGCCTCGTGCAGAGCGCGGCGCTCGGCGAGATCGACGGGCGTGCGGCGATGGCGTTCTTCCTTGTCGCGGCGGTCCATGTCGCGCTGATGATCATGGTGGTGAAGGTCGCCGCGACGATGGCGGCGGGCTGGAAGGTCTTCGGTCTGGCCGGTGAAGAGGGCGAGCGCGGATCGCGTGGCGGTCAGGCATCGCCGGCTCCAGCCCCTGCCGCACCGGCACAGGCCTATGCCACCCCGGCCCATCAGAGCCGCACCTCCGGCATTGCGACCGCAGGCGCTTCGGCCATGGCCGGGGCCCCGGCGCAGGACGGCGGCAGTGCCCGCGCCAGCGAGCGGCGCACGGTAATTACCCAGGTGAGCGGCGGCGGGATCGAGCCGCTGCGCTCGGGAGACAATGCAGCGCGCACGCGCGGGATCGGCAGCCGGTTCCGCAGCGCCTCGAACGATGCCGGCAGGCTGCCGGTCAAGGAGAAGACACGATGACCCGCAAGCCGAACCGGCTGCGCGCCCTGACGCCGCTTCTGGCCCCCATGCTGCTGGCAGGCGTTGCCATGCCGGCTCATGCTGCCAGCGATGACCGTCTCGTCCAGCATCCCTACAGCGACAGCGAGGTCGTGCGCATCGATGGCAAGGCTGGCATTCAGGCCGCGATTGCCTTCGGCGACGGCGAAGCGATCGAGAACGTGGCCGTGGGCGACTCGCAGGCCTGGCAGATCACGCCCAACAAGCGTGCCGACCTGCTTTTCGTGAAGCCGCTGGAAGCCACCGCGCGCACCAACATGACGGTGGTGACCAACCGCCACACCTATTTCTTCGATCTCGTCGCCTCGCCCAAGGCGAAGCCGCTCTACATGCTGCGCTTCACCTACAAGGACGAGCCCGTTGCCGCGCCCACGCCGGGTGAGGCGCTGGCCGCGCTCACGCCTGCCGAGCAGGCCCTTGCGACCGGCGATCCGGTGGCTGCGCCGGCCGATCCGGCGAGCCTGAACTTCGCGTGGAAGCGCACCGGCTCGGACAAGCTGATGCCTGCGCGCATCTACGACGATGGTGATGCGACCTATCTGCTCTGGCCGGAAAAGGCTTCGGTCCCGGCGATCCTGATCGAGAACGAGAAGGGCGAGGAAGGCCCGGTCAACTACGCCGTGCGCGGATCGACCATCGTCATTTCGGACGTTCCGAAAAAGATCATCCTGCGCTCCGGCAAGGCCAGTGCGGAGCTGGAGAATACCCAGCCCGAGCGCGTCCACACTTCGGCGGCGATGGCCGCGAACACGTCCAATCCTGCGGTTGCCGGGGCAGCCGCGAACGGGGGGAACTGATCCATGGCGCCCAATTCGTCCCTGCGTGAACGCCTCACGCCCGAAGCCAGCACCGATCCGCGCGAGGGCGACGGTGCACAGGTCATCGATCTCGCCACGCGCAACGTCCTGCCGCAGGTCTCGCAGCGCAAGAAGGGCGATGGCCTCGGCCTTGCCGCGGGCGTCCTGATCGTTGCGGCACTGGGCGGGCTTACCCTGTGGACGATGGACTCGGCGCGCAATGGCCCGAGCGGTGACGTTGCCCCGCAGCCTTCCGTAGCGCCGCAGCCCGCACCGGCTCCGGCCGCCGTCGCGCCTGCGCCCAAGCCCGAACCCCGCCCGGCCGCGCTTCCCGCGCCGGCGCCGTCGCCGGTTCTGGCTGCTCCGCCCGCGCAGAACCCCTCTGCCGTGCCACAGTCCAATCCCTATGCGAGTCCCACGGTCGTCTTCGACGCGGGCGCCAACGGTACCGGCGCTGTTCCGGCTGCGGGTGAGGCCTTCAAGAGCAGCGGCAATGCCAACGAGGACTTCGCCGCGCGCCTCTCGGGCACCGGCTCGACCGCGACGGCGGCCAGCTCGTTCGATCCCGCGACGACGGTGACGCAGGGCACGCTGATCCCGGCAGTGCTGGAAACCGCGATCGACACCGACGTGCCCGGCTACGTGCGTGCCATCGTCTCGACCGACGTGCGCAGCTTCGACGGCAAGAACGTGCTCGTCCCGCGCTCCTCGCGTCTGATCGGCCAGTACAAGAGCGGCCTTTCCGCCGGACAGAAGCGTGCCTACGTGATCTGGACCCGCCTGATCCGTCCCGATGGCGTCTCGGTGAACCTCGGTTCGCCCGCGATCGCTTTCGGCGGCGAGACCGGCCTGCCGGGCAAGGTGAAGAGCCACTTCTTCGAGCGTTTCGGCTCGGCCATGCTGCTTTCAGTCGTGGGCGGCCTGTCCTCGCTCGTTTCCAGCGGCGCCAACGTGGTGATCGGTGGCGGCCAGTCGGCGGCGGCGGCAGCGGTGCAGAACAGCGCCAGCGTCGGCCCGACGATCCGCGTGCGTCAGGGCGAACCGATCCGCGTGTTCACCGCCAAGGACCTCGACTTCAGCAAGGTCCAGTGATCGGCCATGGCAGAAATCCTTCCCTTGCAGCCGGAACGAAACGCCGGTCCTCTCGCCATGTCTGAGCCTCCCATCGGCGGTGCCGGCGTGCCCGAAGTACAGGCCCCGCGCTCGGTCTATCTCGACGCCTATCTGGCGCCGCTGCGCCCCTGGCTCGAGCGCGAGACGGTGACGGAAATCCTCGTCAACCGGCCCGGCGAAGTGTGGATCGAAGATGCCGCGCATCCCGGCATGCAGCACATCGCGCTGCCGGAAATGGACAACCGCCTGCTGCAGCGTCTGGCCGAACAGGTCGCGCGCATCAGCCATCAGGGCATCAACCGCGAACATCCTCTGCTTTCCGCGACGCTTCCCGCGTACGGGGCAGGGCAGAGCGGGGCGCGTATCCAGCTGGTCGGCCCGCCGGCGACGCGCGCCAACTGGGCCATGGCGATCCGCCGCCACCGGCTGCTCGAACTGCCGCTCGACGCCTATGACCGCGGCCCGATCACGCCCCCGCGCGAGGAGCCGGCGCCCGATGCCATGGCCGAGCCCATCGCCTTCCTGCGCGATGCCATCCGCCGCCGCCGGACGATCCTGATCTCGGGCGGCACCTCGACCGGCAAGACGACCTTCCTCAATGCCATGCTCTCCGAGATTCCGGATCATGAACGCGTGGTGCTGGTGGAAGACACCGCCGAACTGCGCCTGCCGGGCGCCAACGGCGTGGGTCTCATCGCGGTGAAGGGCGAACTGGGCGAGGCCAAGGTTTCGGCCAACGACCTGCTGCAGGCCGCGCTGCGCCTGCGCCCCGACCGCATTGTGCTGGGCGAGCTGCGTGGCACCGAGACCGTCTCGTTCCTGCGTGCGATCAACACTGGCCACCCGGGGTCGTTCTCGACCGTCCACGCCAACACCCCGCGCGGTGCGTTGGAGCAGATCGGACTGATGGCGATGCAGTCGAACATCGGCCTCACCCGCGCGGAGACGCTCGAATATGCGGCCTCGGTGATCGATATCGTCGTCCAGCTCGACCGTCAGGATGGCAAGCGCGGCATCAGCCAGATCGCGGAGAGTTCCACGCTGGTCTGAGGCTTCACCAGCGTTTCGACCTGAACAACCGTTCGTTCCGAGCCTGTCCGAGGACGCTTGCGTAATTTTGGACCGGCATCCTTCGACAAGCTCAGGATGAGCGGTGTTGAAGAGCGGATATGTCCGGTCGGCCTCACCCCTCGGCGAGTACGTCGCTTTCGCTTCGTATGCACCATTCCAGACCCAGGCAGTCGGCAAGCGCCCTGAGATCCTTGGTCGTGCTGTTGGCGAACAGCGGCAGCGCCCGTTCGGACAGGGTGAGCGTGATCTGCTTGCCGTCGCGCTTGAGCGAGGTCCACGGCAGGGCCTTGGGGCTGCCCCCGTGCAGGCGGCGGCACAGCCGCACTGCCAGGCCCCAGGCGATGGCGCGGTTGAAGTCCCTCGGGGTGGCGAGGCGCGCCAGCTGTTCGGGCACGTCGGTAAGCCCGGAATTGGCGAAGATCGTCATCGCCATCATCCCGCGCCCATGCATGTCGAGGCCGATCCAGCGCTTGCGTAGCGCCCAGGTCATCGCTTCCTCGGTGCGCAGGTTGGGTTCGGTCCGCATCGCCGCGAGCGCCAGCAGGGTCGCAGCCTGACGCAGCTTGCCTTCGCTCGGGTCCTCGTCGCAGACGGGGGCGGTCCAGTCGCACACGGCCACGGCGTCCGCAGCCGTCACGCGCGCGCCCATGGTGAAGCCCGCGACACTCGCCAGCATCGGGTCCTGCGCCTGCACTTCGGCGTCCAGCTGGGCGTGGAGCAGGCCTTCGCGCAGGCCCCACGATGAGAATACCAGCCGCGACGGCGAAAGCTGCGTCACGACTTCCGCCATCAGCGCGGCGGCATCGGGCAGGGTGCCGAGGCGCGAATTCGAGATGCGCGGATCGGGATCCTCGACCTTGCCCTTCGAAAACTGCCGCGCGATCTTCAGGGCTTCGGGGCCGGTGAGTTCGAAGCCATGCGGATCGTCCACCGGCCAGTTCAGCACGCGCATCGCCTGCAAGGCGAGCGCACGCCAGGAACCGCCGACGATGTAGAGCGGCAGGTCCACACCCTTGTGCCAGGCGACGCGTTCCAGCCCCTCGCGCACGGTTTCGGCGAACTTGGCGGCACCGTCGGCGCGTAAGTCGGCGAGCCGAAGGGTGCCGAAGGGCAGGGTGATGCCGCTGCCGCTGGTACCGCGATCGACTTCGACCAGTTCCAGGCTTCCGCCGCCAAGGTCGGCAACGACGCCGTGGGCACCGGGAAAGGCCGCGATCACGCCCATGGCGCTGGCGCGGGCTTCTTCCTCGCCCGAAAGCAGGCGCGGTGAAAGGCCGAAGCCGCGCACCGCTTCGAGGAACTCCGGCCCATTGCTGGCATCGCGCGCGGCGGCGGTAGCGACGCACTCGACCGTCTCGACTTCCAGCAGCTTCAGCAGTTCGGCGAAGCGGGCGAGGGCGGAAAGCGCGGTGCGCATCGACTTGTCGGAAATGGCGCCGGTACGGCCAAGGTCCTTGCCCAGCCGTGCGTTGACCTTTTCGTTCAGGATCACGACCGGCGCGCGGGGCGGGCCGTTGTACACGACAAGCCGCACCGTGTTCGACCCGATGTCGATGATGGCGCGCTTCCGGGTGGAGTGGCTGATGCCGATCATTCAATCCAGACGAATCACTGCGCCTGATGTTCCAGGCAGACTGTCGCCCCTATGTCAGATGTGCCCGCGCCTTAGCGAGAGCTTCGGCACTTTTCGTCCACTGGCAATTGCTGCGCCGCGTCCCGAAAGCGAGGGGTTCGTCATGAAATAGCGGTGCAGGTTGAACGGATTTTCGACCTTGCCCACGCGCTCATACGTCCCGTCCGGGTTGAGCAGCCAGCTCTGTTCGGTGTCGAGCAGGTTCGCCATCATCACCTGATCGAGAATCTGGTCGTGCACCGTCTTGTTGCGCATCGGCACCATGATCTCGACGCGGCGGTCGAGATTGCGGCTCATCCCGTCGGCGGAGGTGATGAGGACGCGGGCCCGGCGGTTGGGCAGGTGGCCGCCATTGGCGAAGGCCCAGATGCGGCAGTGTTCGAGGAAGCGGCCGATCACCGACTTGACCGCGATGTTCTCCGATAGCCCGGCGATGCCGGGGCGCAGGCAGCAGATGCCGCGAATGATCAGGCTGATCTCCACGCCCTCCTGGCTGGCGGTGTAGAGCCGGTCGATCAGTTCGGGGTCGGTCAGCGAATTCATCTTGGCCCAGATCGCCGCGGGCTTGCCCGCCTTGGCATGGGCGATCTCGGCATCGATCAGCTCGTAGAGCCGCGAACGCAGCGAGATCGGCGAGATCGAGAAAAGTTCGGTGCGCTTGGGCTCGACGTAACCGGTGATGAAGTTGAACAGCTTGCCGGCATCGCGCCCGGCCGCCGGGTCGGCGGTGAAATAGGAAATGTCGGTATAGATGCGCGCGGTGACCGGGTGATAGTTGCCGGTGCCGAAGTGGCAGTAGGTGCGATAGCCTCCGGCATCGCCGTCGCCCTCGCGGCGCACGACCATCGAGCACTTGGCGTGCGTCTTCCAGTCGACGAAGCCGTAGATCACCTGCACGCCCGCGCGTTCGAGCTGGCTGGCCCAGAGCAGGTTCTGCTCTTCGTCGAAGCGGGCCTTGAGCTCGACCACGGCGGTGACCGACTTGCCCTGTTCGGCCGCGGCGATGAGGGCATTGATGATGCCCGACTGCTTGCCCGCGCGGTAGAGCGTCTGCTTGATCGCGATCACGTCGGGATCGCGCGCGGCCTGACGCAGGAAATCGATCACCACCTCGAAGCTTTCGTAGGGGTGCTGGATGACGATGTCCTTCTCGCGGATCGCCGCGAAGATGTCGCCGTCGTGCTCGAGGATGCGCTCGGGATAGCGCGGGGAATAGGGCTCGAACTTGAGGTCGGGCCGGTCCTCGTCGCAGATCGCCGAGAGGCCGGTGAAGCCGATCAGGCCCTCGGTCTTCATCACCAGCGCACGGTCGAGACCTAGCTGGGTGCGCAGCAGTTCCTCGGCCGCCGGATCGAACTTGCCCTGCAGTTGCAGCACGATCACCAGCCCGCGGCGGCGGCGCTGGATCGCGGTGCGGAAGTAGCGCACCAGATCCTCGGCATCTTCCTCGATCTCGAGGTCGCTGTCGCGCAGGACGCGGAACACGCCGTGCCCGTTCACGCGGAAGCCGGGGAAGAGCTGGGTCGCGTGGCGGCAGATCAGGTCCTCGATCGAGATCCACGCGGCCTGCTCGCCGGGAATGCGGATGAAGCGCGGCAGCGGCGTGGGGATGAGCACCATCTCCATCACCGGTGCATCGTCGGCGGTGCGGGTCAGCGAGAAGAGGATGCCGATGCCCTGGTTGGCGACGAACGGGAAGGGGTGCGCCGGGTCGATCGCCTGCGGCGTGATCACCGGCATGATGTGTTCGAGGAAGAAATCCTTGAGCCAGCGTTCGCGTGTGTGATCGAGCTTCTGGTCCCCGACGACGGTAATGCCCTCGCCGGCCAGTTCGTCCTTCAACCCGCTCCAGATCGTCTGCTGGACTTCCTCCAGTGCGAGGACCTTTTCGTGCGTGGCCGCGAGCGTCTGCGAGGGGGTCATCCCGTCGATCGAGGCTTCCTCGATCTGGCGGCGGACCTGCCCGGCGAGGCCGGCAACGCGCACCATCAGGAATTCGTCGATGTTGCTGCCCGAGATCGAAAGGAACCGCAGCCGTTCGAGCAGCGGATAGTTCGGGTTGGTCGCTTCGGCGAGAACGCGCTCGTTGAAGGCCAGCCAGCTCAGTTCGCGATTGTAAAAGCGTTCGGGCAGGGTTGCGAGCTGCGAAGTCTCGCAGAAGTCGTCACCACTCGATTCGTCGCGAATGTTAAGCATGTCCTCGGTTTTCACTCGGCGGTCCCTTGCATGCCATGATGACGGTTTAGCGGCAATTGCCAGCAGCTAGAGGGAATCTAGCGATTTTCGCAATGATGCAAAGTGAACATCGTTGCGGTGCAGCAATGTTTGGCGCATCATCGCTTCGATGATCAAAGCGGCTCTGCACCACCTCACACGCTACCGCTACTCGCGGCGCATAAAGCTTGGCCCCCAGGTGATCCGGCTTCGCCCGGCGCCGCATAGCCGAACGGCGGTGCCGAACTACTCGCTGAAGATCAGCCCGCCCGAGCATTTCCTCAACTGGCAGCAGGACCCGCACGGCAACTGGCTGGCGCGAATCGTCTTCCCCGATCCGATCGACCATTTCTCGATCGAGGTGGACCTGCTGGCGGAAATGGCCGTCATCAACCCGTTCGACTTCTTCGTGGAGCCGGACGCGGAAGAATATCCCTTCACCTATTCCGAGTCGATGAAGGCGGATCTTGCCGCCTATTTCGAAATCGAGGAGCAGGGACCGCTGTTCGAGGAACTGGTGGCCCAGCATGCCGACTACGAGGGGCGCACGGTCGATTTCCTCGTCGATATCAACAGCAAGCTGCAGCAGCGGATCAACTACGTGATTCGCATGGAGCAGGGGGTGATGACCCCGGAGGAGACGCTGGAGGCCGGGATCGGATCATGCCGCGATTCCGCCTGGCTTCTGGTGCAGCTGCTGCGCCGTCTGGGTTTCGCCGCGCGTTTCGTGTCGGGCTATTCGATCCAGCTTGTTGCCGACGTCATTCCCAAGGAAGGCCCCAAGGGCGTGCAGCAGGACGTCACCGACCTGCATGCCTGGGCCGAGGCCTATGTGCCCGGCGCGGGCTGGATCGCGCTCGATGCGACCTCGGGCATGTTCGCGGGCGAGGGGCACATTCCGCTCTGCGCCACGCCGCACTACCGCTCGGCCACCCCGATCGAGGGCATGGCCGAACCGGCGGAAGTCGATTTCCATTTCGAGATGGATGTCTCGCGCATTGCCGAGGCGGTGCGCATTACCAAGCCTTTCACCGAGGAGCGCTGGAACGCGCTGCTCGAACTGGGCGACAAGGTGGACTTCGAACTCGACAGCGGCGGCGTCAACCTGACGATGGGCGGCGAGCCGACGTTCATTGCAGCCACCGATCTCGAATCGCCCGAATGGAACAGCGCGGCGGTGGGGCCGACCAAGGCGGCCTATGCCGACAAGCTGATCCGCCTGCTGCGCCAGAAGTTCGCGCCCGGCTCGCTGCTCCACCACGGTCAGGGCAAATGGTATCCGGGCGAGACGCTGCCGCGCTGGGGCTATTCGATCTACTGGCGCAAGGACGGCGTGCCGATCTGGCGCGACGACAGCCTGCTCGCGGGCGAAAAGCCGCTGGAAGAAGGCGGCGATCCCGATCCGGTACCGACGCTCGATGTCGATCAGGCCGCTGCGCTTCTTGCGAAAGCGGCGGAAGGCCTCGGCGTGTCGCCGGAATACGTCCAGCCCGTCTTCGAGGACAGGGGCGTGTGGCAGGTGCGCGAGGACGAGCTGCCGGTCAACGTCACGCCGCTCGACCCGCATATCGAGGACGAGGAACTCGCGCGCCGCTTCAAGCGCACCTACCGGCGCGGGCTCGACAAGCCGGTGGGCGTGGTCCTGCCGGTGCAGCGCTGGAATGCGAAGCAGGAACCGGCCCCGCGCTGGCAGAGCGAGCTCTGGCGCGTGCGCAAGGGCGTGCTGACGGCGGTTCCGGGCGATTCCGCGCTCGGCTACCGCCTGCCGCTGGGCTCGCTGCCGCATGTGCCGCCATCCGAATTCCCCTATATCCACCCGCGCGACACGGCCGAGGAGCGCGAGACGCTGGCCGATTTCCGCAAGCAGGTGGTCGAACGTGGCAGCCAGTCGCGCGAAAGCCTTGCCGGGCAGCGCTTCGAGCATGTGCCCGAGCCGCACACGTTCCGCGAACCGGTCGTCGAGCAGGAGATCATCGAAGGCGCGGTGCGTACGGCGATCACGGTGGAGCCGCGCGGCGACTATCTCGCGGTGTTCATTCCGCCGACCGAGCGGCTTGAGGACTATCTCGAGCTGGTCGCCTCGATCGAGGTCGTGGCCGAAGAACTGCAGCTGCCGATCCGCATCGAGGGCTATCCGCCGCCGCCCGATCCGCGTCTGACGGTGCTCAAGATCACCCCCGATCCCGGCGTGATCGAAGTGAACATCCACCCCTCCGCCTCGTGGCGCGAGACGGTGGAGATCACCGAAACGCTCTATGACTGCGCGCGCGAAGTGGGGCTTACGGCGGACAAGTTCATGGTCGACGGGCGCTCGATCGGCACCGGCGGGGGCAATCACATCGTGCTGGGCGGGCCCAGCCTGCTCGACAGCCCGTTCATCCGCCGCCCGGACCTGCTCAAGAGCTTCGTCATCTACTGGCAGCGGCATCCCTCGCTCAGCTACCTGTTCTCGGGCCTGTTCATCGGCCCGACCAGCCAGGCCCCGCGTATCGACGAGGCGCGCCACGACGCGCTCTACGAGCTGGAAGTGGCGCTCGCGCAAGTGCCGGGCCCCGATGGGCAGCAACCCGCGCCCTGGGGGGTGGACCGGCTGTTCCGCAATCTGCTGGTCGATGTGACGGGCAATACCCACCGCACCGAGATCTGCATCGACAAGCTGTTCAGCCCCGATGGCCCGACCGGGCGGCTCGGCCTTGTCGAATTCCGCGGCTTCGAGATGCCGCCGGACGGCAAGATGAGCCTCGCGCAGCAACTGCTGCTGCGCGCGCTGACGGCGTGGTTCTGGAACGCGCCGCAGGACGGATCGCTGGTGCGCTGGGGCACGCAGCTCCACGACAAGTTCATGCTCGGCCACTTCGTCTGGGCCGATTTCCTCGACGTCCTCGAGGATCTTCGCCGCGCCGGCTACGACTTCGATCCCGCCTGGTTCGAGGCGCAGCGCATGTTCCGCTTCCCGGTCCACGGCGAGGTCGAGGGCGGCGGCGTCGAGCTCGAGATCAGTCACGCCCTCGAACCATGGAACGTGCTCGGCGAAACCGGCGCGATCGGAGGCACCGTGCGCTATGTCGACAGCTCGACCGAGCGGCTGCAGGTCAAGGCGACGGGTCTGGTGAAGGGACGTCATATCATTACCTGCAATGGCCGCCGGGTGCCGCTGACCATGGTCGCGCCGGGTGAAGGCGTCGGCGGGGTGCGCTACAAGGCCTGGGCTCCGGCCGAGTGCCTGCATCCGATGATGCAGCCGCATGCGCCGCTGACGTTCGACATCTACGACACGTGGAACGACCGCTCGCTGGGCGGTTGCGTCTATCAGGTCGCGCATCCGGGCGGGCGCAACTACGATACCGTGCCGGTCAACGACTACGAGGCCGAAGCGCGGCGCAAGGCGCGTTTCCAGGACTACGGACATTCCCCGGGCGTGTTGCCGGTTCCGCCCGAGGAACTGCCCGGCGAATTTCCCTACACGCTTGACTTGCGGCGGCCTGCAGGCCTGAAGTGAGCCATGCCGCAAACACCGCCTGTCAGTGCCGTGGATCGCCCGTCCGGGTGGCTTGAGGGCTACCCGGTAGAAGTCGCCGGGGGCGACCTCTACGGCGATGCCGCGCAATCGGTGTCCGACCGCTGGCGGGCCGTGGCCGACGGGCTGGCCGGGATTTCCGAAGGCGGGCCCTTGGCCGTGCAGGACATCGCTGCCCGGCACGCGGCGGATCTGGGTCTGGCGTTCCGCGTTACCGGCGACGAGGACGAACGCGCCTGGCCGCTGACGGTGATGCCGCTGATCGTCGGCGCGGAGGAATGGGCGCAGGTCGAACGCGGCCTGATCCAGCGCGCCACGCTGCTCGAGAAACTCGCCGCCGACATCTACGGCCCGCAGCGGCTGGTGAAGGAAGGGCATCTGCCCGCCGCCGTGGTGGCCGGAAGCCCGTTCTTCGTGCGCAAGCTGCTGGGGCAGGAACCGCGGCGCGGCCACTTCATCAATGTCTATTCGGTCGATCTCGCGCGCGGCGCGCGCGGGCAATGGCGTGTGCTGCAGGACCGGGTGCGGGTGGCCAGCGGTGTCGGCTATGCGCTGGAAAACCGGCTGGCGATGAGCCGCACGGCGGGCAATCTGCTGGTCGACAGCCATACCCGGCGTCTGGCCGAGTTCTTCGCGCAGATGCGCGACGGCATGGCGGCTGCCTGCGACCGCGAACAGCCCCGCGTCGCGCTGCTGACGCCGGGCCGCTTCAACCAGACTTATGCCGAGCAGGCGCACCTTGCCCGCTATCTCGGTCTGCCGCTGGTGGAAGGGCGCGATCTCTCGGTGATCGACAACCGGCTCTATGTCGGCACGATTGCCGGGCCCAAGCGCGTCGATGCGCTGTGGCGCTGGATCAATACGACCCTGCTCGATCCGCTGACGTTCGATGCCCGCTCGCAGATCGGCGTTGCCAACCTTTTCGATGCCTGGGCCGGGGGCGGGGTGGAGATCACCAACTGGCCGGGCGCGGAAGTGATGGAGTCGCCGGCCTTCGCCGCCTTCATGCCGCGTCTGTGCAGGGTCCTGCTGGGCGAGGCTCCGATCCTGCCCAATATCGCCACCTGGTGGTGCGGGCAGGCCGCGGAAAGCGAAACGGTCGCGGCGCGCTTCGACGAACTGGCGCTGCTGCCGGCCTTCGGCATGCCGGTCGAAGGGTTCCCCACGCGACAGCCGGTGGCAGGGGCCGACCTTCCGGAAGACGAACGTACCGAGCTGTTCGAGGCGCTGCGCCGCCGCCCCATGGACTATTGCGGGCAGGAGATCGTCCACCTTTCGACCACACCGGCGATCATCGACGGCGAGATCGTGCCGCGCCCCTTCACGGTGCGTGCGTTCGTCGCCCGCACCGCCGATGGCGACTGGACGGTCATGCCCGGCGGCTTCGCCCGCCTTTCGTCGAGCAATGCCTTGCCGACCTCGCTGATGGGGGCGGGTGACCTGTCCGCGGACGTCTGGGTGGTCGACGAAAAGCCGGTCGGGCATTCGGTGCCCGCGCGGCCTGCCGAAGAGCCGCCGATTTCGCGCGGCGGGGGCATTCTCGCCAGTCAGGCGGCGGACAATCTCTACTGGTTCGGCCGCTACAACGAACGCGCCGAATCCGTGGTGCGCATCGTGCGCGCGCTGCTCGGCAGCTCGATGGAAGGCGACAGCGGCATCGAGGCGCAGGCGGGCGCAATGCCCGACCTCGTCGACCTGCTGATCCGTTTCGGCGCCGTCGGCCCGGCGATGAAGGACAAGCCCGCCGTACAGGTGAGCGCGAAAGCGCTGACCGAAACCCGGCTTGCGGGCGGCGTGGCGGCGCTGATGCGCCGGCGGATGGAAGTCGGCATGTCGCTGCGCGAGCGTTTCGCCCGCGACTTCTGGCGGATCGTCAGCCGGCCGATGCCCTCGATCGACGTCAACAGACCGCAGAGCATGCTCAGCAGTGCCCGCTGGCTGACCGAGCATTTCAGCGCGCTGGCGGGGCAGGTTTCGGAAAACATGGTGCGCTCGGCGGCCTGGCGCTTCCTGCAGATCGGGCAGCGCATAGAGCGCGCGCAGGCGATCTGTCAGGTCTCCAAAACGCTGGCGGGCGGGGACGGAGAGGCGCTCGGCGTCCTGCTCGACCTGTGCGACAGCAAGATCATCTACCGCAGCCGCTATCTGGCCGTGCCTATGACGAACCCGGTGCGCGACCTCGTGCTGCTCGATCCGGACAATCCGCGCGCGCTGAAGTATCAGGTGGCGCAGATCGTCGAACATCTGGAGGCCTTGCCCAGCCTGCGCGACGACAACATCCCCGAGCCACCGCTGCGCGCCGCCCGCGCGCTGCTGGGAGACCTGCAGGCGGCCCTGGCGCCCGACATGACCGAGGAGCGGTTGCAGGGCGTCTGTGCCCAGCTCAACGACCTGTCGGACGAGATTTCGGCGCGCTACTTCCTTCAGTTCGACCGCGAAGAGGCGGAACGGCGAACCCGGTTGCTGTGATGCGCTACAGCGTTACCCACATGACCCGCCTCGAATATGCGGCTCCCGTCCGGCTCGCGCAGTTCAATGTGCGGCTGCGCCCGGCCACATGGCCCGGCCAGGCCGTGAGCGAATACGAGCTCACCGTCGATCCGCAGCCGGCGCGGGTGTACGAAGCGCACGGTGGCTACTACGTCAACGAAGCGCGCTTTTCGCTGCACAAGCCGATCAGCCAATTGCAGATCGAAAGCCGCTTTATCGTGGAGCGCGAGGATCTGCCGTTCTTCATGGGCGAAGCCAACGGCCCCGGCCTTGCGGACCTGCGCGAGCTGGCGATGCGCACCCCCGATCTCTCCGCGTTGGCGCCGGCATCCTACATCTTCGCCTCGCCGATTGCCGTGCCCGAGCATGAGATTGCGCTGTGGGCCGGCAGCTTCCTCGACGAATCCATGCCGGTCATGGAAGCGGGGCGCACGCTGATGCAGGCGATCCATGAGGAGTTCGCCTACGATGCGAAGGCTACGGCTACCGATACCCCGCCGATCGATGCCTTCCGGCGGCGCCATGGGGTGTGTCAGGACTTCAGCCACGTGATGATCATCGCCGCACGCGCGCATGGCATTCCCGCCGCCTATGTCAGTGGCTATCTGCGCACCCTGCCGCCGCCCGGAAAGGAGCGGCTGGTGGGCGCCGATGCCATGCATGCCTGGGTGAACCTGTGGTGCGGCGAGGAACTGGGCTGGGTGGGCTTCGATCCCACCAATGCCAAGCTGGCCGACGCGGACCACGTCTTCATCGGCATGGGCCGCGACTATTCCGACGTCGCGCCGCTCGACGGCACCTTTCGCGGGTCCTCGCAGCAGCGGATGTTCTACTCGGTCGACGTCGCGCCGCTGGACTGATCCGCTACCGGCTCAGCCGCGCGTATCCCTGGCTGCCGCGTGCTCGCCGGGAAAGATGCCCGCGATGGCCAGCACGGCGCCGAGCTTCGACAGCGTTTCCAGCATCTCGCCCAGGCTTTCCTCCGCCAGCAGCAGTTCCAGCGTTTCGCGAGTCGCTTGCGGACCGCGGTCGCGCAGCGAGGTGATGAGTTCGAGAATCACCGCCTCGTGTTCGGAAACATGCGTGCAGGCGATGGGGCAGAACGCGAAAGTTTCCAGCCCGTCGCGGTTGAACAGCAGCATGGCGCGGTGGAACGGCTGCAGCCCGCCGATCATCTTCCACTTGGCGAAAGCGGGGGCGAGCAGCTGCGCCGGGCAGCGCTTGTGACCGATGGCCGTGACCCAGGCGCGCATCGACCAGACGAGGAAGCGGCATCCCTCGTCTAGGGTGTTCAGCGGGCGATCTACGTACTGGTACATGTCCGAATCTCCGAGGGCTTACATTTGCGAATGATTATCATTAGCTACTGATACGCGGCTTGGCTCTCCGGTCAAGCCCCTCCCGGACCCGGCGCTTGTCATGGGGCGCCCGGTTCACTCCTGTGACTGGACCGGGGCGGCTTCTCCCAATTCTCTCCCAAGCCCGCCCCGGTTCCTTTTGATCTCTATTTCAAAGTGTTGCCCGCAGTATTCCGCAGTTTTCGTTAACTTAATTTTTCAAGTGAAGTCCTAGGGCCGACGCTGAGGTCGAAGGACAATAAATGCTCAAAGTCTTCTCGTGTGTCGCAGATCAGCATAATCATGGACTGGTTCTGATAGCCGGCGTCATCTGTCTGATGGCGGTGTTTACGGCGCTTTTCGCGTTTCATCATGCACTTGAGGCCCGCTCGCGCCGGGGACTGTTCGTGGTCGTCGCCGCGCTTTCGTCCGGCCTCGGCATCTGGGCGACTCACTTCGTCGCCATGCTGGCCTACGAGCCCGGCATTCCGTTAACGTATGACCTGCCCCGGACATTGCTTTCGGTGCTGGTGGCCGTCGTCATGTGCGGTGCCGGTTTGACCCTGGCGCTCAGCAAGCGAGGGGCGATGGGCCTGCTGGGCGGCGGCGTGATCGGCATCGGCGTTTCGGCGATGCACTACATCGGCATGTCCGCCGTGCGCGTCTCCGGGGACATCGTGTGGGACGAGAACGTCGTCCTCGTATCGGTCCTCATGGGCGTGGCGATGAGCGTGGCAGCGGTCGGCCTGTTCCGGCGCGATCCGCAGCCGATCCCGGTAAAGGCCGGTCTGCTGTTCACGCTTGCGGTCTGCTGCACGCACTTCGTCGGCATGTCGGCCGTGACCATCTACCCGAGCCCGGTCGCGCTCGCCGCAGAGCACACGATCGACAGCGCATACCTTGCAACGGTCGTGACCGCGGCGACGCTGGTGATCATGCTTCTCGGCGCCGGCATGGCCTTGTTCGACCGCCGGATCAGCGCCGAACGGCTCGGGCAAGCACAGGAACGTGCAGCCCTTGCCGAGGAACTCGTGCGCGCTGCGGCCGAGCGCGAGAAGCTGCTGACCGAACTGCGTCAGCAGGCCGACATCAGCGCTGCGGCCCTCGACAATATGGCGCAGGGCCTGACGATGTACGACGAGGAGGATCGCCTCGTCATCTACAACCACCGCTATGTCGAGCTTTACGGCTGCCCCGAAGACGCCCTGGAACTGGGCGCGACCTACCTCGAGATCCGCGAACGGATGATGGAACGCATGGGTGCGCCCAAGGCGGCATTGGCGGACATTGCAGGGCCCGAAGATCCGGAGTGGAACTGCGAGCACGAAGTGATGCTGCCCAACGGGTGCATCATCAAGTACGTCCGCAGGAACCTGCCCGGCGGTGGCTGGGTTGCCACGCACGAGGACGTGACCGAGGCGCGTCGCACGACGCGGCAGATTGCCTATCTGGCTGCGCACGACACGCTGACCGGCCTGCCCAACCGCGCAACGTTTTCGGCGCATCTGGAAGCCCATGGCCAGACCGAGCAGCCGTTCGGTCTGTTCACCGTCGACCTCGACCGCTTCAAGGAAGTCAACGACACGCTCGGCCACTCGATCGGCGACGAGCTGCTGCGCGCCACTGCCACGCGCCTTCGCGAGGCGACCGGGCGGCACGACATCGTTGCGCGTCTGGGCGGCGACGAGTTCGCGATCATCAGCGCCAGCGCCGTCGATACGCAATCTGCCGGTGAATTGGCCGAGAGCATCATCAACCGGCTCTCCGAACCGTTCGAATTCGACGGGCATACCGTCGTGGTCGGGTCCAGCGTCGGTATCTGCCTGTCGTCGGAAAGCACCGAGGAAGCGGACGAGATGCTCAAGATGAGCGATCTCGCGCTCTACTGCGCCAAGGACGAGGGCAGGGGCACGTTCCGCTTCTTCGAGCCCGGCATGGATTCGCGCCTCACCGCGCGCCGCCAGCTCGAGACGGACCTGCGCACGGCCATCGCCGAAGGCCAGTTCGAACTGCATTACCAGCCGCTGCTCGACATGAAGAAGGGCACGATCAACTGCTTCGAGGCCCTGGTGCGCTGGCGCCACCCGACACGCGGTCTGGTCCCGCCGGCGGACTTCATCGGTCTGGCCGAGGAAAACGGGCTGATTGTCCCCATCGGCGAATGGGTCATGCGCCAGGCCTGCAAGGACGCAGCCGAATGGCCGGACGATGTCAGCGTCGCGGTGAACGTCTCTCCGGCCCAGCTCAAGCGCGGCGACATCATCGCCATGACCATGAATGCGCTGAGCGCGGCGGGCCTTGCACCGCACCGGCTGGAACTCGAAATCACCGAAGCCGTCCTCATCTCGGACGAATCCGATGTGCGTTCGACGCTCGACAGCCTCACGACGCTGGGCGTGCGCATCGCCATGGACGATTTCGGCACCGGCTATTCCAGCCTCAGCTACCTGCGCACGTTCCCGTTCAACAAGATCAAGATCGATCGCAGCTTCATCGCGGAGCTGGTCGGCACGTCCGACGCGCTTTCGATCGTGCAGGCCACGATCCAGCTTTCGCAGAAGCTCGGCATGACGATCACCGCCGAGGGCGTGGAATCCGAGGAACAGCTCGCCATCCTCTCTGCCGAGGGATGCACGACCATCCAGGGCTACCACATCAGCCGCCCGGTGCCGCTGGCGGAAGTCGGCAGCCTGCTCGACTTCTACAACGGGTCGGTCAAACAACGTTCGCGCGCTGCGGGGTAATCGCCTTCCGCAAGAACAGGCGGAGATGGATTCTCCCCCGCCTGTCCCGGAATTGTCCGCAAGTTTATCCACAGCACGCTCGGGTTTCCCCGAGCGTGTGAAGACTTATTCGGTGGTCTTGCCATCGAAGTGCTCGTGCGCCGCATTGGCCTCGGCGCAGGTCTTGTGGACGGTGCCGTCGAGGTGCTCGGGCGGGCCGTAGATCGTGTAGAGCTTGAGCGGCTCCTTGCCGACGCTCACCACGTTGTGGCGCGCACCGGCGGGCACGATCACGCCGTCGTCGGCCTTCACCTTGTGAACGACGCCGTCGATCGAGATCTCGCCTTCTCCGGCCTCGATGCGGAAGAACTGGTCGATATCGTCATGGACTTCGGCGCCGATCTCGTCGCCGGGTTCGATGGACATCAGCACCAGTTGCAGATTCTGGCCGGTGTAGAGAACCCGCCGGAAATCGGTGTTGTCCTCGGTCAGCTTCTCGATGTCGTCGACGAAACCCTTTTTCATGCGCTTTGCCTTTTCCACTTGAGTGTATGCCCGCAGTCTAGATCAGGTGCGGGCATCGGCAATTGATTTGCATCAGCGATAGTCGAATCCGGGGCCCTTGGGCTGGATCTTCAGGCTGTTCTGCTGGAGCGCCGTCATCAGGTACGAGCCGACCAGCATCGGCAGTTCGAGCATCTGCTTTTCGTCGTAGGTCTTGGCCAGCGTGTCCCACGTCGCATCGGACATGCAGTGATCGGCGATCAATTCCTCGATCGCGCGCAGCAGCGCGGCTTCATGCTCGGTCCAGCCGGGGGCGGAGGAGCCCTCGATCACCCGCTCGATCTCTTCGGGGGTGACGCCGAAAGCCTTGCCGATATCCACATGCTCGCACCATTCGAACGGGGCGCGGGCAAGCTGCGCGATGCGCAGGATCGCCAGTTCGCGTTCGCGCGGCGGGATCGTGCCCTTGGCGGCGATTTCGAGGCCGAGCACCATCTGCGCGCGGAACATGCCTGGATGACGCAGCGTGATCAGGCTGACATCGGGAAAGGGGCGATCCTCGGGAATGTTGAAGGCGGTGCGCATGGCGTTGACCTGCTCGTGCCCTTCCGGGCTCACTTCATCGAGCGTCAGCGGCGCGTAGCGCGGGCCATTGGCGACGGTCTGCGCCATGCGCGCATCGGCATCGAAATCGAACTTGCCGGTAATCGGTTCTGCCATCTTGGTGTTTTCCGGGTGCTGTGTGTTGCGAATGATCAGGCGGCCGTTTCGCTGAACGGGGCCCAGGTTTCCATGTGCTTGAGATAATCGGCGAACTGCGCGCGAACCTGATCGAAGTCGAGCCCGAACTTGGACGGGTCGGGCTTGGTCATGCGCTCGGCTTGCTGGTTGCTTTCCCACCAGGCGGTCATGGCATCGGCGAAGGCGGGGGAGACGTCCTGCCCCAGCCATTCGTAGAGCCCGCGCACCTCGCCCAGCGGATCGCGCTGCATCGCGCGGAAGTGGATGTCGTAGAAACGCGCGTCGTTGCCCCGCTCGCGGAATGCGATGGCGCGGCGCATGCCTTCCGACCAGCAGCGCACGTTGAGTTCGCCGATGTAGTGATAGTCCACGTCGTCGGTGAACTTCTCGATGATGTCGGCATAGACCGTCGCAACCGAGAGCATCACGTCGGTCGGGTCGCGGTGGGTCATCACGAAGCGGGCATCCGGGAACGCCGTGTCCAGCGCATCGAGAAAGAGCAGGTGCGAGGGCGCCTTGAGCCGCCAGGGCTTGGTCGGCTCGCCCCACTGCAGCAGCTTGAGCACGCGCTTTTCGTAGAGGTAGGTCTCGGTGTGATCCGCCTCCAGCTCCCAGTCTACATAGCTGGGAATCTGGGCCATAGCCTGAAAGATCTGGCTCTTGAAGTCGAGCGCCATCAGGTCCTGGCACTCCATGGCGCCGTCGATGCCGCTCGGCGTGCGCTTGCTGTCTTTCAGGCTTTCCTCGGTGGCGCTGGCCGCCACGCCGCGGCGCGGGTCCGGGCCTTCCACCGTCGAGGGCGGCGGGCAGGGCTGCGAGCTTTCCCAGACGCGCAGGTAGCGGATATCCGGATCGCTCGAGAGCAGGAAGGACAGCGCGGTCGATCCGGTGCGCGGCAGGCTGACGCCGAACAGCGGCTCGCGGATTTCCTCTTCGCCGATTTCGGGGTGGCGGCGATACCAGTCCTCCACCATCAGCCGCTGGCGCAGATAGAGCAGGATGCGGTCGCGCAGGGCATAATCGCCGGTGGCGTTGAGCTTCGCCTCGGTGTTGAGCGCCTTGACCAGCCGTTCCAGCCCTTCCCGGAAACTGTCGCTGCCGAAGTCGGTCAGGCCGGTCTGGCTCTGGGCAGTGGCGATCAGATCCTTGTAGTCTTCCATCGGCTTTGCCTCTCCCGGGGAATGTGCGTCCGGCTGTTCCGGATCGGCGCGCACTATGCGGGGGGATCGGGCGCGATGCCAACCGCTGCGGCGATGATCTATTCCGGTTTCACGCGGAGGCGCGGAGACGCGGAGAAGAAAAAGGGAAGGTGGTTCGCGCAAAGGCGCAGAGGCGCAAAGGGGTGGGACCGCGCCGCAGGCGCTTTCACTCATCCACCGTCAGGTCCGGCGGCATGGTTGAGACATAAGGCGGCTTCGCCGCAAACGGAGAAATCTTCGCGCCTCTGCGCCTTTGCGCGAACCCGAAAAACGCCGCGCCTCCGCGTGAACCTACCCGCGAGCCGCCCGCACCGCCGCACCGCCCGCAAAAGGCGCAATCGCCAGCAGGACAAGACTGGCCGCACCGGCAAGCGCAAGGCCGCTTTCGCCGCCCATGCCGAGGCTGCCCGCGCCGAAGATCAGGATCGGCACTGCCATCGGGATCACCAGCAAGCCGGACAGCGCCGCGCCGCCGCGCAGGCCCGCGGTCAGAGCGGCCACGGTCACGCCCAGCGCCGCGAGGCCCGGCGTGCCGGCCAGCAGGCCGATCTCGACGATGCGCAGCGTCTCGCCATCGAGCCCGAGCAGCGCGGCGGCGGGCAGGGCCGCCAACATCAGCGGCGGGCCGAAGCTGAGCCAGTGCGCGAGCACCCGCACCGCGATCACCAGTTCCTCGGAAATCCCGCGCAGCGCCCACTGGTCGAACATGCCCAGTTCGATGTCGGGCTCCACCAGCCGGTCGAGCGGGAGGATCGCTGCGAGCAGCGCCGCCACCCAGATCACCCCGCCGCCCGTGCGCGCCAGCAGCGGCGCATCTGGGCCGACCGCGAAGGGATAGAGCATCGCCACCGAGAGGAAGAACAGCACCGGCATCACCGCGCCGCCGCCGCGCCCGCCCAGCAGCAGCCGCGCCAGATCGCGCTTGAGCAGAGGGCCGATACGTCCGCTCATGCCACGTAGTCCGCCAGCGCCATGGCCTGCATGTGCCCGAGCCGGAACGGCTGGTGCGAGGCGATCAGCGCGATCCCGCCTTCGGCGCAGTGTTCGGTCACCAGCGTCTCGGTCAGCTCGACGGCATGGACATCGAGCCCGTTGAGCGGTTCGTCGAGCAGCCAGACCTGCGCCTTCTGGCCGATCAGCCGGGCGAGCGCGGCGCGCTTCTTCTGGCCGGTCGAAAGGTAGCGCACCGGCACGTCGAGCAGGTCCGCCAGCCCCAGCCGGGCCAGTTCGTTGTCGGCGGCGCCGTCGATCCGCTGCCAGAAGCCCAGGGCCTTGCCCAGCGGCTGGCCGGGATCGAGCGCGTGGCGCTCATCGACGAGCCCGACGTTGCCTTGCGTCTCCACCGTGCCCGCAAAGGCCGGGGCCAGCCCGGCGACGATCCGCAGCAGGCTCGATTTGCCGATGCCGTTGCTGCCGGTGACCTGCAGCGCCTCGCCCGATGTCAGACGCATTGACAGCCCCTTGAACAGGATTCTGTCGCCGCGACGGCACGCGAGATCGGACACGGCGATGGAGCACCCTTGCATGACGGCGTGCGATAAGGGAAACCGCGCGCACTGCCAAGGAGAGTGAAATGGCCATCCCCCGCCTGACCGAGACCGAACGTGACGAAGCCCTCAAGGGCCTTTCCGGCTGGACGCTGAGCGAGGACGGCCTCGCCATCGAGATCGAGCTGGAATTCGGCGATTTCAACGAGGCTTTCGGCTTCATGGCCCGCGTCGCGCTCTACGCCGACAAGGCCGACCACCACCCCGAATGGTTCAACGTCTACAACAAGGTCCGCGTGCGCCTCACCACCCACGACGCCGACGGCCTGAGCGAACGCGACGTGGCCATGGCGCAGTTCATCGACGGGATCGTGTGAGGGGCGTGCTACCGCCGCCCCCTCGAGGCGAGAGCTCACACATTATAAAACTCATGTAACTTTTTATTTCTGATCGGATGGCTCGATTACTCTAACGAGCCGGTCCTGTTTCTCTGCGATGGAAAGCGGGCGTATCCCTTCCGCAGGCGTTCATGCGCCGTTCACGCAACAGGAGAGGGTCCGATGCTCAGGAAATCCCCGAAAATGCTGGTGTCCATGCTGATGGCGACGACCGCCACGCTCATGGCCGCGCCGGCGTTTGCCGAAGTCGACGCCGAAACCGTAAGCGAGGCTCCGCAGCCCACCACCACCAAGCCCGGCGGCCTTACCAACGAGGACTGGTGGCCCAGCCGTCTCGACCTTACCGCGCTGCGCCAGCACGAGGCGGTGTCCAATCCCTATGGCGCCGATTACGACTACGCGAAGGAGTTCGCCTCGCTCGATCTGGACGCGGTGAAGGAAGACATCCGCAAGGTCCTCACTACCTCGCAGCCGTGGTGGCCGGCGGACTATGGCCACTACGGCCCGTTCTTCATCCGCATGGCCTGGCACAGCGCCGGCACCTATCGCGTCGGTGACGGACGCGGCGGTTCCGACGGCGGCGAGCAGCGCTTCGATCCGCTCAATTCCTGGCCCGACAACGTCAGTCTCGACAAGGCGCGCCGTCTGGTCTGGCCGATCAAGCAGAAGTACGGCCGCAAGCTCTCGTGGGGCGACCTCATGGTGCTGGCCGGCAACGTCGCGCTGGAAGACATGGGCTTCAAGACCGTGGGCTTCGCCGGCGGCCGTATCGACGCCTGGCAGCCGGACATGGTGTTCTGGGGCCCCGAGACGAAGATGCTCGGTTCCGAGCGCATGAAGGAAGGCGGCAAGCTGAAAGGCCCGCTGGCGGCCACGCAGATGGGCCTCATCTACGTCAATCCGGAAGGTCCGGGCGGGAGCCACGATCCGATCGCGGCGGCCGAGGCCATCCGCATCGCCTTCGGCAACATGGCGATGAACGATGAAGAGACCATCGCCCTGATCGCCGGCGGCCACACCTTCGGCAAGGCCCACGGCGCGCACAAGCCCGACGAATGCCTCGAGGCCGAACCGACCGCGGCCGGGCTCGAGCAGCAGGGCCTCGGCTGGAAGAACAACTGTGGCAAGGGCAATGCCGAGGATACCATCACCAGCGGCCTCGAAGGCGCCTGGTCGGCGGCTCCCACCCAGTTCACCACGCAGTACATCGACAACCTGCTGAACTTCGAATGGAAGAAGACCAAGAGCCCGGCTGGTGCCACGCAGTGGATCCCCACCGATCCCGCCGCCGCCAGCCTCGTTCCCGACGCGCACATCGAAGGCAAGACCCACGCGCCGATCATGTTCACCACCGACATGGCGCTCAAGCGTGATCCCAAGTTCCGCGCCGTGCTGGAAAGCTGGCAGAAGGACCCGACGCTCTTTGCCAAGGCCTTTGCCCGTGCGTGGTTCAAGCTGACCCACCGCGATCTCGGCCCCGAGGCGCGCTATCTCGGCAAGGACGTGCCCAGCGAGAGCTATTCGTGGCAGGACCCGCTGCCCGAGGCCGACTATGCGATGATCGATCAGAGCGACGAGGCGAAGCTCAAGGCGCAGATCCTCGCATCGGGCCTGACCGGCACTGAACTGGTGCGCACTGCCTGGGCGGCAGCCTCGACCTTCCGCGGCACCGACATGCGCGGCGGCGCCAACGGCGCCCGTGTCCGTCTGCAGCCGCAGATCGACTGGGCGGTCAACGACAAGGCCGAACTGACCAGGGTGGTCGCCAAGCTCGAAGCGATCCGCAAGGATTTCAACAAGAGCGCTGCCGGCGGCAAGAAGGTCTCGCTGGCCGACCTGATCGTGCTGGGCGGCAATGCCGCCATCGAGCAGGCGGCGGAGAAGGCGGGCTACAAGGCCGACGTGCCGTTCACGCCGGGCCGCGTCGATGCCACGCAGGCGCAGACCGACGTCACCTCCTTCGCCTACCTCGAGCCCAAGGCCGACGGCTTCCGCAACTTCTACGCTGCCGATGCCTATGATGCCCCGGCTCCGGCCCTAGTGGACAAGGCGGACATGCTGAACCTCACCGTGCCCGAGATGACGGTACTGGTGGGCGGCATGCGGGCGCTCGGCGCCAATGCCAACGGCACCACCCACGGCGTCTTCACCATTCGTCCGGGCACGCTGTCCAACGACTTCTTCGTCAACCTGCTGTCGATGGACACGGTATGGTCGAAGTCGTCGAAGGCGGGCCTCTACGAAGGCAAGGACCGGGCCACCGGTGCGGCCAAGTGGACGGCGACGCCAGTGGACCTGATCTTCGGTTCGAACTCCGAACTGCGCGCCGTTTCGGAAGTCTATGCTTCCAACGACGCGGGCCAGCTCTTCGTCGACGACTTCGTCGCGGCGTGGACCAAGGTCATGGACGCCGACCGCTTCTGATGGAACGGGGCGGGCAGCCGACACGCGCGGCTGCCCGCCTTCGTCCCGTTCCAACGATTATATGAACCGGAAGATGCGATCATTTCTCAAGGCAAGTCTGCCCGTGGTGGCCGTGATCGCCCTGCTGACGCTCGGCGCTGTCGGCGGTGAGCCGGTCGGGGCGGCGCAAGCCTCTGCCGCATCGGTGGAGAAACGGCCGCAGGCCTTCGCCGTCTGCGCCGGATGCCACTCGACGGAGCCGGGGCAGATGCGTCTCGGCCCCAGCCTTGCCGGCGTGGCGGGGCGCAAGGCCGGCAGCCTGCCCGGCTACACATACAGCGAAGCACTGAAGGCCTCCGGCCTCACCTGGAACGAGGCCACTCTCGACAAGTGGCTAACCTCGCCTCGGGAAACCGTGCCCGGCACTAAGATGCCGTTCATGGGGATTTCGGACCCGGCCCGGCGCAAGCAGGTCGTCGATTATCTCCTGACCCTGAAATAGGCGCCCGAGACGATCCGGCAGGGGGTTTGTCCGGCACTTAGCCCTGCGGACAATGCGCGGCTTCGGGCAGGCCCAGCGCTACCGGCTCCGGCTTTGAAGCCGGACGGGCGGGCTGCCGGATGCCGATGAAAATCCCGAAAAACCCCATCCGGCGACCGATCTCGTACGAAACGACGCAGCCGCAGGCGGTGATGGCGGTCAGCAGCGCAAATTCGGTCCAGACGCCAAGGTGCAGTTCGGTCAGGTAATAGCCGGCGACGACGGTGATCGTCTGGTGGACGACGTAGTAGCAGAAGATCGCGCCGGTCAGATAGCGCAAGGCCGTGCTAGGGCGGTTGAGATAGCGCTGACCGAGCCCGAGCATGGCGAGGATGCACGTCCATGCGTAGAGCACCTGGATCGCCAGATGGGCAATGCCGCTGACAAGGGAATCTGCGAGCCCGAGTTGCATCCAGAACGCGTTTGCTCCGTAGAGCGCGACCGCAAGCACGAGCGTCGCGGGCACCAGCCTGTCTACGGACTGCCAGAAACAGCTGTCCTTGGCGGCAAGAAACCCGATCAGCACCATCGTCAGGCGCGTCGTGTGCTGGCCCCAGTCATGGATGAAGTCGTCCGTGATCGGAAACCAGTGCATGACTGTCGCCTCGTAGACCATGAAGGGCACGATCGTCAGCAGCAGGATCATCGCCGGAGATCGCGCATAGCTCTGGAAGGCCCGGCTGCGGGTTGCCTGCCGCAGCAGGGGCGCGAGAGGAAGAATGACCAGCGTGTAGGCCAGCAGGTAGGCGATGTACCAAAGATGGTTCCACGTCGGCGTGAAGACCGAGAATTCGCCGCGCAGGTAGTGCGGATAGAACTCCAGAATACTGCCCGTGAACTCGCCCGACTGCCGTAACTGGAAATAGCTTTGCGGCATCACCAGAAACAGCACGCCGAACACGAGCGGAAGCCCGAGATTGAGCGATCTGGAAAGCGCGAAACGGCGCGCCGATGGCATCTTGTCGACGGCGAAACGCAAGGCCACGCCCGAGATGAAGAACAGCAGGGCCAGCCGCCAGGGATTGAGCGCGTTCATCAACGGCTCCGCCGCCGGCGAGGCGTAATTGCTTTTCACGTGCCAGAACCACGGCACGTAGAACATGCCGACATGATAGAAGATCAGCAGGGCAAACGCGATCAGGCGCAGCCAGTCGAGCCCGTAGTGGCGCTGCTCGATATCGCTCGTGGCAGGGGAGGGCGTGATTTCGGCCATGGTCTTGCTATCCCTTCTTCAGCGGCGGGCCTCGGTTCCGGGCTGACGTCGCACCGGCGCGGGGCAAGCGTCGAGCGGCAAGGGTCTGATCGCGGATGGCCGGTGTTGCCTGCGGTTATGGGGCGGCGGTCAGGGCCGATTGCCGGGCTGCAGGGGCGAATGACGGCCCGTCGAAGCTATCGTTCCCGGGTGGGAGGCGTTAACCCGGCGCGTGGACGCTTTGAGAGTGGGGACGAATGAACGGCGCGGAAGACATGCGGGATCAGCCGGGGGCCGTCTCGCCGATGCTGCAGGATCGGCGGATCGATCGGACCACCACGATCTGGATTGCGCTGGCCTTGCTCGCCTTCCTGATCGTCGACGTTCAGACGCGCATTTACGAATTCCAGCGGAACGGTGCGGCCGTTCCCATGGACCGGATCCTCTTGCACGAAGTGACCGGGATAGGGGCCTATCTGGCACTGGTCTGGGTGATCGGCCGTCTGGCTGCATGGATGCCGCCGGGGCAGTCCCGATGGGATAGGTTCCTGCTGTTCCACTTCGCAGGCAGTGTCGGGACCGCTCTTGCCGTCATCGGAATCTTTGTCGGTATCCGCAAGATTCTCAGCCCGGCCCTCCTCGGCGAACCCTATGTGTTCGATGCCGATCCGCTCGGCGGTTTCCTCTACGAGTATCGCAAGTTTGCGCTCTTCTACGTGGCCTGCGTCACGCTGTTCGCGCTTCGCCGGCAACTCGCCTATCGTTCCGAGGAACTGGAGGCGGCCAGAGCCGACGCGTCCCGGTCGCACCGGATCACCCTGAAGGACGGCAGCCGCACCCTCCGGGTGGAGGCGGATGCGGTGATCTGGATGAAGGCCGCGTCCAACTATGTGGACATCGCCGTCGGCGACCGGACGATTCTCGTGCGCGGAACGCTGCAGGAACTGGCCGAACAGCTCACGGCGGCAGGCGTGCCGGCGATGCGGGTGCATCGTTCCTATGTCGTGAACGGCCGGCACGTCGCCGGTTGCCGCCCCGACGGGGAGGGGGGGCTGTCGATCACGATGACGGATGAGACCGAAATACCAGCCAGCCGCAGCCGCCGGGACGCGGTCGAGCGCTATCTGGCCGAGGGGCGCGGTGTGTCTCAACGATAGACGACCGCTGTCCTACATCCCCGCTTGCCGTCACACTGCGCGCGGCACTGGTCTTGCCGCGCTCTTTGAACCGTCGATTTTTGCTATGCCGCAGCGCTTGCGCGCTGTGAACGTAGTGGCTTTATAACGAGCTGAAATAAAATCAAATTTCTGAAACTCGCCATGGCCGGAGTCGACAAACTTAGCGAAGTTTGCGGCCTTACAGCGCCGCGTTGTTGTAGCAGTGCCAGGTGAAGATCGCCGCCGAGCCGCGGTGGGGGCGCCAGTCCTCGGCGAGCTGGCGGGTTTCCTTCTCGCTCGGGCGGGCGTCCAGCTTCAGGATCTTGTGCAGACCGGCCTGCACCGCGAGGTCCCCGGCCGGCCAGATGTCGGGGCGGCCCTCGGCGAAGAGCAGGTAGATCTCGGCGGACCAGCGGCCGATACCCTTGATCTGCACGAGTTCAGCGATGGCCTCCTCGTCGTCTTCGGGCAGCGCTTCTAGGTTCAGGCTGCCGGCGACGACCAGTTCGCACAGCGAGCGGGCATAGCCCTGTTTCTGGCGCGAAAGGCCGCAGCCGCGCAGCGCGTCGAACTCGGCGGCCAGCAGGTCTTCGGGGGGAATTCCCTCGCCCAGCAGCGCCTCCAGCTTCGCCCAGACCGAAGCGGCGGCGGCCACGCTGACCTGCTGTCCGACGATGGTGCGCAGCAGCGTTGCATAGCCCGTCGGGCGGATGCGCGGCTCGGGATAGCCGGCGATCGAGAGCGCGCGCGCCATCTCCGGCTGCGCTGCCGCAATGGCGTCGAGACCGGATTTTAGTTGTTCGGCGGAGAGACCCATGATTTCGGCTACCTTGCAAAAGCGGGTTGCAGCCTTTAGCAGCCTGCGGCTAAAGCGCATACCATTGCATATGTGATACACAGTGTATCAAAGGGGACTTGTGAGCATGCCGCAGATCATTGTCGTAAATCAGTCGGGTGAAGAATCGAGCCTGGAGGCCAACGAAGGCCGCACTCTCATGGAAACCATCCGTGACGCCGGCTTCGATGAGCTGCTGGCTCTGTGCGGCGGTTGCTGCTCGTGCGCGACCTGCCACGTCCACATCGACCCGGCCTACATGGACAAGCTGCCGGCCATGAGCGAGGACGAGAACGACCTGCTCGACAGCTCGGACCACCGCAACGAATATTCGCGCCTGTCCTGCCAGGTGCCGGTGACCGCGGCCCTCGAAGGCTGCAAGGTCACCATCGCGCAGGAAGACTGAGGAAAACGCCGGCCTTCGGGCCGGCTTTTCTTGCCTCTCGGGGCCGGTGGAAGTTTCTCTTGCGAGGGGCAAAGGCGCATTTCAATTGCGCCTTTCGTCTGCACTTCCTAATTCCGCCCCATGACTGCACCAAAACCCAAGCGCTCCACGCTCGATCTTATCGGCAACACGCCGCTCGTCCTGCTCAAGGGACCGAGCGAGGCGGCCGGTTGCGAGATCTGGGGCAAGTGTGAATTCGCGAATCCCGGCGCCTCGGTGAAAGACCGCGCCGCGCTGTGGATCGTGCGCGATGCCGAGGCGAAAGGGCTGCTCCAGCCGGGCGGCACCATCGTCGAGGGCACCGCGGGCAACACCGGCATCGGCATTGCGCTGGTCGCCAACGCGCTCGGCTACAAGTCCGTGATCGTGATGCCCGAGAACCAGTCCAAGGAAAAGATGGACACGCTGCGGGCGCTCAAGGCCGAGCTGGTCCTCGTTCCGCCGACGAAGTTTTCCAATCCCGGGCACTTCGTCCACACCTCGCGCCGTCTCGCCGAAGAGACCGAAGGCGCGGTCTGGGCGAACCAGTTCGACAACATCGCGAACCGCAAGGCGCACATCGAAAGCACCGCGCCCGAGCTGTGGGCGCAGATGGAAGGTCGCATCGACGGCTTTACCTGCGCGGCGGGCACCGGCGGCACGATCGCCGGCACCGGCATGGGGCTCAAGGCGTTCGACGAGAAGATCACCATCGCGCTCACCGATCCGCATGGCGCTGCGCTCTATAACTACTTCGCCCATGGCGAGTTGAAGGCGGAAGGCTCCTCGGTCGCCGAAGGCATCGGGCAGGGGCGGATCACCGCCAATCTCGAAGGTGCGCCGATCGATACGCAATTCCGCATTTCCGACGAGGAAGGCCTCGAATGGGTGCGGCGCCTGCTCTCGGAAGAGGGGCTTTGCCTCGGGCTGTCCTCGGGCATCAACGTGGCGGGCGCGGTGGCGCTGGGCAAGCAACTCGGCCCCGGCTCGCGCATTGCGACGATCCTGTGCGATACGGGTTTCCGCTACCTCTCCTCGCTCTACAATCCCGAGTGGCTCGAGGCGAAGGGGCTTCCGGTCTTCCCCTGGCTGGAAAGCTGAGTTAAATTGACCCCATGGCAGGAAGGCTTCCGCCTCAGATGATCGAGCCCATCAAGGCCCCGCAACACTATGCGTCCCCCGGCGCCCGCGAATTGCGTGCGCAGGCGGTGCACCGGTTGCAGGTAGGCCTGTTCGGCCTGTGCGCGATGCTGCTGCTGGTCGGCCTTGCCAACATCATCATGGACCGCGCGCGTCTGGCCGACAGCGAAGATCCCATTCGCGAGGTCGTGGCCGCCGATTCCAAGCCCAAAAAGCAGGCCACCGATCCGCTCGCCGATATCGGCGTGGTCCCGGCGTCCGAGCCGAGCCCGACGCCCACGCCGACGGCCACCACCACGCCGAATGCCCGTGAGCTGGCCGATCCGCTGGCGCCTCGCCAGTAAGCCGCTCCTTGCCTGCCTGGCTCCGCTGCTTCTGGCCGCATGCGGGCAGGGCGGTGCTTCGCAGGCAAGCGAAGGTGGGGCGTATACCCTGGGGCTCTACACCAGCCTGCCGATTACCTGGAGTGAAAGCACCGACATCGGAAGTCTTCTCGCGGAAGACGGTCCGGTCCACTGGGCCCTGCCGATCCTGAAATCGCACGGTGCGTTCGTGCCCCTCGATACGCTGGCGGCGTCTGATGGGGCACTGCCGCTGCCGCAGGACGCAACGCTCGTGCTTGCTCAACCGCGTCCGTTGTCGCCGCAGGAGAACGTCGCGCTCGACGACTGGGTGCGCAAGGGCGGGGATGTGCTTCTGCTGGCCGATCCCATGCTGACGGCGGATTCGGCGTTTGCGCCGGGCGATCCGCGCCGACCGCAGGATATTGCCATGCTCTCGCCCATTCTCGCCCGATGGGGGCTTGAACTGGCGTTCGACGAGGCGCAGGAAGCGGGAGAGCATGCAGTTTCCGTGGAGGACGCCGCCTTGCCGGTGAACCTTCCGGGCCAGTTCCGCCTTTTGGGGAAATCCGGGGAGGGCAATGCTTCGGGGAAAGGTGGGGATGCCGTCGCGACCTGCCACCTCGAAGCGGAAGGGCTGCTTGCCGACTGCCAGTCTGGTCAGGGTCATATCGTCGCCGTGGCCGATGCGGCTCTGCTGGAAAATCCTTTGGATTCAGCGGGGCTGACGTCGAGGAAGGCAGTGCTGAAAAGACTGCTGCAACGAACCAGAGTGGGGATGTGACGGGACCGGTCGGTCCAGAATGGGGATATTTTGGGATTGGCTGAGTGGCTTCATTAGTCATTGAAATTAAAAAGGAAAATTAAACTTCAACGGTATGCGAAGGGCGAAGTGAATTGAAAAGGTGGACTGCGGGGTAGTCGGTTTGGTGGATAAATTCCCACCTTTCCCCACATTTCCCTTTTATCCCTAGATTTCCCGTTATAAGACTACAGCCAATCGAAATGGCTGAGTCTCGCCGCGTCCTCTTTGTGGATGCGGAACCCTTCCGTGCGGGCCTGCGGCGGAGTGCGGGGGCGGTCGTTCTCGAGACGATGACCTAAGGGGTGAAACGGGGCGCATGGCTGGGCAGCCAGTATCTTATCACGGGCAGGGCTTCTCGCTTCTTCGCGACAAGAACCGCTTCGTGCTGCCGAGTTCGCTTCGCGCCAAGGTGCGTGAGTCCAGCGGCAAGGACGTGCTGTGCCTCGCAAAGTTCCCCGACTGGAAGTGCCTCGTCGGCTTCGGTCTGTCCCGGATCGATGAGTTCGAGGCCGAACTGGACCGCGAGCAGGCGCGCGCCGATGCCGCCGGCCGCCCTTTCAACCGCGTGAAGCAGGCGATGGCTCTCTACACCTTCCAGGAAGTGCCTTTCGATGGCAGCGGTCGCTTCGTCATGCCCGACGGCATGGCGCGGCTCGCCAACATCGGCGACCAGGTCTACTTCCAGGGCGTCGGCAACGTCATCACCATCTGGAACCCCGAAGAACTCTACAAGGAATCTGAAGATCCCGCGCTTGAGGGCGCGATCGAGATCTGTCGCTCGATGGCCGAAACCGAGCTTGCCAAGGCCAAGAAGAAATGAGCGGCGCGGGCATGCACGAGGGTTCGCCCCATATTCCCGTCCTGCTCGACGAGGTCGTCTCCGCGTTGGAGCTTGAGCCCGGCGATGTCATGGTCGACGCAACGCTCGGTGCGGGCGGTTACACCCGTCGCCTGCTCGATGCCGGTGCGACGGTCCATGCCTTCGACCGCGATCCCGATGCGATTGCGGCGATCCGCGCCAATCCCGCGAAATGGCCCGAACTGGAAAGCGACCCGCCGCGTCTGGTTCTGCACCCCCGCCGTTTCTCGGAGATGGTCGAAAGCCTTGCCGAGATCGATGTCGACAAGGTCGACGGCGTGGTGATGGACATCGGCGTCTCGTCGATGCAGCTCGACCAGGCCGAGCGCGGTTTTGCCTTCGCGTCCGACGGCCCGCTCGACATGCGCATGAGCCAGGAAGGGGCGTCCGCAGCCGACTTCCTCAACGAGGCGGACGAAGCCGAAATCGCCGACGTGCTCTATCTCTATGGCGAAGAGCGTCAGTCGCGCCGCGTTGCCCGCGCGATCGTCGCTGCCCGGCCGCTCGAGACGACCGGCGAACTGGCGCGGGTGGTGCGCAAGGCGCTGGGCTACCGGCCCGGGGCTCCCAAGGATCCGGCCACGCGCAGCTTTCAGGCGATCCGCATTCATGTGAACGGCGAACTCGACGAGCTCGATACCGGCCTGATCGGCGCGGAGACGGTGCTGCGTCCCGGTGGCCGTCTGGCGGTGGTCTCATTCCACAGCCTCGAAGACCGCAAGGTCAAGCGTTTCCTGCGCGATGCCAGCGGTGCAGGACAGGCGACTTCGCGTCACTTGCCGCAAGTCGCAGCCGACCATGCCGCGACCTTCACCTGCGTTTCCAAAGCGATCCGGCCCGGCGAAGCCGAACTCGCCGTAAACCCCCGTTCCCGCTCCGCAACCCTGCGCAGTGCGGTGCGTACCGATGCCCCGGCCCGAGATACCCACAGGAGTGCCGCATGAACCTGACAAGCGACCGTATCCGTTCGATTGGCTGGGTCTCCGTGCTGCTGTTGTGCGGTGCGCTGACGATCGCGCTCATGCTGCGGGTCAACGCGGTGAAGAGCCAGGTCTACGATGCCGAAAAGCGCATCGTCTGGGTGCAGCAGGACATCGATTTTCTGCAGACCGAGTTCCAGACCCGCTCCAACCAGCAGGCGCTCAAGCAGCTCAACGATCTCGAGTTCGGGTACAAGGCGCCGGTTGCCGGTCAGTACATCGAAGGCGAGCGTCAGCTTGCGGCACTCGGCAAGGCGGCGGGCCCCGGCGCGCCGCAGCCGATTCTGTTTGCCAATGCCGAAAAGGCAGATGCACAGAGCTCAGGCTCGTCGCTGCTGGCGATGGTGTCTCCGGTATCGGGCGCCACGGCGGCGGCCATGCCGGAAAGCGGCGCAGGCGAACGGGCGGAGCGTGAGGACCTTGCCCGCGATGCCGACGCGCTCGGCAAGCGTCTGGCCCGGATCGAAGTGGCGGAGGCCGCGCAGCAGTGAACGCTCCCGCATTTGCGATAGGGTCGATCCCCACGACCGTCGCGACAGGGCGGTGCAAGCTGGTGAACATCCGGCAGCGCACGCTGCTGGTTGCCAAGCTGCGCACGCTCTGGGTGCTGGGCGTGTTCGTCCTCGTTGCGATGGGGGCGCTTACGCGCATCGGCTACCTGGGTGCGACCGGCGCGACGACGCATCGCGGCGAGCTGGGCGCTTCGCTGGTGCCGGACCGCGGAGAGATTGTCGATCGCAACGGCGTGGCGCTGGCGCGCGACTTCCGCGTCTATTCGCTGTGGTTCAATCCCAAGGCGATGACCGAGGGATCGCCGCTGATCCATTCGCCCGAGGAAATCGCCGACGGCCTCCTGCGTATCTTCCCCGATCTCGACCGCCGTGAAGTCGTGCAGCAGCTCGCATCGGGCAAGCCGGGCTATATCCGCCGCTCGATCCTGCCCGAAGAGGCGAACCGGGTGCACGCGCTGGGCGAACCGGCGCTGGAATACCCCCGCGAGACGACGCGCTTCTATCCGCAAGGCTCGCTGGCCGCGCACGTGCTCGGCTACGTCGACAGCGACGGCAAGGGCCATATCGGCATGGAGCAGGTCTTCAACAAGCAGCTGACCAGCATGGATGGGCGTACGCATTCGTCGGTGCTGTCCATCGACTTCCGCGTGCAGAGCGCGCTGGAAGACGAACTAAGCAAGGCCATGACGCTGAGCCAGGCCAAGGGTGCGGGCGGTGTCGTTCTGGACGTCGATACCGGCGAAGTGCTGGCGCTTGCCTCGCTGCCTTCGTTCGATCCCAACCATGTCCAGCCCGAAGACATGATGGTGAGCGATGCCGAGGCGAAGCAGGGCGAAGTCCCGCGGGGCTTCAACCGCGTGACCAACCAGGTCTACGAACTGGGCTCCACCTTCAAGCCGATCACAGTGGCGGCTGCGCTCGATGCGGGCACGATTACCGATCTGGGGCGCCGCTGGCCGGCCACGCCGCTGCATGTCGGCCGGTTTACCATCCACGATGACCACAGCTATGGCACGACGCTTAACGCACCGCAGGCGCTCATCCATTCCTCGAACATCGTGATGTCCGAGATTGCCGATGAGCTGGGCGGCGTGCGCCTCAAGAAAACGATGGAATCGCTCGGCATGAACGAGCGGCCCTCGGTCGAGCTGCCGGCGCGCGGTTTCCCGATCTGGCCCACCGGCAAATGGCCGCGACTGCGCACCATGACGGTGTCGTACGGGCACGGTATTGCGGTTACGCCCATGCACCTTGCCTCGGCCTATGCGGCGCTCGTCAACGGCGGCATCTGGCGCCCGGCGACGCTCGAAAAGCTCGATCCGTCCGAAGTGCCCGCCGGTCGCCGCGTGTTCACGGCAGCGACCAGTGCACGCATCCGCCAGTTGCTGCGCATGATCGTGAAGTACGGTACGGGCCGCAAGGCGGCTGCTCCCGGCTTCCGCATCGGTGGCAAGACGGGATCGGCCGAAAAGCCGGGTGTGGGCGGCTACCGCAGGCATGCCCTGATCACGACATTCGCCGCCGCTTTCCCGATGGATCGCCCGCGCTATGTGGTCGTCGCCATGATGGACGAGCCGCAGGGCACGCCGGCGACGTCCTACCAGCGCACGGCGGCATGGAACGCGGCGCCGGCTGTCGGTCGGCTCGTTCCCCGCATCGGTCCGCTGCTCGGCATCATGCCCGACGAGACGCGCGACATCGACATCTCCGACCTCAAGCCGCTGATCCCGCAGGAAGCGAGCGAAGAATGAAGCTTTCCACTCTCTGTGCGGCCGCCGGGATCGCTTTCGACGGTCCGGACGCGAATGTGACCGGCTTTGCGATCGACCATCGCAAGGTCGCACCCGGCACCGTGTTCGGCGCCTTCCGCGGCGCCCGGTTCAACGGCGAGGACTTCATTGCCGCTGCCATCGAAGCAGGGGCGGTTGCCGTGGTGGCCGCGCCGGAGGCTGAGGTGGATGGCGCGGTGCATTTTGCCGATGCCGAACCGCGTCGCCTGTTTGCGCAGCTTGCCGCGCCGTTCTTCACGCCGGTTCCCGAAACGCTGGTTGCGGTTACGGGGACTAATGGCAAGACCTCGACGGTTGAGCTGACCCGCCAGCTCTGGCGCATGGCCGGGCAGCGCGCGGCCTCCATCGGTACGCTGGGCATCACGACCAGCGATGAAAGCGTTTCGACCGGCCTGACTACGCCCGACATCGCGACTTTCCTCGCCAACCTCACCGGTCTGGCGCGCGAAGGCGTCACGCACGTCGCCTACGAAGCATCGAGCCACGGGCTGTCGCAGTATCGCATCGAAGGCCCGCGCGTTGCCGCCGGGGCTTTCACCAATCTCAGCCGCGATCACCTCGACTATCATGCGACGATGGACGACTATTTTGCCGCCAAGATGCGCCTCTTCGACGAAGTGGTTGCGGATGGCGGCGCGGCGGTGGTCTGGGGCGACGATGCATGGTCTGACAAGGCTATCGCTCACGCCCGATCGCGTGGGCTGCAGCTCTTCACCGTGGGCGAGAAAGGCGAAGGCATCAGGCTGCTCGGCCGGACGCCGGGTGGCCTGGGGCAGAAGCTGGAGATCGAACACGCCGGCAAGACGCGCACGATCGATCTGCCGCTGATCGGCGCCTATCAGGCCGCGAACGCGCTCGTTGCCGCGGGCCTCGTGCTGGCGACCGGCGGCGATGCCGATGCCACGTTCGATGCCATGAAGCGGCTGGTGACCGTGCGCGGGCGTCTTGAGCGCGCGGCAATTTCTTCGGTCGGCGCGCCGATTTATGTGGATTACGCGCATACCCCCGATGCGCTCGAAGCCGCGATTGCGGCACTACGTCCGCATGTGGCCGGGCGGCTGATCGTTGTGTTCGGCGCCGGCGGAGATCGCGACAAGGGCAAGCGCCCGGAAATGGGCCGTATGGCAAGCGAAGGGGCGGACATCGCCATTGTCACCGACGACAATCCGCGGGGCGAGGATCCGGCAGCGATCCGCGCGATGGTGCTCGAGGGCATGACCGCAATGGTCGCCGAGGGCCGGGGGCGCGAGGTCGGCGACCGGCGTGAAGCCATCGGCGCAGCCATTGCCGAGGCTGGCGAAGGGGACATCGTCCTCATCGCCGGTAAAGGGCACGAACAGGGGCAGATTATCGGCAGCGGCGACAACGCCCGCGTGCTGCCGTTCGACGATGTTACCGTGGCCAGGGAAATGGCTGGCACACTGGGAGGTAAGTGACGATGAACGCTCTGGCTCGCATTCTCGACTGGCCGGTTGAAGCCGAAGAGGAAGGTTCGCACGTCCTGTGGGATGCCATTGCCATTGCCCGCGCGGTAAAGGGCACGGCCAATGCCGACTTCACCGTCACCGGCGTCGAGATAGACAGCCGCGACGTGCAGCCGGGGGACCTGTTTTTCGCGCTGAAGGGCGAGAGCACCGACGGCCACCGCTTCGTCGAAATGGCGTTCGCCAAGGGCGCGGCGGCGGTTGTCGTCGATAGGCCTGTCGATGGTCCGCACATTCTCGTCAACGACACCATGGATGCGCTGGTGCGTCTCGGGGCCGCCGCTCGTGCCCGTACGCGCGGCCCGGTGATCGGTGTTACCGGATCGGTGGGCAAGACCGGCGTCAAGGAAATGATCTTCACCGCGCTCGACCGCGCGAGCCGCGGCGATGCGCACCGTTCGGTCAAGAGCTACAACAACCATGTCGGCGTGCCGCTCAGCCTCGCCCGCACGCCGAGCCGCACGCGCTTTGCCGTCTTCGAGATGGGTATGAATCACGCGGGCGAGATCGCCGATCTCACCCGGCAGGTGCGCCCTCACGTCGCCGTCATCACGACGATTGCGCCTGCTCATATCGAGATGCTCGGGTCAGAAGAGGCGATCGCCGATGCCAAAGCGGAGATCTTCCAGGGACTGGAGCCCGGCGGCTCCGCTGTCATTCCCGCCGACAGCCCGCATTTCGAGCGTCTTCGCGAAGCGGCACTGGCCTGCGGCGCAACCGTGGTCTCGTTCGGCAAGGCGGCCGATGCCGACGTTCGCCTGCTCGATACGGTTCCGGCCATCGGCGGCGGGTCGCTGATCACGGTCGACATGGGCGACCGGCGCGTGTGCTACACGATCGCCACGCCCGGTGAGCATCACGTGATCAATTCGCTCGCAGTCATGGCCGCCGTCCGCGCCGTGAAGGGCGATCTGGGCGCGGCTGGTGTCGCGCTTGCCGAGATGGGCGGTCTGCCCGGACGCGGCGCGCGGCTTGAAATCGACGTTCCCGGCGGCGAGCCGGACGAGGACGGTCTGCGCAAGGCGCTGCTGATCGACGAGAGCTATAACGCCAATCCCGCCTCGATGCGCGCGACGCTGGCACAGCTTGGCCGCACGCCTGCACGTCGTCGCATAGCGGTACTCGGCGCGATGAAGGAACTCGGCAGTCACGGTCCGGGATACCATGCGGCGCTCTCCGCTCCGCTCCGCGAAGCCCATGTCGATTATGTGATTCTGGTCGGCGAGGAGATGGCTGCTCTGGCCGAGGAATTGGGGAAATCCGCCGCTTCGGAGCTTGGCAAAACGCCGCCGTTCGCCCATTGCGCGAATGTGGGGGAAGCTGTCGATGCCTTGCGCGCATTCGGCCTTGAGCGGGACGATGCCATCCTGGTCAAGGGCTCGAATTCGGTAGGGCTTGCTTCTCTCGTGACGGCGCTAAGCAAGCAGGAAGGGTAGGGGACCACCCCCGCAAAATGCTGTATCTCATTGCAGAGTGGATGAATTACGAGGGGCTGGCCAACCTCTTTCGCTACCAGTCGTTCCGCTCCGGCGCGGCGCTGATGACGGCCTTGATCATCGGGCTCCTGATCGGTCCGAAGTTCATAAACATGTTGCGCGTGCGCCAGGGCAAGGGGCAGCCGATCCGCGAGGACGGCCCGCAATCGCACCTTGCCAAGCGCGGCACGCCGACGATGGGCGGGCTGATGATCCTGACGGCGCTGGTCCTGTCCATGCTGCTGTTCATGGACATGTCCAATCCCTTCGTCTGGGCCTGCATCGCGGTGACTGTAGGTTTCGGCGCGATCGGCTTTATGGACGATTACGACAAGGTCTCCAAGAGCAGCCACAGGGGGCTGTCGAGCAAGGTGCGCCTGTTGCTCGAGTTCTTCGTGGCGGGTGTCGCGGCGTGGATTATCGTCAGCCAGCTCAATACGAACCTCTATGTGCCGTTCCTCTCGGGCCGCTACATCCCGCTGGGGCCGATCTACTATGTCTTTGCCGCCTTCGTGATCGTGGGCGCGGGCAATGCCGTGAACCTGACCGACGGGCTCGACGGTCTGGCGACGATGCCGGTTATCATCGCCGCGGGTACTTTCGCGATCATCTGCTACCTTGCAGGCCGCGTCGACTACGCAACCTACCTTGGCATCCCGCATGTGCCGCGTGCCGGTGAACTGGCGATCTTCTGTGCCGGAATCATGGGGGCGGGGCTTGCCTTCCTGTGGTTCAATGCGCCGCCTGCCGCCGTCTTCATGGGCGATACCGGTTCGCTGGCGCTTGGCGGCGCGCTGGGGGCGATTGCCGTCGCGGCGCACCACGAGATCGTGCTGGCCATCGTCGGCGGGCTTTTCGTGCTCGAGGCCGTGTCTGTGATTATCCAGGTATTCTGGTTCAAGCGGACCGGTCGCCGGGTGTTTCGTATGGCGCCGATCCACCACCACTTCGAACAGAAGGGGTGGAAGGAATCGACCGTCGTCATTCGTTTCTGGATCATCTCGATCGTTCTCGCGGTGATCGGCCTCTCCACCCTGAAGCTGCGATAGGAGTTCGCGGCGCGTGATCGTCTCTCCTGCCTTTGCCGGAAAGCGCTACGCGGTCCTCGGTCTGGCCCGGTCGGGGCAGGCTGCGGTCGCGACGCTGGTGTCGAGCGGGGCACACGTGATGGCGTGGGACAGTCGGGATGAACCGCGCCAGGGCCTGTGCGAGTGGGTCGATTGCGGCAAGGTGGAACTCGCGGACCCGGTAACTGCCGACCTCTCCGGCTACGACGGCATCGTCGTGTCGCCCGGCATTCCGCTCAACCGCCATCCGATTGCCGAAGTGGGCCAAAAGGCGGGCGTGCCGGTGATCGGCGACATCGAACTTTTCGCGCTCGCCCGCGAAAGCCTGCCGGGACATCGCGTCGTCGGCATTACCGGCACCAACGGCAAGTCGACCACGACCTCGCTGGTTCATCACATCCTCACCGAAGCCGGCGTGCCGGCGCGTGTGGGCGGCAATATCGGTGTGCCGGTGCTCAGCGCCGATCCGCTGCCCGAAGGCGGGGTCTATGTGCTCGAACTGTCGAGCTACCAGATCGACCTCACCTATTCGCTCGACTGCGAAGTCACCGCGCTGCTGAACATCACGCCGGATCATCTCGATCGCTACGGCAGTTTCGAGGACTACGCTGCCTCGAAGGGCCGCCTGTTCGAGATGCAGGGCAAGGACCATTGCGCCGTGTTCGGCACAAGCGACCGCGAAACGCGCTCGCTGGCCCGGATCGAGGCGGCACGGCGCGAGCCCGGCACGGTACGTCTGGTCGATGGCAGCAATCTCGCGGAGATGCAGCGCGACTGGCCTTCGCTGCAGGGGCCGCACAACTTGCAGAATGCCGCCGTGGCGGTCGCCATCGTCGAGGCCCTCGGGATTTCGAAGGCGCAGTGGAAGAAGGCCCTGCGCAACTTTCGCGGTCTGCCGCACCGCATGGAGCGCGTCGCCGAGGCCGATGGCGTGGTCTATATCAACGACAGCAAGGCAACTAACCCGGCCTCCGCCGCGCCGGCCATCGCCGCGTTTCCGCCCGACCCAAAACCGCGCATCCACTGGATCGTCGGGGGGCTGCCCAAGGGCGATGACCTCGACGAGTGTGCGCCCCACTTCGGCAATATCGCGGCGGCCTACACCATCGGCGATGCCGGGCCGCGCTTTGCCGAGATCCTTTCGCCCCATACGCGGGTCCTTCGGTCTGAGATGATGGCCGAAGCGATCCGTCAGGCGATGACCGAGGCCAGACCCGGCGATATCGTCATGCTCTCTCCCGCTTGCGCGAGCTTCGATCAGTTCCGCGATTTCGAGGCGCGAGGGCAGGCCTTCCGTCAGATCGTCGAGGCGCTGCTTGCGCCGGACGACGAACAGGAGGTGGAGGTCTGATGGCCAGCGTGGCCCATACCCATGGCTCCGTTGCGAGCCGCTACAACCGCAACCGGCGCGGCCGTCTGGCGGTGTGGTGGCAGGAAATCGACCGCGGAACGCTGATCCTCGTGCTGATCCTCATGGCGATCGGCGCGGTGGCGGTCGCGGCCAGTTCGCCTGCCAGCGCAAAGCGGCTTTCCACTGCGAACGAGAAACTGCCGGGACTCTACTTCTTCTACCTGCACATGCGCTGGCAACTGCTCGGTCTGGGCGCCCTGTTCTGGGCATCGAGTCTGACCAAGGACAATGCGCGGCGTTTCGGCATTCTGCTCGGTGGCGCCATGCTCGCCGCGCTGGTGCTGGTGCCGGTCGTCGGTTCCGAAATCAACGGTGCACGGCGCTGGCTTCGCTTCGGTTTCTCGCTGCAGCCTTCGGAATTCCTCAAGGCCGGATTTCCGATCCTGCTGGCATGGATCCTGTCTTGGCGGGCCCGGGACCAGCAAATCCCGGTCGTTGCGATATGTTTTGGCCTGATCGGTTTTGTGGCCCTGTTGCTGATGCTGCAGCCTGACTTCGGCTCGACGATGCTTTTTTCGGGGACGTTTCTCGTCCTGATCCTGCTTTCGGGCATAGACCTGAAGCGGCTGGGGATGTTCTTCGGGGCGGGTCTCGTCGGCATTGTCCTGATGTATTTCACCTATGACAACGGCCGGAACCGCATTGACAATTTCCTGTTCGGCGGCAGCGCGTTCGATCAGGTCGACCTTGCCCAGCGCACGCTGCTCAATGGCGGCTGGACCGGGCTCGGCTTCTGGATGGGCTCGCGCAAGATGGCGCTGCCCGAAGCGCATACCGACTACATCTTCTCGGTCATCGGCGAAGAATTCGGTCTGCTCGCCTGCATGGTCATCGTGATGCTCTATCTGGCGGTGCTGATCCGCGTGATCCTGCGGCTGGTGGACGAGGAAGACCTGTTCACGGTACTGGCCGCCTCGGGCTTCTCCGCGCAGTTCGGGGGGCAGGCCTTCATCAATATTCTCGTCAACCTGCAGCTTTTCCCCTCGAAGGGTATGACCCTGCCGCTGATCAGTTACGGTGGTTCGTCTACGATCGCGATGTGTCTGTGTATGGGGCTGCTGCTGGCGATCACCCGACGCAATCCTTTCATCCAGCGCGAGAAATTTTCGCTACGCGCCATGGGAGACACGCAATGAGTTCGGTTTCGCGCCACTATGTTCTCGCGGCAGGCGGAACCGGCGGGCATCTCATTCCCGCCTTCGCGCTCGCAGCCGAACTGCACCAGCGCGGCCACCACGTGGCGCTGATCACCGATGAGCGCGGCGCGGCGATCCCGGGCAAGCCTGACTACCTGACCTCGCACGTGCTTCCGCCGGGCCGTATTGCGGGGAAGAACCCGCTGGGCTGGCTCAAGGGGCTGCGCGGTATCCTGCAGGGCCGCTCGATGGCGCTGCGCCTGTTCGACAGCTTCAAGCCCACCGCCGTCGTGGGTTTCGGCGGCTATCCCGCGATGCCGACGATGCTCGCGGCCACGTCGGCGAAGCTGCCGATCGTCCTGCACGAACAGAACTCGGTACTGGGCCGGGTCAATCGCTACTTCGCGGGCAAGGTCGATGCGATTGCCACCGCTTTCGAGGAAGTGGACCGGCTCGATCCCAAGCATGACGACAAGGTCACGCTGGTCGGTAACCCGGTGCGCGACGAGGTTCTGGCTCTGCGCAATCAGCCTTTCCCGGAATTCACCGAAGACAGCCTGTTCCGCATTCTCGTGACCGGCGGCAGCCAGGGTGCGCGGGTGCTCTCGCAGGTCATTCCCGAAGGGCTGGCCATGCTGCCGCCGACGCTGCGTTCGCGGCTGCAGGTGATCCAGCAGTGCCGCCCGGAAGACATCGACGCCGTGCGCCAGCGCTACGCCGTGCACGGCATTCCCGCCGAGCTTGCGACCTATTTCGAGGATATGGCCGAGCGCCTTGCCTCGGCGCACCTGTTCATCGGCCGGGCCGGTGCTTCGACCATTGCCGAACTGACCGTGGTTGGGCGTCCCGCCATCCTCATTCCGCTGCCTTATGCGATGGACGATCACCAGTCCGCCAATACGCGCGAGATCGTCGCGTCGGGTGGTGCCCGGGTGATCCGTCAGCCGGCGGTGACGACCGAAGACCCCGAGCGCTATCGCGGCGATGGCAAGAATGCGCTGCTCAAGGAGCAGGAGGAAATCTTCCAGAAGATGGCCAAGGACGTCTGCCTGCAGATCCAGGCCATCGCCAAGAATCCGCAGACGCTGGGCAATGCCGCGCATGCCGCATGGAATTGCGGCTATCCCAAGGCCGCCAGCGACCTTGCCGATCTGGTCGAAAGTTTCGGCGCCGCGCCGATCATGGACGTCATCCGCATGGAAAAGACCGCACCTGCGACCGGCAGCGAAGCGCTGGCGAAGGAACCGGCACAGTGATCCTTCGACAAGCTCAGGATGAGCGTACCTTCCTTAGCCGCGATCGCTCTCCGCTCATGCTGAGCTTGCCGAAGCATGGAGTTCAGCAGTGAAGGGCGTCGGCACAGACATTGGCACGATCCATTTCGTCGGCATCGGAGGCATCGGCATGTCCGGCATTGCCGAGGTCATGCACAACCTCGGCTATTCGGTGCAGGGCTCCGACATTGCCGAGGGCTATGTCGTCGAAGGTCTGCGAGATCGCGGCATCAAGGTGATGATCGGCCATTCGGGCGAGAACGTGAATGGCGCGGCGGTCGTAGTCACATCCACGGCGGTGAAGCGCGACAATCCCGAAGTGGTCTACGCGCTCGAACACCGCATTCCCGTGGTGCGCCGCGCGGAAATGCTGGCCGAGCTCATGCGGCTCAAGAACACCGTGGCCGTGGCCGGCACGCACGGAAAGACGACGACCACCTCGATGATCGCTGCGCTGCTCGATGCCGGCGGGGTCGATCCCACGGTCATCAACGGTGGCATCATCAATGCCTATGGCTCCAACGCGCGCCTCGGGGAGAGCGACTGGATGGTGGTCGAAGCCGACGAGAGCGATGGTTCGTTCCTGCGGCTCGACGGTACGCTGGCGGTCGTTACCAACATCGATCCCGAGCACCTCGACCACTACGGCTCGTTCGACCGGGTGAAGGAAGCCTTCGTCGAGTTCATCGAGAACGTGCCGTTCTACGGCGCGGCGATGCTCTGCGTCGATCACCCCGAAGTGCAGGCGATCATTCCCAAGGTGCGTGACCGCCGTGTTGTGACCTATGGCTTCTCGGCGCAGGCGGACATCCGCGGCGAGAACGTGACGCCGATCCCGGGCGGCAACCGCTTTGATGTCGCGCTGCGCCAGCGCGACGGCTCGTTCCGCCGGATCGAAGGCATCGAACTACCGATGCCGGGGCGCCACAACGTACAGAATGCGTTGGCTGCTGTCGGCGTGGCCGTGGAAATGGGCTGCGCGGAGAAGGTCATCCAGACCGGCTTTGCCAACTTCGGCGGCGTGAAGCGGCGCTTCACCAAGGTCGGCGAAGTCGCACTCGACGGTGGCTCGGTGACGATCATCGACGATTACGGCCATCACCCGGTGGAAATCCGCGCGGTGCTTGCCGCTGCGCGCGAAGGCGTGAAGGGCCGCGTGATCGCCGTCGCACAGCCGCATCGCTACACGCGTCTGCGCGATCACATGGAGGACTTCCAGGGTGCCTTCAACGACGCCGATGTTGTCTATGCCACGCCGGTCTATGCCGCTGGCGAGCAGCCCATCGAAGGCATCGACAGCGAGGCCATGGTCGAAGGCCTGAAGTCGCGCGGGCATCGCTCGGCTCAGGTCATTGCCGGCCCCGAGGAGCTGGCCGACCGCCTCGCCGAGACGCTGCGGCCCGATGACATGGTCGTGTGCCTAGGCGCCGGCGACATCACCAAGTGGGCGGCGGGCCTCGCCGATGCCATCAAGGCGCGGAGGACCGTGTGAGCGATCAGGCCGTTCTCCCTGAGGTTTCCGGCAAGCTGACGCCGAACGCGCCGCTGGCGCCGCTCGTCTGGTTCAAGTCGGGCGGGACCGCGGAATGGCTTTTCGAGCCTAAGGACGTCGCGGACCTGCAGCAGTTCTTGCGCGAACTCGATCTGGCCGTTCCGGTCATGGCGCTGGGGCTCGGTTCCAACATGATCGTGCGTGATGGCGGCGTGCCCGGCGTGGTCGTTCGTCTCGGCAAGCCTTTTGCCAAAGTGACGAAGACCGCCGACCTTACGCTGGAATGCGGCGGCGGCGCTTCGGGTATTCTCGTTTCCTCGACTGCGCGCGACAACGGCATTGCCGGTGTGGAATTCCTGCGCTCGATCCCCGGCACCGTCGGCGGGTTTGTGCGCATGAACGGCGGGGCCTATGGCGGCGAGGTCAAGGACATCCTGGTCGATTGCGACGTAGTGCTGCGCGATGGATCGCTGGTAACGCTGCAGAACGCCGATCTCGGCTACACCTATCGCCATTCGAAACTGCCCGAAGGCGCCATCGTCGTCGCTGCCCGCTTCAAGGGATGCCCCGGTGAGCCGGTAGCCATTCAGGCCGAGATGGACCGCATTTCCGCCAGTCGCGAGGCCTCGCAGCCGCTGCGCAGCAAGACGGGCGGCTCGACCTTCAAGAACCCGGAAGGCCACAAGGCATGGGAACTGGTCGACAAGGCCGGCTGCCGCGGAATGCAACTGGGCGGCGCGCAGGTTTCGGAAAAGCACACCAACTTCCTCATCAACACCGGCGAGGCCACCAGCGCGGACATCGAAGCGCTGGGCGAGGAAGTCCGCCGGCGGGTCAAGGACAACTCTGGCGTCACGCTCGAGTGGGAAATTCAGCGGGTGGGGCGGCAATGAGCCATGCATCCACCCCGTTCGTGTCGAGCGAAGTCGAGACACGCAAGAGCCCACGTGTCTCGACTTCGCTCGACACGAACGGAGAGTATTGATTGATGTCGTTGCCCAAGCTCCACGTTGCGGTCCTGATGGGCGGCTGGTCGAACGAACGGCCGGTCTCGCTGATGAGCGGGGAGGGCGTTGCCAAGGCGCTTGAGAGTAAGGGTCACAAGGTCACGCGCATCGACATGGGCCGCGATGTCGCGATCCGGCTGGCCGAGACGAAGCCCGATGTCGTGTTCAATGCCCTTCACGGTGCGCCGGGCGAGGACGGCACGGTGCAGGGCATGATGGACCTGATGGGCCTCACCTATACGCACTCGGGCCTCGCCACCTCGGTGATTGCGATCGACAAGGAACTGACCAAGCAGGCGCTGGTGCCGCATGGCATCCCGATGCCGGGAGGGCGCGTGGTCAAGTCGGCGGACATTCACGAGCGTGATCCGCTGCCGCGCCCCTATGTGCTCAAGCCGGTGAATGAAGGCTCTTCGGTCGGTGTTGCGATCGTTACCGAGGACAGCAATTTCGGCAATCCGATCGGCCGCGACACCAAGGGCCCCTGGCAGGAGTTCGACGAGCTTCTGGCCGAGCCCTATATCCGCGGCCGCGAGCTGACGACCGCCGTGATCGGCGACCGCGCTCTGCTGGTGACCGAACTGCGCCCGAAGTCCGGTTTCTACGATTTCGATGCCAAGTACACCGATGGCATGACCGAGCATGTCTGCCCGGCAGACGTTCCCAACGAAATCACCGAAGCCTGCAAGGATCTCGCCCTGCGTGCGCACCAGTTGCTCGGCTGCAAGGGAACCAGCCGTTCGGACTTCCGCTGGGATGATACACAGGGCGTGGAAGGGCTGTTCCTGCTCGAAACCAATACCCAGCCGGGCATGACGCCGCTCAGCCTCGTGCCCGAGCAGGCCAAGGCCTGCGGCATGGAGTATCCCGATCTGGTCGAGGCGATCATCGCCGAAGCACTGGCTGACGCCGAGGAGCGGAAGGGGGCCAAATGAGCACGACGATCCGGCGCAAGGCGAAGACGGCGCGCAAGTCCGCTGCCGCGCAGGGCAACAAGGCGAAGGTGCGCACCGCCAAGGCGCGCACCGGCTCGGCCGTCGACATGGCCATGGGCTGGCTGCCGTTCTCCGAAGAGCAACTGCACCGTATCTTCCTCGTCGCCATCCTCGGTGGCGCGGCTGTCCTCGCGTGGGTCGTAGCCTCGATGGCGGGGCTTCCGAAAATGGCGGAAATGCAACTTGCGCAGGTGGCTGCCGATGCCGGCTTCGAAGTGAAGCGCGTCGAAGTGCGCGGTGTGAAGAACATCAACGAACTCAAGGTATACGAAAAGGCGCTGGCCGAACGCGACCGGTCGATGACCATGGTCGATCTCGATGGGCTGCGCAGCGAATTGCTGGAACTTTCGTGGGTCAAGGATGCACGCGTGTCGCGGCAGTTGCCCGATACGCTGGTGATCGACATCGTCGAGCGCAAGCCGAGCGCGGTGCTGCGCAAGGCCGATCACTTCGTGCTGATCGACAAGTCCGGCCATGAGCTCGAGACCGTCAGCCGCAAGAATGCGCAGGGCAAGCTGATCGTGTCCGGCCCCGGTGCGGGCCAACAGGTGGTGGCGCTCTCGCAACTGCTCGAGGCAGCCCCTGCGCTCAAGCCGCGCGTGGCGGAAGCGGAGTGGATCGGGAACCGCCGCTGGAACCTCACGTTCCAGACGGGACAAGTGCTGGCGCTGCCCGAAGGCGGGCGTGAAGCGGCCAGTGCACTGGTTACGTTCGCCCGGCTGGATGGCACCAATCGTCTGCTCGGCGGCAAGGTGACTGCGTTCGACATGCGGGCGAAGGACCGGATCTATCTTCGCGTGCCCGATGAAGAGGGCAAGGAACTGGCCCTGAAGGCCGGGGCGGTTCCGCATACGGCTCAGGCGGGAGACTAGGAATGGCGGCCCCCAGGATCGCGCGAGTCTTCGGCGCGGTGAACATCGGATCGTTCCGCATTTCCGCGATCGTCGCGGGGATCAACGAGATGGGCGACATGGTCGTTTTGGGCTCGGGCCACCGCGCGAGCCAGGGGATCAAGCGCGGCTATGTGACCGACATCGCCGCGGCCACCTATGCCGTGCGCGATGCCATCGATCGTGCCGAGAAAATGGCCGACACCGCCGTTCAGAAGGTCTGGATCGGCTGCTCGGGCGCCGGTCTTGCCAGCCGCATCGACCAGTTCGATGCCGAGATCGGTGGCCGCCGGATCGAGCAGGAAGACATCGACCAGTTGCTCCTGTCCGCGCGCGATGTGATCCAGCCCGATGGCCGCATGGTCCTGCATGCGCAGCCTGCCCAGTATCGCCTCGACGGCGCCCATGGGGTCGGCAATCCGCGCGGTCTGCATGCCGAGCGGCTGGGTGTCGATATTCACGTGGTGCTGGCGGACGGCGCGCCTATCCGCAATCTCACCGAAGCGGTTCAGAGCGCGCACCTTGAGGTTGAGGCGGTTGTCGGCTCACCCATCGCGGCAGGGCAGGCCTGCCTCTCTCCCGAAGAGCGTGATCTGGGCGTGGCACTGGTTGAATTCGGCGCCGAAGTCACCAACGTCGCTATCTACGAGCAGGGTCTGCTCAAGGACATGATCGCCATTCCGATGGGCTCGGCAGACCTGACCGATGCGGTCGCCTCGGCCTTCGGCATCCGCCGCTATCAGGCCGAGCGCCTCAAGTGCGTCAATGGATCGGCGATTGCCAGCCCGCACGATCATCGCGAGATGATCCCGGTCAATGCCCCCGGCGAGGAGGAAACCGGCCCGCTCGCAAGGCATGCGGACGAGAAGAACCGGATTCCGCGCGCCGAACTCATCGGCGTTATCACCGGCCAGCTCGGCGTGGTGATGGAAGAGGTCAACAAGGCGCTCAAGACGATGCGCTTTACCGGCCAGCGCGGGAAGCAGATCGTCTTTACCGGTGGCGGCGCCGAGCTCGTCGGTCTTGCAGACTATGCGCAGGCGGCGCTTGGCAAGCCGGTACGCATCGGCCGCGTTCCGCACTTGTCGGGATTGGCCGAAGCGCACGTGAAACCGGGCTTTTCGACGCTTGCCGGGCTGGTGCTTTATGCGGCGGCGGACCCTGTCGATATCCGCGCGATGGGCCGCAACACGCAAAGAACGATCAAGTTGGGCGGCTTTGGAATGGTCGGCCGCGTCTATCACGCGCTGAAGGAATACTTTTGAACTCAGGAATTGCCCGAATTGATGACCCGGCGAACCGTGCCTCTACTGCGGTCGGAAGGCTGCTGAGCCCCGTCACTTGGCGGTTTTCGCTGTGGACAAAGGTTTACCATGCTTTGCCTCGACGAGTCGAAGCGTGCAATCAGACTGGTCAAATAAATGTCTTCGCGCGCCCGAGCGCCAGGAGAGCAAAATGAGCATTAATATCGGACCGCCGGCGATCGACGAACTGCGTCCCCGAATTGTCGTGATCGGCGTGGGTGGCGCCGGCGGCAATGCCATCGCCAACATGATCGAAGCGCAGATCGAGGGTGTCGATTTCGTCGTCACCAATACCGATGCGCAGGCGCTGAACAATTCCATTGCGGAAACGCGCGTCCAGCTCGGCCCAGACATCACGCAGGGGCTGGGTGCCGGCTCGCGTCCGGAAGTCGGCCGTGCGGCTGCCGAAGAGACGCTCGAAGAGATCGACCGCCTGCTCGATGGCGTGCACATGGTCTTCATCGCTGCCGGTATGGGCGGCGGCACCGGCACCGGCGCTGCGCCGATCATCGCCGAGGCCGCCCGCGCCAAGGGCGTGCTCACGGTCGGCGTGGTGACCAAGCCGTTCCTGTTCGAAGGTACGCGCCGCATGCGCGCCGCCGAAGCAGGTATCGAGGAACTGCAGAAGCACGTCGATACGCTCATCGTCATTCCGAACCAGAACCTGTTCCTCGTCGCCAAGGCGGAGACGACCTTCAAGGAAGCCTTCCAGCTTGCCGACGAAGTGCTGCAGCAGGGCGTGCGCTCGATCACCGACCTCATGGTCATGCCCGGCCTGATCAACCTCGACTTCGCCGACGTGCGTTCGGTCATGGGTGAGATGGGCAAGGCGATGATGGGCACCGGCGAGGGCGAAGGCCCGAACCGTGCGCTCGAAGCGGCCGAACGCGCCATTGCCAACCCGCTGCTCGACGGCGTGTCGATGCAGGGTGCCAAGGGCGTGATCATCTCGATCATCGGCGGCGACGACATGAAGCTGCTCGAAGTCGACGAGGCTGCGAACCATATTCGCGAACTGGTCGACAGCGACGCCAACATCATCTGGGGTTCGGCGTTCAATCCCGACCTGCAGGGTCAGATCCGTGTTTCCGTGGTTGCCACGGGTATCGAGCAGACTGCCGAAATGGCCGAAGAGGCTTCGCGTCCGCTCAATCTCGGTGCCTCGCGCGGTCCGGTGCGTCCGGCTGTACCCGCACCCGAGCCCGCCCCGGCGCCCAGCGTCTCCGAGACTGCACCGGCTCCCGCGCCTGTCGTACCAGAAGCGCCGCAGTCGGAGCCGGAGGCAGAACCGATGCCGGCCGCTGCCTCCGTTCCGGAACCCTACGAGCCCGCCGCCGAGCTTGAACTCGGAGCCGGGGACGAACTGGATGACGGCGAGGAAGCCGAAGATACCGGTTCGACCTCGCCGAGCAGCTACGCCAGTCTGACCGGCGTTGGGGCTGCCCGCAAGGAGCCGCTCGATCTGGGTCTGGAAGAAGAAGCCCCGGCTGCGGCCCCATCGCGTCCGCAGGGCAAGCAGGACGAGCTTCTGCTCGGCGAGGAGCAGGCGGCCTCGCCGCTGCCGCGTCAGGACAGTCAGGCCCCGCGGGCAAAACCTGCTGCCGGTGGCGGAAGCACGCTGTTCGAACGCATGACGAGCCTCTCCCGTCCCAAGCCCGCCGCAAGCGAAGCTCCGGCTGAAGACGATGAGGACGAGGATAGCAGTTCGATCAGCATTCCGCGCTTCCTCGGCAGGCAGAACAACCAGTAATCGGGCAGAGCCGGAGCGCGTTGTCGCGCGAGGGAGGCGTTTGGCCTCCCTGGTCCGGTCTGTTCGCATGAGGTTCATCGAACCCGTTCCACGGCATCCCTGCCGCGCGTCGGGGCGGTGACGGTATGAACAAGCGGGCGCAAGCTCCGTGTCAGGCAAGGGTTTCGCTGATCTTGCGGGTGGAAAAGAGGTTCTTGAAGGCGGTCACGCTGGCGGCAGTCGGCGGTTCGCTGGGCTTGCCCGGTACCGTTTTCGCGCAGAGCGCACCGGTCGTTTCCCAGCCCGTCGTTCAGGCACTGCCTTCGCAGGATACCCAGAACCTCAATAAAGCGCTGGCCCGGCTCGGGCGCGACCCCCGCGATGTGGACGCTCTCATAGACGCCGGGGATGCCGCCCGCGGTCTGGGCGATATGGATGCGGCCGTCGGCTTCTACCGTCGGGCAGAGGCCATTTCGCCCGACGATGCCCGCGTAAAAGCGGGGCTTGGCCGGACCTTCGTCTTGAAAGGCGATCCGGTCAGCGCGATCCCGTTTTTCGAAGCGGCCGAAAAGTCGGGCGCGGATACCGATGAAATCGCAGCCGATCGGGGCCTCGCCTATGATCTGGTTGGCGATAACGCCACGGCCCAGCGCTACTACTCCTCCGCACTGGCATCCAAAGACACCGACGAAGTACGCTTGCGGCTGGCCATCAGCCAGGCCATCGGCGGGGATCAGAAAGCAGCCGAGGCGACGTTGATGCCCTTGCTGCGCAAGCAGGACAAGCCGGCCTGGCGCACGCGCGCCTTTGCGCTGGCCATCGATGGTCAGACCAAGGAGGCCGTCGATATCACCGAGACCATCCTGCCGCCGAAACTGGCCGAAAATGTTGCGCCTTATCTGCGCTACATGCCGCGGCTGACCAAGGCGCAGCAGGCCGCCGCCGCGGACTTGGGGCGCTTCCCCAGAGCTTCGGAAATCGGCCGCGATGATCCGCGTATAGCCGCGTACTCGCCACCGCGCGTCGCCGCTGCGGATAGCGCACTCGTTCCGAAAGGGGAGCCGCTCGACGGCAACCGCAATCGCAAGAGCGCCCGGTCGACTGAAAAGGCGGCGAAAAAGAACTCCAGCCGCGCCGATAGCACGCGCAAAACGCGCGTTGCAGCGGCCGATCCCGACCGGGTGGCGCCGCCAGAGCCGAAGCCCGCGATCGAAAGTACCGGGGAACTTCCACCGCTGCGCAAGAGCGAGGAAACAACTCCGACGCCTGCGCCGACCCCGACTCCTTCAGCACGTCAGCCTGTGCGAGCGGCAACGCCTGCGGTGTCGAAGCCGGCGCCTGCTGCCGTGGCAGCGTCTCCGACGCCCGCTCCTGCGGCGAAGGCCGCGGCTCCCGGTTTCGATCTGGCGAGCCTGCCCTCTGCGCAATCTCCGCAAGCTTCCGAGCCTGCGCCGGTACAGCCTTCGCTCACCGAGGCTTTCGCAGATCTTGGCAAACCCGTCGCGAAGGCGGCGCCCGCATCCGGGGCCGTCGATATCCGCAGCATCGAACCGGCGAAGCCCGAGCCCAAGGTCGAGCCAAAGCCCAAACCGAAGAAGCCGGCGCCCCCTGCGCATCCCAGCCGTATCTGGGTGCAGATCGGTATCGGCCGCAACAAGGATGCCATCGCGTTCGACTGGCGGCGCTACACGAAGAAGGCGCCGGACCTGTTCAAGGGGCGCAAGGCGCACATCACCGACCTGGGGCGCACCAACCGCATCCTTGCGGGCCCGTTCGACAGCCGGAAGGCCGCGAACGAGTTCGTGCAGGACCTCAGGAAAGAGGGGATCGACGGCGCATTGCCCTGGACCAGCCCTGCCGGTCAGGTCGTGGACGTACTTCCCGTCGACTGACGGCCTAACCGCGCCGTATTCGCGGCGAAAACCAGCATTGTTTTGATACAGTCTTAAGAAACGGTTAGCCTTATCCACACGCTGTAAACAGACTTGTGCAGTTTTGCGCAGGTGATCGAGTCCGCTGCATTGTGCTTCCCCGTCCGGACAAAGCAATCCATGCAATTGCAATAGCGGAGGGTTTGTGTCGGAATTTATGAGGACCGTGCAGGACGATATCGATCGCGACGATGAGGCAGCTCCGGTGGAGATGCTCGCGTCCCTGTTCGAGGCGCGCGGCTGGCCCTTCGAATTCACGAGCGAGGATGAGATCTCCGCGGAAGTGAAGGGGGCCTGGGCCACCTATCAGGTTCAGGCGGTGTGGCGTGCGGAAGATCGCGTGCTGCAGCTTCTCTGCCTGCCGGACATCCGCATCAACGATGCCAAGCGCACGGCGGTCTACGAGGCCCTGGCGCTCATCAACGAACAGATCTGGCTGGGCCATTTCGACGTCTGGTCGAACGGCGGCGTGGTGCTTTATCGCTACGGCCTGATGCTGGGCGAAGAGGGGCTGCTGGGGCCGGGGCAGGCCCAGATGGTGGTCGAGGCGGCGCTCGAGGAGTGCGATCGCTTCTATCCTGTCTTCCAGTTCATCCTGTGGGGAGACAAGAGCCCGACCGAGGCGCTGGCCGCCGCGATGGTGGATGCCGCCGGGGAAGCGTGATGGGCCCCGGCCTTGGCAGCGTGGCGGTGCTGGCCTAAGCGGGCGTCATGAACAGATTTCAGAACATCCTGCTCGTTGGTTGCGGCAACATGGCCGGCGCCATGCTGACCGGTTGGCTCGGCGGTGGCATTCCCGCCTCGCGGTTTACAGTGGTCGATCCCCATCGCACCGAAGTGCCCGAGGGGGTCACGCTGCTGCGCGATCTGCCCGATGGCCGGTTCGATGCCGTAATGATCGGAGTAAAGCCGCAAGGGCTCGACGAGGTGGCGCCGGCGGTGTCCGCGCTGGTCGGTCGTGAGACCGCGCTGTTCTCCATCCTTGCCGGCGTCGAGTTCGACAGTCTGGCCCAGCGCTTTCCTAATGCCGGCGCCATTGTGCGGGTCATGCCCAATCTGGCGGCGGCAGTCGGCAAGTCGCCCATCGCGCTGGATTCGCGCGGGCTCGATGAAACCGGCCGTGCGGCGGTGACGGCGTTCATGGAGCCGCTCGGAACGCCGGAATGGCTGGCGAACGAGGGGCTGTTCGATGCAGTGACTGCGTTGGCAGGCTGCGGCCCCGCGTTCGTCTATCGCTTCATCCAGTCGCTGGCCGCCGGAGCTGTCACGCTGGGCCTCGACGAGGATCAGTCTCAGCGCCTGGCTCTGGCAATGGTCGAGGGCGCCGCGCAGCTGGCTTCGGATCAGGCTCGCGCGACGCCTCCCGTTTCGCCGGGAGAGTTGGCCGATCGCGTGGCGAGCCCCGGGGGCTCCACGCGTGCAGGGCTGAATGTTCTCGACGAAGGTTCGGCTCTGGCCGATGTCGTTGCAGAGGCCATGACGGCTTCTCGTGATCGCAACGCGGAAATGGCGGCAGAGGCGCGAAAGCGCTGAGCACAGCTCTTACAATTTGTCACAAATACCTCGCACCGGTTTTTCTTGAATCTTTAACCGGGCGCGACGATATTGAGGTTGTGTGGGGCCGCGTTGTGCGGAAAACCCCGCGAAAGGGAGTTTGAAATGGCGAATTGGAACGACCCCCAGTCCCGACAGGGCTTTGGTGCGTCGCCCAGCCTAGACGGACGTGCGGATGGCCGGGCCTCGTATGACATGGGGCTGCGTCGGCATATGCTGTCGATTTACAACTACATGGCTTCCGGTGTGCTGCTTTCGGGCATCGTTGCGATGCTTTTCGCGAACTCCGGCATGGCCATGCAGATGATCGCTTCGCCGGTACGCTGGCTGGTGATGCTGGCGCCGCTCGGGTTCGTGTTCGCGATCAGCGGCGGTGCAAACCGTTTCCAGGAATCGACGCTCAAGATGCTCTACTGGGGCTTCTGCGTGGTCATGGGGCTGTCGCTCTCGACGATCTTCCTGGTCTTCACCGCCAGTTCCATCGCAACGACCTTCTTTGCTACCGCGGCGGCTTTCGCCGGTCTCAGCCTCTACGGCTACACGACGAAGAAGGATCTGTCGGGCTTCGGCACGTTTCTGATCATGGGTCTCGTGGGCATCCTCGTGGCCATGCTGATCAACCTGTTCGTTGGTTCGACTGTTCTGCAGCTGGCAATCTCGGTGCTCGGCGTCCTGATCTTCGCAGGCCTCACCGCCTACGATACGCAGATGCTGAAGAACCAGTACTACCACCTGCGTGGCACCGAGTTCATCGGCAAGGCCGTGGTTCTCGGCGCGCTCAGCCTCTATCTGGACTTCATCAACATGTTCCAGTTCCTGCTGAGCTTCCTGGGTCAGCGCAACTGAGGCGTCGGCGGGGATCACGCTGCGCCGCTGGCGCTGGAAATCCCCGGTACAGACTCGACTGATATAGATGCCCGGTGCGTTTCGTCGCACCGGGCATTTTCTTTGGCGCGCGACAGCGCTAAATGTTCTCGCCTGTGATGGAGAGTTAACGGGTGGAATTCGAAAAGTTCAAAACTGCCGGCCGCAGGCTGCCTCTGCTGGCTGGAGCTGCCGTAGCCATGACGCTGGCGGTGCTTTCGGGGTGTACGCCGCCGCCGCCGCCGCCTCCGCCCGCACCGCCGCCCGTTGTGGTAGTCCCTCCAATGCCCACGCCGCCCGCCGGTGCGCCGCTGGATATGACGATTCCGCCGATCGACGCGAATGGTCAGCGCCACACCGTGAACACGGGTATCTCGACGTCGCAGGCCGTCTGGAACCTACGTTCCGCGTACAACGTTGCCGCGCTCAACTGCGTTGATCCGGAGTACGCACCGATCCTGGCCGGCTACAAGCGCTTCCTCGGGGTCTACGACAAGCAGCTCGACGCCGCGAACAAGGAGATCGATTCGAGCTTCCGCGCCGGCAACAGTGCAAGGGCCGCCCTGCGCGCGCGCGAGAGCTATCAGACCCAGGTCTACAACTTCTTCGCGTTGCCGCCGGTCACGTCGGGTTTCTGCGATGCCGCCATGGAACTCACGACCGAGTTGCAGACGGTCGATCCCAGCCAGTTCAACACCTTCGCCTATGCGGGGCTTGCGAAGATGGAAGCGCCTTTCAAGTCCTTCTATAACGCTTACGAGCAATACAAGGCCGATCTCGCTGCATGGCAGTCACGCTATGGCGGCGGCATGATCACGGTGCGTCCGACTTTCGAGCAGCAGGTCGAACAGCAGGCGAGCAATCCGCAGTCCTATTCGCAGTAACGCGGCGGCCGGCCAGAATCTCGCCGCCGCGCGCAATTTTGCTCTTTCATGGCGGAGTTGCTTTCGCTAAAGGGGCTCTCCCGTTGCGCCAAGTGCCGCGCGCGGGATCTTACTGGAACGGGGCCGTAGCTCAGATGGGAGAGCGCGTCGTTCGCAATGACGAGGTCAGGGGTTCGATCCCCCTCGGCTCCACCAGTAATTGATATTCACGCTGACCGGCCGCACATTGTTGCGGCCGTTCGCATTTTGGGCGGACATGACTACGCCTCTGACAGCCGCCGGATAACCGACACATGCATTTTCTCGATCAAGCCAAAATCTATATCCGCTCGGGCGCGGGTGGTCCGGGGGCGGTTTCGTTTCGGCGGGAGAAGTATGTCGAGTATGGCGGGCCGGATGGCGGGAACGGCGGCAAGGGTGGTAATATCGTGTTCGAGGCCACTGCAGGCCTGAATACGCTGATCGACTTCCGCTATACCCAACACTTCAAGGCCCAGCGCGGCGGGCATGGCATGGGCAAGAACCGTAATGGCGCATCGGCCAACGATCTTGTCATCAAGGTACCCGTGGGCACGCAGGTGATCTCTGACGAAGACCGCGAAACCGTGCTCGCCGACCTGACCGAGGCGGGGCAGCAGGTGGTCATGCTCGAAGGGGGTATCGGCGGCAGGGGCAACGCCAGCTACAAGACCAGCACCAACCGCGCCCCACGCCAGCACCAGCCTGGCATGCCCGCCGAAGAACTGTGGGTATGGCTGCGCCTCAAGCTGCTGGCCGATGTCGGACTGGTGGGCATGCCCAACGCGGGCAAATCCACGTTCATCAACAAGCTATCCAATACCAAGGCCAAGGTCGGCGATTACGCCTTCACGACGCTGCGTCCGCAACTGGGCGTGGTTCATCACAAGGGCCGCGAGTTCGTGCTTGCGGACATTCCCGGCCTCATCGCGGGCGCTGCGGATGGCGCGGGTATCGGCGACAGGTTCCTCGGGCATATCGAACGCTGCCGCGTGCTCGTCCACCTGATCGACATTTCCAGCACCGATCCGGTCGAGGCGATGCAGGTCGTCGAAGAGGAACTGGAAGCCTACGGCCACGAGCTCGAGGGCAAACCGCGTCTGGTGGCGCTCAACAAGATCGACCTCGTAGATGACGAACTCGCTGGTGAATATGCCAAGGAGCTGCTGAAGGCTGGCGCGGAGGAAGTGTTCCCGATTTCCGGTGCGACCGGCAAGGGTCTCTCCAAGCTTCTCGACGCCGTGATCGAGTATCTGCCGGCCGCGACGGTGACCGAACGCCCGGAAGGCGAGCAGGAAGACTTGAACGAAAAGCCCTGGTCACCGATCTGATGCGCGAGGGGGATATCTACCCCCGATCCGTTCAGGAAACCCGATGACTTGCGCGCGCAATTGCACACATAAGCTTTCCTGAGCGCGGCATTTCTCCTAGAGGCTGGCGCTTCCATGACCATCGCCACGCTCTCCGATCTCGCCGAACAGGCCCAGTGCCCGCTCCTTGTCATCAAGGTTGGTTCGGCGCTGCTTGTCGGCAAGGAAGGGGTTCGGCGCGAATGGCTGACCGGGCTGGTGGACGAGATCGCCGAGGCGCGTGCACGCGGGCAGCAGGTCATCGTCGTCTCCTCCGGGGCGATTGCGCTGGGCGCGACGACCCTTGGGCTGGAGAAGGGCGGACGCGGTTCGCTTGCCGATGCCCAGGCGGCCGCTGCCGTGGGGCAGATCGCGCTGTCCGGGCTCTGGACCGACTTGCTGGGCAGCCACGGCCTCACCGCCGCGCAGATGCTGCTGACGCTCGAGGACCTCGAGGACCGGCGCCGCTATCTCAACGTGACCGCCACGCTCAACCGGCTGCTCGATGCCGAAGCCGTACCGGTGATCAACGAGAACGACTCGGTCGCCACCAACGAAATCCGTTTCGGCGACAACGACCGTCTGGCCGCGCGCGTCGCTCAGGCAGCCAAGGCCAGCGTCGTGCTGCTGCTTTCCGATATCGATGGCCTGTACGACCGCCATCCCAAGGAAGCCGGCGCGCAGATGGTGCCGCTGGTCGAAGGGATTACGCCGCAGATCAAGGCTATGGCCAGTGCGGAATCGAACTCGGGCATGGGCTCGGGCGGGATGGTCTCCAAACTTCAGGCGGCCGAGATCGCTGAACTCGCCGGCATCTGTCTGGTTATCGGCAATGGCCAGCATGACCGTCCTGTCGCGCGTATCCTCGAACAGGGGATCGGCACGCTATTCCTGCCGCGCCGCAAGGCCGGTGCGCGCAAAGCATGGCTGGGCGGCCGATTACGGCTCAAGGGGAGCCTCGTCGTCGATGCGGGGGCTGCTGCTGCCCTGCAGCGCGGATCGAGCCTTCTCGCCAAGGGAATGACGGCGGTTGAGGGTGCGTTCGAGCGCGGCGATCCGGTGGCGATCATCGATGGCGAGGGTCGCGTTCTGGCGCATGGGCTTTCCGAATACGACGCGAGCGAATGTGCGGCGATCACCGGCCTGCACTCGAACGAGCAGGCGGACGTGCTCGGCTACGCACCGCGCTCGGCGGTCGTGCATCGCGATCAGATGGTGCTCAAGTGATCGAGACGGACCAACCGACCATTGCCCTGACCGGAGCTACGGGTTTCGTCGGCCAGGCGGTGCTCGAGGAAGCGCTGGCGCAGGGCTATGCCGTGCGGGCGCTGACCCGGCGCGACCAGCCGGACCGCGCCGATGTGGAATGGGTGCGCGGCGACCTCGCCGATACGGCGGCGCTTTCCGAGCTGACGCGCGGGGTCGAAGCGACGATCCACGTCGCCGGGGTCGTCAATGCGCCCGATCTTGCCGGTTTCGAGGCCGGAAATGTCACCGGTACGCTGAACGTGATCGAGACGGTGGTGGCCAAGGGCATCCCGCGTTTCGTCAATGTGTCCTCGCTGTCCGCCCGCGAGCCGAAGCTGTCCGATTACGGGGCTTCCAAGGCGCGGGCCGAGAAGCTGCTCAAGGCGAGCCCACTGGACTGGACCATCGTCCGTCCGCCGGCGATCTACGGGCCGCGCGACAAGGAGATGCTGGAGCTGTTCCGCGCCGCGCGCTGGGGCGTGATTCCGACGCCGCGCGAAGGGCGGGCTTCGATGATCCATGTCGAGGATCTCTCGCGTCTGCTCGTTGCGCTGGTCCGTGGCGGGGAAGAGGTTTCGGGCCGGATATTCGAGCCGGACGACGGCAAGCCGCAGGGCTGGATGCATTACGAGATGGCGCGCGCCATCGGTTGGGCCATGGGCAAGCGGCCCAAGGTGCTTGGCCTGTCGCGCAAGGCGATGGAGCGGGCCGCCAAGGTGGACAGGTTCTTCCGGGGCACCAAGGCCAAGATGACTTTGGATCGCGCGGCGTACTTCAGCCATCCGGACTGGGTGGTTTCGCCGGACGCGGCTGTGCCGGCTTCGCTCTGGACACCGCAGATCGAAACGCGGCAGGGCCTGAAGGCGACCGCGCAGTGGTATCGCGACAACAAGTGGCTTTGAGCGAAATGGCCCCTAGGCAATGAACCGGCTGCTCGCGCGGCTGAATATCGACCCCTACCTGCTGCTGCTTCTGGGCACGGTGGGCCTCGCCTCCGTGCTGCCGGCGCAGGGCATCTGGGCCGATGTCGCGGGCAGTGTCGCCGATGTGGGCATTGCCCTGCTGTTCTTCCTCCATGGCGCAAAACTCTCGCGCGAGGCGATCATCGACGGGGCGAGGGCATGGAAGCTCCACCTCACGACGATGGGGCTGACCTTCGTGCTCTTTCCCGTCATCGGGCTGGGCGTTCAGGCGATACCGGGGCTCGATCCCTCGCTGGCGACCGGCGTGCTGTTCCTCACGCTCCTGCCTTCGACGGTGCAGTCCTCCATCGCCTTTACCGCCATTGCGGGGGGGAATGTCGCCGCGGCGGTGTGCAGTGCCTCGTTTTCCAATCTTGCCGGCATTTTCCTGACGCCCGTACTGACCGCGGTGCTCATAACCGGCAAGCAGGGCGGCTTCTCCACCGATCCGGTGATCGCGATTTCGGTGCAATTGCTGCTGCCGTTCCTTGCCGGGCACTTCCTGCGCCCGGTGATCGGTGGCTTTGTGACCCGGCACAAGCAGGTGCTCGGCTATGTCGACAGGGGCTCGATCCTGCTTGTCGTCTATACCGCCTTCGGGGCTGCTGTGCTCGAAGGGTTGTGGAGCCGCGTGACGCTTGGCGAGCTGGGCCTGATCGCAGCTTTGTCGCTGGCGATCCTTGCCGTCGTCATGGTGGCGGCCACGCTGATCGGCCGCGCCATGGGCTTTTCGCGCGAGGACCGCATCGTCCTGCTGTTCTGTGGATCGAAGAAAAGCCTGGCGACGGGAGTCCCGCTGGCCGGCGTGCTCTTTGCGCAGGCGCAGGTGGGAGCGATCATTCTGCCGCTGATGTTCTTCCATCAGATCCAGCTGATGGTCTGTGCCGTGCTTGCGCGGCGCTTCGCAGCTCAGGCTGAAGCTGCGGCCTAGCGCTTTCCAGCAGGCTCTACTTGCCGCAAGGCCCATTCGGCCAGCTGACGTACTTCGCGGTGCCCTCCACGCAGGCCCAGCGTGGCCTCGAAGCCCATGAGGTGGGAGACCCATGTCAGTGCCATGACAAGCCCCAGGGGGCTGTCCGGAGCGCCTTCCGGCAGGGCCATGTCCGTCGTTGGCATCAGTCGCTCGACTTCCATGGCACGCAGCACTTCACCGAAGGCCACCGTTTCGCGGCGGATCGCTTCGTTGTGATTGGACAGCGCGAGGTATTCCATGGTGAGCGCCGCGTCGAAGGGATCGGCGAAGCACTGCCAGAGCGCATGCAGGGGGCGGTCCGCCGCCATCGCCTCTTCCACCCGCGCGCGCATCTGCTCGGTGCGGCGGCGGTAGGCGGCGAGCAGCAGGTCATCCATGGTCGCAAAGTAGTAGTAGACCGTTTGCTGGTTGATCCCGGCTCGTTCGGCCACGCGGCGCGAGGTGACCGCTGCATAGCCTTCCTCGCGCATCACGGCTTCGGTTGCATCGAGCAGGGCGGCATGGGTCGCGGAATTGCGCGAGCCCATCCGGCGCTTGGGAGCAGTGGCAGTCGTCATGCGGGTTCCGGTACACGCGCGGGCGCGGGATCGAAAGCGATCGGCAGCGATTTGATGCCCCACACACCGGCAAAGCTGCGCCATTGCGCGGGCGAGGTATGGCGCGGGTTGGTGAGCCGCTGCGCGATCAGGTGAGTGCCTTCCTCGACATTGGCCTGCGCGAGGAACTGGCCAAGGCAGATGTGCATACCACGCCCGAAGGCGAGCGGGGCAGTGCGATCCGGACGGGCGGGATCGAAGCGCAGCGGTTCTGCGAAGAGTGCCGGGTCGCGCCCCGATATGCCCAGCGGGAACAGCAGCATGGTATTCGCCGGGATCGTCACGCCTTCCCACGTCACGTCGCGGGTCGTGAACCGGTAGGTGTTGGAGGGGCTGGTATGGCGAAGCTGCTCGCGCACGACCTGCCGGCAGAAATCCTTGTCCTGCGCACAGCGCTGCCACATGTCGGGATGATCGATCATCGTGTTCATGAGCAGGGTGAGCAGGTTCTTCGACGTGTCGTAGCCCGCGCCGAAGAGGAACACGAGCATCTGCCGCAATTCCTTGTCGGTGAGCTCCCCGCGCGTGTTGGCGGCGATGAGGTCGTCCAGCAGATCGCCTTGGCCGGCGTCCGGGCCGCGCTCTGAGATCAGGTCATCCACGAAGCGCCAGAGGACCTGATAGGCCTCTTCGATCTTCGGCATGTCCTCCACGATCATGTTGAAGCTGGTGCCCTGCACCTCGAGTGAGGAGATGATCTCGGGCAGCTTGCTCACGTCTCCGCCGATCAGGGCGAACATGACCCGCACCGGGAAATTGGCGGCAAATTCGGCAAAGTCGAACGATTCCTTCGGGGCCCACTCATCGAGCAGCGCGGAAATTGTCTCGATCATGACCGGGCGCATGCGCTTGACGTTGTTGGGGCCGAAGGCGCCGCTTACCGACCCGCGCAGGCGCTGATGGTCCGGGCCTTCGCGCACGAGCATCATTTCCTGCGCGAAGTCGCCCCAGCCGGTGCCCTCCGCGCCCATGATGGAAACGATCTCTCCACCGGGCATCTTCAACGCATCGTCCATGCGCATGATCTCGTCGATGGCGCGGTACGAGGTGAGGACGGGGCCGATGGCGCTCATGGCAAGCCAAGGGTGCTTTGCGCGGGCCTTTTCGAGCCACGGCGTAGGATCGGCCGCAAACTCCGGCGTATCGATCGGCAGCACGAATAGATCCAGGTCTTCGATGCGTTGGGCTGTCATGGTGTTCCTCTCCCGAACTGTCTTCACCGCCGCGGTCGCGTTTGGAGACTCACTGCGTTTGCCAATCACTTTATTAGCACAATCGCGCGACCGTCAAATCTATCGCGCTGTTTATCTGCATTCTGGGTAGGAAACTACACAAATCCGCCAATAACATGATCTGGAACTGGCGGAGATTTTGGCAACCTTCGGCTTGGGGAAGGGCTCAGGGCATCTGCTTATGTCGGGGAAGCCCGTTCTTCAGACAGTGGGGGTAATGTGACAGTGCGTAAGAAGCCTTCGGAGCTTCGATTCCAGGTCGCATCAGGAAGGTAAAATCGATGTCGTTCAAGTCCGCACAGGGTGTCAGTTGGTTGCGCCGTCAATCGATTGCGCGTCGGCTTGGTCTGCAGTCCATGGCTGCGGTCGTCGTTGCATTGTGTCTGGTGGTCACGGCTGTCGCAGGTTCGATGCTGACCTTCCACATGATGGGCCTCAAGGAGCAGACCTCACAGCAGGCGCTCTATGCCGCGCTGTTGGAAAAGGACTTCGCCTCGCTCGAGCGCGACGTGTTCCGCCACGCGGTTTACGGCACTCCCGAAACGCAGGAAGGCTGGCAGAGCAACGCCACTGACTTCGGGACATCGATCAAGGACACGCGCGAACACGTCGATGCCAAGGAGCTTGGACAGGTCGATGTCGTGAGCGGTAATGCCAAGCAGTATGTCGCGGCCGTGCAGGATGCTTTCGCCAACGGTAGCGCCGATCAGGCGGCTCTGGATAATCTCTCCTCCATCGGCGACGAAGTCGACAACAGCATTGAAAAGATCCGCGATCCGGTGATCGCCCGCGCCGAGGAAATCACGGCCGATCAGGATGCGCTTGCCCAATGGGTGATGATCGTCACTGTCGGCCTTGCCGCTGCAGCCGGCCTGGTCTCGTATCTTCTGGCCCGTGCCATCCGCAACAGCATCGGCGACGAACTGGACTCGCTGCGCAGCGCCATCGGTGCGATCGAGGCGGGCCGCTTCGACGAGCACATTGAAAATGTCGACCGTCAGGATGAGGTTGGCGAACTTGCCCGCGCCGCCGAGCGTCTGCGCGATGCGCTGCGTTCCAAGCAGCAGGGCGATGCCGAAGCGCGCGAAATGATCGATCTGGTCGGCGACCGCCTGCGGGCCATGGCCGGCGGCGATCTTACCGTCGAACTGCCGCGTCTCGGTGCGGCCTATCGCCAGCTCGAGAAGGATTTCAACGCGACCGCCGTTCGCTTGCGCGAAGCGATGGAATCGGTTTCCCGTTCCACCCAGGCGATCCGTACCGGCTCGATGGAAATCAGCCAGGCGTCGAACGATCTCGCGCAGCGTACCGAGCAGCATGCCAGCGAGCTTGGCCATACGGCGTCCTCCGTCAGCTCGCTCAGCCAGGCGCTGCAGGAAACCGCGCAGAGCGCAGCCGATGCGCATCGCAGCGTTGATGCCGCCGTCTCCGAGGCGCGTCGTGGCGGTGAGGTCGTCAGCCAGGCGGTTGTCGCCATGGAGCAGATCGAAAAGTCCACCGGCGAGATCGGCCAGATCATTGCCGTCATCGACTCGATCGCCTTCCAGACCAACCTGCTTGCCCTCAACGCAGGCGTCGAGGCGGCCCGCGCCGGCGATGCCGGCAAGGGCTTTGCCGTCGTCGCCACCGAAGTTCGCGGTCTGGCACAGCGTTCCGCGGAAGCGGCCAAGGACATCCGTGCGCTGATCGAAACCAGCTCCGACCAGGTGGAATCGGGTGTCGACATGGTCCGCAAGACCGGTCAGGCGCTGACCACCATCATCGAACGCATCGACCTCGCCACCGAAGTCGTTACGCGCATCAACGAGGCCTCTTCCGAACAGGCGAGCAACCTGCGCGATACCAACGACACGATCGGCAAGATGGACGTGGTCACGCAGCAGAACGCCGCGATGGTCGAGGAGGCCACGGCCGCCGCGCGCAGTCTTGCCAGCGAAGCCGATACGCTTGCCGCGCTTGTTGGCGGCTTCCGGATCGGCGGCGAATCCGTTGTCGCCTTTACGCCGGCACAGCCCGCACCGCAGCGCCCGGCACCGCGTGCCAAGGCTATGCCCGTGCAGTCAGGCAATGCAGCGGTCCAGATCGTCGACGACTCCGATTGGTCGGAGTTCTGATCGCAAACCAGAGTTTACGCTCCTGAATATGATGCAGCGCCCCGGTCGGTCCCTCTGGACCGGCCGGGGTTTTGCTTTTTCTCGCCACGGCGATCCTCACCCTCTGGCTCATTAAGATAGTCTGCACTATCAAATGGCCTGAAGCTGATTCTTCCGGAAAGGCCGGCATGCGACCGCCACCGGGAAAACCAAGGAGAGGACGGCATGCAGAACCTGGACGGGCTGGGCTATCGCGACAAGACGGTGGTGGTCACCGGTGGCGCTTCGGGGATGGGCGAGCAGGTCGCCCGCATTCTCGGCGAACTGGGCGCAAAAGTGCACATCGTCGATATTCGCGAACCGAAAGTGGCCTGCGAAAGCTTCCATCAGGTCGACCTCGCCGACTTCCCGGCGGTGCGTAAGGTGGCGGACGCGCTTTCGAGACTGGCGCCGATAGACTTCCTGTTCCCGTGCGCCGGCCTGCCGCCCACGGTGAAGGGCGCGCTCTACTGCATGCAGGTGAACTACATCGGCACGCGCCATTTCGTCGAATGCCTGCAGCCCTCGCTGCGGGACGGGGCGGGCATCGCCCTGATCTCGTCGGATGCGGCGCTCGGCTGGCAGAAGAACCTTGCGCAGTGTCTTGAGATGTTGGCGATCTCCGATCCCGACGAGGCGCTGGCATGGTGCGAGGCCGATCCGGAGACCCGCGTGCGCGACGGCTATACCTCGTCCAAGGAAATGCTCGTGGTCTGGGTGCAGAACGCGGCGGTGAAGCTCGGCAACGAACGGCGCATTCGCCTCAACGCGATCGGTCCGTGCCCGACCAAGACCGCGTTCATGGATGAGCAGGGGCAGCATCTGCCCGAAGGGTTCCTCGATGCCTGGCCCTATCCCTCGCTGGGTCGCATGGCGACGGCGGAGGAGCAGGCCTGGCCGCTGGTGCTGCTGAACTCGCCGCTCAATGCCGCCGTGACAGGCGCGTTTCTTCTAACAGATCAGGGTTTTGCCAGCGGCGTCTATACCGGCGCGATCGATCCCTCGTTCATGACCGGAGGCAAGTGAGACGATGGATATCGAGCCCACCATCCTTTCGTACCTGACCGACCTAGAAGGCGCGGTCGCCAACCTCAAGGACACCTGGCGCCCGGATGATCCGGCCTATCGCGCCGATGTCTATCGCCAGACGATGACGAGCCTGTCCTACGCCTATTTCATGTACTTCCACGCCGATGCCGAGCATCCCGACTGGGCGCCGCTGTGGAACCCGGTCTACACGCTTCAGCCCAATCCCGACGACATCTACGTGCAGTCGCCGATCCGGGGCGATCTCACCTACCGGGTCTCGGGCAATCGCGGTACCTGCAAGATCCTCTCGTTCACCTCGCAAAAGGCGCTCTCGGGCACGGTCGATGAATTGCCGCGCCCCGGTGGGCACAACGAACTGGACGCCAACGACATCGGCATCGGGCTGGGCGAGGACTTTTCCATCGTGTTCAGCGCCGAGCGGCCCAAGGGCTATGAAGGCCACTGGGCGCCGATCGATCCCGAGGCGCGGGGCATGTTCACCCGCTACCGCATGTACGATTGGCACAGCGAGGTGGACCCGGTGCTCTCGATCGAGTGCCTCGATCCGGTACCGCCCAAGCCGCGCCTTTCGCCCGAGGAAATCCTGCGCCGGATACAGGAGATGGCGAAGTTCCCCGCACGCAAGACCAAGCTCTACTACGCGATGCAGAACGGGGTGAAGGAGCGCGTCGGCTTCAACGTGTTCGAGCCGCTGCGGATGCCCGGCGCTCTGGTGAAGCAGACCTACTGGCCTGCGGTATTCCAGCTTGAGGAGGACGAGGCGCTCATCATCGAGACCGAGATCCCCCAGCGGGCGCCGTACTGGAACATCCAGCTCAACGACCCCTACTTCAACGCGCTCGAATACGTCTATCGCCTCAGCAGCAGCAATGGGGCGATGGCCACGCTGTCGAGCGACGGGAAATACCGCGGGGTAATTGCGCTGACCGATCCGGGCGTGCCCAACTGGCTCGATCCGGCGGGCTACAAGGAAGGCGGCATCTACGGGCGCTGGTACGATTGCGACAGCGAGCCGCTCCCGACGATCACGCGCGTGAAGCTGGCGGACCTGCGCAAGCACTTGCCCGACGACACGCCGGTGGTGACGCCCGAGCAGCGCGCCGAGGAGATCCGCCGCCGCGCGGTCGCCTGCCAGCGTCGGCGGCGGTGGTGAAAGTGGCTGCTGGAAGATCCTCCCTGTCGCGAAGCGATGGGGAGGGGGACCGCCAGCGAAGCTGGTGGTGGAGGGGCTTTGACCCCTCCGTCATCCGCTGCGCGAATGCCACCTCCCCGTTCCCTGCGGGAACAGGGAGGATTGGGAAAGTGAGCGATCAATTATGGACCTGACCTACGATCCACCCGAGGCCTTTCGTCACGCGATTGATCATCTGCACGAGACCGTCACGCACGAAACAGGCCTGACCGACTTTGGCCCCGATGACTACCTGCCGGGCCTCAAGGTGCTGCTCCAGTCCATGGACTACGACCCGCACTTCTCCGAAACCGGAAAGCGGGTGGGATGGGGCATGGTTGTTGGTGTGCTTCGGGGGCGGGCGCAGGCATATGCCTCGATGAAAGCCAATCCCGGCTTCGACGCGGCGCCGATCCTGGCGCCCGTGGTCATCACCGGCGTGCCGCGCACGGGCACGACCGCGCTGCACCGGCTGCTGGCGGTCGATCCGCGCTTTCAGGGGCTGCAGACCTGGCTGCTCGACAATCCGATGCCGCGCCCGCCGATCGAGACCTGGGGAGACTATCCCGAATTCCGCAAGACGGTGGAGCAACTCGAAGCACAGTATGCCGCGGCGCCCAATGCCAAAGCGGCGCACTACCGCGCGGCGGAGGAAGTGCACGAGTGCTGCATGGTGCTGCGCCAGTCGTTCGTTTCGAATCTGTGGTCCTGCGGCTGGTCGGCCGCGACCTATGACGCGTGGTGGCAGTGTCAGCCCGAGGATGCGGCCTATCGGCACTATGCGAAGTGCGTCCAGCTCATCGGCATGAACGATCCAGACAAGCGCTGGCTGCTCAAGAATCCGGGGCACATCGAACACTTGGACTTGCTCTTCGCGGTGTTTCCCGACGCGCGGGTGATCCAGACGCATCGCGATCCCGCGAAGGCCGTGCCCAGCCTCGTCTCGCTGCTGATGAACCTCAACAATGTCATGGAAGGCGACCGGCCGCAGCAGCGTGCAGAAAACCTCCTCCAGCGCGAAGTCGCGAAGTGGGCCAACGCGGTGCGCAAGGCCGACCGCGTGCGCGAAAAGCATCCGGGGCAGGTGCTCGATGTGATCCATGCCGATTTCCATGCCCGCCCTATGGACACGCTCGAGGATATCTACCGCTTCATCGGCATGGACATCCCGGAGGATACCCGCGCCGCGCTGACCCAGCGGATCGAGGAAAAGCCCGAACTGCAGCACGGCGTTCACCGTTATTCCATTGCCGATTTCGGCATGACTGAGGAAGAAGCACGCGCGCCGTTCGGGGACTACATCGAGCGTTACGATCTGGTGGAGAGGAAGCGATGAAAGCGGCAATCTATCCGGGTGAGGGTAAGCCCATTGTCATTGAGGACATCGCTGATCCTGTGCCCGGTCCTGGCGACCTGCTGATCCGGGTCGATCGTTGTGGCATTTGCGGCACCGACCTGTCGATGACCAAGGGCGGCCAATGGGATTACGGAAAGGGCGTCCAGTTCGGCCATGAATACGCGGGTGAGATCGTCGAGGTCGGCAGCGGCGTTTCCGGCTGGAAGGTAGGCGAACGGATCGCGGTGCTGCCCTCGGTGGCCTGCGGGACCTGCCCGTCCTGCACGGGGCACGGCAACAACGTGCTGTGCCAGGACAGCCCAGGTTCGGCGATGGTCGGCTTTGCCGAACTGGCGAAAGTGCCCGCCAGCGTGGCGACGCGCCTGCCGCAGACGCTTTCGATGGCGGATGGCGCGCTGATCGAGCCGATGGCGATCAGTCTCTACGGGACGAAGATGGCGCATATCCAGCCGGGAGACAGCGTCGTCGTGCTGGGCGGTGGCACGGTGGCGCTCTATGCCATCTACTGGGCGCGGCGGCTGGGGGCAGGGCGGATCGTCGCCATGTCGCGCTCCTCGCGCCGCAAGGACTTGTGCCTCGAGATGGGCGCGGATGCCTTCGTCGCTTTCGGCGACAACGAGATCGGCGAGGTGCAGGAAGTGCTCGGCGGGGCGCCGCAGGTCGTGCTCGAATGCGTCGGGGCGGAAGGCATGCTGATGAAGGCGGTGATGCATGCCGCGCAGTTCGGGCGGATCATCTCGCTGGGGTTCTGCACCGCGCCCGATCCGGTGATCCCCGGCATGGCGAGCTACAAGTGCGTCTCGATGCAGTTCGCGGTGGGCTATTCGATGAAGGAATTCATCTACATCGCCGAACAGCTCGACCGCGATCGCATCCGTGGTGCCGGCACGCCCGATCCCAAGGCCATCGTCAGCGACAATATCGGCCTGATGGACATGCCGGCGATGTTCGAAGCCTTGCGCGGCCCCAACAACGAGACCAAGGTCCACGTACGCTGCAGCTGATGGAGGGCGCATGGGAGAGGAAGCACGCGAAAAGGGGCTGGAACTGTTCGCTGACGTCTACGGCGAAGACATGGCTCGTTCCATGCGTGAGCATATGCAGTCGAACACCGCATTCGGCGCAAAGCAGATCGACTGGACGATAGACTTCACCTTCGGCGAGGTGTGGTCGCGCAATGGGCTTGACCGCAAGATGCGCAGTTGTGCGGTGCTCGGCATGCTCATCGCGTGCCGGGCGCATGACGAGATCGTCTACCATACGCGAATGGGGATGAAGAACGGCCTCTCCCGCGTGGAGCTGGAAGAGATATTCTATTCGGCGATCGCCTATGTGGGATTTCCTGCTGCCCAGGCGGCCAAGAAGGCGATGCTGGAAGCCTTCGCCCAGATCGATGCCGAAGCGGCAAAATCATAGCGGCTGACGGGCCGGGAAGCATTTGTTTCCACGGAAAGAATGCATCGGCGAGGTATGTATACCTTAGGCGTGCGCGCGCCAATTTTGCAGTGCCGCATATGATCCTGCATAGATCATAAATAGGGTCTCCAGCCCCTGTTCTCCGCCAGACTGTGGCAGGAATGTAACGCGATTAGACGTCTGTCTATTTGTATACGAACTTGCGTGTTTTTGCATTGACGAACAATTATTCGTCGATGTAATTCGAAACTGAAAAACATTCGTTTCGATTCCGAATAATGTGGAACGAAACAGCCGCCGGGGGGCGGCAAGAATATTGGGGTAACAAGGGAGGGAATGCATGAAACTTCACCACAGGACGATTCTGCTTGCCGCAAGCGCGCTCAGCGGGTTTGCAGCTGCGCCGGCCATGGCGCAGTCCGTCGAACGGGATAGTGCAAACGATATTATCGTGACGGCGCAACGTGTCGAACAGCGTCTGCAGGACGTGCCGGTTTCGATCTCGGTCTACAATCAGGACACGCTGGACAACAACAACGTCTCCAACATCAAGGACATCGCAGCCTTCACGCCGGGCCTGCAGGTCAACAACCGTTACGGCGCTGACAGCACCAACTTCTCGATCCGCGGCTTCACGCAGGAGCAGCGCACGACGGCCACGGTGGGCGTCTACTTCGCCGACGTCGTTGCGCCGCGTGGTTCGGGCGCATCCTTCGGTGGTGACGGTGCCGGCCCCGGCGCACTGTTCGACCTTCAGAATGTGCAGGTCCTGAAAGGCCCGCAGGGCACGCTGTTCGGCCGCAACTCGACCGGCGGCGCCGTGCTGCTCGTCCCGAAGAAGCCGACCGACCTTCTTGAGGGCTACGTCGAAGTGACCGGCGGTGATTACGACCTGATGGGCGTTCAGGCCGTTCTCAACGTTCCCCTGTCGGATACCTTCAAGGTCCGCCTCGGCGGCGAGCGCAAGAAGCGCGACGGTTATCTGAAGAACATCGGTAATCTCGGCGATGGCCGGTATGGCAACAAGGGCATGGGTAATCTCGATTACATCACGCTCCGCCTGAGCGCCCTTGCCGAACTGACGCCGAACCTCGAGAACTATACCGTCGCCACCTACACGCATTCGAAGAGCAACGGTGTGATCCCGAAGGTCATCGAGGCCTTCCCGAATGTCTATGCGTCGGGCGTGTTCCCCTTCGGCCCACTCGCCGCCGCACAGGTCGCGCGTGAAGCCGAGTACGGTCCGTGGACGGTTTCCAACCGCATTCCCGATTCCGCTTCGGAAATCGAGCAGTGGCAGATCATCAACACCACCACCTGGCTCGCCAGCGACAGCCTGACGGTCAAGAACATCCTGTCCTACGGTGAGTTCCTGGGCGAGACCAATCTCGACCTCTTCGGCACTTATTTCCTCGATCCGCGGATCCCCTACGGTTCGGAAACTTCCCCCGGTCAGGTCACAGGCTTCGCGTTCACGCATATCAACCCCTACACCGGCAAGACCAACGCGCAGTCGACCTTCGTGGCCGAATTCCAGCTTCAGGGGCATCCGAGCAGCGGGCGTCTGACCTGGCAGGTCGGTGCCTATGCGGAAATCAGCGACCCGCTCGGCAAGTCGGGCGTGCAGACGGCAACTTTCTCTGCCTGTAACGATATCGACAACTACGATTGCCCGTTCCAGGTGCTGACTCCGCCGTCGCCGATCTCCGGCCTGTTCTCGCTGGGGTCGATCAATGGCCAGCTTTCACGGACGAAGTTCCGCGACTACGCGATCTATGGTCAGGCCAGTTACGACATTACCGACCAGATCAAGGTCACGGCCGGTCTGCGTTACACTTGGGACAAGCAGACCACGGACGTTCAGCAGCTCCGTCCTGTCGCGGCGGCCGGGATCTTCCGTTGCGGTGCGCCGATCGGTGTGTCGAACACGTCCGGTACTACGGTGACTTCGACGACCTCATTCCCGATCGAGGACATCTACGACGGCTGCCATGATATCCAGAGCAAGTCGAGCAAGGCCCCGACCTGGCTCCTCGGTATCGACTACAAGCCGATCGAGGACATTCTGCTCTATGCCAAGTGGACGCGCGGTTATCGTCAGGGTGGTCTGTCGATCTTCAGCCCCGACACGACCCAGCCCTACGAAGAAGAAAAGGTCGATACGTACGAAATCGGTGCCAAGACCAGCTGGTATGGTCCGGTTCCGGGGTCGTTCAATATCTCCGGGTTCTACAACGACTTCACCAACCAGCAGCTGCTGCTGGGCGTGCAGGATATCCTGCCCAATGAAGACGGCACACCGACGGCGCCGCCCAGCGCATCGATCGTCAACTCCGGTTCGTCCACACTGCAGGGCTTCGAAGCCGAGCTCAACCTGCGGCCCTTCGAGGGCATGCGCCTGAGCGCGGCTTACGGTTACCTGAAGACCAAGATCAAGGAACTGACTGCGCCGTCGTTCGCGCCGGGCTCGCCCTACGATACGGCGACCCTGCCCAACGTCGGCGATCCGATCCCGAACGCGCAGCCGCACAAGCTGACTCTGTCAGCCAACTACACGCTGCCGCTGCCGGAATCGGTGGGCGACATCACTCTTGGCGGTACGTTCATCTACACCGGCAAGTTCCGTTCGGTCGCGGATAGCTGCCCGACGGCGGACACGCCGGGCTGTACTTTCGCCAACCCGGGTGCTGGCATGGTTCCGGCAACCAACGTCCTCAACCTGAACGTGAACTGGAACAACGTGGGTGGGATGCCGGTCGACGCCGCTCTGTTCGTGACCAACGTCACGAAGGAAGTCGTCTATCTGAACATCAACGAAAACACCTCGCGTGGTTTCCGTTCCGGCCTCATCGGCGAACCCCGCATGTGGGGTCTGCGTCTGAAGTATCGCTTCGGCCAGTAACGCCGCGAATTGCCATGCTGAGATGAAGGCGGGCTCCGGTTTTCCGGGGCCCGCTCTTTTTTTGCGCGGGCTGTGTGATTTTAAAAACCAAGCGCTTGCTACATTTTTCAGGCATGGCTATCGTGACGCCATGGATGAACGCGGCAATCGACCGCGCAGAGAGCCTTGGGGAGATACGGGAATGTTCGCGACGCAGGTGTTCAAGGGCGTGCGTGTGCTGGAATTGGCGCAGTTCGTATTCGTGCCGGCGGCGGGGGCCATTCTGGCCGATCTCGGCGCGGACGTGATCAAGATCGAGATGCCCGAAGGCGATCCCTACCGGCGGCTGAAGATCACCGACGGACGGCAGACCAAGTCGGCGAACCTCGCGATGGAACTCAACAACCGCAACAAGCGCTCGATCGCCATCGACCTCAAGAGCGACGAGGGGCGCGAGCTGTTTCTGCAACTGGTCGAGACGGCGGACGTCTTTCTCACCTCCATTCGCCCCGGCGCGCTCAAGCGGCTGGGGCTGACGCTCGACGTTCTGCGCGAACGCAATCCGCGCCTCATATACGCGCACGGCAATGGTCTGGGATTTCGCGGCGAGCAGGCCGATCGCGCAGGCTACGATGCCTCGTGTTTCTGGGCGCGCGGAGGCTTTGCCCACATGCTCTCCACGCCCGGCCAGCGGCCGACCCGCCCACGGCCTGCACTCGGAGATCATGCGGGCGCGATGAACGTGGCATTCGGCATGGCATCCGCGCTGTTCCATCGCGAGCGGACCGGCGAGGCGACGACCGTCGAGATCTCGCTGCTCTCCTCGGCAATGTGGATTCTTTCGGCCGATGTCACGATGGGCGCCGCGCTCAGCGATGAGCAATTGGCCAGACTGGCCAATCCCGGCAGGCATGCCCTGACAAGCGCCTATGAAACCGCGGATGGCCGCTTCCTGCAGCTGATGTTCCTCGACCCCGAACGCTATTGGCCGGAACTGTGCCGCCGGACAGGACGGGAAGACCTGCTGGAGGACGCGCGTTTCACCACGGTCGAAAGCCGGGTCGAACACGGTGAGGCGTTGCTGACCGCGCTCGACGAGGCTTTTGCATCGCGCACCCTCGATGAGTGGCGAGAGGCATTTGCCGACTGGGATGCGCCCTGGGAGGTCATCCAGAACCTGCGCGAACTGGTGACCGACCCGCAGGCGGAGGCCAACGACGTGCTGTTCGATGTCACGGTGGAGGATGGGACACCGGTGACCATCGTATCGGGCCCGGTGTCCTTTGGCGGCAGCCCGCTTCCGCCAGAGCCGAAATGTGCCCCGACCATGGGCCGGGACACTGCGGAACTCTTGCGCGAAATCGGGCTATCGGACGACGCTATCGCCGATTGCGCCGAACGCGGCGTTGTGACCGGCGTCGCCTGAACGCACTCAGGTGCGGGCGGGGGACACCGTTCCGCGGCATTCGCCGAAGCCGATCGAGACTGCACCGTCTGCCGTGAAGCGGCCGGCCAGAGCCAGTTCGTCGCCGTCTTCGAGGAAGGTGCGGGTTTCGCCGGTGGGCAGGTCTACCGGCTCCTTGCCGTTGCGGGTGATCTCCATCAGGCTGCCCTGAGAGCCATCCTCCGGCCCGGAAATCGTGCCGCTGCCCAGCAGGTCTCCGGTCTGCATCTGGCAGCCGTTGGACGCATGGTGCGTCACCATCTGGGCGATGGTCCAGTACATGTTGCTGGCCGCGCCGTGGCTCAGGCGCAGGGGTTCCATGCCCTTTTCGCGCATCGCTGCGCTGCTCAGGAAGACATCGAGCTCCAGCGACAGGGCACCTTCGCTCTGGTCCTTTTCGTCCCACAGGTAGGGCAGCGGCTTCGGATCGCTTTCGGGGCGAGCCGGCTGCGCGCGGCGGAACGGCGCCAGCGCTTCCATGGTCACGATCCACGGCGACACGGTGGAAAGGAAGTTCTTGGCGAGGAAGGGGCCCAGCGGCTGATATTCCCACGCCTGAATGTCGCGTGCCGACCAGTCGTTGAGCAGGGTGATGCCGGCGACGTGATCGAGAGCCTCGGCGATGGGAATCGGCGAGCCGAGATCGTTGCCGGTGGCCATCCACACGCCTAGCTCCAGCTCATAGTCGAGCTTGGCGATCGGCCCGAACGAGGGGGCATCGGCAGTGGGAGCCTTGGTCTGGCCCTGCGGCCGGATCACCTCCGCGCCGGTGGCCCGAATGGTCGAGGCGCGGCCGTGATAGCCGATAGGCACGTGCTTGTAGTTGGGCAGCAGCGGGTTGTCGGGCCGGAACAGGCTGCCGATGTTGGTGGCGTGGTGAATGCCCACGTAGAAGTCGGTGTAATCGCCGACGTGCGCGGGCAGGTGCATCTGCGCCTCGCGCATCGGGACGAGCAGCGCTTCGACCTGGTCCTTCTCTGCGGCTCCTTCGGCCAGCAGGGCCGAAACGCGCTGGCGCAGGGCGCGGCGCGGACCGGCGCCGAGGGCGAGCATCGGATTGAGCGTGGGGCCGTTTGCAGCGCTGGCCGCTTCCAGAGCTTCACCGTCCAGCAGGCCGGAGAGGGCAAGCCCGCTCAGGTCGAGGATCATGTCGCCGATGGCGATGCCGCCGCGCGGCGAATCGCCACCACGCGAAAATACGCCCAGCGGCAGGTTCTGAATCGAGAAATCGGCATGCCCGTTGGCGCTCTCGACCCAGGATTTGCGGGCCGGATCGTGGGTTTCGTCGATCATCATGGGGGGCAACCTCTTATGTCTATTCTTGCGAAGGCGGGGTTCCTACAGGGAGAAAACCGCCGGGTCACGGGGCGGTTCCTTTGTTAACTTGCCCAAGTCAATCAGTTCCAGCTAACCAAGTGTCTATGACAGACACTACACCGTCGCAACGCAAGGCCTCCCGTCCCAAGGTCAAGCCGACAATCGCACGCATCCGGGTCGCAGCACGCAAGGTGTTTTACACCAAGGGCTTTTTTCCCGCTTCGGTCGAGGAAATCGCCGAAAAGGCGGGGGTCAGCCGTGCGACAGTCTATCTCTATTACCGTAGCAAGGACGAAATGCTGCTCGACCTGATGCGGCAGGATCTGGAGTATCAGCTCGAGATCTACGCCGAACTGGTGACGGTGAAGCGCCTGAGCCTGTCATCGGTGCGCAAGTGGATCGTGCGGCTGCGCGGCGAGCAGGAAGAGCGGCGCAACTCGCTCAACCTGTTCTGGGCCGGCGCCAACCTGCAGACGGACATCCTCGATCCGGTCTACCGCCATCACGACAACATCATCGCCACGCTTGGGCGGCGTTTCCCGGGTTTCGACCTCGATGCCCTCCCGCGCGACGAACGCGAGCCGCAGCGGATCAAGTGCTACATGATGCTGTTCATGATCGAGGGGACCACGGTGCAGATTACCGAGGGCGGCCCCGGTCCCAACGTGAAGATGGCGATCGATCATCTCGCGCGCACGTTGCTGCATTTCCTGCAACACGGGGAAGTGATGACTTCGCCTCCAGAATAGGCGTTCCACGTTAAAATCTTGAAGGCTTGCCTCCTACCCCGCATGAGGGCCGGGAGGAGGGAATGTCATTGAAACCACCATATGAAGACGCCGTCGTCGTCGTGACCGGCGCATCGACGGGCCTTGGCCGCGCCATAGCCGTCGGCGCCGCCGATCAGGGCGCAAAAGCAGTCGTGATCAATTACGCCAGCAGCGAGCAGGAAGCGCAGGAGACCGCCCGCCAGGTGCAGGCGTTGGGCGCCGAGGCCGTCGTTGTGCAGGGCGATGTGGCCGAGGATGCCGATTGCGTGGCGATTGCCGCCGCGGCAGCGCCTTTCGGACGGATCGATGCGCTGTTCTGCAATGCGGGCAAGACCACGCGGCCTGCGCACGCCCATCAGCTCGACAAGCTCTCCGGCGATGATTTTCTCGACGTCTATCGCGTCAACGTGGTCGGCACTTTTCAGACGATTCGGGCCTGCCGTGAACTGCTGGAACGGTCCGAACGCGCCGCGATCGTGGCCACGTCGTCCGTTGCCGGGGTGACGGGGAACGGTTCATCGATTGCCTATTCGGCATCGAAGGCCGCGCTCAACACCATGGTCCTGACGCTGGCTCGCGGACTGGCGCCGAAAATACGGATCAACGCCGTGGCACCGGGCTTCATGGACACGGTCTGGTTCGACAAGCTGGGGCCGCACCGCGACAAGATCCGTGCCTCCGTGATCGAGCGCACGCCGCTGCAGGTTGCCTCCACGCCGGAAGACATTGCCGGTACGGCGCTGTTCCTGGGTTGCGAAGCCTCGTGCCGGGTGACCGGCGAGACGCTGATCGCCGATGCCGGTTTGCGAATGACGGGTGGCTAAGCCTCTTCGGCGGGCTCTTCGAATTCAGGGGCCAGTTCGATGGGGTCCGACAGACGTACCCCGTCGAGCAGATCTGCCGTCGCATCGCGCACTTTCAGCATCAGGGCACGGGTGCGGCAGTCCTTTTCCTCGACGCAGTTCTTGCACTTTTCGTGCGCGAAGCGGCTGGCGCAGGGCACGAGGGCAAGCGATCCGCGCATGATGCGGATGAGGTCGCCATAGGTGATGTCTATCGGCGAAATCGCCAGCCAGTAACCTCCGTCCTTGCCCCGCTGGGAATCGACGATGCCGAAGCGGGCAAGCTCGGAAAGGATGACGGTCAGGAATTTTGCTGGAATGTTCTGCGCTTCGGCGATTTCCGCCAGCGGAACCGGCCCCTCGCCATACTTGTCGGCCAGATGCTGCAGGGCCCGGATGGCATAGCGGATTTTCTGCGAAAGCATGGCAAGGGCAGACTCGCGGCAGGAGTGTCGCCCTTGCCAATGCTCCTATCGTCGCAGCACCGTCAAGCGGAGGAACGCCATTCTCAAGCGATCTGGTAGATTCTTTCGATATTGGCTTCGTCGGCCTTGTGTCCGGGCTTTTCCTTGCTGGCAATCGTGGTGCGGTGCATCACGCGGCCTTCGTCGGTGTAAGGCACCACCCGGTGCATCACGCCCTGGTTGTTCCAGATCACCAGATCTCCTTCCTTCCACTTGTGGGTGTAGACGAAGTCGGGCTGGGCGGCCCATTGCTGCAGGCGGGTGAGCAGCGCGCGGCCGTGCGGGCCGGGCATGCCGACGATACCGTCCGCGTGGGTGCCGAGCAGCAGCGACTTGCGCCCGTCCTCATGCGTCCAGACCAGCGGCTGTTCCATGACGGCGGCCATGGCCTTGTAGCGCGCGCGGCGTTCCTCGCTGGGGTGGCCGTGGACCGGACGAACCGCGGCTTCGACGCAGTGCACGACGGTGAGGTCCTCGATCTCGCGCTTCTCGTCCTCGGGCAGCTTGTCCCAGGCGGCGTAGAGGTTGGCGAATTCGGTGGCGCCGCCGCTCGCCGACAGCTTGCGGGCGGAGAGAACCGTCGCTTTGGGTAGCGGCTGGTCGATGGTGATGCCGTCGATGTGCCAGAAGAACGTGCCGAGCACGTAATCGGGCTCGGAGTTCAGCTTGCGGTCCAGCGTGATCTTGTAGACGTCCGCCGTATCCGCATCGGACCCCGGAATCTGCCGGGTGAAGTTCACGCGGTCGCCCAGCTTGTCGGTGAAGGCGAGCTGCATCTCATCGGAAACGTTGATCTCCGGAAAGACCAGAACGCCGCGCTTTTCCAGCTCGGTGCGGACAGTCTCGATCGTTTCATCGTCGAGGAGATGGTCGGGCGAAACGTAAACGATGCCGCCAATCTGCGGCTTGGCGGGTTCGACGGTGATGGACATGATGTTGGCTCCTCTCCCAAGGATTATGCTTGCTGTACAGGTGTACAGACTGCGCGCGCAGGCCCGTCTTGTCCATCGGATAATTGCGAAACGGCATCGCGCGGGCGCGAAGCGGCTACTTGCCCGGCTCGTAGTCCCAGCCGTGGGTTTCGGTCATGGTGAAAGGGACCGGCTGTCCAGAACGATCGCGTGCCGGCTCGAAGCGAAAGCGATCGGTGATGCGTTCGCAGGTCTTGCGGTCGAACTCGGGAAAACCGCTCGATTGCAGGACGCGACACTGGCTCACGTGGCCATCCGCGCCGATCCGGTAGCGCAAGCGGATCACCCCGCCGTGATCGCGCCGCAAGGCCCTCGGAATCTCCCGGTAGTGCAGCTTGCCCGAGATCTGGCGCGGGTATGCCGAGAGATCGCCGCGGCCTGAGCCGTCCCCCGATCCCTGGCCTCCGTTTCCGCCGCCGCCTGTGCCACTGCCTGAACCGCCTGCACCCTGGCCGGAGCCGTCAACCGGGGCTGCCCCTCGATCGGTAGCCGATCCGGCGCCGGACTTCGTCGCGACGGGCACAGGGGGAGGCATGACCAGCGGCGGTTGCTTCGGTGGAGGCTGGACAATCTGGGCGGCGTCGTTCTTGCGTGAGGGTGGGGCCGGAGCGTTCTGCGGCGCACTTGCCTCAGCCGGAGACGGTTGCGGCGTGGGTGTTGGTTTGGGGGAGGGGGGCGTGTTGCGCGTGCGCAGTATGGCTTCGAGCGCTCGTTGCGGAGCATCGATGTCCGGTACGAACGAAAGTCCCAGCACCAACGCCACCGCACCGCCTGCCACTATGGCAGCGGCGGCCACTGCCGAAAGCATTCGTCTCTTGCCGGGTCTTTGCACGTCTCAAGCCTGTTTCGCTCGCCGTGCAAACGGATGGAAAAGGTCCCGGTTTCCTCTCAGCCTTTGAACAGCCCCTTGAGCCAGTTCATCAGGCGTGTGACCAGCGATGGCGTGGCCGAGGTGGTTCGCGTTTCCGGCACCGCCGCAGCCGTGCCACCGGTTCCGGACTGCGCTTCGATCCGGCCTTTCAGTTCCTCTGCAAAGCCCTTGGCGAATTTAGGCAGGACGGGGCCGCCCATGGCTTCCCACATTGGGGCCATCGGGCCGGATCCGCGCACCTGCACGGCGAGGTCCACCTGCGTCTGCCCATCGGGCGTGACCGAAGCCTCGTAGGAGCCGCCGCCCTCCACGGGATCGCCTTGTAGCTTGAAAGTGAAATCGACCTGTTCCGGTCCCGCCCAGCGCTCGACATGCACCGCGACTTTTACGGTGCGCACCATCGCGCCGACACCGATCTTGAGTATCCAGAGCGAGTTGTCCTCGTCCTCGATTTCGCAGGACTGGTAGCCGGGCATGATCTCGGCCCAGCGCTCGACATCCTTGGCATAGGCCCAGGTTGCGTCGATGGGCGCCGCAATGGTGACGGTCTGGCGTGTCTCGATCAAAGCGCCAGCCTTTCCGCTTCCTTGGCCAGCAGATCGCTGGGCTGTCCGGCGGCGTGCCTTGCGGCGAGCCAGCCGTAGGTCATGCCGCGCGCATTGGAGATGCCGGATTGCATGACCGCGCCGGTTTCCATCCGCGCCATCGAGTTGCCGGCGACGTAGAGGCCGGGAATGGGCTTGTCGTTCCAGTCCAGTGCACGGCCATGTTCGTCGGCGAGAGTGCCCGTCGAGGGGATGCCCGATCCGCCGATGCGCTTCAATTCGACGGCATAGAAGGGGCCCTGCTCGAGCGGGCCGAGGACGGGGTTGGGTTTGTTGTTCTTGTCGCCGCACATCCAGAAACTCCACGGCTGCTCGCCGCGCCCGAACGCGGGATCGCGGCCCTGTCGCGCCCCTTCGTTGAAGGTCGTTACGGTTTCCTTCAGCGCCGCAGCGTCGATGCCTATCTTGCCTGCGAGTTCCTCCAGCGTGTCGGCGACGCAGCCAAGCCCTTCCGGCCAGTCCATGCCCGGCAGGATCGACCCGATGGGGTATTTCGCACGCGCCTGACTGTCGAAGATCATGAAGCACGGCATGTTGGGGTGCGACTGGGTCAGGCCGTCGATCTGATCGATCTTGTAGTAGAAAGATCGGTAGAAGGCCTCGTTGCCGAAGCGCTCTCCCGCCTTGTTGACGACGATGATGTGCGGCTGGCCGATGATCTGGAGCGCGCTGCGCCACATCGGATAGCCTTCGGGATCCTCCTCGCCGGGCGAAATGAAGCCGAGCGAGGTGACATCCGGCACGCGCGCGGTGCGGGCGCCCAGCGGGCCTGTGAGCCGGAAATTCGCCCCGTCCACGGTAGAGATCGTCACGATGGTGCCGAGTTCGAGCTGCTGGCCGATGGTCTTGTTGTAGTCCTGCCGGCGCTCATAGCTCGATACCGCCACCAGCACGCCTTTGCGCGCGCGGATGTTGATGTCCTGGCCGTCCTTCTGCGCGCGCACACCGGTGACGCGCGACCCGTCGGCGTAGATCTCCACGACGCTCGTGCCGGTCTTCATCTCCACGCCATGATCGAGCGCACCTTTGACAAAGTAGGCAGCCAGCCCGCAGCCGAGGCAGCGCTCGTCGTTTTCGAGCCGCTGCGCCATCTTCGCGAAGTCCCAGTGGATCATGTTGGCCACGCCGCCGCCTTCGTCGATGTCGGCGTGGGTCATGCCATAGGGCATTTGCGAGAGGCGGGTTTTCTCCGCCCATTCACCCAGAGATTGGCCGGGGAAGGGCTCGACCTCGAGCATGCGGCCTTCAGGCACGCCGTCGTTGCTGACCTGATAGTAATAGTCCGGGCAGCCGCGGATCGGCATCATCTTGAGCCCGATCCTGTCCTCGAACCAGGATAGTGCGGCGGGCGCGTGGGCGGTGAAGTTGAGGATCGCCGCATCGCTGCCATAGTCCATCGACAGTCGCTTCAGATAGCGGAACCCGCTTTCGACGCTGTCCTCCACGCCGATATCGGCGGCGTGGTGGTTGCCTGCGACCCAGACCTCTCCCATGGACAGCGCCGTGACGCCGCCAACCTGGTCGGCCTTTTCCAGCACCATCGCCTCAAGGCCCATTTCGCGCGCGGTAATAGCGGCTGAAAGCCCGCCAATTCCCGATCCGACAGACAGAAAATCGGTTTCCGCGTCCCAGTTTTCGGGCTCGTTCTTCAGCATTCCCTGCATCCTCTGTCCCCATGTGCTCTTGGCGGTCGTTTCCGTTTCGAAGACGGATTCGTATCCCGCAGGCATATTTAAACACCGACATCGTTTCAATATGTTTTCGCCGTTCTCGTTGCATCAGGGCAAGCGTGACGGTGGTGTATGCGAATGCTGAAATTTATAAAGCGCCTAATAGGTTTTAAATAGCCCGATGCGTTGAAAAGGGTGCGGTTCGCATCATCCTCGTCTGCCTGAGCAGCACGGGGCGCGAGACCTTTCCAGGAACCATGACGGGCTTAGGCCGTTATTCAAGTCAACAGAGACAAACGGAGAAGAAAACATGACTCTTCTGCTTATTCTGCTGGTCGGTGGTATTATCGGCTGGCTCGCTTCGATCCTTATGCGCACCGATGCTCAGCAGGGTATTCTGCTTAATATTGTCGTCGGTGTTGTCGGTGCATTGATTGCCGGCATTATTGTCAATCCGCTTATTGGCGGTGCGCCGATTACCAGTGGTTCTTTCGATATTCTGTCGCTCTTCACTTCGTTCCTGGGCGCAGTCATTCTTCTGGCGATCGTCAACCTGTTTCGTCGCGGTTCGGTTCGCTGATCCCGCTCTGACAGGTGATTCATCGAAGGTTTGCGCGTCCTTCTCCTAAAACGCGCATACTTCTCAACAGGGAAAGGAATCTCGCCATGAAACCCATCACCATGCCGCGCCTCGCCATGCTTGCAGCTGCCGCCGGTGCCCTCGGACTTGCCGCTTGCAACGACCCGGCGGACGACGCCATCGAGCAGCGCGCCGACGCCGTAGAGGACGCATCCGACGCTGCCGCCGACGCGATCAACGATCAGGCGGACGAGCTGGACGGCGCCGCAGAGGATGCCATGGAAGACAAGGCGGATGCCGTGGACGCGGCCGGTGAAGCCAAGGCCGAGGCCCTCGAAGAAAAGGCCGAAAAGGTCGAAGATCAGAACTGATCTTGTTGTTCCGGCCCTTCCTACACCCCTTGCGGGAAGGGTCGGCAACCGGGGAGAGGATGGCGGGAACTCCGCCATCCTTTTTCGTGTTGTTGACAGTGATGGAGCCTGCGTCGCACCCCGGTCCCATCCAGATTTCTGAACGCCGAAATCAAATTGCCACTTTTGAACGCTTGAATTGTCGGACCGGAGAACAGACATACGGCGCACGTCCAAAGGCACACAGGGGCTCAGCGCCTCGTTCCGTGCCATCCTCAAGCGTTCGTAAACCAGAACAGGAACTTTGCCATGACCATTGCCCTGATGCCGCTTCCTTACGCGCAGGACGCGCTCGAACCGCACATTTCGAGCAAGACCCTCGAAATCCATCATGGCGCACACCACAAGACCTACGTCGACAAGCTGAACGCTGCCATCGAAGGCACCGATAATGCCGACAAGTCGGTCGAGGAGCTGGTGAAGTCGTCGTCGGGCGGTCTCTTCAACAACGCTGCGCAGACCTACAACCACGGTTTCTACTGGCAGTCGCTCTCGGGTGAGAAGACCGAGCCGAGCGAAAGCCTCGCTGCCGCCATCAAGAACGATTTCGGTTCGATGGATGCGCTGCTCGAAGCGCTGAGCAACGAAGCGGTTACCCACTTCGCCAGCGGCTGGGCCTGGCTCGTCGTCGAAGGCGGGAAGCTCAAGGTCATCTCGACCCACGACGCCGGCACCGCCATCACCTCGGACGTGAACCCGCTGCTGACGATCGACGTGTGGGAGCACGCCTACTACATCGACCAGATGAACAAGCGCCCCGCCTACGTGAAGGCTGTGCTTGAAAACCTCATCAACTGGAAGTTCGCTTCGGACAACTTCGACCGCGGCACGCCCTGGACCTACCCGGCCTGAGGTCGCTTCCGGTCTGCCGGAACACAAAACCCCCGCTTCCATCGGGGAAGCGGGGGTTTTCTTTTGCCGGAAAGCGCTGTTGCATCGCGCTATTGTGCAACTGCGAACAAGCTGCCAACCAGCCTGCAGGGCCTGGAATGGGGGTAGTTCGTGAATCGCGCCTTGACGCTCAGCCTTGTCGTGGGAAGCACGATCATTGGTCTGATGGGAACGGATCTCATCCTGCCGGCGGTCCCGCGCCTGCCCGAGGCGCTGGGCGGTGACCCGGCGCTGGCCCAGCTGGTGCTCGCTGCCTACATCGGTGGATCCTGTGCGGGGCTGCTTGCCTTCGGTGCTCTCGGTGATCGTGTCGCCACCAATCGCCTTTTCATCGGGTCGCTGACGTTGGCGGCGCTGGTCTCCTTCGCATGTAGCCGTGCGCCCTCGATAGAAGCCTTGATCGGCTTGCGTGCGGTGCAGGGGATGGTCGTTTCCGGTCCGGCGGTTTTCGCGCCGGGGATCGTCAAGGCCTTGTTCGACGAGCGAGGCGCCATGGCGGCGATCGGTGTTCTGGGAAGCATCGAGGCGCTTGGGCCGGCGCTCGCACCGATCGCCGGCGTAGCGCTGCTGGCGTTCGGCGGCTGGGAGCTCAACTTCGAAGTCATGGCCGGGGTTGCCGGCGCGGTGGCGCTGCTTCTGCTGGTTTCAGGCGGTGTTCCGCAAGTCAGCCGGCGCGGGGAGGGCAGCTTCACGGCACTGCTGCGCGATCCGGTATTCATGCGCTACGCGATGAGCCAGGCCCTGGTGCTGGGCGGACTGCTCGTCTTCGTCTTCGGTATGCCGACGGTCTTCGTTCGCGTGAACGGCGGAACGCTTACCGATTTCATCGTGATGCAGGTCTGCGGGGTCACGACGTTCATCATCGCTGCCAATTCGGCGACGAAGGCGGTCGACCGCTTCGGCGCGGAACGCGTGATTGCAACCGGGACCTGGCTCGCTGCCGCCGGCGCGACAGGCCAGTTCCTATATGCCTTGTCCGGGGGCACTTCGGTGCTGGTGATCACCGCATTGTTCATCCCGGTAAACTCGGGTCTGGGTCTGCGCGGGCCGCCGGGATTTTTCCGCGCTATTCTTGCATCGCATGGCGACGATGCGCGGGGCAGCGGACTCGTTATCCTGTTCCTGCTGGCGGCTTCGGCGATCGGCACAGCGCTCGTTTCCCCCTGGATCGAAGAGGTCACGATACCGATCACCGGCATGGCGCTGGTGTTCCACCTTGCGGCGGGGGCTTGCCTGCTGGTGCTTCCGAGGCTCGGTGCTACTGATCCGGCCGTCTGACGACGAGATCCGTCGCCAGTCTCGATCAGCCCACGCGTTTGGCCAGCAATTCGGGTTCCGCGTTGAGCTGTTTCGCCAGATCGGCACGAGCGCGTGCCACGCGGCTTTTCATCGTGCCTATGGGGCAGCCGGCGATTTCGGCGGCTTCCTCGTAGCTGAAGCCCGATGCGCCCACGAGCAGCACCGCTTCGCGCCGTTCGGGCGCCAGATCCTGCAGGGCAGTTTCCATATCGCCCAGATGCAGGGGACCTTCCTGGTCGGCTTCCATCACCAACATGCGTTCGGCGGCGCCTTCATCGAGGTTCGTCTGGCGCTTGTTGCGGCGCAGTTCGGACAGGTAGTGGTTGCGCAGAATGGCGAAGGTCCAGGCACGCATGTTCGTGCCGGGCTGGTAGCGCTCGCGTGCCGTCCATGCCTTGATGGCGGCTTCCTGTACCAGGTCGTCGGCGAAGTCCGCGCGTCCCGACAGGCCCCGCGCGAAGGCGCGCAGGTGCGGGAGAACGGCCATCAATTCCTTGCGAAACGCCTCGTCTGCCGGCGTCGGCGTGATCCGGTCAGGCATCGTCGCTGTCATCCAGCTTTTTCAGGAGATCCTGAAAGCTGTCCGGCAGCGGCTCTTCTACAACAGAGTTATAGAGCTTTCTCAATCCCGAGGCCCAGCCGGGCTCGCCGTCGCCAGGCGACGTGCGGACGTCGGGCTGAAGGCCCTGCACATTACCGGAATGCTTCCGTCCATTGGGTTGATTCAACACAAGCTCCCTTTCACCGACAATTCTTGCTGAGAGACCGCAATGTGGTCAAGCCCTTAGGCCTTTCGTCACGTGTGGCAGCGCTTCCTTGCAGCAAGGCATACAAACGTTCGTCGAGATTGGAACAATTCACGGGCTCCAAGGTTCCCCTGATTGCAAAGAGTTGCCATAGGGATGCCGCGACGTTTCGGGCGGCGGTCGATTGGTTCAGGAGACTGATGGGTGTGGGGTGATTGACCAGGCTCTGCTTGACAGGGTGCAGAAGCAGGCGTGGTTCCATAAATACCCGCGTGGCTGGCCCTTCCTGCTTTTCCTTATTGCCAGCATTACGACTGCCGTTTCCGTCATGGCGATCGAACGGGCGGACCGGCAGACGCGCCAGGTCGAGCTCGACCGCAACCTGACCGAAACCGCTTCGGCGCTGCAGCGGCGGATTACCGAAAACATCGCCTTGCTGCGTGCCGGCGCGGCCCTGTTCGCGACGCAGGATCAGGTCTCCGAGGCCCAGTTCGCCGAATTCGCGGACGACCTTCAGGGGGACGGCAAGCTTTACGGTTCGCTGGGTATGGGCTGGGCACCGCTGGTGCCGGTCGACAAGCTGGCGGAAGTGGAAGTGGCCATCCATGACGAAGGTCGCCCCGACTTCGTGACTTTTCCGCGGCCGGAGCCCGATGCGGACTACGCAACTCCGATCGTCTATCTGCAGCCGGGATCGCCCGACAATCGCCGGGCCATTTCCTACAACATGTTTTCCAATCCGGTGCGCCGGGCAGCCATGGAAAAGGCCATCGAACTTGGCCGACCGGTGGCCTCGGGCAAGGTGCACCTGGTGCAGGATCACCACCGTACCGATGCAGCCGGCTTCCTGATCTACATGCCGGTTACGAGCAATTCCGGCCGACGCAAGCAGGTGAAGGGCTTCGTTTACAGCCCTTTTCAGGCGGAAAAATTCCTGAACTCCGCGAGCGAGCTTTATCGCAACAACGGCATCGAAGTGGCCATCTACGATGACCATGTCGCGCCGGAGACCCTGCTGGCCGAGCGCCGCGTCGAAGGCGTGACCGGAACGACCATGGACCGGCGTATCGATGTCGGCAATCATTCCTGGGTGGTCGAAGTCAGCGACAAGAAGGCAGGCGTGCTCTCCACCCTGGCGCGGATCACGCTGTTCTTCGGAGCGATCGCCTCGTTGATGGTCATGGCGATCGGCCGGCTGATCACCCGGCGTGCGGCAGAGGACCGCCGGGTTCTGGAATGGCTCACCAGTCAGGCTTCCATCCGCAACTCGCTGACGCGCGAGCTGAACCACCGCGTGAAGAACACGCTTGCCAATGTCCTGTCGATCGCGGCGCTGACGCGGCGACGGGCCACGGATATCGACGACTTTACCGAGAGCCTGACAGCACGCATCCGCGCGCTTTCAGCCACGCATGACCTCCTTTCGCAATCCGATTGGGGTAACGCGGCGATCGGCGACATCGTGCGATCTGAGCTTGCGCCGTACATGGAAGGCAATGAAAGCCACGTCGAAATGTCCGGCCCCGATATCAAGCTGGCGCCGAACGATGCCATGTCACTGGGGCTCGCAATCCATGAACTGGCGACCAATGCCGCGAAATATGGAGCGTTGAGCACGATCGAAGGGCGCATCCACGTGAACTGGGAGCTGCTGTCTCCCGACTGCGCGGAAATCCGCTGGAAAGAAGAAGGCGGCCCGCCGGTGAGCCAACCGCAAAAGCGCGGGTTCGGGCGCGATCTTATCGAGAAGATCGTCGTGCATGAACTGAAGTCGGAAGTGGACCTGCAGTTCAATCCCGAGGGCGTGGAGTGTTCTTTGAAAGTGCCGGTAAGAGCCGCGCGGGAATTCAGCCTACGGGCGGAGAAGGCGTCGAAGCCCGGCATGGGGTGATGAAGGTTTTTGGCAAACTGCCGTTCTAAGCAAGAGCATCGCATTGCGGTGCCGTCGTTCTGCCCTGTGGCAGTGGTCGCCGGCGGCACTCAAGCCACAAACAGTATCCCGGCTCGGACGGCATTGGTCTGCGGTCAGCCGTCGATGCGTTTTTCAAAAAATAAGTAAAAATCCATAACCTTGGTTTGCGCCATGGAAGTGATGCAGTGCGATAATGCGGCTGCGGGGGCGATTTTTCAGATTGAAGCGACCAGGAGTGAAAAAAGCCCATGGCATCAGCCCGTTGCATTGATGAATGGCTCACCGAGGTCGACAACCTGGCGTTGTCGTCTACGGCCGCCAGCGCAGATGCCCAAGCCGGTCATGTCCGGGCTATGGGTGTGCTTATGCGCATGCGTCCCGAAGGTCTGGACGGTGAGCACATGTCGCCTGAAATGGAGGCAGACGTGATGCGTAGCGTCTCCATGGGAGCGTTCGAATCCGCCGCTCTGCGCCTGTTGCCCAGCGATGCGCGCATGATGACGTCGTCTCCCGGCGAAGGGCGTCATCTCGCGACCGTTCGTCTGGGAGGCCAGTACGGCGAGTCGACGTCTACCGGCAGTACCTTTGCCCTGGCCCTGATCGGCGCGCTCGCGCTTTCCATCGTGGACCACTATCACGAAGCCCTGGGCGTCATGTGACGCCCAGGGCTTGTGTGTCTACCCGTTCGAGCCTTGATGCCTCGGGAAGAGGCTCAGCTCATCGGACGGCTTGATCCGAAAAAGAGAGCCTGACTGATGGCGGCGCGAACCGTCGTTTCCTGGAACGGCTTGGTCACCAGGTACGTCGGTTCCGGACGTTCGCCCGTCAGCAGGCGTTCGGGATAGGCGGTCACGAAGATTACCGGAACATCGCCGAACTTGAGCAGGTCCTCAACAGCGTCGATGCCGGAACTGCCATCGGCCAGCTGGATGTCGGCGAGGACCAGCCCGGCCGGCGACCGCTCGAAAATCTCGACGGCCTGCTTGTGCGTTGCTGCAGTGCCGACCACGTCGTGCCCGAGATCGGAAACGAGGCCTTCCAGCTGCATCGAGATGAGCGGTTCGTCCTCGATGATCAGGACGCTGGTCCGGCTTTCACCTTCGATCTCACGGACGGCCTGTGCGATCAGGACATCCACTTCTTCCAGCGTCACGCCGAGAATCTGGGCGGCTTCCTCGCGGGTGAATTCTTCCACCGTCGTGAGCAGCAGGGCCTGACGATGAGTCGGTGCGATGGTGGCGAGGCGCGTGTTCGCAGCCTGCTCGTGCGCGTTGTCGCTATGCAGTTCCGCGGTTGGTTCCTCCACGTGCCCGGTGGCCCAGATTTTCGTGAAGGCGGCATAGAGTGCCGCGCGGCTGCCGGCGATTTCCTCGCGCAGCTTCTGATCGGCAAGCGCGGCTTCCAGCGTGGCGCGCACATAGGTGTCACCGGAGCTCTGCGACCCTGTCAGGGCGCGCGCGTAACGGCGCAGATAAGGCAACTGGACAGCGATCTGATCGGAGACGGACATCGAATTTCCTCAAGACTTTAGGGTCGGTTATTTCGCGTTTTGCGTGAAACGCATCCTGCCTTCATCCGGACACAAGGGTCTGACTCCGGCAGGGGAATAGGGCAACTGTAAAATTTTTTCGCTCGCATCACGTTTCCGGGAACCAATTCCGTACATGTCACGTTTGCTCCATATCACCACTGGCTCCCCCCACCCCCCCGCAACCGGTGGTGACCCGATCCCGGAGGCCTCCGTCCACAAAGAGTGGACGGAGGCCTCAAAGTTTCTGAGGCACACTTGTTCCTGCCGAAGACGAAAATTTTTTCACCCTCTGTAAATTTAGATTCGCTCGCTGAGGCGAGGTTTCCTGTGCGTTTCGAGCGCCTTGCAGACTCGATCGAGGCACATTTCTCGGGTTTTTGGGGAACTTTTTTCGGCCGGGTCGCGTTAGCTCGACAACTGGTTAACTAGGAGGGCATGGCATGACCGTAGCAACTGACGCTGGAACCGAGACTGAAAAGGCGCCGACCAAGGCGCTGAGTGACCGCAAGTTCAAGCAGGCTCTCGCCGACGTTGCTCCACATCTGCGTGCATTCGCCAGAGGCCTTTGCGGCGATCGCGACCGCGCCGATGATCTGGCGCAGGAAGCCATGCTGCGCGCATGGGCGGCCCGTGAGCGCTATGCCGCAGGCACCAATTTCAAGGCCTGGACCTTCACCATTCTGCGCAATCACTTCTACAGCGAAGCCCGGCGTGCGCGTTTCCACGGTGAGTACGACGAAATCGCTGCCGAGCGCATCCTGTGCGCCGAAGCCAGCCAGGAAAGCGCCATTGATCTTGCAGACGTGATCCGCGCCCTTACGGCAATCCCCGAAAGCTACCGTGAAGCTCTCGTGCTCGTCGCCGCCGGCAACCTCTCCTACGAAGAGATCGCCCAGATCTGCGGTATCGCGCTGGGTACGGTGAAGAGCCGGATCTGCCGCGCTCGCGCCATGCTGGCGAACGTGATTGAATCGGGTCAGCTTCCCGACTTCCGCCACAACTTCGTCCTGAAGGGCGAAGCGATCGACGCTTTCTTTGCCGAACTGGAAAAGATCGCAAACGTCGATGAGAACGGCCGCGTCGCTGCCTGAGAATATAAGGAAACACTTGCCGTGGGTGCCGCGACAGTAGCTAGCTCTGGAAAAGTCCTGATTGTGGAGGACGAGTTCCTGGTTGCGCTGCAGCTGGAAGATATTCTGCAGGATGGCGGTCATGCCGTTGTCGGTACGTTGCCGGATTCGGCCTCGCTGGCGAAGCTTGCCGACGCGCCAGATGTGGCGCTTATCGACCTCAATCTCAGGGACGGACTAACCGGACCCGAGGTCGCGCGCCAGATCGCTCTCCAGTACGGCTCCCGCGTCATATATGTGACTGCAAACCCCAACCAGATTGGAGCGCCTGCGCCCACGGCGATAGGCGTTCTCCAGAAGCCATTCACCCGCCAGGCCATCCTGGGCGCTATTGCCTATGCCCTGGCGGGGTGCCCGGATACGAACCGCCCGGCCGACCTGGAACCGCTTCGCTCGGCGTGACCGTCTGACAAGGAAGGGGGCGACCGGCGTGGCGAGTGAATTCGTCCTGCAATCCCTGCAATACTATGGAGCTGGCGCAGGTGCCGTCGCGGCGCTTGTCGTATCGCTCGACCTTGGTCGGCGCTGGACCGGCTGGGGGTTCGTGATCTTCGTCACGAGTTCGCTGGCGCTGATCGGCTGGGGCTTTCTCGATGAAGATGCCGAAGGAATTGGCGCGCAGAACCTGATCCTTTTCGTAATCAACTGTGTCGGCGTCTGGCGCTATCTTCTTTCCCGTAGGGAGCGAAGACCAGAGTAGTAAGTGAAGGGCTACGAGGTAGGATCAAAAAAGGGGCCGCAAAGCCTGAGCTTTGCGGCCCCTTCTTGCGTTTCCGCCAGCCGTGTCAGACAGCGCCGACGGCGTGCTCGCCTGCTTCGTCCGGCTGGATCTTCTTGCCGGTCATCAGCTTGTAGGCGCCCTTCAGGCCCAGTTCCGCCGTCCAGACTTCGCCGTCCTCGATGTCGAGGCGCAGCATCATCACCGAGGGATCAGCCTTGCCATTGGGAAACCAGGCTTCCACGGCATTGCTCCAGTGCTGTTCGCGCAGCGCGGGATCGGTTTCCTCCACGAGCGTGCCGTCGATGCAGGCAAAGACGTCGTGGCCTTTGGTCATGACCTGGCCCATGGCCTTGCCGCCACTGGCGATCCGGTTGTCGCGCTTGCAGAAGAACCAGATTGCGTGGTGGGCGCTCTTGTCGAGCTGAGCCGTCATCGGTTCCGCATGGTCGCTCGATCCGTTGAGCCGCATCATGATGAAGGGGCTGGTCTGGAAGGCCTTCCAGAAGGTCTCGCGAATGTCGATGTCCATAGAGTTGGTTGCCACAGTAAATCTCCTGATTGAGGTCTTGTGGAATCAACGCGTGCGCAACCGGCACGTTCCCCGTTTTTGCCTGCTGCGGGGAACGGCCAGTCGCATGGCTTACTCGCGTTCGTCGCCCGGGGTGTCGGCTTCCGCGTTGGCCAGTTCCTTCGGCTTGCGCTGCTCGAAGATCTTGGCGAGCCGCTGTTCGGCCTTTTCGGAAAGCGTCTTGGCTGCGGCCGGAAACATCTCTTCCTCTTCCTCATCGATGTGATGAAGATAGCGGTGACGCATGTCCTTGAACTTGGTCAGCCAGGCACTCGAACTCATGTCGGTGTCGAGCAGTTCGGCGAGGAAATCGTCGATTTCCTTGTGCTCCGCGACCGAGTGGCGGGCTTCGTCGCGCAGCTCGGGGCAAGCCAGCATGGTGGCGTAGAGCGATTCTTCCTCGGCTGCGGCGTGGGCCTGCAATTCCTTGCGAAGCTCTTCGAATAGCTCGCGACGTTCGGGGCTGTCGCCTTGGGTGTCGCCAAGCTGTTCGAGCAGCTTGCGATGCTTGTCGTGATCGTCCTTGAGGTCTTCGAAAATCATTGCGTCTGCCATGGTCGGCGGCTCCTTTTGATCGGTTGGGGATATACCGATAAAACGAGCAAAACCGGCCATGGTTGCAGGATCGCGGGGGCTGACTCCGCTCCTAGCGGCGCTTGCGCATGACTCTCGCGATTGCCGAGCGGATGTCGCGTTCGTTGTAGGGCTTGGTGACTACGGGCACACCCTCGAAACGCTCGGCGCACATGGAGCTGTCGCCATAGCCGCTGGCGAAGATGAACGGGATCGCGAGTTCCTGCAGCTTGGCTGCCACCGGCTCGCTGGTGTCCCTGCCCAGATTGACGTCCAGCATGGCGAATGCAACAGGGGCTTCCGCGATCACGGCCAGTGCCGAATTCACCGAACCCGCGACACGACAGTCCTCGAACCCGAAGCCGCGAAGGACGTCTTCGGTCTCCATGGCGATGATCACGTTGTCTTCCACGATCAAGGCCACCCCCGATGCCCCGTCGGGCATCAGGTCGGTTTCCGGCGCATCGTTGGAGATATCGCGCTGCGCCGCACTCGGCGTTTCGAACGAGGCGATATGGTCGACGGGAATCAGGAACAGGCCGTGAAGGCCGTCTTCCGGATAGACCACCGAGGCAGAGCCGCCCAGCTCGTGAGGGATGGTCCGTTCGATGATGGTCGAACCGAAGCCGCGCCGGGTGGGGGGTGTGACCTTGGGGCCGCCATGCTCGCGCCAGTCGATTTCGAGTGCGCCGTCATCGCTGCGGCCGAGCGTGACAGTCACGCCGCCGCGCGAATCCGAAAGCGCGCCGTATTTGCACGAGTTGGTCATCAGCTCGTGAATGACGAGCGCGAGTGTCGTGAACGCCGAGGGCGCAATCAGGGCATCGGGCCCGTCGATCGTCACGCGGTCGACGCTATGGCTGGCGTATGCGGCGGTCTCCGTGCGGATCAGTTCGTAAAGCGAGGAGGGCGACCAGTCCTTGCGCGTCACCTGATCGTGTGCGCGGGCAAGGGCATGAATGCGGCTGCCGACGAGTTCGGCGAACTCGTCTATGGTCTTGGCGCCTTCCTTGCTCTGCGACACTAGGCCGCGAATGAGATTGAGGATATTGCGAACGCGGTGGTTCAGCTCGGCGATCAGCATGTCCTGCTGCTGCCCGGCCTGCTCGCGTTCCTGATTAGCCGCATCGGATAGGCGCAGGACCACTTCAAGCAGCGTCACGCGCAGCGATTCAGCGGCAGAAGTCTCCTCCAGCGTCCACGGTCTTGAGAAGCCGCTGCGTTCTTCCTTCCAGAGCTCAAAGCTCTTGCGTGGCGTCAGGCGCGGCCCGTTGGGGCCCAGTTCGATGTTCTTTTCCGGATTGCCCGCCCAATTGACTTCGCGAACTTGTTCCTTGCGGAACAGGACGATGTAGTCGCGAGGACTGCGGCTGACCGGCAGGGCGAGCAACCCTGCAGCGCCGCTCTGCCATTCTGCGGCCAGCGCGAAAAGGGCAGAGAGATTGTCGGTCGCCCAGACCGTGCTGGCCCCCGCCGTATTGAGGAATCGTGCCAGCTTGGCGAACTGATCGCGTTCGGGCGCTGCGCCCTGGCTTACGAATTCCCCGTCGAACCAGCCGGCGATCCCGTCGAACGGGATTACCCGCCCGATGGATTCGGCGAAGTCGTTGAATTCTTCCAGAAGCGATCCGCCGCCCGCCACGCGCGCCATGATCTCGTCATGCAGCCGCAAGGATTGCGAGCGCATTTCCAATGCGAAGTCGGTTTCCCGCTGTTCCAGCAGGTACGCGAAGAACTCACCGAAGAGTTCGCTGGCCGTACGGACCGAATAGGACAGGATCAGAGGCGAATAGTGGTGGCAGGCCATCAGCCCCCACAGCTTGCCGCGCCGCATAATCGAGACGGACATCGAGGCCTTCACGCCCATGTTGCGCAGATACTCGATGTGAATGGGCGAAACCGCGCGCAGTCCCGACATTGAAAGATCCAGCGGTTCGCCATTGGGGCTGCTGGCGGGATAGATCGGCACCGTGGGATCATCCACGTCGGTGATGATGCGCAGCATGTTCTTGGCGTAGAGCCGGCGCGCCTGAGCAGGGATATCGGAGGCCGGGAAATGCAGGCCATGGAAGCTGTCGACCGAACCGTTGAGGCTCTCGGCGACGACTTCTCCGGCACCGTCTTCGTCGAAGCGATAGACCATGACGCGGTCGAAACCGGTCAGTCCGCGCAAATGGCGGGCCGCGTTCGCGCAGAGTTGCTCCACGCTGTCCGCCTGACGCAGGCGATCGATCATCGGCCGCACATACGACACATAGTCGCGGCGGCGTCCGGCCTCGTGCGGTTCGATCTCGAGAATGAACGAGCGACCCGATGGGTGCACGGCCACGTCGAACGTCTTCCCGTTACCCAGCAGATCTACCTCGAACAGGCGCTCGACGGCATCCGAACCCGCCATCAATTGCAGCCGCGAACGAATGTCATGCAGCGTGCTGGGCGAGAGGAATTCGGTTGCGGACAGGCCGATCATCTCGTCGACCGGCTGACCGAACAGTTCCTCGCAGTTCAGCGAGAGGTGGTTGATGATCCAGTCGCTGGAGAATGACACCAGCCAGCCGAAACTCTGGATCCGGCCGATTATGTGGATCGGTTCGATATCGCAGGTGGTCAGGTCCACCTGATGCATGTCCTCAGCCATCGGCCCCCATTTCTTTTAGGCTATCTTCGGTGGGGCTGACGGCGAAAGCCCTTGCGAAAGTGTCGAAACTGGCGAGTGCGGCGGCGCTCACGGCGTCCCGTTCCGCACGATTGAAATTGCGCTGGCGCAGCCACGGCAACAGGGCCTTCCAGCAGGCAGGGCCGCTGTCATCCTCCATGTAGAGGGAGCGGAACCCTTGCTCCTCACCCCAGTACCCCTGGCGGCGAATGACGGAGAGGCCAAGGCGCGAGCCGGCGATGACATAACCGACCCCGGGCGCGCCCGCGTCCTTTGCGGTCTCCGGGAGCATGTCCAGAGAGGGCAGGGCGGTCGGATCGACGCCGAGCGCTGAAAGGTCCCGGTGCAGCATGGTCAGATAGTCGGGCGCCGGCATGTCCAGCTCTTCGCTGACGAAACGCCGAAAAGCATCCTGCAACGGTGTCATGCCGATCGCGTGCGCGGAAAGGAAACGCACAAGTCCCTCTCGCCGGTCAAGCGCAAGCGAACCGAATGCGGAATCCAGCTTCTCATGCGACGGCCCCGTATGCTCACGCAGAAGCGCTAGCATGTCGGGCGACATCTCGGCATCTCGGCTTTTGCCTAGGTCAAATTGCATGAGCGCAAATACGCATACGGCTCCTGTAAAGCAGGATAGGTTGATGGATGCAGGCCAGCGGGACATACCTGATCGACAGTTCAAACACGCCGGTGCGAGTTATGTTCCACAGGCACGTTTAGACGTCCAGAAAAAGCGCGTCTGTTCACTTTTGTACAAATTGGGGAACTCGACTGCATCGCGTGGGTTGAGGTTGGTGTTCAAGCACGCTTGCACACCAAGGATCGTTTCATGCCTCAGTTCACATCCCAACCCCTGGCTCAGACCGCAGTGGCGCCGCGCAGCGATCTGCTTGACGCTTTGCGTCCGGAAGATCGGGCGCTCTTCGAACGGTATTGCACCAACGGCTGGATGAAATCCGGGTCGGTGATCTACCAGCCGGGAGACAACGTCGAGTTCTGCTATCTGCCTACCGGATCTGCCCTGTGTTCGTTCTTTGTCGAACTCGATGACGGAACGGCCGTCGAAACCATTCTGGTCGGAAGGGAAGGTGCGCTCGGAGGTGTGGTGAGCCAAGGTGCTCTCCCATCCTATGCCCGGGCGAATGTTCTCCACGAAGGGCTGTTCAGGCGCATCGCCATGCGCGATCTTGAGGCAGCCAAGCGTGCAAGCCCGGCCATTGCCAACCTGTTTTCACGCTACGCGGACTGCGTAATGGCGCAGGTATTCCAGTCGATTGCCTGCAATGCGGTTCATACGATCGAGCATCGCGCGGCCAAGTGGCTGTGCGCGGCTGTCGAGCGGACCGGACGTAGCGACGTGGCCATGACCCAGGAACAACTGGCATCGATGATGGGCATCGGTCGCAGCTATGCGAGCCGCGTCCTGCAGCGCTTCAAGCGTGACGGCCTGTTGCGGACCCGCCGTGGCGGCATCGAAGTGCTCGATCAGCAGGCCCTGTGCGATAGGGCCTGTAGCTGCAATGAACAGGTCAATGCGCATTTCGATAAGGTCCTTGCCGGCGTATACGTCCCTGCCGACTAGGAAAATCCGGCTTCTTTTTTCCGCGCTTGAGGTTGTCCGAAATCTGTCATCGTAAAGACGCCAAATTGCCAAGGTGAAACCCTAGCAACGCTCCCGCTAAACACTTCAGTGGGGCGATGACCTAGATGTCCGATACTCTTGTTGAAAACGGTTATACCGACGGCGACGTCGATACGAACCAGACTACCGCCGTATCCCTCGAAACGCTGGCTGACTCGCGCTATTCGCGACGTCAGGCCATCTTTGGTGGCGCCAAGGCCACCAGCCTCGCGCTGATGGGCACCACGATGCTGGCTGCTTGCGGCGAAGATAACACCGAATCGACCCTTGTCGTGACTGCCGGCCAGAATGCGGCCACCAGCTCCGGTCGTGTCGTGATCCTGACGGGTTCGGTGACCGCCGGCGATACCAATGTGACCTCGTCCGCTTGGGCGCAGAACAGCGGTCCGGATGTCGATTTGGTTGTGGATGGCCTGACCGCCATGTTCATCGCTCCGGCCGTCGAGACCGCCACCGATCTCACGTTCGGTTTTGCTGTGCAGAATGCCGACGGTGAGGCCGCCAGCGCGACCACGACCATCCGAGTCTCGCCAGCGGTGCTTGGCTTCTCGGCCGTCGCACACAGCCTCGAAGACGTCGTCGCCGTCCCCTCGGGGTACACCGTCACGGTCATGACGCGCCTCGGCGATCCGCTCGCGGCGGGCGTCGGTACCTATGCCAACGACGGCACCGACGGCAACTTTGCCCAGCGCATCGGCGACCATGGCGACGCGCTGCACTTTTTCGGCCTGTCCTCTGCCGGTGCGCGGGACGACAATAGCTCGACGCGCGGCCTGATGGTGCAGAACCACGAGAACCTCAACGTCCAGTACCTCCACCCCAATGGCCCGACCAATGTCTCGACCGGCCCGCGCCCCGAAGACGAGGCGAAGAAGGAAATCGAAGCGCACGGCGTTTCGGTGTCCGAATATGTCGATGGCGGCGATCGGCAGTGGACCTACGTGGCCGACAGCAGCTTCAACCGCCGCATTACGCCGATGACGCCGATGCAGATCATGGGCCCGGCGGCCGGCTCGGCCATGCTGGCGACGGCCTACTCGGCCAACGGTACGGCCGGGCGCGGTACGATCAACAACTGTGCCAACGGCATTTCCGGCTGGGGTACGAACCTGACCTGCGAGGAAAACTGGGCCGGCTACTTCCGTCGCGATGCTTCCGACGTAGCGCTGCGCACCGAGCGCGAACTGACGGCACTGGCGCGCTATGGCGTTTCGGTGCGGACCGGCAACTATGCATGGTCGACTGTCGCCTCGACCGATCCGATGTTCACCAAGTGGAACGCGACGATCACCGGCGCGACGGCCACGGACGACTACCGCAACGAGCCCAACCAGTACGGCTGGGTGGTCGAGATCGATCCCTACGATCCCACCTCGACGCCGCGCAAGCGCACCGCCCTTGGCCGCTGCGGCCATGAAGGCGCCTTCGTACGGATCACCGCAGGCCAGAAGGTCGGCGTGTACATGGGTGACGACAGCCGCCGCGAGTACCTCTACAAGTATGTCTCCAACGCAACCTGGGACGCGGGCGACGCCAACGTCTCGGACCGTCTCGCGGTCGGTGACAAGTACCTCGACAACGGCACGCTCTATGTCGCCAAGTTCGAGGCTGATGGCACGGGAACGTGGCTGCCGCTGGTTTTCGGTTCGGTGCCGAACCGTCCGGCCGTGGGCACCACGCCGGAATACGTTTTCGCCGATCAGGCCGATATCCTGATCAACTGCCGCCTCGCTGCCGATGCCGTGGGGGCTACGCCGATGGACCGTCCGGAGTGGACGGCAGGCAACCCGGTGACCGGCGAGATTTATCTCACGCTGACCAACAACAACGCTTCGAACCGTCCGCTGAACGGCACCGATGCAGCCAACCCGCGCCACTACGGTGATCCGAAGCTCTCGGGCTCGACCAGCTACGGCAACCCGAACGGCCATATCATCCGTCTGCGCGAGGATGGCGACGACACCGCCGCCACGACCTTTGCCTGGGACATCTATCTGTTCGGTGCCGATGCCACCGACTTCCCGTCGGATGCGAGCGTCAATGTGTCGGGCCTCACGACCTCGAACGACTTCTCGAGCCCGGACGGACTGTACTTCTCGCGCGACACCAACCCGGCCGGCCAGATCAACCCGGTTCTCTGGATCCAGACCGACGACGGCGCGATGACCGACCGCACCAACTGCATGATGCTCGCGGCACTGCCGGGCCATGTCGCCGATGGCGGCGCGGTGACGCTGACCAACGAAGACTCGACCGGCGCTACCGCACAGCAGGCGACCATTGCCGGCACTCCGGCAACGGCTGCGAACCTGCGTCGCTTCCTTGTCGGTCCGGTCGAATGCGAGATCACCGGCATCGACATGACGCCGGATGGCCGCACGCTGTTCGTCGGCATCCAGCACCCCGGTGAACGCGGCGATGCGACCGCACCGACGAGCCACTGGCCGGACAGCCAGGCCGGATCGGCGGCTGCGACCGTGCGCCCGCGCTCGGCTGTCGTCGCCATTACCAAGGACGATGGCGGCGTCATCGCGCTCTGAGCGCTGCCGTATAATTAGTACCCACGTATGATGTCGGGGAGGGGGCTTCGGTCTCCTTCCCGACATTCCGTTTCGGTGCGGGCTTCTCGCCTGCCCCGGCAAATACAAATTTGATTCAGGTCCTTGCTTGAGCCGACGGCGGGTTCCATGCAGCGCACATGGACAAGTCTCTCACGCTCACTCTCAACGGTGCTGCGGGCACGGTAACCGGTTCCTGCCACGAGTTCGTTTTCGGCAAGTCGCGCATTCTCGTCGACTGCGGCATGTTTCAGGGCTCGCGCACGCTGGAAGGGCTCAACTCCGAGCCGTTCGCGTTCAATCCGCGTCATATCGATGCCGTGGTGCTGACCCACGCCCATATCGACCATTCGGGCCTTCTGCCGCGCCTCGCTGCCGAAGGGTTCACCGGTCCGATATGGTGCACCCAGCCGACCGCCGACTTGCTGGAATACATGCTCGCCGATTCCGGCCGTATCCACGAGGCGGACACGGCCCGCCGCAACCGTCGTCGGGACCGTGCGGGGGAAGACCCGATCGAGCCGCTCTACACCGAAGCTGATGCCATGGCCGCCTGGGGTATGTGCCGGGCAGTGGAGCTGGAAGAGTGGTTCGAGCCGGCGCCCGGCTTTCGGGCACGACTGTGGAACGCAGGGCATATTCTCGGTTCGGCGTCGGCTGAGCTTGAGGCGAACGGGACGCGTGTGATGTGCTCGGGCGATCTCGGGCCGGACAACAAGGCATTCCATCCCGATCCCGAAGGCCCCTCGGGCTTCGATCATGTCCTTTGCGAAAGCACTTATGGCGACCGCAGCCGCGAACCGGTGACGATCGAGGCACGCCGCAAGGTGCTGGAGGCCGAAATCCGCGGCGCTCTGGACCGCGGCGGCAATCTGATCATTCCCAGCTTTGCGCTGGAGCGCACGCAGGAGCTGCTGCTCGATATCGTCGAACTGCTGCGCGCCAAGGCGATCCCGCCGGTGCCGGTCTTCATCGACTCTCCGCTCGCCAGCCGGGCGACCAGCGTGTTCAAGCGTCATGCCGCCGAACTGGAAGATCTTCACGGCTCATGCGTCTTCGAGCATCCGCAGCTTCACTATGTGGAGAGTGTGCAGGAATCGATCCGGCTCAATTCGGTGAGCGGTGCGATCATCCTTGCGGCTTCGGGCATGTGCGAAGGCGGGCGTATCCGCCATCACCTGATCCACAATCTGTTCCGTCGCGAGTCGACGGTATTGTTCGTGGGCTATCAGGCGGGCGGTACGCTGGGGCGGGTCATCCTCGATGGCGCGCAGCGGGTACGCATTTCCGGGCAGGACGTGCACGTGCGCGCGGCGATCCGGCGTATCGATTCCTATTCCGCCCATGCCGATCAGAGCGAACTGCTCGATTGGGTAGCAGCGCGTGCACCTATCCGGGGGAGCCTGTTTCTCGTCCATGGCGAGGAAGGCGCGCTGCAGACGATGAGCCGGCTGGCGCAGACGCGTGCGCCCGATGCGACCATGGTGGTCCCGGCCATCGGCGAGACCTGGGAACTGCCCGCTGGCGAGGCAGCCCGCCGTCTGAAGACCGGTCGCGTGGAACTGGCGACCGATATCGATCATGACTGGCAGAATGCCTATGCCGATTTCGTCACGGGGCTGAAGCGCGATCTGGGGCAGATCGCTGACGATCAGGCACGCAAGGAGGCTCTGGCCCAGATGCGCAAGGTGCTCGACAGCTACGCCGCGCACAAGAACGGGCGGCGCAAGCATGGCAAGAGCCACGCATCTCGCGAGCGATGACGCGTTCTGCAGTCTGGAACTCGGCGGCGGGATACCTTAATAGACATCTGTGTTGAGTAGCGTCGGCGGCAAAGCCCCACGCGCGATGGATAAGGCCGCAGGTGCCAAGGGAGACGCAGCGTGAACAAGCCTGAGAAATTCGATCCGAACCGCCTGACGGCGGAGGACATGGACGACGAGGTTCTGTCGACCTATCCCACCGAGGCCTTTCTTTCGAAGGAATACCTCGAGGCTGAGAAGAAGCTGCTGTGGCCGAAGGTCTGGCAGATGGTCGAACGTGAAACCGACCTGCCGAACCCGGGCGACTGGATGACCTACAATGTCGCCGATGAATCGATCATCGTGCTGCGCAAGGACGACGGCAGCCTCAAGGCGTTCCACAACGTCTGCCCGCATCGCGGTCGCCAGCTGGTATCGGTGCCGGACATGCTGCCGGGCAAGGTCCACGATGTGCGCGGTAACAACCGCAAGAACTTCATCTGCGGCTTCCACGGCTGGACCTTCGATCTGGACGGGCAGAACACCTACATTCTCGATCCGCAGGACTGGGACAACAAGCTCACGCCCGAGATGACCTGCCTTTCGGAGGTGAAGGTCGATACATGGGCCGGGTACATCTACATCAACATGGACCCCGACTGCGTTCCCCTGAAGGAATGGATGGGCCGTGCCGGCGAGATTCTGGGCGCCTACGAACTCGACAAGATGCGCTACAAGTGGCGCCAGTGGGCGATCTACGACTGCAACTGGAAGACCGCGATCGAGGCCTTCCTTGAGCCCTATCACGTCGCGGGGACGCATACCCAGCTGCTGGCCTATGGCGACTACTACGCGCTGTCCAAGCAGTACGGTCTGCACTCGGTGTCGAGCTACGACACGCGCGACGACAAGTTCAAGATGAACGAAAGCGCCGGTACCACGCGTGCGGGTAAGGGCGACGATCCGCGCGTTTCGACCTACGAGCTGATCCGCGAGAACTATGAGACCGTGAACTACTCGGCCTCGACGGAATCGCTGGTAAAGGCCGCAAGCCGCCTGCAGCACGAACTGCCCGAGGACGTGACCCCGCAGGAGTGCATCGCCTACTGGCTCAAGATCGCCAAGGAAGCCGATGCCGAGCGCGGCGTGATCTGGCCGGAAATTCCGGACGACGTCATGGCCGAGACCGGGCTTGCCTGGGGCCTGTTTCCCAACCAGAATATCCTCCACGGCGTGACCTTCGCCCTGTGCTACCGCGTGCGTCCCTACGGCGACGATCCCGACAAGTGCATCTTCGAAAGCTATGCGCTCGAACGCTTCCCCGAAGGCGAGGAGCCGGAAACCGAATGGGTCTATGCCGATCCGATCGGCGAGAACTGGGGTTCGGTGCTGGCGCAGGACTTCTCGAACATGCAGTTCGTGCAGAAGGGCATGAAGTCGTCGGGCTTCCGCGGCCCGCTGCCGAACCCGCATCAGGAGCAGAAGGTGATTAACCTGCACCGCAATCTGGCCAATTTCATGGAGGGGCGGGGAGCGCCTACCAAGCTCGATATCGATTGAGTGCTTATCGCGTGATTCGCATCGAGTCGGACCGGCTCGATGCGGTCGCGATGGCTGAAATTACCGTACGAAACCGTACACTTAAGCGTTTGTTTGGATTTTTCACCCTAAGCTTGCGTTGAAAAATTCAAACGTTTGCAATGTTTTCGGGGCGATTGTTCCGTTTTGGACGCAAAATCCCGATTTGTGGATTAAAATAGGGATTAATCCATACAGGAAACGTCCGTATTCTAGCTGCATGGAACAGTATCGCACCATCGCCGTCATCGAGAGCAACTACCAGAATCGGGCCAAGGTCACGAACGCTCTGTTCTCGGGCGGGTATCACGCTGAACCGTATGAAGAGATCGAAGAATTCATCTCCGAAAGCCGGGACGGGTATGTTGTATTGATCAGCGACGTCGACGGTAACGTCGATCGATTGCTCGAATTGATGCATCGCAACGCCATGTGGTTTCCGATCATTCCTTATTCGGAAACGTCGTCGCTCGATTCTATTGTCTCTGCCATGCTCAAGGGTGCAATCGGTTACATCGACCGTCTGCCCGATCTCGAAAGTGTTGTTAACGTCATCAATTCGAACCAGCCGGAGCGCAAGAAGCTGGTCGAGACCGGTCGCATGCGGGCCAATGCCCGCTCCAAGATGGTGCTGCTGACCAAGCGTGAGCGCGAGGTGCTGCAGTGCATGTCCGAGGGCATGTCGAACAAGGTGATCGGCCTTAAGCTCGGGATCAGCCCGCGCACCGTCGAAATCCACCGTGCCAACATGATCGCAAAGCTGGAAACCGAATCCACCAACGAGGCGCTGCGTCTCGCAGCTTACGCCGAGATCTGAACGAGTTAGAGCGCGAGAGAGCTGCTTGGTCGCGGCAGGTCTCTCGCGCCAAGTTCGCTACGAATGCTTTCTCAGCTTAATCTGTGAAAGTGTCTCGCCCAGAATGGCTTCGCGGGCTTCGTCGTATTCACTGGATCCAGGTTTCAACTGACTGAGCTGCGGCGGTTGATGCTTCTTCTTGTTCATCATGAGGAAGCAGCGGTCATAGAATATCTGCACCATTTTTCTCAGGGCAGAGTCCGTCAGCTGAATATAGACGCGCCGCGAATCCTCGTTGTCACGGTATCTTCGCACAAGATCCTCGCGTTCCAGCAAGGCAATCCAGCGAAGAGCCGTTGTTTGCGGAACCTGCGCGCCGATACAGACGCTCGTCGTCTGCATCCTGACGTTCTTCAACTCAGCCATGAACAGGTCGAGGAGAATGTCCCAGGTCGGTTCTCCGAATAGTTGGGACGTCTCGAATATCTTTTCCCTGTGTCGCCTGAGATTGTAGGTTTCCGAAACGGTAGCCATCCAGTCTTCGATCGTCGGTGTCTGGTTGTTTTCTTCCAGATCATCGATCGAAAGCTGGCCCGCTTCGAGCCGCATGATGAGATCGTTCAGCTCCTCGGCCAATATTTTCATTCTTTTGGTCGGCATGATCGTCTCTTTCCCGACTGAGTATTTTCCCTCCATGAATGAATTCACCGGGTTGCGCCCTGTTTCTCCCTTCCAGTTGACGTCGCCGGCTCTCGCGCCCGGTGAACGAATTGAAGGTCGGCCCCTCGGCGCGGAAAGTCAATTGGATGAAATTCCTGCAATGTCTGCACTTTGAACGATGGTATTGACTTCTTGTGCGAACACATCAACATCTAGCCGCCACGCAATTGACGTGGTTAAGTTATTGCTAATTTGTGCACTTTTTACCGTACCAACTTGTTGCGATTGGTGGCGCCCTCGGTCGCCTGATCGATAGGGGCGCGTAACAGCTTCTTCGCTTGACCCTGCGGAAAACTTCGCCTAAGCGCGCCCATCCCTCGGGCATGGTCCGAAGGGTGATATAGAGCTGATCAATGCCATGCTGGCGTTTCCGGGGCTTTTTTGGCGGTTTGCTGAATTGGTCCGTTTCTGGATGGCCTTGCCCCAATGCGGGCGAGGGCGCTTTTTCCGGAAATCCGGTGGCAGAGTAATCCGGTGCTTCAGGCCGGGTGGAGTGTTTTCGGCTCACGCGTACCGATGTCGCGATTGCGGTTTCGATGTTCCTGCCCTCGGGGAGGTCGAAACTCTGCCAGCGCATCCGCTCTCGCGTGACTGTTCTCTCTGCCTTCTTCTGAAAACCCGGGCCCCAAGACCCGGGGTGCGACGGGTCCGTCCCGTGGCTTGCGGTTCCGCCCACGGTACGGGCCGGATCCATCGCACTCCCATTTTGAAAGAAGAGTATAGATGCCCACTATCAACCAGCTGGTCCGCAAGGGCCGCGAGCCGCAGAAGGCCAAGTCGAAGGTCCCGGCGATGGAGCAGAACCCGCAGAAGCGCGGCGTCTGCACCCGCGTCTACACCACGACCCCGAAGAAGCCGAACTCGGCTCTTCGCAAGGTCGCCAAGGTGCGCCTGACCAACAGCCGCGAAGTCATCTCCTACATCCCGGGCGAAGGCCACAACCTGCAGGAGCACTCGGTTGTGCTCATCCGCGGCGGCCGTGTGCGCGACCTTCCCGGCGTGCGCTACCACATCCTGCGCGGCGTTCTCGACACGCAGGGCGTGAAGGACCGCAAGCAGTCCCGCTCGAAGTACGGCGCCAAGCGTCCGAAGTGATCCGGCTGCGGCGCTCTCATGCGCCGTGTCTGTAAGAGATTGACCGGCCGGTCGCGGCGTTGAGCCCCCGGCCCGAAAACAAGGAAACACAAGCGATGTCACGTCGTCGTCGTCCCGAGAAGCGGGAAATCCTGCCGGATCCGAAGTTCGGTGATCTGGTCCTGTCGAAGTTCATGAACAACCTCATGTATGACGGCAAGAAGTCCGCCGCTGAGCGCATCGTCTATGGCGCGCTCGACACCATGGAATCGCGCGCCAAGGCCGATCCCGTGCAGCTGTTCCATGATGCGCTGAACAACGTGAAGCCGCAGATCGAGGTCCGCAGCCGCCGCGTCGGTGGTGCGACCTACCAGGTTCCGGTTGAGGTTCGTCCCGAGCGTGCGCAGGCCCTGGCCATCCGCTGGCTGATCTCGGCTGCCCGCAACCGTCCGGAAACGACCATGTCGGCCCGCCTTTCGGGTGAACTGATGGATGCTGCCAACAACCGTGGCAACGCCGTCAAGAAGCGCGAAGACACGCACCGCATGGCAGACGCCAACCGCGCCTTCTCGCACTACCGCTGGTAAGACGCGCCGTGTCGCCCGCAGACAGCGTCATGCGGGCGTCACACTTTCAATTCAGGGGGCGGGGGCCTATCTGAGGGCCGCTTCCTCCCAAACTCCTGCTAAGGATTTTCACCATGGCACGCAGCCATCCGATCGAACGCTACCGCAATATCGGTATTATGGCGCACATCGACGCCGGCAAGACCACCACGACCGAGCGTATCCTCTACTACACCGGCAAGTCCTACAAGATCGGCGAAGTGCACGATGGTGCCGCGACCATGGACTGGATGGAGCAGGAGCAGGAACGCGGCATCACCATTACCTCGGCTGCCACCACCACCATGTGGAAGGCGGAAGACGGTCAGGGTGAAGAGCACCGCATCAACATCATCGACACTCCCGGACACGTCGACTTCACCATTGAAGTCGAGCGTTCGCTGCGTGTGCTCGACGGCGCGGTCGCCGTGTTCGACGGCGTGGCCGGCGTTGAGCCGCAGTCCGAAACCGTGTGGCGTCAGGCCGACAAGTACGGCGTTCCGCGCATGTGCTTCGTCAACAAGCTCGACCGCACCGGTGCCGACTTCTATTACTGCGTCCAGTCGATCATCGACCGTCTCGGCGCGACCCCGCTGGTCCTGACCCTGCCGATCGGCGCCGAAGCCGACCTTTCGGGCGTCGTCGACCTCGTCAAGATGCGCGGCATCGTGTGGGAAAACGACGGCCTCGGCGCGTCGTTCAAGTACACCGAAATCCCGGCCGACCTCGCTGACAAGGCCGCCGAGTATCGCGAGAAGCTTCTCGAGACCGCCGTCGAGCAGGACGACGATGTCATGGAAGCCTACCTCGAGGGCAACGAGCCCGACGCGGACACGCTGAAGAAGCTGATCCGCAAGGGTACTCTGGATCGCGCGTTCGTTCCCGTGCTGTGCGGCTCGGCGTTCAAGAACAAGGGCGTTCAGCCCCTGCTCGACGCCGTCGTCGACTACATGCCGAGCCCGATCGACGTTCCGCCGATCGAAGGTGTCATTCCCGACACCGAAGAGGTCGCGACCCGTCCGTCGTCCGACGAAGAGCCGTTTGCCGCGCTCGCGTTCAAGATCATGAACGACCCGTTCGTCGGCTCGCTCACCTTCTGCCGCATCTATTCGGGTGTCCTGTCCAAGGGCAGCTACCTGAACTCGGTGAAGGACAAGAAGGAGAAGGTCGGCCGCATGCTGCTGATGCACTCCAACAACCGTGAGGACATCGACATGGCCTATGCCGGCGACATCGTCGCTGTCGCGGGTCTGAAGGAAACGACCACCGGTGACACGCTGTGCGCCGAGAAGTCGCCGATCATCCTCGAGCGCATGGAATTCCCCGAGCCGGTTATCGAACTGTCGGTGGAACCCAAGACCAAGGCCGACCAGGAAAAGATGGGCGTCGCCCTTTCGCGCCTGGCTGCCGAGGACCCGTCCTTCCGCGTCTCGACCGATCACGAATCGGGCCAGACGATCATCAAGGGGATGGGCGAGCTTCACCTCGACATCATCGTCGATCGCATGAAGCGCGAGTTCAAGGTCGAGGCCAACGTCGGTGCGCCGCAGGTTGCCTACCGCGAATACCTCGGCAAACCCGTCGAGCTGACCTACACCCACAAGAAGCAGTCGGGTGGTTCGGGTCAGTTCGGTGAAGTCAAGGTCAAGCTCACCCCGGGTGAGCGCGGCGCTGGCATCTCCTTCGTCGACTCGATCAAGGGCGGCAACATCCCGCGCGAATACATTCCCTCCGTCGAGAAGGGCATGCGCGAGACGGCCGAGACCGGTGCGCTGATCGGCTTCCCGATCGTCGACTTCGAGATCGAGCTGCTCGACGGTAAGTACCACGACGTCGACTCTTCGGCGCTGGCGTTCGAAATTGCGGGTCGCGGTGCGATGCGCGAAGCGGCACAGCGTTCGGGCATCAAGATCCTCGAGCCGATCATGAAGGTCGAGGTCGTGACGCCGGAAGAGTTCATGGGTGACGTGATCGGCGACATCAATTCCCGTCGCGGCCAGATCCAGGGCACCGACAGCCGCGGCAACGCGCAGGTTGTCGAGGCTCACGTTCCGCTCGCGAACATGTTCGGTTACGTCAACCAGCTGCGCTCGTTCACGCAGGGTCGTGCGCAGTATTCCATGCAGTTCAGCCACTACGACGAAGTTCCGGCTAACGTCGCGGCCGAAGTGAAGGAGAAGCTTGCCTGAGGGCAAGAATGGTTCTAGGGGCGGCGCCTGCTGATTCCGCGGGCTCCGCCTCGTTACCCGCTGATTCAATTTTGATACGAAAGAAGGTTTGAAAGATGGCGAAGGCAAAATTCGAGCGGAACAAGCCGCACTGCAATATCGGCACCATCGGTCACGTCGACCACGGCAAGACCACCCTGACGGCTGCCATCACCAAGGTCATGGCAGAAACCTACGGTGGCGACGCCGTCGACTTCGCCAACATCGACAAGGCTCCGGAAGAGCGTGAGCGCGGCATCACCATCTCGACCGCGCACGTCGAGTACGAAACCGACAAGCGTCACTACGCGCACGTCGACTGCCCGGGTCACGCCGACTACGTGAAGAACATGATCACCGGTGCTGCCCAGATGGACGGCGCGATCCTGGTTGTGAACGCTGCTGACGGCCCGATGCCGCAGACCCGCGAGCACATCCTTCTCGCTCGTCAGGTCGGCGTGCCGGCTCTGGTCGTGTACCTGAACAAGGTCGACCAGGTCGACGACGAAGAGCTCCTCGAGCTCGTCGAACTCGAAGTTCGCGAACTGCTGTCCTCGTACGAATTTCCGGGCGACGACATTCCCATCATCAAGGGTTCGGCTCTGGCCGCTCTTGAAGGCCGCGACGACGAAATCGGCAAGAACTCGATCATCGAGCTCATGAACGCTGTCGACGAATTCATCCCGCAGCCGCCGCGTCCGACCGACCAGGCGTTCCTGATGCCCGTCGAGGACGTGTTCTCGATCTCGGGCCGTGGTACCGTTGTGACCGGCCGCGTCGAAACCGGCATCATCAAGGTTGGTGAGGAAGTCGAAGTCGTCGGTATCCGCGACACGCAGAAGACCACCGTCACCGGCGTCGAAATGTTCCGCAAGCTGCTCGACCAGGGTGAAGCCGGCGACAACATCGGCGCGCTGGTTCGTGGCCTGAAGCGCGACGAAGTCGAGCGTGGTCAGGTTCTCGCCAAGCCGGGCACCGTTACCCCGCACACCGAGTTCGACGCCGAAGTCTACGTGCTGTCGAAGGACGAAGGTGGCCGTCACACGCCGTTCTTCGCCAACTACCGCCCGCAGTTCTACTTCCGCACCACCGACGTGACCGGTGAAGTGATCCTCCCCGAGGGCACCGAGATGGTCATGCCGGGCGACAACGTTGCCCTGTCGGTCAAGCTGATCGCCCCGATCGCCATGGACGAAGGCCTCCGCTTCGCTATCCGCGAAGGCGGCCGCACCGTCGGCTCGGGCGTTGTCTCGAAGATCACGAAGTAATTCGCTGATCCTCGGATAACCGAGTTAAAGGCCCGGTCTCCGCAAGGAGGCCGGGCTTTTTCGTTGTCGTCGGGCGTCCGGCGGGGCAAGGGATCGGTATGGCACGCAAGTATTCCAAACATGGCCCGCGCGAGGACCTGTTCAGCGACGAAAAGGATCAGACCGACGAGGCGCCACCGCCGCCCGATTGCTGGCTGTGCGCACGGCCCTGCGGCGAAACGGTGATCTGGCATCATCCGGTCCCGAAGAGCCGGGGAGGGCGCGATACGGTGCCGATGCACCCGATCTGCCAGAACATGCTGATCACGACCTTCACCAATTCCGAGTTGCAGCGCTATGGGCTCGACGTGGACCTGCTGAAGCTGGACCCGCGTATCGAGAAGTTCCTGGGGTGGGTCGCCAACAAGGACCCGGACTTCAACGCGACGCTCGGCAAGAAGAAGCAGCGGTGATCCCGAGGCCTCGACGCGCAAGTCTGTAGTCGTCTATGGAATCGTGCGTAGAAGGGCGGAACTGAATCATTTCCTTGCGCGCATCGCCGGCACTGGCCCGTTGCCCCGGAATTCTCGAATTTTCCCACAAATCAGCCCTTGCGCGAATCCGGAACGGGGTGTAGGGGCGCGCTTCGAATTGATCGGGGCGCAAGCCCTTTGGCTCTTTCTCATCGGTAGTAGGTAATGGAAGCTCAGAACATCCGCATTCGCCTGAAGGCGTTTGACCATCGCGTACTCGACCAGGCCACTGGCGAAATCGCTGACACTGCACGCCGCACCGGCGCGCTCATTCGGGGCCCCATTCCGCTGCCGACGAAGATCGAGAAGTTCACTGTGAACCGCGGTCCGCACATCGACAAGAAGTCGCGTGAGCAGTTCGAGGTTCGCACCTACAAGCGTCTGCTCGACATCGTGCAGCCGAACGCTGCGACTGTCGATGCGCTGATGAAGCTCGATCTGGCTGCTGGCGTTAACGTCGAGATCAAGCTGGCCTGAGCCGGCAAAGGGGCTGCCTATGGCGGCCCCAAGGTCCTTTCCGGTCGGACCCTAAACGACCGGAGCGATATTCGAACCTTCGGGTTCAGATGACCTTGTCGATCCCAGAGATCGGCTTTGCGGTGAGAAAGCCGCAGAGACAGAGCCCCCAAGGGAAACCTGGCGGGGACACAAGGGATACCTCCGGCGCCGCCTTCGGGCCAAGCGCCGGGAATGCGTCCCCCGTCTCGCTTCCGCGACCCTGAGTACAGGGTCTGCAGGGAGCACCCAGCCCGGACGGGGCACGCATCACAATTTGGGCTGGACACGCCTGTTCGGGATGGGCCCGGGCAGGCCTCTGTAAGGAGTAAAGGTCATGCGTACCGGCGTGATCGCAAAGAAGGTCGGGATGACCCGCCTGTTCCAGGAGGACGGTCGCCACGTGCCCGTCACTGTCCTGGCTTTGGAAGACTGCCAGGTGGTTTCGGTTCGCACCGCCGACCGTGACGGATACGTCGCGGTTCAGCTCGGTGCTGGTGAAGCCAAGCAGAAGAATGTTGCCAAGCCGCAGCGCGAGCACTTCGCCAAGGCTGAAGTTCCCCTCAAGGCCCGCGTTGCCGAATTCCGCGTTGCAGACGATGCACTGCTGGAAGTCGGTTCCTCGATCGCTGCCTCGCACTTCGTGCCGGGCCAGCTGGTCGACGTCGCCGGCCACACCCAGGGTAAGGGCTTCGCAGGCGCCATGAAGCGTTGGGGCTTCGGCGGTCTGCGCGCCACCCACGGTGTTTCGCTCTCGCACCGTTCGCACGGTTCGACGGGTAACCGCCAAGATCCCGGCAAGGTCTTCAAGAACAAGAAGATGGCCGGCCACATGGGCGACCGTCAGCGTACGCAGCAGAACCTCGAAGTCGTCCGCGTTGACGACGAGCGTGGCCTGATCTTCGTGAAGGGCTCGGTCCCGGGCGCGAAGAATGCCTGGCTCACCGTTTCGGATGCCGTGAAGGTTTCCCGTCACGCCGAGGCTCCGTACCCCGCCGGCCTGAAGCAGGCCGCAAACAGCAATGACACGGCCGCTGCCGACACGCCTGCGGAAGAAACCGCGGCGCCGGAAGCGACCGAAGGCCAGGAGGGCTAAGTCGTGAAGGTTCAAGTCCTCAATATCGACGGTTCCGCCGGCAAGGGCGACATCGAACTGTCGGATGACGTGTTCGGCCTCGAGCCGCGCGCAGACATCCTGCACCGTGTCGTCACCTGGCAGCTCGAAAACCGTCGCGGCATCGCCCGTGCGACCCGCGAGCGTTCGGACGTTGCACGCACCGGCAAGAAGTGGGGTCGCCAGAAGGGCGGCGGCACGGCTCGTCACGGTGACCGCGCAGCCCCGGTGTTCATCGGTGGTGGTAAGGCTCACGGTGCCCGCCGTCGCGAGTTCAACCAGTCGCTGAACAAGAAGCTTCGCGCTCTCGGCCTGAAGATGGCGCTGTCCTCGAAGGCCCAGAACGGCCTCGTGATCATCGACTCGCTCGACGATGCCGACGGCAAGACCAAGGCTCTGGCCGGTCAGCTGGCCAAGGCAGGCTTCGGCAAGAAGGTGCTCGTGATCGACGGCGAAGCGGTGAACGACAACTTTGCTCGTGCAGCTCGCAACATCGTCGGCGTGAACGTGCTCCCGGCTCAGGGCGCCAACGTCTACGACATCCTGAAGCATGATACGCTGGTGCTGACGCGCGCCGCGGTCGAAAAGCTGGAGGCGCGTTTCAATGGCTAAGACCAAGGAAGTGGATATCCGTCACTACGACGTGATCCTGTCGCCGCACATCACCGAGAAGTCGACGCTCGTCTCCGAGAACAACGCTGTCGTCTTCAAGGTTGCCGATACGGCGACCAAGCCCGAAATCAAGGCTGCCGTCGAGGCGCTGTTCGACCGCAAGGTCAAGAGCGTCAACACGCTGGTCACGAAGGGCAAGACCAAGCGCTGGCGCGGTAAGGCTTACCGTCGCAGCGACGTGAAAAAGGCGATCGTGACGCTGGCCGAAGGCGAGCAGCCGATCGACATCACCGAAGGCGTACAGGGCTGATCCGATGGCACTCAAGAACTACAACCCGACCAGCCCCGCCCGTCGCGGCCTGGTCCTCGTCGACAAGTCGGCGCTGTGGAAGGGCAAGCCCGTCAAGGCTCTGACCGAAGGCAAGCGCAAGACCGGTGGCCGCAACAACAAGGGTCATGTCACCTCGCGTGGCATCGCCGGTGGTCACAAGCAGAAGTACCGCTACATCGACTTCAAGCGTCGCAAGTGGGACATGGAAGCCACCGTCGAGCGGATCGAATACGATCCCAACCGCACGGCGTTCATCGCTCTGGTGAAGTACACCGACGGCGAACAGGCCTACATCATTGCTCCGCAGCGTCTGGCCGTGGGCGATGTCGTCATCGCTGCCGAGAAGGCCGACACGAAGCCGGGCAATGCCATGCTTCTGTCGCAGATGCCGGTCGGCACCATCTGCCACAACGTGGAGATGAAGCCGGGCAAGGGCGGTCAGATCGCGCGTTCGGCCGGTACCTATGTGCAGGTCGTCGGTCGTGACCGCGGCATGGTCATCGTTCGCCTGAACTCGGGCGAGCAGCGCTACCTGCGTGGCGACTGCATGGGCACGGTCGGTGCGGTGTCGAACTCCGACAACCAGAACCAGACCCTCGCCAAGGCAGGCCGCAAGCGCTGGATGGGCCGTCGCCCGCTGACCCGCGGCGTCGCCAAGAACCCGGTCGACCACCCGCACGGTGGTGGTGAAGGTCGCACTTCGGGCGGTCGTCACCCGGTTACCCCGTGGGGCAAGCCGACCAAGGGTGCCCGCACTCGCAACAACAAGCAGACGGACAAGATGATCATCCGTTCGCGCCACGCCAAGAAGAAGAGGTAAGACACGATGGCACGTTCCGTCTGGAAAGGCCCCTTCGTCGACCTGTACCTGCTCAAGAAGGCTGAGGCCGCGCAGGATGCAGGCAATCGCGCCGGTCCGATCAAGACCTGGTCGCGTCGCTCGACGATCCTTCCGCAGTTCGTTGGTCTGACGTTCAGCGTCTACAACGGGCACAAGTTCATTCCCGTCTCGGTCAACGAGGACATGGTCGGTCACAAGCTCGGTGAATTTGCGCCCACGCGCACCTTCCCCGGCCACGTCGCCGACAAGAAGGGCAAGCGCTAATGAGCAAGCAGGCAGCACCGCGCCGTGTCGGCGAGAAGGAAGCCCTGTCGGTCGGCACCACGATCCGTGGTTCGGCGCAGAAGCTCAATCTCGTCGCTGGCCTGATCCGCGGCAAGAAGGTCGAGGAAGCCATGAACATCCTCGCTTTCTCCAAGAAGGCGATGGCCCAGGACGCCCGCAAGGTTCTCGCTTCGGCGATCGCCAATGCGGAAAACAACCACAACCTCGACGTCGACGCACTGGTCGTCGCCGAGGCTTCGGTCGGCAAGTCGATCACCATGAAGCGCTTCCACGCTCGTGGTCGCGGCAAGTCCACCCGGATCCTCAAGCCGTTCTCACGCCTGCGGATCGTCGTTCGCGAAGTCGAGGAGGCCTGATCCATGGGTCATAAGAGCAATCCGATCGGTCTGCGTCTGCAGATCAACCGTACCTGGGACAGCCGCTGGTTCGCGGAAGGCCGGGACTACGGCAAGCTTCTTGAGGAAGACCTCAAGATCCGCAAGTTCATCATCGAGAGCGTGCCGCAGGCGGCTATCTCGAAGGTGGTGATCGAGCGTCCCGCCAAGCTGTGCCGCGTGTCGATCTATGCCGCCCGTCCGGGTGTCATCATCGGCAAGAAGGGCGCCGACATCGAGAAGCTTCGCAAGAAGCTTGCTGTGATGACCGACAGCGAAGTGAAGCTGAACATCGTCGAGATCCGCAAGCCGGAAATCGATGCCAAGCTCGTCGCTCAGGGCATTGCCGACCAGCTGATCCGCCGTGTGGCGTTCCGCCGGGCGATGAAGCGCGCGATGCAGTCGGCCATGCGTCTTGGCGCCGAAGGCGTGAAGATCATGTGCGGCGGCCGTCTCGGCGGTGCCGAAATCGCCCGTGTCGAGCAGTATCGCGAAGGCCGCGTTCCGCTGCACACGCTGCGTGCCAACATCGACTATGCCGAAGCCGAGGCGCTGACCGCCTATGGCATCATCGGCATCAAGGTCTGGGTCTTCAAGGGTGAGATCCTGGGCCACGACCCGACGGCGCAGGACCGGCTGATGATGGAGGCTCAGACCTCCGGCGTCCGCCCGGCGCGTTGAGGCTTAGGATAGAGTAAGCACCATGCTGCAACCGAAAAAAACCAAGTTCCGCAAGGCGTTCAAGGGCAAGATCCATGGCAATGCCAAGGGCGGTACCGACCTGAACTTCGGGTCGTACGGTCTCAAGGCTCTTGAGCCGGAGCGGATCACCGCCCGCCAGATCGAAGCGGCCCGCCGCGCGATCACGCGTCACATCAAGCGCCAGGGTCGTCTCTGGATCCGCGTCTTCCCGGACGTGCCGGTTTCGAAGAAGCCTGCCGAAGTCCGTCAGGGTAAGGGCAAGGGTTCGGTCGAATACTGGGCCGCCCGTGTGAAGCCCGGCCGCATTCTGTTCGAGCTCGACGGCGTTGCCGGCCCGCTCGCGGCAGAAGCGTTCAGCCGCGCTGCGATGAAGCTGCCGATCAAGACCAAGGTCGTTGCCCGTCTCGGCGACACCTCGCACCTGGAGGGTTAATCATGGCCGCCAAGATCGAAGACCTTCGCGCCAAGACCGACGACCAGCTCTCGACCGAGCTGGCCGACCTCAAGCGCGAGCAGTTCAACCTGCGTTTTCAGGCCGCTACGAGCCAGCTCGAAGCCCCGGCCCGGATCAAGCAGGTCCGTCGCGACATCGCCCGCATCAAGACGCTCCAGGCTGAGCGTTCGGCTGCGGCGAAGTAAGGAGGAAACACGATGCCCAAGCGTATTCTGATCGGTACCGTCGTTTCCGACAAGACCGACAAGACCGTTACCGTGCTCGTCGAGCGTAAGGTGAAGCACCCGCTGTACGGGAAGATCATCCGTCGCTCGAAGAAGTACCACGCCCACGATGAAGACAATGCCTACCGCACCGGTGAGCGTGTCCGCATCGAGGAAACCAAGCCGATCTCGAAGACCAAGACGTTCCGCGTCCTGGATCGCCTTCAGGCCGGTAAGGGCGTGGCGTTCGAAGCGAACCTCGAAGTCGAGGGTGCCTCGAACTAAGTAGACGTTTTTTGGAACTGCCGGACTGGTTCCGGCAAGCCAGTTGAGAAGGAACCGGATCGATGATCCAGATGCAATCCAATCTCGACGTCGCGGACAACAGCGGCGCAAAGCGCGTCCAGTGCATCAAGGTACTGGGTGGCTCTAAGCGTCGTTTCGCAGGCGTCGGCGACATCATCGTGGTGTCGGTAAAGGAGGCGCAGCCGCGCGCTCGCGTCAAGAAGGGCGACGTTCACCGTGCGGTGATCGTGCGCACCAAGAAGGACGTGCGCCGTCCCGACGGCAGCGTGATCCGCTTTGACAGCAATGCTGCGGTGCTCATCAACAAGAGCGAGGAGCCGATCGGCACTCGTATCTTCGGCCCCGTCGTTCGCGAACTGCGCGGCAAGGGCTTCATGAAGATCATCTCGCTTGCTCCGGAGGTGCTGTAATGGCTGCTGCGAAGATCAAGAAGGGTGACTCGGTCGTCGTCCTGTCCGGCAAGGACAAGGGCCGCACCGGAACCGTCCTCCAGGTCCTGCCGAAGGACGGCAAGGTCGTGGTCGAGGGCGTCAACGTCGCGACCAAGCACCGCAAGCCGACCCAGATGAACCCGCAGGGTGGCATCGACCGCACGCCGGCTCCGATGGCGATCAGCAAGGTCGCCGTGGCCGACAAGGACGGCAAGCCGACCCGTGTTCGTTTCGAAGTCAAGGACGGCAAGAAGGTCCGCGTGGCCGTGAAGTCCGGGGAGACCATCGATGGCTGAGAAGTACACCGCACGCCTTCGGGCGAAGTACGACGACGAGATCGTCAAGGCCATGACCGAGAAGTTCGGTTACAAGAACCGCTTCGAAGTTCCGAAGATCGAGAAGATCACGCTCAACATGGGCGTTGGCGAGGCGAGCCAGGACAAGAAGAAGGTCCAGACCGCTGCTGCCGAGATGGAAGCCATCTCCGGCCAGAAGCCGGTCATCACTCGTGCCCGCAAGTCGATCGCGCAGTTCAAGCTGCGTGAAGGCATGCCGATCGGCTGCAAGGTTACCCTGCGCAGCGAACGTATGTACGAGTTCCTCGATCGTCTCGTCACCATCGCAATGCCCCGCATCCGCGACTTCCGTGGTCTGAACCCGAAGTCGTTCGACGGCCGCGGCAACTACGCGATGGGTCTCAAGGAACAGATCATTTTCCCTGAGATCAGCTACGATCAGATCGAAAAGGTGCGTGGCATGGACATCATCGTCACCACCACCGCCAAGACCGACGACGAGGCGCGCGAGCTGCTGCGTCTGTTTGGTTTCCCGTTCCCGGCTGAAGAGTCGGAACAGCAGGAGGCGGCGTGAGCCGCTGAGGAAGAGAGCTTAAGTCCATGGCGAAACTGAGTTCCGTGAACAAGAATGAGCGTCGCAAGAAGCTCGTTAAGAAGTATGCAGGCAAGTACGCGCGCCTCAAGGCGATCGCTGACGATGAATCGCTCGACGAATCCGAGCGTCTCATCGCCCGTCTGAAGCTGGCCGAGATCCCGCGCAACGGCAACCCGACCCGGGTTCGCAACCGCTGCGCCACGACCGGTCGTCCGCGCGGTTACTACCGCAAGTTCGGCCTCTGCCGCGTCGAGCTGCGTGATCTTGCCAACAAGGGCATGATCCCCGGCGTGACCAAGTCGAGCTGGTAAGGGATACCTGATCAATGGCTATGACCGATCCCCTGGGTGACATGCTCACCCGCATCCGCAACGGCCAGCAGGCGAAGAAGGACTCCGTCCTGTCCCCCGCCAGCAAGCTGCGTGCGCACGTGCTCGAGGTTCTCCAGCGCGAGGGCTACATCCGTGGTTTCAGCGATGACGCCACCGGTGCCCATCCGCAGCTGCGCATCGAGCTGAAGTATTTCGAGGGCGAGCCCGCTATCAAGCACATCGCCCGCGTCTCCAAGCCGGGCCGCCGCGTCTACTCGGGTTCCAAGGAACTCCCGGTTGTGCGCAATGGCCTTGGCATCACCATCGTCTCGACGCCCAAGGGCGTGCTCTCGGATGCCGAAGCGCGTACCGAAAACGTCGGCGGCGAAGTGCTGGCGGAGGTGTTCTAATGAGCCGCATCGGCAAGAAGCCGGTAGCGATCCCTGGCGGGGTCACTGCCAATATCGACAACGGCGTGCTGAGCGTGAAGGGCCCCAAGGGTACCCTCACCATGGGCCTGTCCGAGCTGGTGAGCTACACCGTCGAGGACGGTTCGATCGCCGTGAAGCCGGTCGACCAGTCGAAGAAGGCGCGCAGCCACTGGGGCATGCAGCGTACGCTGGTCTCGAACCTCGTCGCTGGCGTCACCGAGGGCTTCTCGAAGGTCCTCGAGATGAAGGGCGTCGGCTACCGTGCGCAGATGCAGGGCAAGACCCTGAAGCTGCAGCTCGGCTACTCGCATGACGTCGACATCGCGGTGCCGGATGGCATCGAGATCAAGACCCCGGATCAGACCACGGTCGAGATCTCCGGTATCGACAAGCAGAAGGTCGGCCAGCTCGCTGCCGAAATTCGTCGCTGGCGCAAGCCCGAACCCTACAAGGGCAAGGGTATCAAGTATCGCGGCGAGTACATCTTCCGCAAGGAAGGGAAGAAGAAGTAATGGCAAAGCTTTCCCTTTTCGAACGCCGTCGTCGGCGTGTCCGTACCGCTCTGCGTGCGCGTGCCGGTGGACGTCCCCGTCTTTCGGTGCACCGCACCGGCCGTCACATCTATGCGCAGATCATCGACGATGCGCAGGGCCGCACCGTGGCCGCCGCCAACACGCTTGGCGCCAAGGGCACGGACGTCGACGCCGCTACCCGCGTAGGCAAGGAACTTGCCGAGGCCGCCAAGAAGGCGGGCGTTACCTCGGTGGTGTTCGACCGCGGCGGTTTCCTGTTCCATGGCCGCGTCAAGGCGCTGGCCGATGCCGCCCGTGAAGGCGGGCTGGAGTTCTGATCATGGCAGAAGAAAACACCAACCCCGAACAGCCGATCGCGGCGGATCACCCGCAGGGTGGCGAGCCGCAGGCGCAGCCGGAGGCCCGTGAGGGTCGCGGCGGTGGCCGTGGTGATCGTGGCGGCCGTGGTCGCGGAGATCGTGGCGGCCGTGGCCGTCGTGACGACCGTCGCGGTGGTCGCGGTGGCGACGAGGACGGCGGCGAAGAGCTGATCGAGAAGCTGGTTCACATCAACCGCGTCTCGAAGACCGTCAAGGGCGGTAAGCGCTTCGGTTTCGCTGCTCTGGTTGTCGTGGGTGACGGCAAGGGCCGCGTCGGCTTCGGCCACGCCAAGGCCCGCGAAGTTCCCGAGGCGATCACCAAGGCGACGGCTTCGGCCAAGAAGAAGATGATCCGCGTCGCGCTGAAGGAGGGCCGCACCCTCCATCACGACGGTCGTGGCCACTTCGGCGCCGGCAAGGTGAACGTCCGCACGGCACCGGCCGGTACCGGCATCATCGCCGGCGGCCCGATGCGCGCCGTGTTCGAGAGCCTGGGCGTCGCTGACGTCGTAACCAAGTCGGTCGGCACCTCGAACCCGTACAACATGATCCGCGCCACCTTCGACGCGCTGACCAACCAGACTTCGCCGAAGTCGGTTGCCCAGCGTCGCGGCAAGAAGGTCGCTGACCTGCTCGGTCGCGGTGGCGCCAGCGAGGTAGAGGCGGAAGCCGCTGCCGAAGCCATCGTGGAGTAATCGATCATGGCCAAGATCAAGATCAAGCAGATCGGTTCGCCGATCCGTCGCCCGGAAAGCCAGAAGAAGATCCTCATCGGTCTCGGTCTGGGCAAGATGCACAAGGTCGTCGAGCTGGAAGACACCGCGGAAGTCCGTGGTGCCATCGCCAAGCTGCCGCACATGGTTGCGGTCGTCGACTGAGCCTTTCGGCATCGACACACTATCAGAAAGGCCCCGGTGGAAACGCCGGGGCCTTTCGCGTTGGATAGCAGGGCATTGGCCCTTTTCCCGGTGCGCGGCTGTGCTATGCGCGGTGCCCGACTTCCACGGTGGAGCAGGTCTTGAAGTTCAGCGGACTGGCAGGAACGATCCTGGCGTTTGTAGCGGTGGCGGGCTGTTCGCCGCATGCCACGACGGGGGACGTCAACGCCGACGGAACCGCGGTAGCCCATTGCGGCGACCGGCGCGCGGACCCTACCATTCTGGCCGCGATGCGCGCGTCCGACGAGGCGCTGTTCAAGGCTCTCGCCGCCCACTCCGAACCGGACCCGGTCGTCGAGGCCCGCAAGGCGCTCGATGCCGGTGACTACCGCCTTGCCGCCGCCACAACCCCCGACGGCGTCTCGACAGAGCTGTACGGGGCGGAATGTCGCGTGCTGGGCGGTTTGAAGCCCTGGATGGTGCGCGCCATCGCCTATGTGCCCGACGAGGCTGCTGCGATGGGCCGGGGACCCGACGACGAGGTCACCGATTTCGGCCGCCGCTACAATGCGGCTGTCTTTTCGGACGTGCGATACCCTTATGCCGATGTGTGCCGCAGCGTCGAAAAGGCCGGACCCAAGCCGGACTTTTCGGATGCCGCGACGCGCGGAATAGAACTGCCGTTCGGCTTCGCTGAGCTAGGGCCTGCGCGCATGTCCTACGGGCTGGGCGCAGCGGCGCGGCGCGGTTCAGTTTACGATATCAACGTTCTCATCCGGCGCGATCATCAGGATGTGAATGCCCCCGACATGTTCGGCATGACGCCGTTGGCCTGGGCCATAGCCTACCACCGCTGGCCGGCCGCCGAGGCGCTGCTGCGCGCCGACGCGGATCCGACCGGTGCCGCGTGCCAGACCGCGATCGACCGCGAATCGCCCTTGCAGGTCGCGCGCATCATGCGCTGGTCGGCAATGATCCGCCGCTTGCGCCCGCTGGTGACCGAAGAGCAGTTTGCGAGCCTTCGCCAGAACCCGCGCTGGGACGACAAGAGCCTGCTGGAGTTCAACCACGCTCTGACCGAGCTGAAGGAACGTTACGCCGAGCAACTGCGCCGGCAGAATTTCTCGCGTCACAATCTCATTTTCGAGGTCGACGAAAAGGGGAACTCGGTCTCGTGCAAGCTGGAACCCGAGGCGAAGATACCCGAGTTCGGCGAAGAGCTGTGCGGCCTTGCCGTGGACATCGTCCACTGGGCGCCGGCGCGCGACGCTTTCGGCGTCACGGTGCCCGAGAGTGCCAAGCTGCTGGTGGGGTTCGGCGGTAAGTAGGGGCCGGGGCGGGCCGTACCTGTCAGGGTGAGACGGGGACGGACATGCCTTTGCGGCAATCGGCCCAGACGTCGATAGTGCTTTCGTTCAACCAGTCCGGTGTGTCGACGCGCGCGACGCGTTGGCAGTGCGCGTGGAAATAGGCACGCACGAGGTTGTCCGTTTCGAGATTCGGTGGCCCCTGTCGGGGCTGGGGGGCGGCGATGATCGTGCTCGGTCGCATGGCGAGCACGTGCCTCACCTCTCCGAGCGTCGAGAGATGGCTGACGTCTTTCTCCATCAGGTGTCCGAGATGGGCGGTGAAGACGAGCGGTGTCGGGAAGGGCTTGTCCGTCATCGTGTAGAGTTGATGCGGGCCGTCGAACACGAAGAGCGGTCCGCCGTCGTCGTGGTCTCGGATCGCCTGCGACAGTTCATCGAATGCGGCCCGTGAGCGCCGGGCGTGATCGAAATCGAGGACCTGGCTGTCGTGCAGCGCGAACCAGGCCATCACCACGAAGGCGATCGGCCCAAGCCCCTTGCGACCGAGAAAGGCTGCGGCGGCGACGCTGACCGGAACGAGCATCGGCAGGCCATAGTGCATAAAGAAGTGCGGAACCGACGCGACACCCGCGAATGCAGCCAGAAGCCAGGGCAGCACGAAGCGGCGACGATTTTCGGGCATTTCCGGAAGCGAGAGCACGGCCACGATCAGCAGCGGCGCCATACGGGAGAACATGATGGCGAATCGGATCGCCGAAGAGGTCCAGTCGGGCGACTTGGTGAAGTTCGATGTCACCATCGCGGTCCAGTAGATCGACCAGTACCCCGCAAGGGCGTATCCCACCGCAATAAGCAGGGCAGGGGCTGCTCCGATCAAGGCCCACGCCACGATTGTACGGCCCGGCGGGCGTTTCGCCCAGGGCGCTTTCAGCAGCACGGTTGCACACCACAGGCCAAGGAATGCCGCTTCGAAGAAGGCCGTCGTCTTCATGGTGATGGCAATTCCCGCCAGCAGCATTGCCAGATGGGATCGCCAGTCGACGTCGCCATTTCGCAGGCCCGGCGTTGCCCGCAGCACCAGCAAGGCCGACGTCGCCATGAAGAGATTGTAGAAGACGGGGCTCTGGCCGCCGTACCCCTGGAACGGAATCAGGAAGACCAGATAGGCGAGGCCGGCGAGGAGCGCGCCCTGCCGGTCGGTCCAGCGAATCGCGATGCGTCCGATGACCCAGGCCGTCGCAGCGGCAAATCCGGTCGCGATCAGCTGATACCCGATCGGAGCGGCGGAAATCCCGGTGATCAGGTAAAAGAGGAAGAACAGTCCCCAGGGCTTCCTGTCCCAGACATCGACGTAGGGCACTGCGCCCTGATGCATGGCGATGCCGACAGTCTGGTAGAAGGTCTCGTCCCCGCCCACATTGGGGTCGCCGAAGGTGCTGGCCCTGAGCGCCACGGCGGCAAGCAGCAAAAGGAGCAGGGGGCTTATGCCGAAAGTACCGTCGGCCTTTTGGCCGGCTTGGGTCAGGGGCAAGGGAACGGTCTCCGGGAGAGCCTGCTGGGATGGCAGAGGCGTAGCGGCTCGGAGAATCGGTGAAAAGGGGGCGTGACAATCACCTGCGCATCCGCTAGGGGCGCCGCTTCCTTTCAAGCGCGACCAAAAGCGAAAGCGAGTGCAGACTATGAAACTGAATGATATCCGCGACAACTCGGGTGCCCGTCACCGCCGCATGCGTATCGGCCGTGGCATCGGCTCGGGCAAGGGCAAGACCGGTGGCCGGGGCCAGAAGGGTGCCAAGGCACGTTCGGGCGTCTCGATCAACGGCTTCGAGGGCGGCCAGATGCCGCTCCACATGCGTCTTCCGAAGCGCGGCTTCAACAACAAGAAGTTCACCAAGGACTACGCCGAAGTGAACCTGGGCATGGTCCAGAAGGCGATCGACGCCGGCAAGCTCGAAACCTCGGGCACCGTCGATCACGCCGCTCTGAAGGCGGCCGGTCTTGCCCGTGGTGGCAAGGACGGTGTGCGTCTGCTCGCCAAGGGTGAGCTGACCGCCAAGGTCACCTTCAACGTTGCCGGTGCTTCCAAGAGCGCCGTGGCTGCGGTCGAGAAGGCCGGTGGTTCGGTGACGCTTCCCGCCAAGGAAGCCGCCGAGGCTTGAGCCCGCGTGGTTAGACCGAATTAGGCAAGAGGGCGGGCGCCAGGCGCTTCGCCCTCTTGTGCTTTTCCGGGTACAGGTCTTTCCGACATTCCACGAATGTCTATATGGCCAGTTCCGTTCCGGGGTTCGACAAGGCAGACGCCAGTCGCTAAGGGCGAATCCGACAAGACAATTCGAGGCATTTCCCAAGTCATGGCTTCTCGCGCCGACAACATCGCCAGCTCGCTCAGCCTGGCCAACTTTTCCAAGGCTACCGAGCTCAAGAAGCGCATCTGGTTCACCATCGGTGCGCTGATCGTCTTCCGTTTTCTGAGCTTCGTGCCGTTGCCGGGTGTGAACCCGCTGATTCTCGAATCGCTCTACTCGCAGACGCAGGGCGGTATCCTCGATCTGTTCAACACCTTCTCGGGCGGTTCGCTTTCGCGCATGAGCCTGATCGCGCTCGGCGTGATGCCCTACATCACCGCCTCGATCGTGGTGCAGCTGGCCGCGTCGCTTCATCCGGCGCTGATGGCGCTGAAGAAGGAAGGCGAGGCCGGCCGCAAGAAGCTGAACCAGTACACCCGCTACGGCACCGTCGGTCTCTGCGCGCTGCAGGGCTACTTCCTGGCCGTCAGCCTGGAAGCCTACGGCGCCTCGAGCGGCATGCAGGCCGTGGTCGACCCGGGCTACATGTTCCGCATCGGCGCGGTGATCTCGCTTGTCGGCGGCACCATGTTCCTGCTGTGGCTGGGTGAGCAGATCACCTCGCGCGGCATCGGCAACGGCGTTTCGCTGATCATCATGGCGGGTATCGTCGCGCAGATGCCGACGTTCGCCGCCAATCTCGGGCAGGCCTACAGCGCCGGCGACACCGGCTCGGTGCTGATCATTTCCCTGATCGCGCTGATCATCGCGATGATCCTGCTGATCTGCTTCTTCGAGCGGGCGACCCGTCGCCTGCTGATCCAGTATCCCAAGCGCGCGACGCAGAACGGCATGATGCAGGCGGATCGCAGCCACCTGCCGCTCAAGCTGAACACCGCCGGCGTGATCCCGCCGATCTTCGCGAGCTCGCTGCTGCTGCTGCCGCTGACCATCACGCAGTTCGCCGGCAATTCGCTGAGCCCCGATTCGGCGATGGGATCCTTCGTGATCTCGCTCAACCAGTACCTCGGGCACGGCAAGCCGCTCTACATGCTGCTCTACGCAGCCGGCATCATCTTCTTCAGCTTCTTCTACACCGCTGTCGTCTTCAATCCGGAAGAGACTGCCGAGAACCTGAAGAAGAACGGTGGCTTCATCCCCGGCATCCGTCCCGGTGCACGCACGGCCGAGTATCTCGACTATGTGCTGACCCGCGTGACCGTGATCGGTGCGATCTACCTGACCATCGTCTGCACGGTTCCTGAGTACTTCCTGTCGATGACGGGCTTGCCGCTGCTGTTCATGGGTGGCACGAGTCTGCTGATTGTCGTCAACGTGACTGTGGATACGATTACGCAGATTCAGTCGCACCTGCTGGCGCACCAGTACGGTGACCTTATCAAGAAGGCGAAACTGAAAGGCCGCATGCGCTGAGGCCATAGGGGCTCAGCCGGGGCGATAGGGCATATTGAGGGGTAAAGCGTGAATATCATTCTGCTGGGGCCGCCAGGGGCCGGTAAAGGAACCCAGGCCCAGCGTCTGGTCGAGAAGCATGGCATGCGTCAGCTCTCCACCGGCGACATGCTTCGCGCCGCCGTCAAGGCGGGAACGCCGACCGGGCTTGAGGCCAAGGCCGTGATGGACCGCGGTGAGCTGGTTTCCGACGCGATCGTTTCGGCGCTGATCGGCGACGAGCTCGATGCGATGGGGCCCGATGTCGGCGCCATCTTCGACGGGTATCCGCGCACCGCAGCGCAGGCCGAGGCGCTGGACGCCATTCTGGCCGAGCGTGACCGCAAGCTCGATCACGTGATCGAGCTGGGCGTGAATGAGGATGCGCTGGTCGAGCGCATCACCGGGCGCTTCACCTGCGCGACCTGCGGTAAGGGCTACCACGACAAGTTCGAGCAGCCGAAGATCCCCGGCACCTGCGACAAGTGCGGCGGGACGGAATTCAAGCGCCGTCCGGACGACAACGCCGAGACCGTGCGCACCCGTATGGCCGAATACCGCGCCAAGACTGCGCCGATCCTGCCGATCTACGAGGCGCGCGGGATCGTCAGCAAGGTCGACGGCATGGCCGAGATGGACGAGGTTACCGCTTCGATCGAGGCGATCCTCGCTTCCTGACCTACGCGTGGCCGGTCGCGTTTGGCCGGCTGCGAATGCTGGATAGATCGAGGGAGCCGGAGATGAATCCGATGAAGCGCTGCATTGGCAAGATGCTGCTGGGCAGCATCGCTGCCGGTGCGATGGCCGGGCTGTCCGTACCGGCTGCTGCCAGAGTGGCCAATGTCTCGGATCGCGGTTTCGTCGTTCAGCAGGTCGTCGAAGTCCCGGTCGCACCGGACGAGGCCTGGGCGACGCTCATCACGCCCTCGGAGTGGTGGGATTCGAACCATACCTGGTCCGGCGATGCCGCCAATCTCTCGATCGAGCCGCGTGCCGGCGGCTGCTTTTGCGAAATGCTTCCCAACAAGGCGTCGCCGCGTGCCGCGCCGCGCGGCAGTGTCGAGCATATGCGGGTGGTCTATATCGAGCAGGATCGTGTCCTGCGCATGGTAGGTGCCCTCGGGCCGCTGCAGGGCGATGCCCTCAACGGCACCATGACCATCCAGCTCAAGCCCGAAGGCGATGGCGGCCGGACGCAGATCCTGCTCGAGTACGTGGTCGGTGGGTATTCGCGGACGGCGTTCGAAAAGCTGGCCGGATCGGTCGACGGTATGCTCGGCGAACAGCTCAAGGGTTACGTCGCCAAGTTCGGCGGGGCTTTCGAGGCGGCGTTCCCGCTTGACGAGCCCGCGTCCGAGCAGCAGGCCGAGGAGCCGGAAGCCAAGGGTACGATCCCGGGCGTTCTGCCGCTGCCGGAGAACCCGCCTGAAATCGAAGGCAATGAGGTAATCGGTCGCTGAGTGGCCGTGATGTGGCAGCTTGTTTTGACTGCGCCGCCGAGTTGCGTTAAAGTTTGGTCACACGCTTTGATCAACTCGCAGCCCTTCTTGGCTGGTGAGTGTTTTCTGGCTCGCCGGGCGTTGACACCCCCTGCGAATCATTCTAAGCGCGCCCTTCACTCGTTAGCTTCGGCAAGCCGGTTGGCCCAGGTGTATGTGCATTTCAGCACAGCCTGAGAAGCCTAACTGGTCTGTTGTCGTTTCGTTACTGCCGGGTGTCAGCGTTGAGATGGGGGCCATGTAGCATGTGCCTCTGTGGAGCATGGAGAATTAAGTGGCTCGTATTGCCGGGGTAAATATCCCCACCAACAAGCGCGTTATCATCGCGCTCACGTATATCCATGGTATCGGTCGCACCAAGGCCGTCGAGATCGCCGACAAGCTCGGCATCGACCACGCCCGCCGCGTTCAGGACCTGTCGGACGCCGAAGTCCTGCAGATCCGCGAAACCATCGATTCCGAACATCTGGTCGAAGGTGACCTTCGTCGCGAAACCGCGATGAACATCAAGCGCCTGATGGATCTCGCCTGCTACCGCGGCCTGCGTCACCGCAAGGGTCTCCCGGTTCGTGGCCAGCGCACGCACACCAATGCGCGCACCCGCAAGGGCAAGGCCAAGCCGATCGCCGGCAAGAAGAAGTAAGCCGCTCGGCCGGTCATCGGTCTTTGCAGCGATTTATCGACAGGATACACGGATATGGCACGCGAACCTCAGCGCATTAAGCGCCGCGAACGCAAGAACATCACCAGTGGCATTGCGCATGTGAATGCCAGCTTCAACAACACCATGGTGACCATCACCGACGCCCAGGGCAACGCGATTTCGTGGTCCTCGGCCGGCATGATGGGCTTCAAGGGCAGCCGCAAGTCGACTCCCTACGCCGCCCAGGTCGCAGCCGACGACGCGGGCAAGAAGGCCGCCGAGCACGGCGTGCGCACCCTGGAAGTCGAGGTGAAGGGACCCGGTTCGGGCCGTGAGAGCGCTCTTCGCGCTCTGCAGGCCGTGGGTTTCACCATTACCTCGATCCGCGACGTTACGCCGATTCCGCACAACGGCGTCCGTCCCTCGAAGCGCCGCCGCGTCTGATCGAGTCTTTGCCGAGCAACGAACCGGTCGTTGCTCGGTTATTTCGGAACATCCCGGGCCTTTCCACCAGGCTTTGGGATGTAACCGCCATCGAAATCCCAGGGGAAGTCCATGACTGTCAACATCAAGAACTGGCAGGAACTCAAGAAGCCGAACAGCCTTGAGATCAAGCCGGGACCAGACCCCAAGCTGAAGGCGACCTTCGTCGCCGAACCTCTCGAGCGCGGCTTCGGTCTCACGCTCGGTAACGCGCTGCGGCGCGTTCTTCTGTCTTCGCTCCAGGGCGCGGCGATCACCTCGATCAAGATCGAGAATGTTCTTCACGAGTTCTCGTCGCTCGCCGGCGTGCGTGAAGACGTCACCGATATCGTCCTGAACGTGAAGCAGATCGCACTCAAGATGCAGGGCGAAGGTCCCAAGCGTCTTCAGCTTTCCGCCACCGGCCCGGCCGAGGTGAAGGCTGGCGACATCGCCGTTTCGGGTGACATCGAGGTCATGAACAAGGACCTCGTGATCTGCCACCTCGACGAGGGCGCGACGCTGAACATGGAACTGACCGCCGACACCGGCAAGGGTTACGTCCCCGCCGTCGGCAACCGTCCGGTGGACGCTCCGATCGGTCTCATCCCGGTCGACTCGCTCTACTCGCCGGTGCGTCAGGTCAGCTACAAGGTCGAGAATGCCCGTATCGGTCAGGAGCTCGACTTCGACAAGCTGAGCCTCACGGTCGAAACCGACGGCACCGTCTCGCCGGAAGACGCCGTGGCCTATGCCGCGCGCATCCTTCAGGACCAGCTGGCGCTGTTCGTCCACTTCGAGGACATCGCCCCGGTCGGCGCTTCCCCGATGGTCGGTGTGGCTGCCGGTGGCGCTGCTCCGGAAGAGAGCGATGCCAACCAGCTCAACCGTTACCTTCTCAAGAAGGTCGACGAGCTGGAACTGTCGGTCCGTTCGGCGAACTGCCTCAAGAACGACAACATCATCTACATCGGCGATCTCGTGCAGAAGACCGAGGCCGAGATGCTCCGCACGCCGAACTTCGGCCGCAAGTCGCTCAACGAGATCAAGGAAGTCCTTTCCTCGATGGGCCTGCGCCTCGGCATGGACATCCCGGGCTGGCCGCCCGAGAACATCGAAGAGATGGCCAAGAAGCTCGAGCAGGAACTGCTGGGCTGATCGGACACTCCGATGGCAAGTTGAAGAGGGCCTCGCGGGAAACTGCGGGGTCTTTTTCTTGAGGCCATCACGTGAGAGCGTGTAGCATCGAACGATGAGGTTTCTTGTCTATCTCGGCATAGCAATTGTGTGCTTGGGTCTTTCGTGGACATATCGTTGGGCGACCGGCTTGCCCTTTGAATGGGGCGACGCGCTGAAATCGGTGGCCTCGGCGATCGCCTTGCTCTTGCTCGGGAATCGAATTTCGCGGCCCTCACGTGCGCCTCAATGGCTAAGGCGTGTGGCATGGGGCTTAGGAGCAGTATGGTTCGGCGGTGCAGGTTTGTATTTTCTGTGGCGTGCGGCCAGCGGTTTCGCAACTCACACGGTTGTGCTTGACCTTCACGAGACAACGGTAACTAGGGCAGGCAATGTAACAGGATACATAGTAGCCCTGTTGGTCTATTCGCTGGCTGGCCTGCTGATGGGGGCTATGGCAGCACTGTCTGCCTGGCTTGCGATTGACTCAAAATCGACACGCGGCGGCTACGGTTAAGGTTCCTGCCCTTGACTCTCTCGCGGTTTTCGTATTGAGGGCGCGCTTCACTCGTACGTGAATCGGTTATGGGCGGTGGCCGCACCACATCGCCCGGCGGGCAGTACCTTGAACGGCTGCCTGACGAACAGGAAGACAAGACATGCGTCATAAGTACGGTCAGCGTAAGCTGCAGCGCACCTCCAGCCACCGCGCCGCCCTGCTGCGCAACATGGCAGCCGCGCTCATCAAGCACGAGCAGATCCAGACCACCACGCCCAAGGCGAAGGAACTGCGTCCCTACATCGAAAAGCTGATCACGCTGGCCAAGCGTGGCGGCCTGTCGAACCGTCGTCTCGCGCACGCGCGCCTGATGGACGAGACGCAGGAAAAGAAGCTGTTCGACGTCCTGGCCGAGCGTTATGCCGGTCGCAACGGTGGCTACACCCGCATCATCAAGGCCGGCATCCGCGCTTCGGACGCCGCCCCGATCGCGATCATCGAACTGGTCGACCGCGACACCGATGCCAAGGGTCAGGATTCGGGTCCGGTCGAAGCCGAGACCGAGGAATACGCAGAGGCCTGAGCCTCACGTCCGTAAGGATTACGAAAAGCGGTCGCGAGTGCTAGGCTCGCGACCGCTTTTGCGTTGGGAGAGAAGCATGTTCCGCCTGCGGGCGCTGATCGGGGGCTTGTGGCTGGCCGTCTCGGCCTCCATTACCGCTGAACCCATGCCTGAAATCACTTATCCCGAAACCCGCCGCGACAGCATCGTCGAAGACCACTTCGGCGAACAGATCGCCGATCCCTATCGCTGGCTCGAAGCCGACGTACGCAACGCGCCCGAAGTGGCCGACTGGGTCGCGCGCGAAAATGCGGTTACGGAAAGCTATCTGGCCGGGCTGACCCAGCGCGGGCATTTCGCCGAGCGGATCCGCGCCTTCATGGACTTCGAACGCTTCGGTCTGCCGGTGAAGGCGGGCAAGCGTTACTTCTACACGCGCAACACCGGGCTGCAGCCGCAGGCGCAGCTCTTCGTACGCAAGGGGCTGGGTGGCGATCCGGAACTGCTGATCGATCCGAACGCATGGGCCAAGGACGGCGCCACCGCGCTCGATGCGTGGGAGCCGTCGGACAAGGGGCATTACCTGCTCTATAGCGTGCAGGACGGCGGCACCGACTGGCGTATCCTGAGGGTCCTCGATGTGAAGACCGGCAAAACGCTCGACGACGAAATTCGCTGGGCGAAGTTCACGGCGCTGGCGTGGGTGGGCGAGGAGGGCTTCCTCTATTCGCGTTTCCCCGCGCCTGAAGAGGGCGCCGCGTTCCAGTCGCTCAATTACAATCAGGCGGTCTATTTCCACCGACTCGGCACGCCGCAGGCTCAGGACGAACTGGTCTACGCCACGCCCGATCACCCGGACTACGGCCATAGCGCACAGGTGACGCAGGATGGCCGGCTCGCCGTGATCACCAGCCACGTCGGCACCGATGCGCGCTATGAAGTGCACGTGATCGATCTCGCCCATCGCAAGCGCGACGGGTGGAAAGCGCGGCCGCTGGTCACGGGCTTTGCCGATGACTGGAAGCTTGTCGAAGGGGCCGGGCACTACCTGTGGTTCGTCACCAACAACGACGCCCCGCGCTATCGTCTGGTTTCGATCGATCTGGAAGCGGATGCGCCCGAGTGGCGTGAACTGGTGCCCGAGCGCGACGATATCCTCGAACGCGCCGGTATCGTCGGCGATCAGCTCGTCCTCAACTATATGCGCGATGCGGCGAGCCATGCCGAGATCGTGGGGCTCGACGGCTCTCCCGGGCGGAAGCTGGCGCTCAACGGGATCGGCACGGCTTCCGGCTTTCGCGGCAAGCCCGGTGATCCGGAAACATTCTTCGCCTTCACCAGCTTCAACTGCCCGGCGGCGATCTACCGGATGGATATCGAGACCGGAAAGAGCAAGCCGTTCGCCCAGCCGAGCCTCTGCTACGATCCCGATGCCTATCTGGTCGAACAGCGCTTCTACACCTCGAAGGACGGAACGCGCGTGCCGATGTTCATCGTGCGCAGCAAGGCCGTGGCAGAAGCGGGAACGCCGGTGCCGACGCTCCTTTATGGCTACGGCGGGTTCGATGTGGCGCTGACTCCCGGCTTTTCGGCGACGCGCATGGCATGGCTCGAGGCGGGCGGCGCCTTTGCACTGGCGAACCTGCGCGGCGGCGGCGAGTACGGGCGTGAATGGCACGATGCCGGGCGCCGCGCGAACAAGCAGAACGTGTTCGACGATTTCATCGCAGCCGGTGAATTCCTGATCGAACAGGGCATCGCAAAGAAGGATGGCCTTGCGATCCAGGGCGGGTCCAACGGCGGCCTGCTTGTGGGGGCCGTTGTCAATCAGCGGCCGGACCTGTTCGCGGCGGCCGTCGCGCAGGTCGGCGTGATGGACATGCTGCGCTTCGACCGTTTCACCGCCGGGCGCTATTGGGTCGACGACTACGGCTATCCGGACCGCGAGGCGGACTTCAAGGTGCTGCGGGCCTATTCGCCCTACCACAACATCCGCGATGGAGTGGACTACCCGGCGATTCTGGTGACCACGGCAGACACCGACGATCGCGTGGTCCCCGGCCACTCGTTCAAGTACACGGCAGCGCTGCAGGCTGCCGACCTTGGCGACAAGCCGCACCTCATCCGGATCGAGACGCGCGCCGGGCATGGCTCGGGCAAGCCGACCGACAAGGCGATCGAGGAAGGCGCGGATATCCTGGCGTTTCTGGCGCAGTGGACCGGGCTTTCGCTGCGTCAGTGATGCTGTTCAGGAAACGGTCTTAAAATATGAACGATGTCTGTAGATAGGGTTCAGGCTCACCTCACGGCCCCTTTGGTAAAAGGGAAACATCGCGGGACATTCCGTTCCGGGTGTAGCGAGGAACAAGAGCCATGCAGACCTTTACGAAGACTCTGATCGGAACCGCCGCCGCCGGTGCCATGGCGGTTTCGGCGGCCGCTCCGGCACAGGCACGCGACCGCGGCGGCATCGATGCCGGCGACGTTATCGCGGGTGCCGTTGTGATCGGCGGCATTGCTGCCATCGCAGCCGCCGCCAGCAACAACGACCGTGATCGCTATCGTTACGACAACCGGTGGGATCGCCGCTATGACCGTCGTGACAATCGCCGCGGTCGTTACGACTACCGCCGGGGCGTCAATCCGCGCAGCGCCGTTCAGCGGTGCGTCGCCGCAGCCACGCGCACGGCCAACCGCTACAGCTATGGCGGCCGCGCGAAGGTAACCGATATCCGCGACGTCGATCGCAAGCGCTATGGCTACAAGATCAAGGGTCGCATTGCCGTGAACACCATGGGCCGCCACTGGCGCAGCGGCGACCGGCATTATGGTCGCGGGTGGGGCAACGACCATCGTGGCTGGAACCGCTCGGTGCGGGGCTACGATTCGGGCCGGTTCACCTGCAAGGTCGATTATCGCGGCCGTGTCGCGGATCTCGACTTCAAGGGAATTCGCGGTCTTTGATCGATCCTGAAGGCGCAAGGCGGTTCATGCCGAAGACAGCATGGGCCGCCTAACGTCTGTTAATCATGGGCGGCGCGGACTGTGCGCGCCGGGTGTGGGATAGTCTCCAATGAAGTTCTTTCGCTCACGTACGGCCGCTTCGCTTGCGGCTCTGGCTGCGCTCTCGATGACGGCGACGCCCGCTTTCGCGCGCGGCTACGATCGCTGGGGGCGTCACCATCACCATCACCGCAACAACGGCATCGACGGCGGCGACGTGCTTGCCGGCCTGCTGATCGTCGGCGGCATCGCCGCCATCGCCAGCGCCGCAAGCAAGTCCAACCGGGACAAGGCTCGCGAAGAGCAGTACCGCTATCCGGGCGGCCCGGCCTACGACGAGCGTGATGCCCGCTATGACGAGACCCCGCCGCCGCCTGCCTATGGCGGCAGCAGCTATCCGGGCGGTCCGCCGGCTGCCTCCGGCAGTTTCGATGCGGCCGTGGATGCCTGCGCGGATGAACTCGAGCGCGGCGAGCGCCGGATCGGTTCGGTCGACAACGTGCGCCGCTATGGCGAACGCTACAGCGTCGAGGGCCAGCTTGAGGACGGGCGCGGCTATGCCTGCAGTGTCGATGACAGCGGGCAGATCCGCTCGGTGGCGGTCGACGGGCGGGCGCTGATCTAGCGCTTTGCTCTAGCTCGGCCCCTTGTGGGTGGGCAGGCCCAGCGACCAGTGGATCGCCGCGCCGCGCAGGGCAAAGCCGGCGGCGACGGCAATAGCCCAGGTCAGCCAGGGTGCCAGTCCCAGCGTCATGCCGGCGGCGGCCAGGACCGCCGCCAGCGCGGCGGCAGTCACATAGAGCTCGGGGCGCATCAGAATGGATGGCTGGTGCGCCAGAACGTCGCGGATGATTCCGCCCACGCATCCGGTGACCACACCCATCAGGATGGCCGGGACGATCGGCACACCCCAGGCCAGCGCCTTGATCGTGCCGAGCACCGAATAGACGGCTACGCCCAGCGCGTCCGCCCACTCCAGCAGACGTCCTTCCCACCATCGAACCGGCGTGAACCACGCCACCAGCGCGACCGCGAGGCACACCGGCGCCACGGTGCGATCTTGCACCCAGAAGACGGGGGCGCCGATCAGCAGGTCGCGCAAGGATCCGCCGCCGACGCCGGTCACGAGCGCGAAGAAGGCGACGGTCACGAACGTCTGCTGCAAGCGCGCGGCAACCAGCGCGCCGGTCAGTGCGAAAACGGCAATCCCGATCAGATCGAGGGCAGGGGGCAGAACGGGTTCGACGGGTGTCATGCCCGAGCCTCTAGCACGTCTCTCCACATTGACTGAGCCGGTAATTGTGATACACAAAGGATCATAAAAATACGGGAGAGTGGGCGCGTGTCTTACGAAAACGCCGATTGGTACACGGACGTCTCACTGGTGGACGATCCGCACGCTTATTTCGACTACCTTCGTCAGCAAGGGCCTGTCGTGAAGTTGCCGCATCGCGATGCCGTGGCGGTCGTCGGCTATGAAGAAACCATCGAGCTGATGCTCGACACCGAGCATTTCTCCGAGATCAACGCCGTCACCGGCGGTCTGGTGGAACTGCCGTTCACCCCCGAGGGCGACGACATCTCCGAAGAGCTGGAGGCGGCGCGCAAGAACATCGATTTCGCCGACCAGATCGTGGCCGAGCGAGGGAACCGACACGCCGATCTCCGCTCGGTGCTCTCGCGCCTGTTTACGCCGAGCCGGCTCAAGCAGCTGCAACCGCAACTGCTGGCCACGGCCGAGGGCCTGATCGATGAGTTCCATGCCGACGGTAGAGTGGACATCGTGCGGCAATATGGCGGGCCTTATGGCGCGCTCGTGATTTCCGATCTGCTCGGCCTGTCGGACAAGATGCGCGAAAAGTGCCGGCGTCTGCTCGAAGGCACGCTGCCGGTGCCGATGGACGCGACCAAGGAAGACATGATGAAAAACCCCCTTGTCCCGGTGGGCAAGGATCTGTTCGGCCTCATCGCGCGGCGGCGCATCGCCAATCACCCGCTGCTCACGCCCCTGCGGGGTCTGTTGGCGCACGAGGATATCCTCAACGAACTGGCGCAGGCGACTTTTCCCGATGGTTCCAAGCCCTCGTTGGTGGATGTGACCGGACTGGCTGCGTTTCTGTTCGGTGCCGGGCAGGACACAACCAACCGCCTGCTGGCGAACGGCTTCAAGGTCATCGCCATACGGCCGGATATTCAGGCGGAACTGCGCGCCGATCCAAAACGGATCGAGACCTTCATCGAGGAACTGCTGCGCTACGACGGCTCGGTAAAGAGCGGCGGACGCATCTGCCAGAAGACGACGACGCTGGGCGGTGTGGTGATCAAGGCGGGTACGCCGATCCTGATGAGTCACATGGCGGCCAACCGCGATCCGCGCCGCTTCCCCGATCCGCATACTTTCGACATGGACCGCCCCAAGCTCAAGGAGCACCTCGCCTTCGGGCGCGGCGCGCATACCTGCATCGGCGCTCCGCTGGCCCGACGCGAAGTGGCGACCAGCATCGAAAGGCTGCTTGCACGTATGGGCAACATCCGCCTGTCCGAAGCGCACCATGGCCCCGAAGGCGCGCGGCGGTTCGAATACGAGCCGACCTACGTGTTGCGCGCCTTGAAGAGCCTGCATCTCGAATTCGATCCACTCTGAGGCCGTGGAGCGGTGCCGCAGTCGGGCTTGCACCGGGGCGGTAGCGGGCTAGGGTGCCGTCATTGCTGAAATGACGGAAATTCCCCCCATGAAAACGACCCGATATCTTTCTTCTGCCGCGCTGCTGCTGGCGAGTGCGGCCTGTGCGCAGGCACCCAGCGAGGTTGCCTCTGCGCCTGTCGCTCCCGCCGAGACGCCGGCTCCGGCCGAACCGGCCTATAGTCTTGCCGCACAGAAGGCGAAGCTTGCGGTGATCGACATGGATGTCGAAACCGGCTTTCTCAACGCCGAACAGCGCGAGGTGGTGAACCTGCTGATCAAGGCGTCGGACCTGCTGGACGAGGTCTATCTGCGCCAGCGCTATGCCGAGAACCCGCAGATCCGCCGAGCGATCTCGGTAAACCGCCGCGCGGACCGCGATCTGCTGCTCGAAATGTTCGACCGCAATTTCGGCCCTTGGGATACACTGGCCGAACTGCATCCTTTCTGGGGGGCGACGCCGATGCCCGAAGGCGCGGGCTTCTATCCCGAGGACCTGACGCGCGAGGAACTGCAAGCCTATATCGCCGCGCATCCCGAGCAGAAGGACGAACTGCTCAGCCCCTACACCGTGGTGAAGCGCGAAGGCGAAAAGCTGGTTGCCGTGCCTTACTCGGTGGAATACCGGCAATGGCTGGAACCGGCAGCCAGGCTTCTCGAACAGGCCGCAGCCAGGACCAGTAATCCCAGCCTCAAGAAATTCCTGAGCCTGCGCGCCAAGGCATTCCTCGATGATGACTATTTCGCCAGCGAACTGGCGTGGATGGACCTGAAGGACACCCCCATCGAAATCGCGATCGGGCCTTACGAGGTCTATACTGATCGCCTGATGGGCGCGAAGACGGCCTTCGAAAGCTTCGTGACGCTCAAGGACCCGGAAGAGTCCGCCGCGCTCGCCAAGTACAAGAACTACCTCAAGGACATGGAAGCCAACCTTCCGATCGAGGATCAGTACAAGAACTTCCAGCGCGGCTTCGCCAGCCCGATCGCGGTGGCCGAGCAGGTGCACGGCGGCGGCGACAACGTGCCCGGTGTGCAGACCATCGCTTTCAACCTGCCCAACGATGAGCGCGTGCGCGAGGCCAAGGGCGCGAAGAAGGTGATCCTTTCAAATGTGCTGGGCGCCAAGTTCGAGCGCATCCTGAAGCCGATGGGCGCGCTGGTGCTCAAGCCCGATCAGGCCGGTCTCGTCGCCAAGAAGTACATGCAGTACGAGACGCTGTTCCACGAGCTGTCGCACAGCCTCGGGCCGGGCACGATCACGGTGAACGGCGAGAAGACCACCGTCGACAAGATGCTCAAGGAGCAGGGCTCGGCGCTGGAGGAAGCCAAGGCCGATGTCGCGGGCGTGTGGAACATCCTGCTGATGATGGACAAGGGCGAGATCCCGGCGTCCGAGAAGCCGCAGCTGTTCGCCACCTACTTCACGGGCATCTTCCGCGCGGTGCGCTTCGGCGCGGTCGAGGCCCACGGCAAGGGGGCCGCGCTGCAGTATGCCTATCTGCGCGATCATGGCGGCTTCACCTACGATCCGGCGACCAAGCGCTATGTGGTCGACGATGCGAAGATGGAGGCGGGTGTGCGCAGCCTGCTGCACGATATCCTGATGCTGCAGGCCAAGGGCGATTACGAAGGCACCAAGGCGTTCATGGCCAAATGGGCCAAGCTCGATGCACAGGCCGAAGCGGCGATTGAATCGATGGGTTCGATCCCGGTCGATATCAAGCCGATCTATCCGGATTCGGTTTGAAGCGCGGCTTTACGTAAAGAGAAGGCGGGGTTCGTTGAGCCCCGCCTTCTCTTTTATACGCCGTGACGAACGCAGTGCCGATCAGTGCGGCACGGTACCCAGTTCGAAGCCGGTCTTGTCGTGCAATGCGAACTTGTCGACGATGTCGGCGCTCGCCTGATTGTAGCCGATCACCTGCACATCGGCGCCGCCCTTGGCGAGCTTGCCGACGATCTTGTCCAGCGCATCGACCGAGGAGATGTCCCACAGATGGGCGTGGGTCATGTCGATCATGACCTTGGGCGCGGTCTCCTGATCGGTCTGCATCTGCTCCACGAAACGGTGGACCGAGGCGAAGAAGATCTCGCCCGAGACGATGTAGGTCGCGGTCTGACCGTCTTCGCTGATCTGGCGTTCGACGCGGAACAGGCGCTGCACCTTCTGAGCGAAGAAGATGCCCGAGAGCAGCACGCCGGCACCCACGCCCAGCGAGAGGTCGTGCGTCGCGACGACGACCACCACGGTGGTGATCATGACGACCGAGCTCTGCCACGGATGGCGGCGCAGGTTCGGGATCGAGTTCCACGAGAAGGTCCCGATCGACACCATGATCATGACGGCGACCAGCGAGGGCATCGGCACCTGCCCGACGTAGGGTCCGAGCACGGCCAGCAGAATGAAAAGGAAGAAGCCGGCGACGAACGAGGACAGGCGCCCTCGGCCGCCCGAGGTGATGTTGATCACCGACTGGCCGATCATGGCGCAACCGCCCATGCCGCCGAACATGGCCGCAACGAGGTTGGCGATGCCCTGACCCCGGCACTCGTAGCGCTTGTAGGAATCGGTGTCGGTCATGTCGTCGACGATTTGCGCCGTCAGCAGCGATTCGAGCAGACCCACGGCGGCCATGGCGCCGGCGGTGGGGGCGATGATCCGGAAGGTTTCCCAGGTAAAGGGAACGTTCGGCAGGCCGAAGCTGGGCAGGCCCGAGGGCAGTTCACCCATGTCCGCCACGGTATGGACGGGCAGACCGAAACCGATCGACAGCGCGGAGAGCACGATGATCGACACCAGCGGGGAGGGCACGGCCGTGGTGATCCGCGGGAACAGGTAGATGATCGCGAGGCCGCCCAGCACCATCGCATAGGTGTGCCAGGTCACGTCCATGAGCTGCGGCAGCTGCGCCATGAAGATCAGGATCGCCAGCGCATTGACGAACCCTGTGATCACCGATCGCGACACGAACTGCATGGCCAGATTGAGCCGCAGCAGACCGGCGATGATCTGGAAAATGCCCATTAGGATCGTGGCCGCGAACAGGTAGTCCACGCCATGTTCGCGCACGAGCGGAATCACCAGCACGGCAACCGATGCCGTCGCGGCGGAAATCATGCCCGGACGGCCGCCGGTGAACGAGATCACGATGGCAATGGCAACCGAGGCCCAAAGGCCCACGGCCGGATCGACGCCGGCGATGATCGAGAAGCCGATCGCTTCGGGAATCAGCGCGAGCGCGACGACGATACCGGCAAGGATATCGGCCCGGATATTTCCGAACCATTCCTCTCGGAAGTTGCTGAAAAAAGCCATCTCACAGTCCAGCCGCAATAGGGCCGCGCCACGCGCAGATGCAGGCTCGGCCGATTTCGGAAAAAGGCAGGCGTCTTCGCACCCGCAGCAAAATACGCCGGCGCTAATGCCTTATCGGGCCGTTTCGCGCAACCCGTCGATGGTCCGGAGCGGTTTGCCGCTACTCTGCCGCTTCGCCCATTTCCTCGGCCTCGGCGGCCTGCCGCGACCACATTTCGGCATAGAGCCCGCCATAGCGCAGTAACTCGCCGTGGGTGCCGCTTTCCTCGAGCCGGCCTTCGTTCAGGACGAGAATCCGGTCGGCGTCCGCGATCGTCGACAGGCGGTGGGCGATGGAAATCGAGGTGCGATGCTCGGCCACGCGGTGCAGTGTCGTGAGAATGTCCTGCTCGGTGCGGGTGTCGAGTGCGCTGGTCGCTTCGTCGAGGACGAGGATCGGCGGGTTCTTCACCAGCGTGCGGGCAATCGCCACGCGCTGCTTTTCGCCGCCCGAGAGTTTGAGGCCGCGTTCGCCGACTTCGGTGTCGAAGCGCTTGGGCAGCCGGTCGATCAGGCCCATCAGCGCCGCGCCTCGGGCGGCCGTTTCGATTTCGGCCTGCGTGGCGTCTTCGCGTCCGTAACCGATGTTGTAGCCGATGGTGTCGTTGAACAGCACCGAGTCCTGCGGAACGATGCCGATGGCCGCGCGTACGGAGGCCTGCGTGACGTTCTTGATGTCCTGTCCGTCGATCAGGATGCGGCCGTCCTGCGGATCGTAGAAACGGAACAGCAGGCGCGCGAGAGTCGATTTACCAGCGCCCGAGGGGCCGACGATGGCGTAGTTGCGACCGGCAGGCACCTCGAACGACAGCCCATTGAGGATCGCACGATCCTTCTCATAGCCGAACTGTACGTTGTCGAAGGCCACGGAGGGTTTGCGGATGATCAGCGCCGGGGCGCCGGGCTTGTCCGAGACTTCCACATCGGTGTCGATCAGGCGGAACATCTCGGCCATGTCGATGAGGCCCTGCCGGATCGTGCGATAGACCATGCCGAGCATGTCGAGCGGCCGGAACAGCTGGGTAAGATAGGTCTGCACGAAGACGAGCTGACCCGCCGTGTACTTGCCCTGGTACCAGCCCCATACCGTCCACGCGAGCGCGAAGGCCATCAGCAGATTGACCACGACAGCCTGCGCGATGTTGAGCATGCCGAGCGAGTTCTCGCTCTTCACAGCCGCTTCTGCATAGGCGCGCGTTGCCTTGGCATAGCGGGCTTCTTCGCGCGCTTCGGCCGAGAAGTACTTCACCGTCTCGTAGTTGAGCAGCGAGTCGACCGCGCGGGCGAGGGCCTGGCCGTCGAGGCGGTTCATCTGCTCGCGCAGCTTGGTGCGCCATTCGGTAATCGTGCGCGTGACCCAGATGTACGCGCCGATCGCCAGGGCCGTTGCCGCGACAAGGCCGGGGCCGAAGTTGAGCCAGAAGATCACCGCGACGACGACCAACTGCAGCACGGTCGGCGCGATGTTGAACAGCATGAAGTAGAGCATCGTGTCGATGCTCTTGGTGCCGCGCTCGATGGTCTTGGTGACTTCGCCGGTCCGCCGCCCCAGGTGGAAGCGCAAGGAAAGCCGGTGCAACTGCGCGAACACGTTTTCGGCCAGCGCGCGCGTCGCGTCCTGCCCGACGCGCTCGAACACGATATTGCGCAGGTTGTTGAAAGCGGTCTGCGCGAAGCGACCGGCGGCGTAGCCGAGCACGGTCCACATCGCCAGTTGCAGCAGCTTGGGCCCCGTCGCGCCCATCGCATCGACCGCCCACTTGAGCAGGTAGGGCAGGATCAGCTGCGCGCCGGTGGAGGCCAGGATGAACAGACAGGCGATGACGATGCGCCAGCGCAGCGCCTTGTTGTCGCGGGGCCAGAGGTAGGGAAGGAAGCGCAGCAGCGTGCGCCACCCGTCATGGCGGGCGTTGGGATCGTGAACGGCTGTATCTGGCGGCATCGCCGCTATTTAGGCCAGATACCGCGCAAAACAATCGCTGCGATGGCTACTGCTGCAGGTCAAACAGGATCTTGCGCGAATTGAAATCGATGGCGACGCGCTTGAAACCGCGCAGTTCGCGCATGCCGAGGAAGATCGCCGGGCGCTTGTCGAGCTTGAGTTCGGTGAAGGCGGGCGCATCGGCAAAGGCGATCAGCACGTTCTCGACATAGAGGCGGCCCACGTTCAGCCGGTTTGCCAGCCCCATGTTGGCCGAGATCGTATGGCCGGTGACGCTGGTGAGTGTGGCCTGTCCCATCTGCTTGTCGCGCAAGGCGCGCTGGAGCGCCCGGTTGCCCACGGTCGTACTCGAGCCTGTATCGACGACGACGTTAACCCGGATGCCGTCGATCTCGGCATTGGTCATGATCAGGCGGCCCGAACGCCGGCGGGCTCGCACGACGATGTCGTAGCCCCGGTTCCCACCCAGCTCGCGCCGCTCGCCGATGGTGATGGTGTTCTTCGCGAAGTCGAGCAGCACGCGCTGGTGTTGCAGGCTGTCGGTGCCGATGATGCCGTCGGCGCCGATGTGCCGGTCTTCCAGCAAGGGCACCGTGAGGCCGTAGAAAGACTGTTTGCCGATATCGAGACTGTCCAGCTGGGCCGTGTCGACCTGATCGCGCCCGGCCATGCCGACGATACGCACGCGCGGTCCGAGGGGCAGGCCGAGATTGCCGGCAACTGCCGTCGAGACCACGGTGCGCTGTGATCCGGTGTCGATCAGGAATCGATAGGGGCCGTGGCCTTGAACCGCGACGTCCACGGTCATGCGCTGATCGCGGTCCGCCTGCCCCTGCAGGGTCTCGCTGGCAACGTCGGTATCATCGGTGATCGCCAGCGGCTCGCTTCCCAGAATTACCGGGTCGGCAATCAGCAGAGCCAGGGCCAATGCAGTTCCAGACATATCCCTCTCCCGCAGGCGTATTGCTCGCCTGCCTTTCCTCGTGAAACATTATTATCACGATTTCCGGAAAAGCGCCACTTTCAGGCGAGGCGAAGTTTGAGACGCTCGCGCAGGGGGCCAAGGATGTGGAGGGCCATGCCGACAAGGTCCTCGCGGGCCGGATGGCGCAGCGCAAAGATCGCGGCGAGCCATGCCAGCGCCGAGGCTGCGGCGGTCAGGCCGAAGTCGATGAAGCCCAGCGTGCTGGGGCTGCGCCAGACGAACACCGCGTAGAGTGCCGGCATGATCGTCACCAGCGCAACGCCAAGGCTGGCGCCGTAGATCCGTAGCACCTTGCTCCAGGCGAAGCCGACCAGACGCTGCATCCAGAAGGCGTAGAGAAAGAACCAGCCCAGTCCGTAGACGATGCGCGAGGCAGCTGCCGCTTCGACCCCGATCGCCGCGCCCGCCATGAGCGTGGCGACGGACAGCGCCGTGTCGGCAAGGTTGAAGTAGAGCAGCTGGCGCAGGCGGCCGAGCAGGATCGGCAGGTCCATGTGAAGTGGCAAGGCGACGAAGAAGCACTCCGCCAGCGCCACATAGGCGAGCAGGGGAGCGGCATCGACCCACTTGGGGCCGTAGAGCAGCAGGATCACCGGCTGCGATAGGACGGCCAGCAGCGCCATGGCCGGCCACACGATTGCACCGTGTGCGGCGACGACACGCTCGTAATAGGGGCCCAGGTCTTTCTCTTCGTCGCGCAGGCGTGCGAAGGTCGGATAATAGATCGCGCCGACAGCGCCGGCGACGAGGTAGTGGAGCTGCGCGGCCAGAGCGACGCCGCGGCTATAGAGGCCGGCCGCGCTCATTCCCTGCATGCGGCCGACGATCAGGTCGGGCGTGCGCATGCCGATTCCGCCCGAGAGGTAGAGCAGGGCGCTGCTGGCGCCGAACCCGATGATCTCCTTGGCACGGGCCAGACGGACCTTGAAAGTGAGCGGCGTCGGGCGAAGGGCCTGCGCCATCACCGCGCGCACGGCGGCCTGCACGATCATGGCCCAGGCGAGCGATTCCGCAGAGAAGCCGAGTGCTGCCAGCGCCAGCGCGCTGCCGCTGTTGGCCACCGCGCCGGAGGCATTGACCATGAACGTCCCGCGAAAGTCCAGCTTGCGCGATAGCAGGGCGACCGGAACGATGCTCCAGGGATTGAGCAGATAGGATGCGGCGATCAGGCCGAGGATCGGGAACAGCCGCGGTTCGGAATAGAACGCGGCGACCGGCCATGCGATCGCGAGAATCAGCGCCGCCAGGATGAAGGAGAAGGACACGGCGATGACCGTGCAGTGCCGGACGGTGTCCTCGTCCGCCGTGGGATGCCGTCCGAGATAGCGCGTCAGCCCGAAGTCCTGAATGATCGAAAGGATCATCGCGGCCGCCAGTGCGACGGAGAACAGGCCGATCTCCTCCGGCTTCAGGAAGAAGCGCGAGATGATGACCGAGGTGATGAACTGCAGCGCGAACTGCGAATACTGGCTGGCCGCAGCCCACAGCGCGGCCGATTTCACGCTGCCGGTACCGCGTCCGTTATCTGGCGCGGCTTCGAGCGTGGAAGAGGATTCGTCCGCCACCGGCTCAGGCGGCCTGCGACCTGGTCAGCGTTGCCGCCAGGCGCAGCGCGCGCATCGGCTCGCCGAAACGCAGAAGCCGCAGGACCGTGCGCCACATGCCGTCACGCCGGCCGCCTTCGCGCAAGTGTGTAACCAGCAGGTCGAATCCTTCGTCGCGCATGGCACTGGCCGAATAGCGCAGGCCCAGCGCGACTTGCTCGCGGACCCGATGGGATACGCCGGCATGTCCGAAGAGTGCATCGAGCTCGTCGATCGGGGGCAGGCGGTCGAGCGTTTCGGTCGGATCAGGACGTCCGGCCTTGCGTTCGCGCCATGCGGCCTGGGCGACGGCAGTGCCGATCTGCTGCTCGGTGGCATGCCGCGAAGACACTTGTCCGGGATAGCGACGGTAGCGGAGAAGCCGTTCGGGGATATTGCCGAGCTTGGTCACGCTGGCGAGCCGCAGCCAGAGATCGAGGTCCTCGCAATGTCGGAAGGCAGCGTGATAGCAGCCTACCGACTGAACGATGTCGCGCCGGTACATCGCGGCGGGATGACAGATGAGCTGTCCGCCGACTTCGATGGCCTGCAGCAATTGTTCATGCGTCAGCGGATGGTCGGCCATGCCGATCCGCGTGAGCGGTTCCCCGAATTCACCGATATCTTCGCTCCAGCTGCCGACGACGCCGTAGTCGGGATGTTGCTCGAGAAAGGCGATTTGCTTGCCGAAACGGTCGGGCCGGCAAATGTCGTCGGCATCCATGCGCGCGATGATCGGGGCGCGGGCGGTTTCGATCATCTCGTTGAGGCTGGCGATCAATCCGCGATTCTCGCGAAGGATAGGGCGGATACGCGAATCCGATTCCGCATAGCTGCGGATCATCTGCGGGGAGGAATCGGTCGAGCCGTCGTCGACGATCAGGAATTCGAAGTTGGTGAACTCCTGCGCCAAAACACTCTCTATCGCGAGCGCGAGAAAGCGCTCGCCATTGTAGACGCTCATTGCAACGCTGATCGCCGGTGTCGGCATCTATGAACGGTTCCCGGTTATTTGGACGCGGCAGGCGCCCGTAAGTGCACGCCTCCGGATTAGCGCTGCATGGTAAACAAAGGGTGTGAGACGAGGGCGGGGCAGACCTCTCCGCAGACATCGCATCGCAGTGCCTGCCAGCCCCGGCTTGAAACCGGGCGAAATCGCACCATATTGAGGTTCAGGAGCGCAAAACTCACGGTTTTCCTTCGGTTCGGAATTTTTCGAAACTTTTTTGAAGAAAGTGTTTGACCGAATCATGGGGTGCTTTTAGAGGGCCTCTCACCGCAGCGGACGACGCCGGATTTCACCGGTACCGAGGCGGTCGCCAACAGAGACGGACAGCTAGTCCCCCGGGTCGCAAGAAACGGGGAACGATGGTTGTCCGCCAGTTCTTGTCTTGATGGCAGGGTGTTGGTGGTTCTTTGACATTGTAGGTTTTTGATGAAGGGACATGTGGGCGACGGCGCCCGGTCCGGGGGTCTTTGGGCTCCGGTAACCGGTATAGTCAGTCGATACCTTATATGTCCTTCGTATCCATACGTTTGACAAGTGCAGGTATCGGCTCCTGAAGTTCGGTGCTTGGGTCTGGCGGTCTTTGATCGTGGCCTTTGTATCGTGACACAAACTTGAGAGTTTGATCCTGGCTCAGAACGAACGCTGGCGGCATGCCTAACACATGCAAGTCGAACGAAGCCTTCGGGCTTAGTGGCGCACGGGTGCGTAACGCGTGGGAATCTGCCCTTGGGTTCGGAATAACACAGAGAAATTTGTGCTAATACCGGATGATGTCTTCGGACCAAAGATTTATCGCCCAAGGATGAGCCCGCGTTAGATTAGGTAGTTGGTGGGGTAATGGCCTACCAAGCCGACGATCTATAGCTGGTCTGAGAGGATGATCAGCCACACTGGGACTGAGACACGGCCCAGACTCCTACGGGAGGCAGCAGTGGGGAATATTGGACAATGGGCGAAAGCCTGATCCAGCAATGCCGCGTGAGTGATGAAGGCCTTAGGGTTGTAAAGCTCTTTTACCAGGGATGATAATGACAGTACCTGGAGAATAAGCTCCGGCTAACTCCGTGCCAGCAGCCGCGGTAATACGGAGGGAGCTAGCGTTGTTCGGAATTACTGGGCGTAAAGCGCGCGTAGGCGGTTTTTCAAGTCAGAGGTGAAAGCCCGGGGCTCAACCCCGGAACTGCCTTTGAAACTGGATGACTAGAATCTTGGAGAGGCGAGTGGAATTCCGAGTGTAGAGGTGAAATTCGTAGATATTCGGAAGAACACCAGTGGCGAAGGCGACTCGCTGGACAAGTATTGACGCTGAGGTGCGAAAGTGTGGGGAGCAAACAGGATTAGATACCCTGGTAGTCCACACCGTAAACGATGATAACTAGCTGTCCGGGCTCTTGGAGTTTGGGTGGCGCAGCTAACGCATTAAGTTATCCGCCTGGGGAGTACGGTCGCAAGATTAAAACTCAAAGGAATTGACGGGGGCCTGCACAAGCGGTGGAGCATGTGGTTTAATTCGAAGCAACGCGCAGAACCTTACCAGCCTTTGACATCCTGGTCGCGATTGGCAGAGATGCCTTTCTTCAGTTCGGCTGGACCAGTGACAGGTGCTGCATGGCTGTCGTCAGCTCGTGTCGTGAGATGTTGGGTTAAGTCCCGCAACGAGCGCAACCCTCGTCCTTAGTTGCCACCATTTAGTTGGGCACTCTAAGGAAACTGCCGGTGATAAGCCGGAGGAAGGTGGGGATGACGTCAAGTCCTCATGGCCCTTACAGGCTGGGCTACACACGTGCTACAATGGCGGTGACAGTGGGCAGCGAGCACGCGAGTGTGAGCTAATCTCCAAAAGCCGTCTCAGTTCGGATTGTTCTCTGCAACTCGAGAGCATGAAGGCGGAATCGCTAGTAATCGCGGATCAGCATGCCGCGGTGAATACGTTCCCAGGCCTTGTACACACCGCCCGTCACACCATGGGAGTTGGTTTCACCCGAAGATCGTGCGCTAACCTTTTGGGGGCAGCGAGCCACGGTGGGATCAGCGACTGGGGTGAAGTCGTAACAAGGTAGCCGTAGGGGAACCTGCGGCTGGATCACCTCCTTTCTAAGGATTTGGCCGAAAGCGCCGGTGCTAGCCATCGGAGGAGCTTCGTCCTCTCCAAAGAACATGCCGTCGTCCTCATGTCCCTTCATCACTGGAGATAGCGCTCAGCAATGAGCGCTGTACGCCTGAGCTGGCTCACGCCGCCCGCGGCCTTTTGGCCAGCAGGGCAGGAAAGTGGGCCTGTAGCTCAGTTGGTTAGAGCGCACCCCTGATAAGGGTGAGGTCAGAGGTTCAAATCCTCTCAGGCCCACCACTTTCCATAGTCGATTGGCTAAAGGGGCCTTAGCTCAGCTGGGAGAGCACCTGCTTTGCAAGCAGGGGGTCATCGGTTCGATCCCGATAGGCTCCACCAGCCAATCAACCAGATACTCCAGCGATGAAGCGAAACAGTTTCCGGTCTTCGGACCGGTTATGCGGGATCTGCCCGCTGATCTTTGACATTGTGAATGGGTTTTTTAATCGATGCCGTGGCGCATCGTATTGGCCGGACGTCGGTCGATACAACGATGCGTTACATACAGATGTATATCTGGCTGAGATTTATTGTTCATACCTGTAAACAACGCAGTCTTTATGCAGGGCTGTCGTTGATGGTGTGGATTCTCAAGCGTGAGGTAAGAGCATTTGGTGGATGCCTTGGCATGTACAGGCGATGAAGGACGTGGCACGCTGCGATAAGCGTGGGGGAGCTGTGAGCAAGCTTTGATCCCGCGATTTCCGAATGGGGAAACCCACCTTCACCATTTCTCTCGATGGTTGCTTCGGCAACTCTTGAGTGAGGTGGATAAGGTATCACCTTAGTGAATATATAGC